>CP110972.1:5060000-5660000 GCA_028869255.1 Pseudomonas poae | reverse complement strand
CAACTTCACCCCCGCCCTCACTCAATTGCGCCAATTGCCAGCCGAGCGTCAGACGCCAGGCCAGATCAGCGATCACCTGGTGATCGCCGGTTGGGCCGGCCAGGATGCCGAAGTGCTGAAGGTGTATGAGGCCCAGGGGCAGAATCGCAACCTGACCGCCCAGGCGCTGGCCACGGTCGCACGCACCTATCGCAACCAGAAGCAGTGGGCGCAGGCCGAGGCGGTCTATCGCAAGGCGCTGCTGCGTGAACCGCAGAATGTCGACCTGCAACTGGGCCTGGCCCTCACGCAGGCTGACGGCGGTAAAGCCAGCGAAGCGGTGCAACGCGCCCGCGCCCTGGTGGCCGCCAAGCCCGATGACCCCAACCGGCGTATGGCGCTGGGCTATGCGCTGACTCGCGCCGGATTGCAGTTCGACGCGCTGCATGAGTTCGACCAGGCGTTTATCCGCGCTGGCAGCAAACCGGAAGTGGCCCGCGAATACATCGTCGCCCTGCAAAAGGCCCGCCTGCCGGAGCCTGCGCTGCGCCTGTCGGCCCAGCGCCCGGGGCTTGTAGACCCGGTGACCCAGCGTCGCCTGGAAGGTGACCTGGCCGCCGAGCGCGTACGCATGGCCGAGTTCGCCACGCGCTCCGAGAAAGAACGCTATGTCATCGCTGATCGGGCCTTGCAGGGCTACGATCAACTCCTCGCCCGTTGGACCCCGGACGCCACGGCCCATGACGACGTGCTGACCTGGCGCATCGACCGCCTGGGCGCACTCAAGGCTCGGGCGCGCACCGCTGACGTGATCCGCGAGTATGAAACCCTCAAGGCCGAAGGTGTGCAGTTGCCCACCTACGCCGTGCGCTGGGTGGCGGCGTCCTACCTCGACCAACGCCAGCCGGAAAAAGCCGAACCGTTGTACCGCCAGGTGCTGAGTGCCCCCGACGCCGAACGTGATGATCGGGTTGAAGACACCACGGCGTTGTTCTATGCCTTGCAGGAAAGCGACAAAGCCGACGAAGCGCGTGAGGTCGCCAACAACCTGGCCAAAAGCCAAAGCCCACGGGTAGAACTCAAGGGCTTGCCCATCGGCAACCCCAGCGATGCCTGGATGGACGCGCAGCAACTGTCAGCCCAGGCCGGCGTCTTCGGCGGCGACCTGCCAGGCAGCGAGGCCGGCCTGGAAGCGCTGGTGGCCAAAGCCCCAGGCAATGTCGGCTTGCGCCTGGCCCAGGCCGACATGTACCGCGCCCGCGATTTGCCACGGCGCGCCGAAGGCATTCTCAAGGAAACCGAAGCCCAGGCCCCGCGCGATATCGGCCTGGAAGTGAGCCAGGCCTATACCGCGATGGACCTGCAGGAATGGCGCCAGCTCGACGTGCTGACCGATGACGTGGTCGCACGCAACCCGGACAACCGCCAGGTGCAGCGCCTCAGTCGCCTGCGCGATGTGCATGACATGGCCGAGCTGCGGGTCGAGGCTTACACCGGTAAAAGCTTCGGCGGTGGTAACAACGGCGATGCGGGTGCTGTCGCTGGTAGCCGTGACTGGGGCATTGAAAGCCGCCTCTACACGCCGCCCATCGACGAAGACTGGCGCCTGTTCGCCGGTGCCGGCTATGCCCGCGCCGATTTCGAAGAGGGCACCGGCCAGCACCGTTGGCAGGTGGTCGGCGTAGAGCGGCGCACCCGCGATATGACGATTGAAGCCGAGGTGTCCAACCACTCCTACGGCGACGGCTCGAAACAGGGCGCCGCCGTGTCGATTGCCCGCGACATCAACGACAACTGGCAATACGGCGGCAGCCTTGGCTACCTCCTGTCCACCACGCCACTGCGGGCGTTGAATGACGGGGTCACGGCCAACGGCGGCAGCGGTTTCATCCGCTGGCGTGCCAACGAAAGTCGCGAGTGGAAGCTGACCCTCAGCCCGTCCCATTTCAGCGATGGCAACGACCGCTTCGAAGCCTTGCTCAGCGGGCGCGAGGGACTTTACAGCTCGTCGAAGGTGCAAGTGGACCTGGGCCTGGAAGTCGGCGCCAGCCGCAACAGCAAGGAAGACACGGTCTACTTCAACCCGAAGTCGGACTTCACCGTGTTGCCGGTCCTCAACATCAACCATGTGCTCTATCACCGCTACGAGACCCAGTGGAGTCAGCAGTTCCAGGTCGGTGCGGGTACGTATAGCCAGCGCGATTATTCCACCGGTGGCATCGGTCTGGTGGGCTACGGCCAACGTTTTCGCTGGAACGATGTACTGGACGCCGGCGCCAACCTGAGCCTGATCAGCCGACCTTACGACGGTGATCGCGAACGCGATCTGCGCCTGCTCGTCGACCTCACTTACCGTTTCTAGAAGAGCCTGACCATGACCGTCCTCAGCCGTTGCCTGTTGATCCTGGGCGTAATGCTGGCCAGTGCCTGCGCCCAGCAACCCGCGCCATTTACTCCACCCGCCGAGCGGCCGACCCCGGCCAATGAAGCGCCGTGGCCGAAAAACCACTTCCTGGGCATTGCCTACCACGATGTCGAGGATCGCGACCCCGACCAGGCGGTGGTGGCGGTGCGCACCGAGCGTTTGATCGAGCAGTTGGCCTGGCTGCGCGAGAACGGCTACCAGGCGGTCAGCGTCGACCAGATCCTGGCGGCCCGCAACGGTGGGCCGGCGTTGCCGCCCAAAGCCATCATGCTGAGCTTCGATGACGGCTATTCCAGCTTCTACACCCGGGTGATGCCGATTCTGCGTGCCTATCATTGGCCGGCCTTGCTGGCGCCGGTGGGCTACTGGATCGACACGCCACTGAACAAACCGGTGGACTTCGCCGGTTTACCTCGGCCACGCGGTGAGTTCCTCACGTGGCAGCAGATCCGCGAAGTGTCGCAATCGGGCCTGGTGGAAATCGCCGCGCACACCGATGCCAGCCACACCGGGATCCTGGCCAACCCCCAGGGCAATCTGGAGCCGGCCGCCACCTCGCTGCGCTATGACCCGGCCACGGGCCGCTATGAAACCGAGGCCCAGTTCCAGGCGCGGATGCGCGCTGACGTCACGGCGATTTCCAACAAGATCCAAAACGTGACCGGCAAGAAACCCCGCGTATGGGTATGGCCGTATGGCGCCGCCAAGGGCACCTCGCTGGCGATCATCGGCGAGCACGGCTACCAGATGGCCCTGACCCTGGAGGACGGCCTCGACAGCTCCAGTGAATTGATGAACAGCCCACGCTTCCTGGTGGCCTCCGACCCGGACGGCGAGCATTTCGCCAATAGCATCGTCGCGGTGCAAACCCCGGCGCCGCTGCGGGTGCTGCATGTGGACCTGGACAACGTCTACGACCCGGACCCGGCCCAGCAAGCGCGCAATCTCGACTTACTGGTGCAGCGCGTGGTGGACATGGGCGCGGGTACCGTGTTCCTGCAAGCCTTCGCCGACCCCAAGGGCGACGGCCTGGTGCATGAACTCTACTTCCCCAACCGGCACTTGCCGGTGCGCGCCGACCTGTTCAACCGCGTCTCCTGGCAGTTGCACACCCGGGCCCACGCCGCGGTGTATGCCTGGATGCCGGTGCTCAGTTTCGCGCTCGACTCCAAGCTGCCCCGCGTGACCCGCTGGGACCCGGAAACCGGCAAGGTGGGCCTCGATCCCGACCAATACAAACGCCTGTCGCCGTTCGACCCGCAGGTGCGCAAGATCATCGGTGAGATCTATGAAGACCTGGCGCGCAACAATGCCATCGACGGCGTGCTCTACCACGACGATGCCGTGCTGTCGGACTTCGAAGACGCCAGCCCCGCCGCGCTCAAGGCCTACGCCGCCAACGGCCTGCCCGACAGCATTGCGGCCCTGCGCGCCGACCCGGCAGTGATGCAGCGCTGGACGCGCTTCAAGAGCCGCTACCTGATCGACTTCACCCAGGAGCTGACCGCCAAGGTCCGCGCTATCGGTGGGCCGCAGGTGCGCACCGCACGCAATATCTTCGCCGAGCCGATGCTCAACCCGGGCAGCGAAGCCTGGTTCGCGCAGAACCTCGATGACTTCCTCCAGACCTACGACTGGACCGCGCCCATGGCCATGCCGTTGATGGAAGGCCAGGAGTACAAGACCTCCAACGCCTGGCTGGAAAAGTTGGTCGCCACGGTCAAGGCTCGCCCGGGTGCGCTGCAGCGCACCGTATTCGAACTGCAGGCCAAGGACTGGCGCACCCAGGCCGCGCCGGATATCGACGCCAGGCAGATGGCTGAATGGATGGGTGTGCTCAAACGCCAGGGTGTCACGAGTTTTGGCTATTACCCGGACAACTTCCTGGAAAACTCCCCGGACCTGAAGACTGTGCGTCCGGCCCTTTCCAACCAATGGAACCCTTGACCATGTTCGATAGAATCCTGGCTTTATTCGTGCTGGCATTGGTATTAGGCGTGCCCCTGGGCCTGATCTTCCTGGTCACCGGGCAGTTCCTGATGGACTTTGTGTTTTTCTACCCGCTGTTCATGTCGGCGTTGTGGATCGCAGGCGGCCTGTACTTCTGGCTGCACTGGGAGCGCCACTGGCCGTGGGAAGAGGACACCCCGGCGCCGACCCTGGCCGGCGCCCCGCTGATCTCGATCCTCATCCCTTGCTACAACGAAGGGGATAACGCCGCCGATACGATCCACGCGGCGCTGGACCAGCTGTACCCGAACATCGAAGTGATCGCCGTGAATGACGGCTCCTCCGATAACACCGCGGCGGTCCTCGATGCCCTGGCGCTGGAGCACCCACGTCTGCGCGTGTTGCACCTGGCACAGAACCAGGGCAAGGCGGTGGCCCTGCGCATGGGCGCCGTGGCTGCGCGCAGCGAATACCTGGTGTGCATCGACGGCGATGCGTTACTCGACAAAAACGCTGCGGCCTACATGGTGGCGCCGATGCTCGATAACCCGCGCCTCGGCGCCGTCACCGGCAACCCGCGCATTCGCACTCGCTCGACCTTGATCGGCCGGGTGCAAGTGGGTGAGTTCTCTTCGATCATTGGCTTGATCAAGCGCACGCAACGGGTGTTCGGGCGGATCTTCACGGTGTCGGGTGTGGTGGTGGCGTTTCGCAAGAAAGCGCTGGACCGCATCGACTACTGGAGCACCGACATGATCACCGAGGACATCGATGTCAGTTGGAAGCTGCAGCTCGACCACTGGAGCATCTTCTACGAGCCCCGCGCTCTGTGCTGGATCCTGATGCCGGAAACCGTTGGCGGCCTCTGGAAGCAGCGCCTGCGTTGGGCCCAGGGTGGCGCCGAGGTGCTGTTCAAAAACATCCGTGGCATCTGGCAATGGCGCCATCGTTACCTGTGGCCGCTGCTGTTCGAATACTGCCTGTCTACCGGTTGGGCCTTTACCTTTCTGCTGTCGGTGATCTTCTGGGGCGTGGGCAAATTTATCCCGCTGCCACAGGCGATTGCAGTCGACTCGCTGATGCCGCCGGCGTTTACCGGGCTGGTGCTGGCGATGGTGTGCCTGCTGCAGTTTGCCGTGAGCATCCTGATCGACCGCCGTTACGAGAAAGACCTGTGGAAGACGCTGTTCTGGACCGTGTGGTACCCGATGGTGTTCTGGCTGGTCAGCCTGTTCACCACCCTGGTCAGTTTCCCCAAGGTGCTGTTCAACCAGCACCAGAAGCGTGCGCGCTGGGTCAGCCCGGATCGCGGTATCAAACCTGTTGAAGAGGAGGCGTGACCATGAAACTGGTCAGAACCCGCCAGCGTTCCGTGATGTGGATCATCGATGTGCTGTTGACCCTGATGGCCTGGGCCGGGTTGATCTGGCTGCTGGCTCGCGGGATTAACTCGATGCTGGAAACCCACGGTGGTCCACGTATTGAAGCGCCGATTTTTGCGGCGCTCAACACCCTGCAAATCTACCTGTGGATTGCCTTGTTCAACGCCGTGATCCTGATCAGCTGGGCACGCTACCAGCAACGCCGAGGCCGCCAGTTCGCCCAGCGCCGCGCCGAGGCCAAGGCCCTTACCGACAAGAACCTGAGCGAGAGCTTCAGCCTGGGCGAGGGCGACCTGGAGCAGTTGCGCCGTCCTGGGGTGCTGGTGATCCACAACGACGAGGAGGGCGGCGTGTCGCAAGTGAAATCCCATGTCTCGCGTGATGTGGAAAAGCCGGGGTTGACCCTGGTGCCTGGCCAGGACCGGGATAAAGATGTGAGCTGAAGTTCACGGCGCACGGGACTCTTGTGGCGAGCGGGCTTGCCCGCGTTGGGGCGCGAAGCGGCCCTGAAACCTGCTACCCGGTTCCGGCTAGAAACGCGATGGCGGTATTGGGGCTGCTTCGCAGCCCAACGCGGGCAAGCCCGCTCGCCACAACAAGCCCGCTCGCCACGACAAGCGGGCGTCACAACTGGCTCAATGCGCATAAATGGGATCCAACTCACAAAACCCCCGCGAACTTTTCTGCTTTTTTCGGTACTAACTTATCTCGGTAAGAACTTGATGGCCAACTAGTGGCAACTTTAAGTTCTCCGACGAATCGCTATCAAAACAGTTACCGCTTGTCGGAATAATACTTCCAGACACAAGCCTTGTTTCTTTTTGATAATTTTTAATTGTTATTAATCAATTGGTTGCGAGATTAATGAGTGCGGATGTGCAACTAATCCAGTTTCTTGGGTTGGTGCTAGTTCGATGTTAGTTTGCCGCCCCTTGATTGTCGACGGATCGAACATGTCTTTGTTATCGCCACGGACTCGGTATTTTCTATGCACTTTCCTGCTCGCTTATTTGAGCCTGAACAGTGCTATGGCTGCCCCTACGCCTGGGGATCAGGACCTGATCCGCGACCGTCAGAATCGCCTTCTCGAAGAGCAACGCCGGCGCCTGGAAGAACTCCAGGACCTGCCCGGCAAAGCCACCACGCCCGAGGCCCCGGCCTTGCCGGCGGACACCCGCTGCTTCCCTATCAAAGACATCGAGCTCAAAGGCGCCGACAGCCTGTCCGCCGCCGACCGCACGCGGCTGCTCAAGCCCTATATCGGCCAGTGTCTGGGGGTTGCGCAGCTCAATGAACTGCTCAAGGTCATCACCGACTATTACATCGCCAAGGGCCGGGTCACCAGCCGCGCCTACCTGCCGCAGCAGGACCTCTCCAGTGGCCACCTGCAGGTGCTGGTGGTGGAAGGCAAACTCGAAGCCTTGAAGAGTGCCGAGGGCAGCAGTGTGACCGACCGCGAGCTGGCCATGGCCTTTCCCGGCAAGGTCGGCGAGGCGCTTGACCTGCGTGAAGTCGAGCAACTGGTGGATCAACTCAGCCGCTTGCCCTCCAAGCAGGCGCAAATGGTACTGACCCCCGGCAGCGAAGTGGGCGGCAGCGAAGTGGTGGTGAAAAACCAGCCGCAAAAGCCCTGGCGCGCGAGCCTGTCGCGCAATAACGACGGGCAGAAAAGCACCGGCGAACAGCAATGGGGCGCGGGCCTGGAGTGGGACAGCCCCTTGGGCCTGGCCGACCAACTGGTGCTGCGCGGTGGTCATGATGCGGTCAGCGACCACCAGAAAACCTCGAAAAACAGCATGTTCTATTACAACCTGCCGTGGGGCTGGTGGAATTTCAGTTACTCCTACAGCGAGAGCGAGTACAGCACGTTCGGCGTGCTCCAGGGGTTCAAGTTCAAGCAGAACGGCGACAGCCAGAACCACCAGCTGCGTGCCGAGCGCGTGATCCATCGCGACGACGTGAGCAAGACCTCGGTCAACGTCGGCCTGACGCACCTGCGCACCAACAACTACCTGCTCGGCGCACGTCTGGACAGCAGCAACCGCCTCAGCGAATTACAGGTCGGCTTCACCCACGGGCGGCGCATCGGCAGTGCCTTCGTCAACCTGGAGGCGGGCATGCAAAACGGCATAGGGGCCTTTGACGCGCAGAGCAATCAGCAGACACGCGACCCCCAGGGCAACCTCACCCCCGACCCCGCACTATCGCAAATACACCGCCACCCTGAGCTATCTGCAGCCTTTTACGCTGTGGGGCGAGTCGTTGAGTTTTTCCAGCCTGGCCACCGGGCAGCGCAGTGAAGACGTGCTGTTCGCGCCGCAACGCATGAGCCTCGGGGGCGCTTACTCGGTGCGTGGCTTCAAGGATCAGCAACTCAATGGCGACAGCGGCGGCTACTGGCGTAACGAAGTGCGCTGGGCGCGGCCGGTCAGCCTCGACTGGATGCGCCCGGCCTTGCTCGAATACGGCGCCAGCGTCGGCTACGACCAAGGTGTGATTCGCAACGATCGCTACAACGACGACCAGCACGGCCGGGTGTCGAGTAATTCCGTCGAGTTGTTCGCCCGAGGCAAATACGTCAGCACCAGCGTGACCTTTGCCCACTCCCTGGAGCGCCCTGGTGTGGTGACCGAGCGCGAAGCGCCGGTCTATTTCCGCCTGGATTTCTTCCTGTAATTCAACGCCCGCTGCCTTGAGATTCTGAATATGGACGTTCGCCCCGTTACTGCCCTGAAAACCCTGAGCCAACGCGGCCTGGCCTTGATCCTGGCCAACGCGCTGTTCTGGCAGCCGCTGCTAGCGCAGGCCGAGGGTATCGTGGTGAGCGCCCCGGGCACCACGCTCGGTCAGGCAGGCAACGGCGTGCCGGTGGTGAACATTGCCACGCCCAATGGCAGCGGCCTGTCCCACAACCAGTTCAAGGACTACAACGTCGGCCCCAACGGCGTGATCCTCAACAACGTCAACGGCGCAATGCAAAGCACGCAGTTGGGCGGGATCATCGTCGGCAACCCGAACCTCAAGGGCGGCGCCGCGAATGTCATCCTCAACGAAGTCAACGGCGGCAGCCCCAGCCAGTTGCGCGGCTACACCGAAGTGGCGGGCAAATCGGCCAAAGTGATTGTCGCCAACCCTTACGGCGTCAGCTGCAACGGCTGTGGTTTTATCAACACGCCTAACGTCACCCTGACCACCGGTAAACCGGTAATCGATCAAGTCGGCCGCCTGGACCACTACCAGGTCGATGGCGGTGCAGTGACCATCGACGGCCAGGGTTTGAACGCGAGTAACGTCGACCATTTCGAGATCATTACCCGTTCGGCCAAGATCAACGCGCAAATCAACGCACGCCAGCTCACGGTGATCGCCGGGCGCAATGACGTCGATGCACAAACCCTGAAAACCACCGCGCGCGCCGACGATGGCAGTGAAAAACCCGAACTGGCCATCGACTCGTCGGCCCTGGGCGGCATGTACGCCGGTGCGATCAAGCTGGTGGGCACCGAAGCCGGTGTGGGCGTGAAGCTCGACGGTACGTTGGCGGCCAGTGGCGGCGATATCCAGCTCGACGCCAACGGCCATCTGAGCATGGCCCAGGCGGCCGCCAGTGGTGCGGTGGATATCAAGGCGGCGAGCCTGGACGCCCATGGTCCGGTCTACGCGGGCACCGCCCTCAAGGTCAACACCAAGGGCGAGCTGAAAAACCGCAAAAGCCTCGCCGCCCGCGACAGCATCACCCTGGCGAGCAACGGCCAACTGACCAACAGCGGCATCATCGAAGCCGGGGTCAACGCCGACAACACCCGCAATGCCGGGGGCGACGTTACGCTCGACAGCCAGCACATCACCAATACCGGCAACGTGATCGCCAATCGCACCCTCACCGCGACCGCCGCGCAAAGCCTGGACAACCAGGGCGGTGCCTTGAGTGCGAAACAGGCGCTGAATGTCACCGCCGCAAGCCTCGACAACCGCAACAAAGGCCAGTTGCTCAGCGACGGCGCGCAAACCCTCAATGTCAGCGGCCTGCTGGACAACCGCCAGGGCGGCATCATCGACAGCACCGGCGCCTTCACCCTGCACGGCAACACCCTGAACAACAGCAGCGGCAACCTCACCGGTGGCGGCTCG
Source organism: Pseudomonas poae (assembly GCA_028869255.1). Lineage (NCBI taxonomy): Bacteria > Pseudomonadati > Pseudomonadota > Gammaproteobacteria > Pseudomonadales > Pseudomonadaceae > Pseudomonas > Pseudomonas poae. The sequence continues at coordinate 5,650,133 of CP110972.1, read as the reverse complement.
ATCACCCTGGATCTGCTCGGCGACCTGATCAACCGCAACGGCAAGCTGGCGAGTGCCGGGCCGCTGCTGGTGCAGCGCGCCGACCGTATCGACAACCAGGGCGGCAAGCTCGCCAGCCAGAGCGTGCTGAGCGTATTCGCCAACAGCGTCGACAACCGCAACAACGGCACCCTGGCCGCCAACGATGGCCTGGGCATCACCACCACCGGCCTGCTGCAAAACGGCGGCAATGGCCTGATCCACAGTGAGAGGGCCGGCCTGACTATCACGGCCGGCACCCTGGAAAACAGCGGTGGGCGCATCTTTGCCAAAGCCGGTGATGCGCTGATCGACGCCGGCGATTTCAACAACGGCAGCGGCAACCTGTTCGCCCGTGATCGTGTGCGTCTGCAGGGCGGCAATGTGGATAACGGCGGCGAGATCGCCGGTAACCAGATTGAGGTCAGCCTGCCTGGCGCACTGGTCAACCGTGGCTTGATCGAAAGCGCCACGACCCTGGACGTGGTCAGCGCCAGCCTGGATAACAGCGGGCAAATGCGCGCCCTGGGCAGCGCCGGTAAAACCCGCTATGCCATCGGTGGCCTGCTGAACAACAGCGGTAGCCTGGAGACCGCCAACGACCAGTTGAGCCTCGCCGCCACCACCTTCCAGAACGCGGGCGGCAAGGTGCTGCACGTGGGCACCGGCCTGCTCGACCTCAGCGGTATCAGCCTGGATGACGTTGGCGGCAGCCTGGTGACCCAGGGCGACCTGACCCTGGAAAAAGACCACTGGACCAACAGCACCGCGATCCAGGCCGGGCGCCTGACGCTCAACATCGGCAACCTGCAACAGACCGCCACCGGCCAGTTGCTGGGCACCCGCAGCCTGGTCGGCAACGGCCAGGACTGGACCGTGGGCGGCACGCTCGCCAGCCAAGGCAACCTCGATCTGGCGGTGGGCAACCTGCTGAATGACCACGGGCTGATCTTCAGCGGCGGCGACATGAACCTGAAGGTCGACCGCCTGAAAAACCTCGGCGCCAACCTCTATGCCATGGGCAACTTGCGCGTCGACCGCGACGGCCAGGGCGGGCTGGCCACCAGCATTATCAACAGCTCGGGCACTATCGAGAGTGAGCGCAACCTGATCCTGGCGGCCAGCACGATCGACAATATCCGCACCGTGCTCACCACCGAGTCCGGCATCTACAGCGCTTCCATCACTCCCATCGCCTGTATCGAAGGCGTGACCGGTGGCGACTGCGACGGCGGCAAGCAGAATCGACCGTTCCAGATCACCGAGCGTGATCACTTTATCGTCAGCAACGCCACCGCGGCGTCCAGCATCACTTCGGGCGGCAATATGCAGCTGAGCGGCGGCGAGCTGCTCAACAGCAGCAGTAGCATCGCTGCCGGTGGCGCGATGACGGTGCGCGTCAACCAACTGAGCAACGTCGGCCTGGTGACCCACGACACCCAATACGACCGTGTATTTACCTCCGAGCGCGAGCGCAAGCCGCAGGGCTGGTACACCTACGCCGCGAACTTCACCGCGCAATATTCCCTCGGCGGCGCGCAGTACAACGCCAACAACCTCGGCGGCCTCCAAGGGGCCCTGGCCACGTTTATCGGCACCATGCAAAAGGAGCAGATCGACCTGCGCAAGACCACCGAGCTGGCGAAGTCCGACCAGAGCTACTCCGCCGTGATCCAGGCCGGTGGCGCCGTGGACGTGCAGGCTCAGGACGGTATCGATAACCGCGTGGTGCGCCCTGGCTATACCTACGTCGGCAGCGGTGCGAATACCCATGCGCCGGGCTACTCGACTGAAGTCAGCCTCAACCCGCAACTGCCGCCGGACGTCGCCCAGCAACAGGTCAACCCATTGGGCTTGCCGGGCTTCGACTTGCCCACCGGGGAGAATGGCCTGTTCCACCTCAACGTCGGCAACGGCGTGAACGGCCTGCCCACCAGCCAGTTCGCCACCAGCCCGCATAAATACCTGATTGAAACCAACCCGCTGTTCACCAACATGCGTCAGTTCCTGGGCTCGGATTACATGCTGACCAAGCTCGGTTATGACCCCGACACTGCGCAGCGTCGCCTTGGTGACGGTTTTTACGAACAGCGCCTGATCCAGCAAGCCGTCCTCGCCCGCACCGGCCAGCGTTTTATCGATGGCCAGACCAGCGACGCCGACCTGTTCAAGCACCTGATGGACAACGCCATCGGCAGCAAAAGCGCCCTCAACCTGTCGGTAGGCGTCAGCCTTACCGCCGAACAGGTCGCGGCCCTGACCCACGACATCGTGTGGCTGGAAAACACCACTGTCGCCGGGCAACAAGTGCTGGTGCCGGTGCTGTACCTGGCCCAGGCGAGCAACCGCCTGGCACCCAATGGCGCGTTGATTTCCGGCAGTGACGTCAGCTTGATCAGCGGCAGCAACCTCAACAACGCCGGTACGTTGCGCGCCAGCGGTAGCCTGTTGGCGAACGTCGGCGGCAACCTCGCCAACAGCGGTTTGATGGAAGCGGGCGGGCGCCTCGACCTGCTCGCCGGCAACAACCTGAGCAACCGTGCCGGCGGCGTGATTGCCGGCAGCGAGGTCAACCTGGCCGCCGGTGCCGACCTGCTCAACGAGCGCACGGTCACCACCCATGAAAGCGCCAGCGCCTACCGCACCGAACGCAGCAACTTCATCGACAGCGCCGCGCGCGTCGAGTCGGCCAACGCGTTGATCCTGCAAGCCGGTGGCAATTTCAACAGCGTCGGTGGCGTGCTCAAGAGCGGTACCGATACCACCGTCAAAGCCGCGGGTGACGTGAATATCAACGCCGCGCAAACCCTGGACAGCGGGGCGATCGGCAACCAATCCAACTACAAGAACATTGTTCAGCACGGCTCTGTGGTGGAAGCCGGCCGCGACCTGCATGTGGTCGCCGGGCGCGACATCAGCGCCGGGGGCAGCCAGGTGGAGGCCAAGCGCGACGTCAACCTGATTGCCACCCGCGACCTTAACGCCATCGCGGCAGCCAACGAGCAGCATTCGACGTACAACTCGAAAAAATCAAAAGCATCGAAGACCACGTGCAGCAAGTGTCCAGCGTGATCAAGGCCGGCGGCGACGCCACCCTGAGCGCCGGGCAAGACCTGCAATTGGTGGCCAGCCAGGTGAATGCGGGCAACGAAGCCTATCTGGTGTCCGGTAAAAACCTCAGCCTCAAAGCCGCTGAAGGCCAGGACTACAGCTTCTACAGCAAGACCAAGAAAACCTCCCAAGGCAAGAAATTCCGCCTCGATGAAACCGACGCGGTCAACAACGTCGGCAGCCTGGTCAGCGCCGGCACTCACAGCACCGTGGTGGCCGGTGAAAACCTGCTGCTGGCCGGCAGCGCGGTGACCGCCGAAAAAGGCGCCACGCAATTGGTCGCCGGGCAGGACATCAGCATCCTGGCCGTGAGCAATTCCGACAGTGCGCGCCATGAGCGCAAAGAGAGCAAAAGCAGCTGGGGTGGCCTCAAGTCGAGCAAGGTTCAGGACAAAGTCGACGAAAAACGCACCACCGCCATGGGCAGCATGGTCTCCGGCGAAACCGTGACCGTCGCGGCCAAACGTGATGCCACCGTCACCGGTTCTTCCCTGGTCAGCACTGGCGACCTTGCCGTACAGGCCGGTCGCGACCTGACCATCGACGCGGCGCAGAACACCTTCGCCCGCACCGACATGCACAAGGAAAAAATCGCGACCTGACCGGGGTGTTGACCGGCAACAAGCTCGGTCTGGATGACATGACCGGCAACCAGAAGCTGTACATCAACAGCTCCAAACACAACGGCACAGCCAATGAAATGACCCTGACCGGCAGCACTATTGGTTCGAGCGAGGGCAATGTGTCGCTGACGGCGGGGCGTGAGCTGGCGGTGGTTGCCAGTGATCTGGTCAGCACCAAAAACATGCAGTTGAGTGGTGCCAACGTCAGCATCACGGCCGGTATGGAAACCGCCAGCCAGACCAGCAAGGACAGTTCCAAAAGCCTGGCGGTAGGCCGTGTGGTCGCGGGCTCCGTGGTCGATACCGCCAACAGCATTCGCGACGCATCCGAAGCACTCCGTAATGCTGATGACCCGCGCCTGAAGGCAGTGAAGGTCGCCCAGGCCGCATTGGCGACCTACAACCTCAATAATCAACTGGGCGATCTTGCGTCGAAAAGCAGCGACGATAAAGACAACGCCGGCCGCTCCGCCGGTAATGGTTCGCTGATCAAGATCGGCACCGAGCTGGCCAACACCCGCACCAAAAGCAGCAGCGAGTACGCGGCGCAGACCGCCCACCAGAGCAGCCTCAATGCGGGTGAAAACCTGTCGATTGTCGCGGCGGGTGACGCGCCGGGCACAGCGGGCGATCTGCTGATCACCGGCAGTTCGTTGAAAGCCGGCAATACCCTGCTCTCGGCGAAAAACAACATCCTGCTGCAAAGCGCGCAGAACACCACTGACCGCAAAAATGACGGCTCGCGCAACCGAACCGCCATCGGCGTGAGTTTCAACGTCGGCGAGCAAACCGGTTTCACCCTCGACCTTGGCGCGCAAATCGCCAAGAACCTCGGCTCGGGCAGCTCGGTAACCCAGGTCAATACCACCCTGGACACCGGCTCGCTGGTACTGCGCAGCGGCCAGGACACCACCCTGGCAGGGGCCCAGGTACGTGCCGAGCGGATCGATGCCGATATTGGTGGCAACCTCAACATCCTCTCACGCCAGGACACCGACACGTCCAAGAGCAAGCAGGACAGTGCGGGCTTTGGTGCGAGCATCTGTATTCCACCGTTCTGCCTGGGCTCCACCGTTACCGCGTCGGCAAACCTGGCGGCGTCGAAGACGAACAGCGATTACCAGGCGGTCGCCGACCAGAGCGGCTTCTTCGCCGGCAAGGGCGGCTACACCATCGACGTGGCCAAGAACACCACCTTGCAAGGCGCGGTGATTGCCAGTGAGGCCACGGCCGACAGAAACCTGCTGCTCACCGATCGGCTGCTGGTCAGCGACATCAAGAACAAAAGCGAGATCGAGAGCAAATCGGCGAGTGTAGGCGTCTCCGGCTCCTACAGCGGCGGCGTCGGCGCACTCAAGCCAGGTGCCTTGTATGGCCTGGCGCTCAACGACTCGGACCACAGCCACACACGCAGTGCCGTCAGCGAAGGCACGATCGTGGTGCGCAATGCCGAAGGGGCCAACGACCTGGTCGGCTTGAACCGCGATACCGCCAATGCCAACCAGCACCTCGACAAGCCTGATGAGAAAGCCATGCAGGAGCGCATGGACCTGGTCAAAAGCTCGATGGAGTTGACCAAGGGCATTGGCGATGCCATCGCTGACGCCCGGATCAGGGCGGCCAACGACCCCAACAGCGACGTCAGCAAAGCCACACGGCAGAAGCTGATCGAGGACGGTAACCCCGACCCGACACAGCTGCAGATCAGCCAGCAAGCCCAGCAGGATTATGGCGTCGGCAGCAGCTTCCAGAAGGCCAGCCAGGCTGCGACTGCTGTGGTGCAAGCGGCGATGGGTGGCAGCGTAGGGGGTGCTTTGGCGGGGGCGGCAGCGCCGTATATGGCGCAGACGGTCAAAAAGTTCACCGAGGGTGACCCGAATGCCAACTTGATGGCTCATGCCGTGTTGGGTGCGGTGCTGGCGCGGGCCGGTGGTAACTCCGCGCTGGCAGGGGCGGCCGGGGCCGTGGTGGCGGAGAAAACCGCACAGCTGATCAAAGAGAAGCTGTATGGCGATGTCAGTAACGAACATTTGACTCAAGAGCAAAAGCAGACGATCTCCAGTCTCTCGACGTTGGCGGCTGGGCTCTCCGGATCGGTGGTGGGCAAGGACGCGCTGAATGCGGTGGCCGCCGCGCAGGTTGGGAAGAATGCGGTTGAAAACAATTATCTCAGCGTGCCGGAAGCTACCCGAAAGTTTGTGCTTTCACGCAAGCAAATGCTGGGCACCATCACTGACCAAGAAAAAGATGAACTCGCGTATATAAACGCTATCGATAAAGATCGAGATGAAGCGATTCGTGGAGCCTGTACCGCCGGGAATTTATCTAGTACGGCATGCGGTAGTCTGATCGAGCCTGCACGTAAGGTTCTTGCGCAATACGACGGCCCCGTCTCTGCCCGCCTGCTTTATAAAGAACTTTACCCGGTAGATGCTAAAAATGCCGAGGCTGCATTACGCGGTTTAGACGACGACAGCATTCTGCGCGACATCGTAATAACGGACCTCGCGAGCCGCTCTGAAAAGACGCGGGCGGAAGTTGAGCAGCAGTATGACTTTGTCATGACGATGCATGCCATCACGGTGGCGATGGCTGGAGGGTACGGATTAAAAGGGTTATCCTCTGGTCCAAAAGCGACAGCAGGTGCTGCTGTTGATGGCGCAGGCGGTATTGCTGTTGCGCCTAAAACGATCCCATATGAACCAAAGGGCTCGGTTGTTTTACAAGGTGACGCCCCTGTATGCGGACCAGCCTGCGCAGCAATGACAATTACTGACAAAACGGGTGCGGCTATTAGCCTTGACAATGCAATTGGAAGCTTTGTAAACGGGGTCAGGCCGACCGGCGTTAACACTCTGGAATTATCAGATGTGATATCTAAGGCGGGAGTTAAAAATACTATAAACACTACAATGGTACCTGGGCAGTTAAACAAAGCACTGCAAGAAGGAGCGAGTGTTATCGTTCAGGTTCCCGCTGGCCAAGGAAAACACTTCATTATTGTTGATAGTGTTAAGTCTGTTGATGGCGTAAGTTACTATATGACACGAGACCCGTATGTCGGGCCAAGAGGTGTTCAGCAAGGGTTGTTAGATGGCGCAATGTCAACAGGCGTTAATGCCATTGTGATAGGGAAGTGATAATGAATATCGGCGATATTGTTGAGCTAGAGGGCTGGCTGGTTATTATCGATTATAAGCTTTTCCTCATACCAGAGAACTATTCAGAAAGTTATGAAGATGGTGAAAAAATTGAGATTTCTAACCCTGAAATAATGTTTTCTGTGATGGATGAAATCCTTCCCTTGGCCGGAGGAAAGAGCTTTATATTTCATAAATCTAAGGTTTCAGGGGTCTTGATAGAGCTTTCGCCGATGAAGATTAAGCCAACAGCTTTATCTGTAGAGGAGAGAGGGCGTGGTTTTATTTCTATAGATATTGAGGGTGATGTTGAAAAAAATAAAGTTCGGTACGAGGATTTCCTTAAGAAGAGACAGAATGTTAAGTCCGGTGACTGGCTAGATTACTTGTAGGTCCAAAAGACGCTGCGTCCAAGAATGCGAATGCAACAAGCATGCTTCGTCCGCTCAATGAAGCGGACCCAAAAATACCTTCGCTGATCACGGATAGAATTGCAGATAAAGCCGCTACGAATCCTGGCAAGCTTTATCCAAACGGAAATATGAAAGATGCCCACGCTGAAATTGGTGTGATTCAGCAAGCATATGGCTCTGGTAAAACCGCCGGAGCGGACATATCCATGACAGTCGCAGGAAAGGATGTATGCGGATTCTGCAAAGGTGACCTAGCCGCTGCCGCAGAAAAGGCTGAGTTGAAATCTTTAACCGTAAGAGCTATAGATGATAAAACAGGACTTCCGAAAAACTATTACTGGGCGTCAGGTATGAAGTCCATAAAGGAGAAAAATAGATGATGCTTGGAGGGTATACGCTTAGTCCTGAACACGGTAGATTGCAAACCCCTCTTGTTCATCAGCCGACTATGGAAGATGTTAAATCCATTATATATGAATATAGTAAATTCGATGGCGTCACTTCATTGTCTATTACCCCTGTACCTGAAGCTGGGCCTTACGAAATCAATCTTTATGCCGATTCTGGAAATTATCTTCTGATGTTAAATCAATATCTGGATGATGGGGTGCACGTTGTGCGTACCCTTAATAATACGTCGGCTGGAACAAAACTGATTGATGTCCTGGGTGATTGCTATCAGGCGAGTTTAATTACAAGAGATATAGGGGTCGTTATTTCCTGTTTTCAAGAGTTTTTAAGCTCTGGTGATGTAGGTTCATCGGTGTTAAATGTTTAGAACAAAAAAGGTGCAAGTAGAACGCAGGGTTAGGTGCAAAAGCGACAGCTACTCCACGCGCTCCACTAGCTGGTCCTACTGAAAACTGGAAAACCTTTGTTAATGCTGAAAAACAGACTCAACTCGAAGCAGGTGCTGGGCAGCGTGTAGATCAAGTTATCAATGAAACTCTATCGGGTAAGAAAAATTTCAAGAGCTCTATGACGCTCACAACCGATGAGGCTCTATCGGCAGGGCAAAAATATCTCGCTCCCGAGTACAGGGAAATCGGTAAGCCCGGCTCTAGGGTGTTTCACAGCGCTGATGGCACCAAGGAGTTCCGTATCGACTCAGGATCTATATCAGGAGCACATGCCCCAGGAGTTCCGCATGTTCATTTTGGAGTTAAGGATCCTGTGACTGGTAAATATATTTCTAACAATGATGTTCCCTATGCGGACTAGGATATCGATATGTCTATAGCTCGTAAGGGCATTGTTGTCACTGGCGAATATTCTGGCTGGGAAATTGTTGTTACTGACGATCGTGATGGCGACACTGGCGGGTATTATCTTTACTTGAAGAGAAGTGATGCTGAAGGGTTTGACTACTGGTTCGAGCATGAGGCAGAGCTTCAAGCTCAGTTAGTTGATTTTGGAGTGAGATGGATGGGTTAGAGTATTTAATTGGCATAATTTCAGTTTGCCTTTGGTGCAAAAGCGACAGGTGCCGCTGGGAGTGATGTTGAAAAGGTTGTAACAGGCAGCAAAAGCCGCTTTCCTGAGTCAGCACAACACATCGAAGACGCTATTGACGCGGGTAAGCCTGACACCCTGATCATAGATCGCGCGAATACGGCATCAAATAGGCGTGAATCTTTGCGCGGTATTGAAACCAAACCAGGTCTTGATCGTGATGAGTACCCACCTGCAATGTTCCAAGAAGGTGGTCAAGGGGCCTCTGTAAGACATATCAACCCTAGCGACAATCGTGGGGCTGGTGCTTGTATTGGTGCTCAATGTAGAGGGTTGCCAAACGGAGCGAAGGTTCGAATAGACGTGGTGGATTAGAATATGGCTAGTTTGGATAAATTGTTATCGAACGCAAGTTCATCTTTGAGCGAGCATGAACCGGAAATGTTAGGGCAATCGCGTAGATTGGCAGGCACTTTAGCTGATCAACTTTTGGGAATGCTGTGTCAGCGTAATGGTTTTTATGCTTTAGAAAGTGCTTTGCATGTATTTCCAACACACTCTAGTCAGAACGAAATTGGCATTGGTGATTGGAACGAGAGTGCTCTGTGGCGCAGTGGCTACAAAGGCCTGGCCGATGGTTGTCTTTTTTTTGCTGAAGATGTTTTTGGTGGGCAGTTCTGCATTAAAGATAGCAAGGTCTATACCTTTGACCCCGAAACAGGCTCGTTAGAATACTTGGCTGATGATATTGAAAGCTGGGCGCAAATTCTCCTCAGTGATTATGAGGTACTTACGGGCTATCCGTTGGCGCATCAATGGCAAAAGCAGAACGGTCAGCTCGCTGCCGGGAAGCGTTTGTTACCTAAGGTGCCGTTCGTACTGGGTGGTGAGTTTGTGCTGGATAATTTGTACTTGGCTGATGCTGTAGAGGGAATGAGATTTAGAGCAGATATAGCCAGTCAAATTAAAGAGCTGCCGGACGGTGCCCAGATTAGATTAAATATTGACAGCTAAATTTTTATAACGGGTAATAGATTTATATCGAATCATACTCGATCTGACACCGGCATCGTGCCGGTGTTGTTTTATCTGCCTACTGCAAAACCTCCCTTCCTTCGCTGCTCGCTTTAATCGTGGCCTGAACGATCAGGGCATCGAGCATCTGCGCAACAAATTTCTGCTGGCTCTTGGGCAACTGATCTTAAGCGCTCCATGACCCCCACATTTTAAAGGTGGGATCTATGGCTATCTTGGGGTTTGCGGCGCGCAGTTCCACGGCAGCAAGGCCTCGAAGTCTTCTACGCTCGAGGCTTGTGGCAGGCGCTCAAGTGCGTGGCGCAGCCACGCATAGGGCTCTTGGCCGTTGGCTTTAGCTGTCTCTACCAAACTGTAAAGTTGAGCGCTGGCCATCGCGCCTTTGGGCGTGTCGCTGAACAGCCAGTTCTTGCGCCCGATCACGAAGGGCCTGATCGCACGCTCTGCCGTATTGTTGTCGATCGGCAAGTAACCGGCTTCGGTGTAGCGCACCAACTTGATCCAGTTGCTGGCCAGGTAGCTGATGGCTTTGCCCAGTGCATTTTGCGCCGTCACTTGTGGCTGGGTTTTCTCCAGCCATGTTTGCAACTGCGCCAACACCGGCAGGCTGTTTTGCTGTCGGCTTTCGTGGCGATGTTCATCGCCGACTTCTTTTAAATCTCGCTCGATACCGTACAGCTTGTTGATCAGATTTAGGGCGATATCGGCACGCCCGACTTTACCTTTCGGCTGCACCTTTTGCGCCTCGACGAACTTGCGTCGAGCGTGTGCCCAACAGCCTAAACGTTCGACACCGGATTGCGCGCCCAAGGCGTTATAACCAGCGTAATCATCGGTCATCAGATAGCCGCGATAACCTTGGAGCAGGCGCGACGGAACCTCCTGCGCCCGGCTGGTCGAGTAGTCAAAAAGAATGACCGGCTTATCAGGCGGCCCGCCGGTTTGAACCCACATCCAGGACTGGCTGCTCGGTTCTCGATCAGGTTCTTTCAGCACTTGCACACGCGTTTCGTCACAGTGGATGACACGGCTTTCCAGTAGCCGGTCGCGCATCAAATTCAGCAACGGCTGCAAGTGTTCACCGCACTGGATAACCCATCGAGCCAGCGTCTGACGTGGGATATCGATACCGTGGCGGCCCAGCACTTTTTCGAAGCGGTGAAGCGGTAAGCCGTCGACGTATTTGGTCGTCAGCAGCATCGCCAGGACACTTGGGCTAGCCATGCTTTTTTCAATCAGTTGAGCGGGCTTGTCCGCTGTAACTGGTGCGGTTTCGCAATCGCGACAACCGTAGATCTTGCGGACATGTTTGATCACGCGGATTTGCATCGGCACAATCTCGAGCTGCTCGCTGATTTCCTCGCCAATGCTGTGTTTACGGCAACCGCAGGCGCAGGTCAGCTCGTGCTCGGGCAGTTCGTGGATGACTTCGATGCGCGGAAGATCGGCGGGCAGAGGCTTGCGTTTACCGCGATGTTTGGTCGGAGCTACGACCTCTTCTTCCACCGTTTCGTCGACAGACTCGGCCACGCTTTCAGCTTCGTTGAACAAGGCCATTTGCGGGGCCGCGGGATCGGCCGTCTGCTCTGACTTGCGCCCGAAAAGGCGCTGACGCAACAGCGCGTTTTCCTCCTCGAGATGAACGATCTTGCCCTTATCCGACTCGCGCTCACTCAGCATCTGCTCAAGCAGTTGCTTGAGCAGAACAGGGTCGTCAGGAAGGTCTTTGGGCATGGAAATCATGCCCTGGATTATACCGAATCAGGCGACGAATCGAGGCGTCAAAACTTGATGCGGACGGTTGCGCCACAAATCAAAACCGTCCAATAACCAGTTGAGTTCTTGAACCGTCAGCACGATGGCTTCATCCGAACAATCCGGCGATGTTTTGAAGCGCTCGGATTCCAGGCGCTTTAGCCAAAGGCAAAAGCCGTTGCGTTCCCAATATAAAATCTTCACTCGGTTTCGAGGCTTGTTGAGGAACACGAAAAGCACCGGATCAAACACCGCGACCTTGATGTCCAGTTCGACCAGAGCGGCGAGGCCGTCGATGGATTTTCGGAAATCCACAGGTTTGGGGTACAAATAAACTTTTTCGACTTTGGCGTCGGGACGCATCATGAGGTGCGGGCTCCGGAAAAGAATCGGGAGCACAGCATCGGGATCAGGTGGCGGCTTTGAATGTGGGGTTCATGGAGCGCTTACGAATTCCTCGACCTTGTGCGGCTTTTCCTTGGACTTAGGTGAAGCATCTTAGGCAAACTCTGCGGCAAATTCGCGTCAGGTCAGGTGCTCTGCCACTGGCCTTTATCCCCTCAAGGACGATCAATGAAACCGGTAAAATTTTCCCTGCAGGCCTTCCTGATGTCCTGCCTGGTGCCCGGCTGGGGCCTGGTGTACGTCGGCCGTATCAAGTGGGGTATCCGGGTCGCCGTGGTGTTATTCGCCGGGGTCGTGCTGATGGGGGCGCTGGGGCTGGCCACTACCCCTGTCGGGCTGTATGTGCTCGTAGGCTTCGCGGTCACGGTCAAACTTGCTTCAGCCATCGTGTCGGCGGTGTTGGCGCGTCGCTACAGTGGCCCGCCCAATGTGCCGCGCAAGCGTTTCCATGCCCTTTACGTCGGCGTCTTGCTGATTGCGGTGTTGGTGGTCGACGTATTTCGCGTGCCGTTGCTGGGGTTCAAAAACTATTTGATCCCATCGGGCTCGATGGCTCCGACGCTGCCCATTGGTGACTACATCATTACGAACCTGCAGGCAGGGCCGCCCAAGGTGGGGGATATCGTGGTGTACCGCTGGAATGGCACCGAAGCGGTCAAACGCGTGGCGGGTGTGGGCGGTGACACCCTGGAAATCGTCAACGGCGAGCTGATCCGCAACGGCGAAAACCTCGGGCTGTTTCATGCACCGGCCGACCGGGTAAAAGGCCCGGAGTCGCTGACGCTTGCGCCGGTCAAGGTTGAGCCGGGGCACGTCTACCTGCTGGGCGACAACCGCTACAACAGCAATGACAGCCGCTTCATGGGGCAGGTCGCGGTTGAAGATGTGGTGGGCAAGGTGACCGGTATCTGGTTCTCCAAAGACTGGGCGCGGATCGGCACGACTTTCCCTTGATACTTTCTTGAAGCTGGAGCGATACCGAATGGATGCACAGAATACCGCCGCCCGCCCGACCATCCTGGCCAGTATCGGCCGTCGCCTGGCCGCACGCCTTATCGACTGCGCCGTCGCGGTGCTGATCTTTTTCATCGTCAAGTTCAGCGCCGGCGCGCTGTCGGCTTATGTGCCTGCGGTAACGCCCAAGGCCAGCTTTCTCTCGGCATTTTTTGCAGCGTTTGCCTACTTCCTGCTGGCCGATGCGCTGCCCAACGGCCAAAGCCTGGGCAAGCGCTTGTTGAGCATTGCCGCGGTCGACCGCAAGACCCGCAAAGGCTGCAGCATTTCCCAGGCGTTCACCCGCAACGCCGGGGCGCTGGTGGTCATCGACTGGGTCTGGATATTCATGGAGTCGAGGACACGCCTGGGCGATATGTTCGCCAAGACCATCGTGATCCAGACCGGCAACCTGACCAGCGTGCGCAGCCTTGCGGACATTTATGACAACGGAAGAACCCACGGCTGATGGCTTACTCTGCGGATAAGGACGTTATGAACACTTCAGTATCAACCACCGACAGCTACAACCTGGCCAGCCCTGGCAAACGGCTGCTCGGCTACCTCATCGACATGGGCGTGGTGTTTTGTCTGCTGTTTTTGAAGAGCATGCTGGGCTATGTCTCGCTGTATTTCTACTCGGCCGCCGGCATGATGTTTTTACAAGGCGTCGGCTACGTGCTGACCCTGTTGGCGTTCGGTTACCTGCTGTTTTGCGATGCCTTGCCCAATGGCCAGAGCCTGGGCAAGCGCGTGTGCCGCATGGCGGTAGTGGGTTACCCGTACCCCACCAATTGCACGCTGTTCCAGTCTTTCCTGCGCAACCTGCCGAAGCCGCTGTTCAGCGTGCTGGACGGTCTTTTTGCGTTGTTTGGCCTGCGCCGTCGCCTGGGCGATATGTTGGCCAAGACGATTGTTATCAATGTATGAGCAGGGCGGGTTGATGGTTTTCGTTTTCCGGACAATGCCTTAGAAACATTCGCCGCGCTCTCGGGTGGCAGTGCCATTAAAACGACACTATTTAAGCGGCAAAACAGCTTGAGAACGCCTTTCAACTCCGTAAAATGCCGCGATTGTTTAAAGCTCGATACTTTTCAGGGATGAATTCAGACATGCGTGCGTTTGCCGTAGTCCTCGCCGCCTGCCCCATCGCGGGCGGTGCCTCCAAGCCGCATAACTCTCTACTGCGGCGCTGGTCATGATTCCCAAGACCGTTACCCATAGCCTCGACACCCTCAGCCTTGAGGGGGCGTGTCGACGCGATCACCCTGGATTTTCACCACTTAGGAGCACCCTGTGAAAACACTGTCCAAAATCCTGCTGTCGGGCATTGCCGCCGCAGCGCTGTTGACCGTGGCCGGTTGCGCCACGGAGAGCAACCGCGCCCTGCCGGTGGAACAAGTCGCCAGCGCCAACGTCGCCTATTCCGGCGTGCGCGTGCCGATTGCCGTGGGCAAGTTCGATAACCGCTCCAGCTACATGCGCGGCATCTTCTCCGACGGCGTTGACCGCCTCGGTGGCCAGGCCAAGACCATCCTGATCACCCACCTGCAGCAGACCAACCGCTTCAGCGTGCTGGACCGCGACAACATGGGCGAAATCTCCCAGGAAGCCGCGATCAAAGGCACCGCGCAAAAGCTCAAGGGCGCTGACTACGTGGTGACCGGTGATGTGACCGAGTTCGGCCGCAAGGAAACCGGCGACCGTCAGCTGTTCGGCATTCTAGGCCGTGGCAAGACCCAAGTGGCCTACGCCAAAGTCGCGTTGAATATCGTCAACATCAGCACCTCCGAAGTGGTGTATTCCACCCAGGGCGCCGGTGAATACGCGCTGTCCAACCGCGAAGTGGTTGGTTTCGGCGGCACCGCCAGCTACGACTCCACCCTCAATGGCAAGGTCCTGGACCTGGCCATGCGCGAAGCCATCAACCGCCTCGTCGACGGCATCAACGCCGGCGCCTGGAACCCGCGCAACTGATCAGCAACACTTCAAGGAGCAGTACACGGATGAGCAAGGCAGTTAAGTTGGCGTTGATGCTGACAGCAGTCGCGGCGGTCGCCGGGTGCCAAACGGCGCCCCAGCCCCTGTATCAATGGGAAAGCTACCAGCCGCAGGTTTACGAGTACTTCAAGGGCGAGCCCAAGGAGGCGCAGGTGGAGGCACTGGAGCGCGATCTGCAAAAGATCAACGCCAGTGGCCGCAAGGCGCCGCCGGGTTACCACGCGCACCTGGGCATGCTGTACCTGAGCATGGGCAAGGATGACCAGATGGTGCAGGAGTTCCGCACCGAGAAGGCCCTGTTCCCTGAGTCCGCGTCGTACATGGACTTTCTGCTGAAAAACGCCAAGACCGGAGTCGCCACCAAATGAGCCTGTTGAAACTCACTGGCGCCTTGCTGGCCCTGGCTTTGCTCGGCGGTTGCGCAGCCCCCAAGACCATTGACTACACGGCATATAAACAGGCGCGGCCCAAGTCGATCCTGGTATTGCCGCCGCTCAATGAGTCGCCGGAAGTGCAGGCGTCCTACAGCCTGGTTTCCCAGGTGACGTACCCGTTGGCCGAAGCCGGCTACTACGTGCTGCCGATTGCGCTGGTGGACGAAACGTTCCGCCAGAACGGCCTGACCACCGCCAACGATATCCAGGCGGTGCCAGCGACCAAGCTGCATGACATCTTCGGCGCGGATGCGGCGCTGTACATCACCGTCAGCGAGTACGGCACCAAGTACATGCTGATCTCCAGCGACACCGCCGTGACGGCCTCGGCCAAACTGGTGGACCTGCGCACCGGCACCACCCTGTGGACCGGCTCGGCGCGTGCTTCCAGCGAGGAAGGCAACAACAACAGCGGCGGCCTGATCGGCATGCTGATCACGGCGGCGGTCAAGCAAGTGATCAACAGCTCCACCGATGCGGCGCACCCGATTGCCGGCATCACCAGCGCACGCCTGCTGTCACCGGGGCAACGCGCCGGGATTCTGTATGGCCCGCGTAATCCGAAGTACGGTACGGACTGAGCCGAAAGAATACTTTGCTGGCCTTCCCAGGCCAGCAAAGGCTTCGGTGGCCATTAACCCGCAATAACATCCCCCGGCCTGATCCGTTGCGTACTTCTCACCAGGAAGTCCGTTCTGCGGTTGCCGGTCAGGTCCACGGCGATAAAGTAGCGTTGGGTGTGCGTGTTAAACGTCACCACGGTGTCGCCAATGCGCCCGGTAAATGCCTTTACGAGCGTGAAGCGCGTATTGGCTTCTTCCTGCACGCCCCGCAGATCAATCTTGTCTTCACCGCTGACGAAATCCGTCAACATCCGGGAATTGGCCATGCTTGATTCGCTGGCCTTGGTGAAGATGAACGCAGGTCTTGTCCCAGGTGTATCGACGCGTGGCGTTGTGCGTTTTACCCGCGGTGCCGGCGTGGCGTTACGGGCGTGGATGACATCCTCGGGTTTGACTTGCCCATGGGTCTTGATCAGCAGGTTGGCTTTACCATCCCCCGTCGTATCGATGGATACGGAGCCCGTACCGGTTTTCTCGTTATAGCTGAGGATTGCCTCGCCGGCTTTGCCGCTCCAGTTACTGACAAACGAAAGAGCTGACAGACCTGCATTTCTCAACGCCTGCGACACATCGATTGTGTCGGTACCGCTGGTGAAGTCCATGATTTCATCGGGGTTGCCAGGCGAGGAGTCGCTGGCGTGGTTATACACAAAAGTATTCGCGCCCCCACCCCCACGCATGCGGTCACCGCCGCCCCCACCAGTGAGCCGGTTATCGGCTTGGTTACCGATCAGCACATCATTGCCCGAGCCGGCAATGGCATTTTCGATGACGCAGTTGCGGGCGATAGAAACGTTGCCTTGATAGCCCCCCACATCGGAAAACGAACCGGCCCGCAGGTTGACGACTTGGTTTTGGTGGTAACCCGACACGTCCAGTGTGTCGTTGCCGGCGGCGTCCCATATACAAAAGGAGGCCATATCGCGGTGGCTGTTAAGTGAGTAGTAATCCCGCTCGGTGTTGGAGTTGAAACCATAGGTGTTGTTTTCCCGACGGGTTTTATAATTCGCGCCGTACTTGTGTTGAATGGCACTGATGTCATCCATCAGTGGGGCCGTGGGATCGTCATTGGCATTTTTGCCACTGCTTTGGGTGTTGTAATAGCTCATGACGGAATGGGCTTTGGAGTCTTGGGCATAGACTCGTTTCGTATCGTCTGGATGACCGTCGTAATCCCCCGGGTGACTCAGGCCGAGGGCGTGACCGATTTCGTGGGTCAGGTCTTTGCGTGTCACAAATGCTGGGTTGTAGCGGGTATCACCGCCGACACTGCCTTCGTAGGTGCTGTAAGGGTAGGCGCCGTCGGCAACGCTGACGTTATTGGATATGCGGAAAGTCAACCGTCCTTCTGCGCGGGGGCCGCCTTCAGTGAAGTCCAGATTGGCCACATCCCCCCAGGACTGGATGGAGCGCCGGGCTTCTCTTTTCTGGTGTTCGTTGAACCCGATGCCCCACCCATTATTGAGGAAGTGGTAGGAAATCTCGGTTTTGTTGTTTCTGTTCGAGTCCTGCCATGTCGGTGTGTGCCGAGTGAGTTGCTCAAGGGTCCGTTGTTTATCAAAGGACTGTCGGTTGGCTCTGTTTATATACGGGTCGTCCGTGCGCCGAGTGGCATCATAGTTATCCCCAAGTGCGTTGCGAGGGCTTGAGGCAGAGGCGTCCCACCGACTATTGCGCTGTATGTTCGGCTGTTTAGGCGACTGCACATAGCGATGCTGAGTGCGGGGTTGAATAAAGGGCCGGAAGATTTTTCTTAATGGAGAGGAGCCCTGAATCAGTTGGCTGGCCGCCGGGAGGAGGGGATAGAAAGGGGGTCCAGAATTTATTCTCATTGTCATAAGCCCTACTGGAGATTTGCTTTTTCCTTCCATGGCTGGGTCCGCATACTCACTGTTGCGAAGTGCAAAGCTGCCAATGTCGGGAGCAGTTTCCAAAGGTCTATCTGTGTCGGAGTGAGTCTTCATTTCAGGGGTAACAGGCGTCTGTTTTTCTTACGAGATGTTTAATTTTCTGCCTGCCCCCCGTCAATGCTCGATAAACAGCATCCGGGTTTTTCCATACATCATTTTTCGGGTATTAACCCGAACCCCTGAAGCCTTTCGTCTGACCTTGTGAGCGGATTATTCATTCCCGAGGTTAAGCCAATGCCCCGTCCTCATTTACACCCTACGGCCCACGGTTTTGCCGTGACCTTGCTTCTTGCGCTGGCCGGTTGTGGGTTGTCCTCGTCCCGCGATGCGGCCAAGCCGGAACAGGCTTCACCGGTCGCGGAACTGCTTAGCGAGCCTGTGCAAGGCACGCTGAAAAAACCACTTCCGGCCCCGATGGCGTTACGGCGCGTCATGCAGGACTCGATGGCGATGCCATACCGCAGCGAGCCGCGTGAACAATACGCAAACCTGCCGGATAACCCGGTGCATCGCGTGGCTGAAACGCCGGTATCCACCTTCAGTGTCGATGTGGACACTGGCAGTTATGCCAACGTAAGACGCTTCCTCAACCAAGGCAGTCTGCCGCCCGAAGGTGCTGTGCGACTTGAGGAAATGCTCAACTACTTCCCCTACAGCTACGCCTTGCCTACCGACGGCTCGCCCTTTGGCGTAACCACCGAACTCGCCGCCACGCCGTGGAACCCGCATACCCGGTTGCTGCGCATCGGCATCAAAGCCTCGGACCGCGCCGTGGCCGACCTGGCGCCGGCCAACCTGGTGTTCCTGGTAGATGTGTCCGGCTCCATGGACCGCCGCGAGGGCTTGCCGCTGGTGAAAAGCACCCTGAAATTACTGGTGGAGCAGTTGCGCGATCAGGACCGTGTGTCGCTGGTGGTGTATGCCGGTGAGTCGCGGGTGGTGCTCAAGCCCACGTCCGGCCGCGAAAAAACCAGAATCCGTAACGCCATCGACCAACTCACCGCCGGTGGCTCCACGGCGGGTGCATCCGGTATTGAACTGGCCTACCAGATGGCCCGCGAAGGCTTTATCGACAAAGGTATCAACCGCATCCTGCTGGCCACCGACGGTGATTTCAACGTGGGCATCAGCGACTTCGACAGCCTCAAGCAAATGGCCGTGAACCAGCGCAAAAGCGGAGTCTCCCTGACCACCCTGGGCTTTGGGGTGGATAACTACAACGAACACCTGATGGAGCAACTGGCTGACGCGGGCGACGGCAACTATGCCTATATCGACAACCTGCGCGAAGCGCGCAAGGTGCTGGTGGACCAACTCGGCTCGACCCTGGCGGTGGTAGCGCGGGACGTGAAGCTGCAGGTGGAATTCAACCCGGCCCAGGTCAGCGAATACCGGCTGCTCGGCTACGAAAACCGCGCCCTGAAGCGTGAAGATTTCAATAACGACAAAGTCGATGCCGGTGAGATTAGCGCAGGGCATACGGTGACCGCGCTGTACGAAATTGTGCCGAAGGGGCAGCGGGGCTGGCTGGACCCCTTGCGGTACGCCGCCGCACCTGCGGCTGAAAACCCATCTACGGAGCTGGCGATGCTGCGCGTGCGCTACAAACCGGCGGCGGGCGGTGATAGCCAACTGATTGAGCAGCCAATCAGTCACCAGGCGACCCCGGCCAGTGATGACCTGCGCTTCTCAGCGGCCGTGGCGGCCTTCGCCCAACAGCTCAAGAGTGATGGCCGCTACACTGGCAGCATGAGTTTGCAGGACACCGCCGCACTGGCGCGCTCGGCCCGCGGCGATGACCCGTTCGGGCTGCGCAACGAATTTGTGCAACTGGTGGAAGTGGCACAGAGCCTCAAACGCTAATCTCGAACAAAACAACGATCCACTGTGGGAGCTGGCTTGCCTGCGATAGCGGCCGGTCAGTATCGCCGATGTTGCCTGACCCACCGCTATCGCGGGCAAGCCCGGCTCCCACACCTGAACGGTTTTAACGTCTCAAAAGGAGTTCGCGACCTACATGGCTGTTCCAGATGAATCACCCAGCGACGAATCGCTGCTCGCCCGCTACCGAACGGGTGACGGTGCCGCGTTCGAAGCCTTGTATGCGCGGCATCGCCAAGGGCTGTACCGGTTCCTGGTGTCCCTGAGCAACAAGGTCGAACTGGCCGAGGAAATCTACCAGGAGACCTGGCTCAGCCTGATCCGCAGCAGCACGCAACCACAGGGGCGAGCAAGTTTTCGTACGTGGCTTTTCCAGATTGCCCGCAACCGCCTGATCGATTACTGGCGCAAGCACGGCATTCACAACCCGTTGCACGACAGCTACGACGAGCAACTGCACGCCCAGGCCGACGACAGCGCCGGCCCAGAGCAGCAACTGAGCCTGAGCCGCGACCAGGCGCGCCTCGACGCCGCATTGCAAGACTTGCCCGAAGACCAGCGCGAAGTCTTCCTGCTGCGCCTGCACGGCGACCTGGAAGTGCCGCAAATCGCCGCGCTCACCGGCGCCCCGCTGGAAACCGTAAAAAGCCGCCTGCGTTACGCCCAGCAGAAACTGCGCCGCCTGCTGGCCGAGGAGATACCCGCATGACCGATTCCCGACACACGCCTGACGACGAGCTGATCCAGCATTTTCGTCAACACAGCATGGGCGAACCGCCCGCGTCCCTCGACGCCTTCATCCTCAACGCCGCCCGCCGCGAAGCCCCGGCGCCGCAGCCGAGCCTCTGGCAACGCTGGCTGCAAGCCTGCCAACAACCGCGCTGGCAGATGGCATTTGCCACAGTTGCCGGTGTCGCGTTGATGATCGGCGTGGTGATGCGCTCCCCGGTGCCGCAACCGGAGATCTCCCCCGCGACCTTCTCCGCTCCCCACCAGGAAGCTGCGCGCCCGGCGCCGCAAGCGTTTTCTGCCCCAGCGCCCGCCCCCATGGCCCGATTGGCCGTCGCACCGCCGGCCCAGGCAGAAATCGCCAGCTCGTCAGCGGATGCGCCGGCGGCGAAACTCAGCAAGCGCGCCCCGGCGGCGTTGCCTTCGCTGGAAGCAGGGTTGCAGGAAATTGTGCACCTGCGCCTGACCGGGCAAACCCGGGCGGCGGATGAAAAGCTGCTGGCGCTGCATGCGCGCTTCCCCAAGGAAGACTTGCCGGCGCGGTTGGAGGCGTTGCAGAAGCCATAAACCGCGCCAACAAAAAAGCCCCGGGTCGTAAGACCTGGGGCTTTTTTGTTTGTGTCTGGTGCACCCGGCGGGATTCGAACCCACGACCCCTGCCTTCGGAGGGCAGTACTCTATCCAGCTGAGCTACGGATGCTTGTGCGGGCGACATCATACCCATGTCGACCTTGGGCGTCCATGCCGGTCTTTGGCCCTTTATAAGTAGGAATTTGCTCCACCGAGGCCCTGCGCCGGGTGTCGGTGATCGATACGTTGGAACCCGGCGGAAACACGCTGATCAGAAAAATTCGGCAAATGCGCCGTTTTCGTTCTTTTTTTCGAACAGACTATTGCCCTGTACCCCCATTGATCCTAGGATTCGTTTGAGATTTCAAACGCTCTGTCTCCCGTGCGCTATTCACTCAATCGTGCGTGCTGGGGCTGATTTCCCTGACGGCAGCCCACAAGGCGCCTTTCAACAACTCTAATTCGCTCCGCGTGCGCGCGGTGCTGTTAAGGAAAGCCGACATGCAGCTCAAAGATACCCAGTTGTTCCGCCAACAAGCCTTTATCGATGGCGCTTGGGTCGATGCGGACAACGGTCAGACCATCAAGGTCAACAACCCGGCCACGGGCGAAATTCTCGGCACCGTGCCGAAGATGGGCGCTGCGGAAACCCGCCGCGCCATCGAAGCCGCCGACAAGGCGCTGCCGGCCTGGCGTGCACTCACCGCCAAGGACCGCGCCAACAAGCTGCGTCGCTGGTTTGAGCTGATCATCGAGAACCAGGACGACCTGGCTCGCCTGATGACCCTGGAGCAAGGCAAGCCGCTGGCCGAAGCCAAAGGCGAAATCGTCTACGCTGCGTCCTTCATCGAGTGGTTCGCCGAAGAAGCCAAGCGCGTCTACGGCGATGTGATTCCCGGCCACCAGCCGGACAAGCGCCTGATCGTGATCAAACAGCCGATCGGCGTTACCGCCGCCATCACGCCGTGGAACTTCCCGGCCGCGATGATCACCCGTAAAGCCGGCCCGGCCCTGGCCGCCGGTTGCACCATGGTGCTCAAGCCTGCGTCGCAAACCCCGTTCTCCGCGTTCGCCCTGGCTGAGCTGGCGCAGCGTGCCGGTATTCCGAAAGGCGTGTTCAGCGTGGTCTCCGGCAGCGCCGGTGATATCGGCAGCGAGCTGACCAGCAACCCGATCGTGCGTAAATTGTCGTTCACCGGCTCCACCGAAATCGGTCGCCAGTTGATGGCCGAATGCGCCAAGGACATCAAGAAAGTTTCCCTGGAGCTGGGCGGCAACGCGCCGTTTATCGTGTTCGACGACGCCGACCTGGATAAGGCCGTCGAAGGCGCGATCATCTCCAAGTACCGCAACAACGGCCAGACCTGCGTCTGCGCCAACCGCCTGTACATCCAGGATTCGGTGTACGACGCGTTCGCCGAAAAACTCAAGGTGGCCGTGGCCAAGCTCAAGATCGGCAACGGTCTGGAAGAAGGCACCACCACTGGCCCGCTGATCGACGAAAAAGCCGTGGCCAAGGTGCAGGAGCACATCGCTGATGCCCTGAGCAAAGGCGCCACCCTGTTGGCCGGCGGTAAGGTCATCGATGGCAACTTCTTTGAGCCGACCATCCTGGTCAATGTGCCGAAAGACGCTGCCGTGGCCAAGGAAGAAACCTTCGGCCCATTGGCACCGCTGTTCCGCTTCAAAGACGAAGCCGAAGTGATCGCGATGTCCAACGACACCGAGTTCGGCCTCGCGTCCTACTTCTATGCCCGCGACCTGGGCCGTGTGTTCCGTGTGGCCGAAGCCCTGGAATACGGCATGGTCGGCGTCAACACCGGGTTGATCTCCAACGAAGTGGCGCCGTTCGGCGGCATCAAGGCTTCGGGCCTGGGCCGTGAAGGCTCCAAGTACGGGATCGAGGATTACCTGGAAATCAAATACCTCTGCCTGGGCATCTAAGCTCGGCAAGAGTTCGCAGCAAACGCAGAGGGCACGAGAGCGCTGACCCTATGCGTGTTTCAAGACGTTTTTCGTAGTGACCGGGAAAGCTGTGGCAGTCGATCATCGCATGCTGCCGTAGTTGCCTCCCCGCCACGTATTCCTTGGACCACGCCACCCGATGAGTGGCGAATGAGGACTTTATGAGCAAGACCAACGCATCCTTGATGAAACGCCGCGAAGCCGCTGTACCGCGTGGTGTTGGCCAGATTCACCCGATCTTCGCCGAATCCGCGAAGAACGCCACCGTGACCGACGTTGAAGGTCGCGAGTTCATCGACTTCGCCGGCGGTATCGCCGTGCTGAACACCGGCCATGTGCACCCGAAAATCATCGCGGCCGTGACCGAGCAGTTGAACAAGCTGACCCACACCTGCTTCCAGGTTCTGGCCTACGAGCCTTACGTGGAGCTGTGCGAAAAAATCAACGCCAAGGTCCCAGGTGATTTCGCCAAGAAAACCCTGCTGGTCACCACCGGTTCCGAAGCGGTTGAGAACGCCGTGAAAATCGCTCGCGCCGCCACTGGCCGTGCCGGCGTGATTGCCTTCACCGGCGCTTACCACGGCCGCACCATGATGACCCTGGGCCTCACCGGTAAAGTCGTACCGTACTCGGCCGGCATGGGCCTGATGCCGGGCGGCGTGTTCCGCGCACTGTTCCCGAATGAACTGCACGGCGTCAGCGATGACGATTCCATCGCCAGCATCGAACGCATCTTCAAGAACGATGCCGAGCCGCGTGACATCGCTGCCATCATCATCGAGCCGGTTCAGGGCGAAGGCGGTTTCTACGTCGCGCCTAAATCCTTCATGAAGCGCCTGCGCGAACTGTGCGACAAGCACGGCATCCTGCTGATCGCCGACGAAGTGCAAACCGGTGCCGGCCGTACCGGTACGTTCTTTGCCATGGAGCAGATGGGCGTTGCCGCCGACCTGACCACCTTCGCTAAATCCATCGCCGGCGGTTTCCCGTTGGCCGGTGTGTGCGGTAAGGCTGAATACATGGACGCCATTGCTCCAGGCGGCCTGGGCGGCACCTACGCCGGTAGCCCGATCGCTTGCGCCGCTGCATTGGCGGTGATGGAAGTGTTCGAAGAAGAGCACCTGCTGGACCGCTGCAAGGCTGTCGGCGAGCGCCTGGTGACTGGCCTCAAAGCCATTCAGGCCAAGTACCCGGTGATTGGCGAAGTGCGTGCCCTGGGCGCGATGATCGCGGTCGAGCTGTTCGAAGGTGGCGACAGCCACAAGCCGAATGCGGCCGCTGTCGCTTCCGTGGTGGCCAAGGCGCGTGACAAGGGCCTGATCCTGCTGTCCTGCGGCACCTATGGCAACGTGTTGCGCGTGCTGGTGCCGTTGACCTCGCCGGACGAGCAACTCGACAAAGGCCTGGCGATCATTGAAGAGTGCTTCTCCGAGCTGTAAGCGGAAGCTGAACTGATCGACAGAAAAAAACCCGCTTCGGCGGGTTTTTTTATGCCGATCACCGCACATTCAGGCCTTGTTCATTGTACGTATGCGCCTCCATTGTCTAAGGTTCCAGCATTGCCGATGGAGCGTGCAGGATGATTGCTGTTGATTTACCCGCTGTACCCCGCGTACTGATTGCCGAAGCGGACCCCTGGTCGCGGGACCTGCTCAAGCAAGTACTGTTGAATGTGCGCTGTGATGCGCGGCTGGATGTGTGTGCCGACGGGCAGCAAGCGGCCACGCTGCTGCGCGAAAAGCCCTACGACCTGATCCTGGCGGATTGGGAGCTGCCAGGCATTGATGGGCTGAGCCTGTTGCGCAACGTGCGCCAGAAACGCCGCTCGCCCGCGCTGCCGTTCATTCTGCTGAGCAGTCGCAACGACAGCGCCAGCGTGCGCGAAGCCTTGCCCCTGGCGCCTACGGCGTATTTGACCAAACCCCTGAACATGGAAGGCCTGACGCAGCGTCTGCAAGACCTGCTGCTGAACGAAGGCGAAAGCGTGTATTGCGAGATTCCGCCGCTGGCGCCCGGCATGACCTTGCCGGTATTCCTCGAGCGCCGCCGCGAGGCGTCCGATGGTGCGCCGTTGCGGGTCGACGTAAGAGCCGCCGTGCAACACAGCCTCGGCCCGGACGGCCTGGACCTCAAGCACCTCGAAGACCGGGTGCGCATGGACCCACAAATTACCGCCGTGCTGATCGCCGCCGCTAACAGCGCCGGCCATCACGGCATACCGGTGCAAACTCTGCCCGCAGCCCTGAACACGCTGGCGCCCGGGCAAAGCATGAACCTGATCCTGGGCCTGGCGCTCAAGCACAACGTGGTGTTGGCGGATCCGGGCCTGATGGCGTATGCGCAGCGTCACTGGCAATTGTCCCAGGACACCGCCGACTATGCCCTGCGTCTGGCACATATGTTGGCGCTGGACCATGAGCGCTGCTACAGCGCCGGTATCCTCCATCGGCTGGGCGACTTGGCGCTGTTGCGCTGCCTGGAAGACTGGCGTCAGGGCGGCGGTGCGCTGGATGATGAAGCGATCGGCGAAGCCCTCTACACCTTTGGCGCGGCCTATGGCTCGGCACTGCGGGCCCGTTGGCGGTTGCCGTTGGCGTTGCGCCAATTGATCGCGGCGATTTATTCCCTGGAGGGCGGTGTGTATGCCCGGGATGCACTGGTGGTGAACCTGGCGGCGCAAATGGCGCGATTGACCGAGCACGAGGGGCTGGAAGAACTGGCCGCGAGCAAGACCGCACGTCTGCTGAAGGTGGGGTTGGCCGAGCTGACGCGGGTGCGCAAGTCCTAGAGGGCGACGAGACCCAAATGTGGGAGCGGGCTTGCCCGCGAATACGGTGTCTCAGTCACTGAGTATATTGGCTGACACGCCACATTCGCGAGCAAGCCCGCCCCCACATGGGATTTTCACTGTGGCAGATGAACGTGTTCGGCTTTAACCCGCGACCACGCGGTTTTTGCCCAGGCGCTTGGCCTCATACATGGCCGCGTCGGCGCGGGCAAACAGGCTGTCCAGGGTCGAGTCCTGCTCAGTGAGGCTGGCCAGGCCCTGGCTGATGGTCACGCTGAACGCTTGGCCTTCATAGTTGAAGCTCAATTCCTGAATCTCCCTGCCCAGTCGCTCGGCCACCTGTAGCGCCATCTGCGGTGCACACCCGGGCAATACGGCGGCGAACTCTTCGCCCCCAATGCGCCCGAACAGGTCACCACGGCGCAACACCCCACGGCCGCTCTCGGCGATACGCCGCAGCACCTGGTCGCCCTCCAGGTGGCCGTAGGTGTCGTTGACGTCCTTGAAGTCGTCGATGTCCAGCAGCAGAAAGGCCAGCGGTGCGCCCTGAGCACAGGCGCTGTCGAAGGCATGGTTGGCGCATTCGAAGAAATGCCGACGGTTACTGCTCTGGGTCAGCACGTCAGTGGTGGCCAGGCGGTGCAGTTCCAGCTCCATTTGTTTCTTTTCGGTGATGTCCTCGGCCATGCCCACCACAATCACCGGCTCGCCGGGTTCGACCTGCTGGTTGATGTAGCACTTGTCGCTCAGCCAGCGGATTTGCCCGTCTGCAGTGATGATGCGGTATTCGCGGTCTTCCACGGCGCCTTGCTCCAACACGCGCGCCAGACTGTGTTCGGCATAGTCGAGGTCTTCTGGGTGGATGCTGTTGCGCCATTCCCGATGGTCGGCCAGCAGCAGGCCGGCGGAACGGCCGAACACGCGCTCGTAGGCGGGGCTCACGTAGAGTACGCGACGCGTCGCCCAATCGATGGCCCAAAGCACGGCATTCACGCTGACCAGCAGTGAACTCAGCAACTGTTCGCGCTCACTCAGCCGCTCGACTTCGCCCTGGGCATGCATCAGCGCCAGCAGGGTCGCCGCTGCCGCCGGGCGAGGATGCTCAGCAGTGGGCGTATCGGTTACGTGGGACTTTTCGTGAACCATCGGCACAACTCTCTCTGGGCGCGCCGCAGGATGGAGCAGCGGTCACTACAAGGGGTCACCATGATGGCGAAGTGTTCATTGAGAGAGGCGAATTGCAGTGAAGTTCCGTCAACAGGACCGATTGCCGGTGTCCGAGAAATGACGCCAAAAAGCTGATAGGTGGGAGGGCAAGCCCTCCCACGTCACGTTCAGACCGCCGCAGGACGCAGCGAATAGGTCTTCAATTGGTGGGCAAAATCCCGCAGGGATTGGATGCCGCTGGCCTCGGCTTCGTGCACCCATTCCTTGATGGCGGCCAGCATATCGTGGCCATTGGAGCTGGTTTTGAGCCAGATCTGCTGCAGCGCCAGGCGCTTTTCATAGATCACCTTCAGGGCCTGGCTGTGCTCGAGCATGCTCTGGATGCGCACGTGGTGGCGGTCATCGAGCAAGCTGGTCTCACGCGACAACAATCGCTTGGCGCGATGGAATTGGTGGCGCACCGAGTGATCGACCTTCTCCAGCTCCTGCTTGACCAGTGGGCCGATCACCAACTTGCGGTACTGGGCCATGATCTGGAAGCGGTTGTTGAGGATCGCCATGGCGGTGTCCATGTCCAGGTGGCCCTTGCCTTCCACGCGATGGGCAATCGGTGCAACGCGCTGCACCTTGGCCAGGCGCAGGAAGCTGAACACCTTGATCCAGGCCCAACCGAGGTCGAACTCCCACTTCTTCACCGACAACTTGGCCGAGTTGGGATAGGTGTGGTGGTTGTTGTGCAGCTCTTCGCCGCCCACGATGATGCCCCACGGCACCAGGTTGGTGGCGGCGTCACGGCATTCGAAGTTGCGATAGCCCACGGCGTGCCCCAGGCCGTTGATCACACCGGCGGCCCAGAATGGAATCCACATCATCTGGATCGCCCAGATGGTGATGCCGATGGTGCCGAACAGCAGCAGGTCGATCACGCCCATGATCGCCACACCCAACAGCGGGTAGGGGGTGTAGAGCTTGCGTTCGATCCAGTCGTCCGGGCAGTTCTTGCCGTAGATGCGCAGGGTCTCGGGGTTTTCCGCCTCGGCGCGGTACAGCTCGGCGCCTTTGCGCAATACGGTGGACAGGCCCTTGATCACCGGGCTGTGCGGGTCATCGACGGTTTCGCATTTGGCGTGGTGTTTGCGGTGGATGGCGGTCCACTCGCGGGTGTTCTGCGCCGTGGTCAGCCACAGCCAGAAGCGGAAGAAGTGTTTCAGGCCGGCATTGAGCTCCAGGGAGCGATGGGCTGAATAACGATGCAGATAAACCGTGACGCCAACGATGGTCACGTGGGTCATCAACAGAGTGACTGCCACCAGTTGCCAGGCTGACAAGTCAAGAAAACCGTTGTACCACATAGGCTGTATGGCCCTCAGAAAAAGAAAAACCAGCTCACGCATTATCACTAAGCCTACAGAGAAAACCAGCCGCCCTTTCAGATAGGAGTGACTGGATGTTTCTTATTCTATAATCCGCAGCCTTTGTAGGGCGATTCTGTTTTTTTGGTAAGGATTACTGACCATATGCTGTTTTCATACCGAGGTGCCCTGCGTGTGGGGCTGGTATACCTGCTGGTATCCATTGCTTGGCTCCAGCTCAGCGACCATATATTGATCAACTTTCTCGATGAACCGCAGGAGTTGGGGCGCTGGCTGCAAGTGCGCGGGTACGTGTGGGTGGCCCTGAGTGCCCTGGCGATTTACCTGCTATGCGCGCGTTTTGCCCGTGCGCACCAGTTGCAGCAACCGCTGCAGGAAAATCGCGAGCGCCTGCGCCAGGCCGCCGCGGTGTTTGATTGCACCCGCGAAGGCGTGCTGGTCACCGACGCGCAGGGGCTGATCGTGCATGTGAATCGGGCCTTTATGGCGATCACCGGCTACCAGCGCGAAGACGTCATGGGGCGCGAACCCAGCCTGTTCAAGTCCGGGCGCCATTCGTCGCATTTTTACCAGCAGATGTTCCAGTGCCTGGAGCGCACCGGCGAATGGAGCGGTGAAATCTGGAACCGACGCAAAAGCGGCGAGATTTACCCGCAGTGGCAAACCATTCGGGTAATCCGCGATGACCTTGGCCAAGTCAGCCATTATGTCGCGGTATTTTCCGATATCACCGCCATCAAGGATTCCGAGCACGAGCTGGCCCACCTGGCGCATCACGACCCCCTGACCGACCTGCCCAACCGCCTGCTGTTTACCGACCGCGCCGAGCAGGCGCTGGCCTCGGCGCAAATCCACAAGCGCGGCTGCGCCCTGCTGTTGCTGGACCTGGACCACTTCAAGATCATCAACGACAGCCTTGGCCATAACGTCGGTGACCAATTGCTCAAAGTCGTGAGCGAACGCCTGCTGGGCTTGTTCGGCCCCGGCGTGACCCTGGCGCGCCTGGGCGGGGACGAGTTTGCCGTGCTGATGGAAAGCTGCCCGCAGGTGGTGCAGGCGGCCGCGTTGGCGCAACGCATGCTGGAGGCGATGAAGCAACCGTTCAGGTTCGACGGCCACCAGCTGTTTATCAGCGCCAGCATCGGCATCAGCCTGTTTCCCAATGACGCCTTGAGCGCCGAACAACTGCTGCGCAATGCCGACTCCGCGCTGTTCAAGGCCAAGAGCGCCGGCCGCGAAGGCTACGCGCTGTACACCGAAGAACTCACGGCCCACGCCCAGAACCGCGTGGAAATCGCCAGTGAACTGCGGCGCGCCCTCGACCAGCAGGAGCTGCGCGTCTATTACCAGCCGGTGCACGACCTGCACAACAGCCGCCTGGTGGGCGTAGAAGCCCTGGTGCGCTGGCAGCACCCGGAACGCGGGCTGGTGCCGCCGGGCGAATTTATCCCGATCGCCGAACGCACCGGGCTGATCGCCGATATCGACGCTTGGGTCATGGACCAAGCCTGCCGCCAGATGTGCCAATGGCTGGCCGACGGTGCGCCGCTGGGCTTTATCGCGATCAATGTGTCCAGCCGGCTATTTGCCCGACGCGAATTGTACGAGCAAGTCGCTCAGGTGCTGCACGACACCGGCCTGGACCCGGCCTACCTTGAACTGGAAGTCACCGAAAGTGCAGTGATGGACGACCCGGAAGTGGCCCTCGAGCAACTGCACCGCCTGCGCGAACTGGGCTTGCGCCTGGCCATCGACGACTTCGGTACCGGCTATTCCTCCCTGCTGCGCCTCAAGCGCCTGCCGGTGCAGAAACTCAAGATCGACCAGGGTTTTGTCGCCGGGCTGCCGTGGGACGAAGATGACGCCGCGATTGTGCGGGTGGTGATCGCCCTGGCCAAAAGCATGGGCATGCAGGTGCACGCCGAAGGGATTGAGCAGGTAGAGCAGGCGCGGTTTTTGTTGGATCAGGCGTGCGATATGGGGCAGGGGTATTGGTTCGGGCGGCCGATGCCGGCGCAGGCGATTGATTGGGATAGAGCTCCCGCTATCCGAACTTGAAATACAGTCAAATGTGGGAGGGGCTTGCCCCCGATGAGGGAGTGTCAGCCAACCAATAAGTGACTGACCCACCGCCATCGGGGGCAAGCCCCCTCCCACATTTGAATCTCTCAAGGCTTAATTTCAGCACAAGCTGCCAAAATCCTCTCGCAACCCCGCGTCTTGCCAGAAAATTCTTTCTGGTTATATAAACATTCTTAAATAGTATTTTTAAGAATATCCGCGCTTATCTACTATCGCCTCACGCCGCAAGCAGTGCCGCCACTGCGAGGCACTATTCATTTCAGGAGCGAGACCATGAGCGCATCTCTACGTAGCGTCGACGGCCAGGACGAAGCAGCCATTTTGCGTGAGATCCAGAGCGCCCTGCGCGATCTGCGGTTTGGCGCGGTGGAAATCACTGTGCATAACGCTCAAGTGGTACAGATCGAACGCAAAGAAAAATTCCGTTTGCAGAACCCGGGTAACAAACCGAGCTAAGCAATAACGGCGATAGACCCCCGTCACTATAAGAAAAAGCCAACACCCAAGAATTTTCAGGAGCTTCTATGTCGTCGATTCGCCGTTATGCCCTGGCCGCCCTGGCCAGTGCCGTGTTTGCAGGTTCCGCCGTTGCCAAGGACTACGAGTTGCTCAACGTCTCGTACGACCCTACCCGTGAGCTGTACCAGGATTACAACGCTGAGTTCACCACCTTCTGGAAACAGTCCCACCCCGGCGACAATGTGAAGATCCAGCAATCCCACGGTGGTTCGGGCAAGCAAGGCCGTGCAGTGATCGACGGCCTGCGCGCCGACGTGGTCACCCTGGCCCTGGCCGGCGACATCGACGAAATCGCCAAGCTGGGCAAGACCCTGCCGGAAAACTGGCAAACCCGCCTGCCGGACGCCAGCACCCCGTACACCTCGACCATCGTGTTCCTGGTGCGCAAGGGCAACCCTAAAGGCATCAAGGATTGGGGCGACCTGATCAAGAAAGATGTGTCGGTGATCACTCCTAATCCGAAAACCTCCGGTGGTGCGCGCTGGAACTTCCTCGCCGCCTGGGCCTATGGCCTCAAATCCGGTGGCAGCGAAGCCAAGGCCCAGGAATACGTGAAAGAGCTGTTCAAGCACGTGCCGATCCTCGACACCGGTGCTCGCGGTTCGACCATCACCTTCGTCAACAACGGTCAGGGTGACGTGTTGCTGGCCTGGGAAAACGAAGCGTTCCTGGCGCTGAAAGAAGACGGCGGCGCCGACAAGTTCGATATCGTCGTGCCTTCGCTGTCGATCCTCGCGGAGCCGCCGGTGGCCGTGGTCGACAAGAACGCCGAGAAAAAGGGCAACACCGAA
Source organism: Pseudomonas poae (assembly GCA_028869255.1). Lineage (NCBI taxonomy): Bacteria > Pseudomonadati > Pseudomonadota > Gammaproteobacteria > Pseudomonadales > Pseudomonadaceae > Pseudomonas > Pseudomonas poae. The sequence continues at coordinate 5,618,355 of CP110972.1, read as the reverse complement.
ATCGCCACCGAATACCTGAAGCACCTGTACAGCCCGGCTGGCCAGGAGATTGCGGCGAAGAATTTCTACCGCCCACGCGATGCAAAAGTGGCCGCCAAATACGCCCAGCAGTTCCCGAAACTGGACCTGGTGACTATCGACAAAGACTTCGGCGGCTGGAAAACTGCCCAACCGAAATTCTTTAACGACGGCGGCGTGTTCGATCAGATTTACACCGCGCAGTAACCAACACAATCTGGTGGCGCACGCTATGCCCTGTGGGAGCTGGCTTGCCTGCGATAGCATCGCCGCGGTGTGACTGACATACCGCGGCGCTTGCATCGCAGGCAAGCCAGCTCCCACAGGACGTGTGTGCCTCCAGTGGTTTTCCCTTAACCAAGGACTCTTATGTCGCGTCGTATTTCCCCCGTCATACCCGGCTTCGGGCTGACGCTGGGCTACACCGTGGTGTACCTCAGCCTGATCGTACTCATCCCCCTCGCGGCGATGTTTGTACACGCCGCTCAACTCACCTGGGATCAGTTCTGGAACATCATCTCGGCACCGCGCGTGCTGGCGGCGTTGAAACTGAGCTTCAGCACCGCGCTCTACGCCGCGCTGATCAATGGCGTGATCGGCACGCTGCTGGCCTGGGTGCTGGTGCGCTATACCTTCCCCGGCCGCAAGATCATCGATGCGATGATCGACCTGCCGTTCGCCCTGCCCACCGCCGTGGCCGGTATCGCGCTGACCGCGTTGTACACGCCGACCGGCCTGGTCGGCCAGTTCGCCGCTGACCTCGGTTTCAAGATCGCCTACAGCCCGTTGGGTATCACGCTGGCGCTGACGTTCGTCACGCTGCCATTCGTGGTGCGCACAGTGCAGCCGGTGCTGGCCGATATCCCTCGCGAAATCGAAGAAGCCGCCGCCTGCCTGGGCGCCAAGCCGTTGCAGGTGTTCCGCTATATCCTCGTGCCCGCGTTGCTGCCTGCCTGGCTGACCGGCTTTGCCCTGGCCTTTGCCCGTGGCGTCGGTGAGTACGGTTCGGTGATTTTCATCGCCGGCAACATGCCGATGAAAACCGAGATCCTGCCGCTGCTGATCATGGTCAAGCTCGACCAATACGACTACCGCGGCGCCACCTCCATCGGCGTGCTGATGCTGGTGGTTTCATTTGTTTTGCTGCTGCTGATCAACTTGTTGCAGCGGCGCATCGAACGTCCATAAGGAGGCGCGGAACATGTCCCAATCGTCTATTTCCGCTGCATCCTCGGCCAACGCTGCCCGTCGTGGCAGCGCCGTGTCGCGACGCATCCTGATCAGCCTGGGCTGGCTGGTGTTCTTTCTGTTCCTGTTGCTGCCGCTGTTTATCGTGGTGTCCCAGGGCTTGAAGAATGGCCTGGGCGCGTTCTTTACCGCGATCCTTGAGCCCGACGCACTGTCGGCGCTGAAGCTCACGGTGATCGCCGTGTTGATCTCGGTGCCGCTCAACGTAGTGTTCGGCGTCAGTGCCGCCTGGTGCGTGAGCAAGTACTCGTTCCGTGGCAAGAGCATCCTGGTGACGCTGATCGACCTGCCGTTCTCGGTATCGCCAGTCATCGCGGGCCTGGTGTACGTATTGATGTTCGGCGCCCAGGGTTTATTCGGCCCGTGGTTGCAGGAGCATGACATCCAGATCGTGTTCGCCTTGCCGGGCATCGTGCTCGCCACCATCTTCGTGACTGTGCCCTTTGTGGCCCGTGAACTGATCCCGCTGATGCAGGAGCAGGGCACCCAGGAAGAAGAGGCTGCTCGCCTGCTGGGCGCCAATGGCTGGCAGATGTTCTGGCATGTGACCGTGCCGAATATCAAATGGGGCCTGATCTACGGCGTGGTGCTGTGTACCGCACGGGCCATGGGCGAGTTCGGCGCGGTGTCGGTGGTGTCCGGCCACATTCGCGGCGTGACCAACACCCTGCCGCTGCACGTCGAGATTCTCTACAACGAATACAACCACGTTGCCGCGTTTGCGGTGGCGAGTCTGCTGCTGATCCTGGCGCTCTTCATCCTGCTGCTCAAGCAGTGGAGCGAGAACCGAATTAATCGCCTGCGCGCAGCAAGCAGTGAGGAATAAGTCATGTCGATCGAAGTCCGTAATGTCAGCAAGAACTTCAACGCCTTCAAGGCCCTGAACAGCATCAATCTGGATATCCAGAGTGGCGAGCTGGTGGCGTTGCTCGGCCCGTCCGGCTGCGGCAAAACTACCTTGCTGCGCATCATTGCCGGCCTGGAAACCCCGGATGACGGCAGCATCGTGTTCCACGGTGAAGACGTGTCCGGCCACGACGTGCGTGATCGCAACGTCGGTTTTGTGTTCCAGCACTACGCGCTGTTCCGCCACATGACCGTGTTCGACAACGTCGCCTTCGGCCTGCGCATGAAGCCGAAAAACCAGCGCCCGAATGAAAGCCAGATCGCGGTAAAAGTCCACGAGCTGCTGAATATGGTGCAGCTCGATTGGCTGTCTGATCGCTACCCGGAACAACTCTCCGGTGGCCAGCGCCAGCGCATCGCCTTGGCCCGCGCCCTGGCGGTAGAACCTAAAGTGCTGCTGCTCGATGAGCCGTTCGGCGCCCTCGACGCCAAGGTGCGTAAAGAGCTGCGTCGCTGGCTGGCGCGCCTGCACGAAGACATCAACCTGACCTCGGTGTTCGTGACCCATGACCAGGAAGAGGCCATGGAAGTCGCCGACCGTATCGTGGTGATGAACAAGGGCGTGATCGAGCAGATCGGCTCACCGGGTGAAGTCTACGAAAACCCGGCCAGTGATTTTGTGTACCACTTCCTGGGTGATTCCAACCGCCTGCATTTGGGCGAGGACAATCACGTGCTGTTCCGTCCGCATGAAGTGTCGCTGTCGCGGCATGAACTGGAAGACCACCATGCGGCTGAAGTGCGCGATATTCGCCCGCTGGGCGCCACTACGCGGGTCACCCTGAAAGTGGAAGGCCAGAGCGAGCTGATCGAGGCTGAAGTGGTGAAAGACCACGACAGCCTGACCGGTTTGGCGCGGGGCGAGACCTTGTTCTTCAAACCCAAGGTCTGGCAAAAAGCCTGAGTCTACAAACACTGCAAAACCCTTGTGGGAGCCGGGCTTGCCCGCGATGGCGGACTGTCAGTCGGCAATGATGTTGGCTGGCCCACCGTCATCGCGGGCAAGCCCGGCTCCCACATTTGTTCTTCAGTGCCTGTTAGACCGTGGCGTTTTTCGCGCGTACCGCCACCGGCCCCGAACGCTCTTCAATCTGCTGCTTGAGCCCCTGGCGCAACCCCACCAGAAATGCCAACTCCACCACCACAAACAACGGCCCCACGATCAGCCCGGACACGTCATCCACAAACGCCGGCTTCCGGCCCTCGTAGTAGTGGCCGACAAACTGAATCACCCAGCCCACCACAAACAGGCCGATACCGCTGCTGAGCCACACCAGCGTGCTCTGCGCCGCCAGCACGTGCCCGGCCCACACCGCCAAGCCCATCAGCACTGTCATCAGCACGCCGAGCGCCAGCTCCAGGCGCAGGTAAAACCACGCCGAAAACAGCGCGACAATCACTGCCGGCGACAGCCAAAGGCCACCAACCGCCCATTCGGGGCGTGACAGCAGCACGGCCACGGCGACCACGATCAAGGGGATGCCAATAAAGTGGCTGGCAATATTGCGTGGGTCGCGGTGGTAGGCGGCGTATTGACTGAGGTGGTCGACGAGGCTTTTCATTGTTGTTCCTCCTGTAGGATGTTTGATCATGCCCTGCCGGCCCGCCACTGACTGTCAGTTGGGCGACAATCTTCGGAGTTCTCATGGACGTAGACCAATGGCACGCCCGGCTGGCTGCCGGTCACTGGTTCAGCCATCTACCCGCGCCTTTTCAGCATAGCTTGCTGGCCCATGCGCAGCTGCGCCAACTGGCGGGGGGCAATACCTGTTCAAGCGCGGCGACCCGCCCTGCGGCCTGTATGCCGTGCTCGACGGCAGCCTGCGGGTCAGCGCGGTGAATGAGCAGGGCAAGGAGGCGATTTTGAGCCTGATGGAGGTACCCTACTGGTTCGGCGAAATCTGCCTGTTCGACGGTTTGCCGCGCACCCACGACGCCTGCGCTGTTGGGCCGTGCACCCTGTTGCAGGTGCCGCAGCAGGCGCTGCTGAAAATCCTCGACCAGGCCCCTCGGTACTGGCGCGACCTGGCGTTATTGATGAGCCAGAAGCTGCGCCTGAGTTTTATCGGCCTGGAACAGCTCAGCCTGATGCCGGCCTCGGTGCGCCTGGCCCATCGTTTGTTGATGATCGTCGAGGGGCACGGCGATATCGAACCCGCCAGACGCGTGCTGCAATTACCCCAGGAAGACTTGGCGGCGATGTTGAGCCTGTCGCGCCAGACCACCAACGCTTTGCTCAAGGACCTGCAAACCCAAGGCATCGTGCGCCTGGGCTATGGCGAGATCGAAATCCTCGATGCGCAGCGGCTGCGGCAGGCGGCGCACACCTGAGGGTGGTAGCCTGCAGGTCTGATCAATCGAGGTGTGTTATGCGCGTGCTGTTAGTGGAACATGAGACCGACGAAGCACAGCGGATGGCCCAGGGTTTGAACGAGGCCGGCTACACCGTGGAAGTCGCGGCCAACGGCATGGCGGCGCAGCGTTTTGTCGAAAGCGCCGACTATGAACTGGTGATTCTGGATGTGATGCTGCCGGGCCTGAACGCCTGGAAGTTGCAGCAGGCCATTCGGCAGAAGGGCGATACGCCGCTGCTGTTTTTGACCACGCCGGGCGGGATTGAAGACCGCCTGCGCGGCCTGGAATTGCATGAGGATGACTACCTGCTCAAGCCGTTTGAAGCCAAGGCGTTAGTGGCGCGGGTGAGAAAGGTTTTGCGCCGCGATCGCGGGCGCTGACTGAGCCACCGCCATCGCGGGCAAGCCCGTTCCCACAGGGGAACGCATTCCAAATGTGGGAGGGGGCTTGCTCCCGAAGAGGCCCTTACACCCACCGCACATCCCACTACCGCAACCCATCCCGAAACTGCCCCGGCGTCATCCCCGTCCAGCGCTTGAACGCCCGGTTAAAACTGCTGGTATCGGCAAACCCGAGCAAATGACTGATCTCAGCCAATGAACATTGCGGGTCGCGCAGGTGCAGCAACGCGAGGTTCTCCCTGCATTCATTGAGCAGCGCGTCAAAGCGGCAGCCCTCATCCGCCAGATGCCGCTGCAAGCTGCGCAGGCTCAGGTGCAGGGCCTGGGCAACCCGTTCGGCACTTGGCTCGCCTTCGGGCAGTTGCGCCTCGATGGCTGCGCGCACTTTACGTTCCCAGGTCAGCGGTTGCAGTTGGGCGAGGGTGCGCTTGAGCACGGTTTCGTTGTGTTCGGCCAGTTCCGGGTTGGCATCGTCCAGGTGGCTGTCGAAATCATGGGCGGCGAATTCGAGGCGGTCTTCCTCGGCGGCAAAAAACACCGGCGCACGAAACACCGTGTGCCAGGGGTTGGGGTCGGCCGGTTCCGGGCGGCGCAGGTACACCGCCAAAGGCGCGTAGTCCCGGCCCAGGCGGTTGCGGCAGGTGCGCACATAGATCGCGGCGAAGGCATCGATGGCTTCCAGCGCCGGCGCCGGGCTGCCCGGTGGTTGCAGCAGGCGAAAGCGGTAGCGCTCGCCATCGCCGCTAAGCTCCAGCACCAGGGCATCGCTGACCACCTGGTGATAGCGCACGATGCGCTCGAACACTTCCCGCAGACTGCCGCTGGCCACCAAGGCATAGCCGAGCGCATGAAACGTGGTGGGGCTGACAAACCGCGACACCCGCAAGCCGATTGCCGGGTCGCCGCTGGCCTGCACCGCCAGTTCCCACAGGCGCGTGGTGGCCGACAGCGGGTAGCGCGCATTCGGGTCGTCCATTTGCTGCGGGTCGAGCCCGGCCTCGACGCACAGCGCGGCGCTGTCGAGGTCCAGGGCGTCGAGCTGCTTGCGCAGGGCGCGGGTCCAGCTGGCGAGGGAAGTCGGTTCGGTCATGACGATTGGCGCTTGCGGTCAACAGGTTGGCGTGTGGGGCTAGCGTCCTGCACGCGGGCCTGGTGCAGGATGTAACCATCAGTAAACAAGAGGATGGGAGCATGGACGGTACTTCTGCAAGTCCCCAACAGATGAACGCGCAACAGCGCTCGGCGCATATTCGTGAAGTGGTGTTGGCCGAAGGCCTCAGGTTGCGCCAACAGCACCCCTGGTTGTTGCATCAGGACGCGCTGGGCGCGGGCATCCTGGCGTTCGCCCTGCTGGGCATGCTGGGTTCGGCGGCGCTGTACATCAGCGGCCATATGGCCTGGTGGGTGTGCCTGCTGCTCAATGCCTTTTTGGCCTCGCTGACCCACGAGTTGGAACACGACCTGATCCACAGCATGTACTTTCGCAAGCAACGCGTGCCCCACAACCTGATGATGGGCCTGGTATGGCTGGCGCGGCCGAGTACGATCAACCCGTGGATCCGCCGGCACCTGCACCTCAACCATCACAAGGTGTCGGGCACCGAAACCGATATGGAAGAGCGCGCCATCACCAATGGCGAGCCCTGGGGTTTTGCGCGGTTGCTGATGGTGGGCGATAACGTGATGTCGGCCTTCATCCGGATGCTGCGCGCCAAAACCTGGAGCCACAAATTCAAGATCCTCAAGCGCTCGCTGCTGGTGTACGCACCGTTGGCGCTGTTGCACTGGGGCGCCTGGTACATCTTCCTGGGCTTTCATGCGGCCAACGGCATCGCCAGCCTGATGGGCACGCCGATCGGCTGGTCAGCCGGTACGTTGCAGATGATGCAGGTGATCGATATCGCCGCCGTGGTGATCATCGGCCCCAACGTGTTGCGCACCTTTTGCCTGCACTTTGTCAGCTCCAACATGCACTACTACGGCGACGTGGAACTGGGCAATGTGCTCCAGCAAACCCAAGTGCTGAACCCGTGGTGGCTGTGGCCGTTGCAGGCGTTCTGCTTCAATTTCGGCAGCACCCACGGCATCCATCACTTTGTGGTTAAAGAGCCGTTTTACATCCGCCAGATGACGGCCGGAGTGGCACACAAAGTGATGGCCGAGATGGGCGTGCGTTTCAACGATTTTGGGACGTTTGCGCGGGCCAATCGCCTTGGCTTTCCACCGCCAGCAGCGTCTCGATCAGCGCCTTTGCCGCAGGCGACAAGCGCACCCCAGCGCGGCTGATCACCCCGCAGCGGGTGTTCAAACTGTCCAGGGCGTGGGGCACGTTGCGCCAGTGCAGCGGGTGCAACTGGCCACTGGCGAAGGCGTCGAGGAAGGCTTCTTCGGCGCCCAGGCCGATGGCGTCGGACTGGCGCACGATGCTGGCCAGCGCGGCAAACTGCTCCAGCTCGATGGCGGGTGCGAAGTCGATGCGCCCGCTGAGGTTGGCCAGCAGTTTGCGAATGCCGGGGGCGATCAAGGGCGTGGCCAGCGGGTAGCCGAACAGGTCGTTGGTGGACAGGCTGTCCTTGGCCAGCAGCGGGTGCCCGTCGCGGCAGAAAAACACGCTGCGCCGAGGCGTCAGGGCCTGGGTCTGGAAGTTCGGCTCGGCCTCGAAATGGCGCACGTCGGCGATAAAAAACTCGATCTCCTCCCGGGCCAGGCTGCGCCCGAGTTTTTCCCAATTGTCTACCTGCAACGCGGTACGCACCTTGGGGTATGCCGTGACAAACCGCGCCATGGTCTGGGGCACCAGGCTGACGGCCGCCACCGCATCGCTGCCAAACCGTACCTCGCCCGCGTCGAGCTTGGTCATGCGCGTCACTTCATGGCTGAGCAGCGCCGCACCTTGTACCAGGCTCAGGGCATGTTGCAGCACCACTTGGCCTTCGGGGGTCGGGCGCAGGTCTTTATGGGCGCGGTCCACCAGCACACAGCCGAACTCCTGTTCCAGGCCCTGGATGCTACGGCTGAACGCCGGCTGCGTGATGCCCATGGCGTCGGCGGCGCGCACGAAACTGCGGTGCTCGTTAAGAGCGATGAAGTAACGCAGTTGGCGAAGATCCATGGTGTGCCCGGCATCCTGTAGAAGAACCGGGATTTTAAGGTGGCTTCTTATTCCGTCAATGAAGCATGTTTTTTTTATCTAGATCTTAAATGCATATCTATAGAGCGGGCGCCGTGCGATAGGTGGCAGGGCTGAACACGCGGGTCACCACCAGCATCGCCACCACGGTCACCGTCAGCACCACCCAGGCGCTGATGAAGCTGCCGGTCAGCTCGCGCAGCCAGCCGGTCAGCCACGGCGATAGGGCGTTGATCAAAAAGCCCACGCCCTGCACAAAGGCCGCCAGTTGCCCGGCCTGGCGAGGGTCGCGATGGTGGTCGAGGGTCAGCAGCAGGCTCAGCGCGAAACACGCGCCCAGGCCGAAGCCGCACAAGGCCACCCACAGGTGGGGATAGCCCTGCGGCGCGAGGATCAAACCCAGGTAACCCACCGTCTGAGCCAGCAGGGCGATGCCCAGCAGTGGCCGACGGTCGATCCCGCGTTGTGCCAGCACCGGCATCAACAGCGCGGCGATCACCTGGAAGATAGTCATGAATGCCAGCAACGAACCGCTGGGCAGCACGCCCCAGCCCAATTGCTGATAGTAGGCCGGCAGCCACGCCACCATGCTCATGTAGCCGCAGTTCACCAGGCCGAAATACACCGCCAGCAGCCAGGCCCGGCGGTTGCGCAAACCCTGGAACGCAGGCACCCGCTGTGGGTTTTTCGCCGCACCCAGCGGCAGCCAGGCCCACAACAGCAACGCCGCCAGCGCCGGCAGCAGCCACACGCCCAACCCCGCCTGCCATTGCTGGAAGTGCGTGGCCACCACCGGGCTGAGCAGCGCCGCCAGCCCGCCACCGGCCATCAGTGAGGCCGAATACACGCCCATCGCCACCGGCACGCGGTGATGAAACTCGCGCTTGATCATCGCCGGCACCAAGGCCTGGATCAGCGCCACCCCGGCACCGCCAAGCAATGCCGTGACCAGCAGCGCCGACGCCTGGCCCATCAGCCAGCGCGCCAGGCACGCCAGCAAAACCATCATCAAGCCCAGGGCAATGCCGCGCCGTTCCCCCAACTGCGCCTCCACACGCACCCCCACCAACGCCACCAGGCCCATGCACACCACGGGCAGGCTGGTCAGCAGGGCGCTGCTCTGGAAACTCAAACCGGTGGCCAGGCGAATCTCGCCGAGCAACGGGCTGATCGAGCTGAGGATCGGCCGCAGGTTCAAGCCCAGGACCACCAGCAGGCCCCAGCCGGCGAGGGATTTATTCAGCTTCATGCAGGGTTTTCCATTCGCGATACAGGGCCGTCATGGCTGGGTCGGGCAGATGCTGGATTGGCAGGCGTTGTTCATGCACGGGCAGGCCGACCTGTTGGCCAATCGCCGCCGTCGACAGCCCGAACGGCTCGGCCATTGCGTTGCTGGCGGCAAACACCACCCGTTCCACGCCGCACAGGTACATGGCGCTCAGGCACATCGGGCACGGCTGGCCGCTGGCGTAGATCACGCAGCCCTCCAGGCGTGCGCCGAGCTGTTGGCTGGCAGCGCGAATCGCCAGCAGCTCGGCGTGGGCGGTGGGGTCCTGGCTCAGGTGGATCTCATTCACGGCGTCCACCAGCACTTCGCCGTTGCGCACCAGCACCGCGCCAAACGGGCGGCCACCCTGGGCCACGTTGGTCTGGGCCAGCCGAATGGCGCGTTGCAGGTGCTGTAGATCGTCGGTCATGGGGGCTCCTCCGGGCAGAATGGAGGGTGAAGTATGGGCAGCCATCGCGGTATTCTGAAATTAAATATAACCATGCCAATCAGTGGCAAACGCAATGGTGATGCCAATGTTCGACCCCGTGTTATTGCGCAGTTTCGTCGCCGTGGTGGATTGCGGCAATTTCACCCGCGCCGCCGAGCGACTGCACTTGACCCAGTCCACCGTGAGCCAGCAGATCCGCCGCCTCGAAGACGCGGTAACGTGCCAGTTGCTGGACCGCGACCAGCGCCGCGTGGTGCCCACCGCCGAGGGCGAAAGGCTGCTGGCCTATGCGCGACGCATCCTCGCGCTGCATGAAGAAGCGGCCGATGTGTTGATCAACCAGCAAAGTGACGGTGTGCTGCGCCTTGGCGTACCCGAAGACTTTGCCGCCGAGCGCCTGATGCCGTTGCTCTCGGCGTTTGTGCAGGCATTCCCACGGGTGCGCCTGGAGGTCACCAGCGGCCTGGGCCCCGAGTTGCAGCGCCAGTATCGCGGCGGTGAGTTCGATGTATTGCTGGTCAAGCAGATGGGCGACAGCGCCGACTGCCTGGCGTCGTGGCCGGAGCCGTTGTGCTGGGTCGACAGCCGCAGCACGCCCTCCCTGGCGCGCGACCCGTTGCCCTTGGTGGCCTTTCCGGTCGGCGGCCTGTACCGCAATGAAATGCTGCAGCACCTGGAAGTGGCCGGTTGGCGGTGGCGCATCGGCTATTCCAGCGCAAGCCTGGCCAGTGTGTGTTCGGCGGTGGCGGCGGGGCTGGGTATCAGTTTGTTGCCGCGCCGGGTGGTGCAGGCCGGGCATGTGGTGCTCGGCGTCGACAGCGGTTTGCCAGCGGTGCAGGGCGTGCGACTGGCGTTGTATGGCCGCAGTGGCCTGGGGGCGGCGGGGCAGAGTTTGCAGCGCCAATTGCTCGATTTGTGCGCAAACAGCCCTGCCTGACCCATGCCTTTGCTGAATATTTTTTATGCCTGAAAAGCATTGAAAATCGACACCTTCGCGCCAGCCCACGTGGGACGTGGCTTTGGCGTTTCTGAATGTTTCGTTTATTCATTTTTAATCTATGTATAACTTTAAAGATTACTTTAAGAGATAAGCGTCTGGCCCCGATGATTCAGCCCTCGACGGCCTCCCATGCAGGCCCGTCGGTTTTTTTGTTTCAAAACCGTAGGGAGTGAATCAATGGGCAAAGTCCAGACCGCCGCCAGTGCACACGAGGCGCAATGGCGCCAGGCACCGAGTGGTGAGTTGGTCGACCTTGGCCGGCCGCACCGCGCGCCGTTGGGGCAGTTGCGCACGCAGAAAACCCCGAAGCGCTTTTCGAGCCGACGCGAAGGGATTTTGCTCGGGCTGCTGGTGTTGGCCCTGCACGGCGCGGTGATTTATTGGGTAAGCCAGAAGCCCACCCCGGTGCTGCCGATTGTGCCGCCGGAAATCCCGCCGATGACCATCGAATTCTCACAACCGGCACCGCCGGTGGTGGAACCGCCTCCGCCTGTGCAGCCACCGCCGCCACCACCGGTGGTCGAGCCACCGCCGCCGGTGGTGGATGAGTTGGCCGCCAAGCCTGCGCCGAAAAAAATTCCGAAACCCAAGCCGGTGCCAAAGCCTGAGCCCAAGCCCGCACCCAAACCGGTCGAGCAACCGCCTGCGCCACCGACACCGGCTCCGCCAGCGCCAGCGCCCGTTGCGCCGCCGGCCCCGGCGCCGGTAACACCGGCTTCCGCCAACGCCGCGTACTTGAAGAACCCGGCGCCGGAATACCCGTCACTGGCTCAGCGTCGCGGTTGGGAAGGCACGGTGTTGTTGCGGGTGCATGTACTGGCCAGCGGCAAGCCGGGTGAGATCCAGATCCAGAAAAGCAGCGGTCGCCAGCAACTCGACGACGCCGCACTGACCGCCGTGAAGCGTTGGAGCTTCGTGCCGGCCAAGCAGGGCGATGTGGCCCAGGACGGCTGGGTCAGCGTACCGATTGATTTCAAGATTCACTAACTATTCGGCTGCGGTGTGTTGCACACGCCGCGACCTGCACAGAGGGAATACATCATGGCATTAGCATCTCCACTTGAATCCATCGAAAGCGCGGTGATCTGGCTGCTGGTGGTCTTTTCGGTCGCCACTTGGGGCTTCGCCTTGCTCAAGGGCCTGCAGTTCGGTCGCCTCAAGGCGCAGGATCGCAAGTTCCATAAACAGTTCTGGGCGGCATCGAGTCTCGACTCGGCCGCCGAGCTGGCCGAAACCCAGCCGGGCGCCGCTGCCCGTGTGGCCCAGGCCGGTTATGCCGCGATCCAGGTGGGAGATGCGCCGCATGCTGCCGACCTGAGCCAGGCGATCAACCACCAGGACCGCCTTGAACGTGCCCTGCGCCAGCAGATCGTGCGTGAACGCCGTTCCCTGGAAACCGGCCTGGCCGTGGTCGCCAGTATCGGCAGCACCTCGCCGTTTATCGGCTTGTTCGGCACCGTGTGGGGGATCATGGAAGCACTCAAGGGCATCAGCGCCGCCGGTTCCGCCAGCCTGGAAACCGTGGCCGGGCCGATTGGTGCAGCGCTGGTCGCCACCGGTGTGGGGATCGCCGTCGCGGTGCCTGCGGTGCTGGTCTACAACTATTTCCTGCGTCGCCTGAAGCTCACGGCTGCCGACCTCGACGACTTTGCCCACGACTTCTACAGCCTCGCGCAGAAGAACTCCTTCCGCGTGCTGCTGCACCCGGCCCTGACCAAAAACGCGGGCGGCAACCCGCAAAAAGTGAAGGAGGCGTCCTGAAATGGCCTTCTCCACGCAAGACAGTGATGAGGTGCTGAGCGAGATCAACGTCACGCCGCTGGTGGACGTGATGCTGGTGCTGCTGGTGGTGTTTATCGTCACCGCGCCGCTTCTGACCAACGCGATCCCGATCAACCTGCCCAAGACCGAGGCCGTGGCCCCGGTGGAGCAGAAAGACCCGCTGGTGGTGAGCATCGACGGCGCCGGCAAACTGTTTATCAACAAGGACGAAATCCAGCCGGACCTGCTGGAATTCAACCTGCAGGCGGCCAAGGCCAAGGACCCCGATGTGCGGGTGCAACTGCAGGCTGACGATGGAGTGAATTACGGCGAAGTGGCGCGAGCCATGGCGTCTATCGAACGCGCGGGGATTACCAAGCTGTCGGTGATTACTGCACGTTAAGTTTCAAAAGCCTCGACAATTTTTTGGCCGTCTCCTTGGCAGGGTGCGGCCTTTTTTTTGCCTGGGATTTAGGCCTCCTCGCTCATCTCCTGTGGAATCGGTTCAGTGTGGGAGCGGGCTTGCTCGCGAAGGCGGTGGGTCAGTAACAGATGCTCTGACTGATACACCGCCTTCGCGAGCAAGCCCGCTCCCACGGTTTGAGGTTTAGTGTGATTGGGTTTTTGGTTATTAATAAATAGCTTCTTATTCCTTAACGAATATAACACCCGTCCCTATACTGTTCAGCAACGTTAAACGCTGCAGGAGGGCACACCCATGCACAGCGAGTCGATTCGTTACCTGATCGTGCCGGGCTGGCAAGGATCGCCAGAAGATCATTGGCAAAGTCACTGGCAGAACAGCCTGCCCAACAGTGCGCGTGTGGAGCAGGCCGACTGGCTGACGCCACGCCGTGAAGACTGGGTAGCCGCGCTCGCCGAGGCGATCGCCGCCGACAGCACGCCGGTGATTCTCATCGCCCACAGCCTGGGCTGCATCACCGTTGCGCACTGGGCAGCCACAGCGCCGTTGCATTTTCTGCGGCAGGTCCGCGGCGCGTTGCTGGTGGCTCCGGCCGATGTCGAACGTCCCGCTTGCGCTCCGGCCTTGCGTAATTTCGCGCCTATTCCAACCGACCTGCTGCCGTTCCCCAGCCAAGTGGTCAGCTCCGACAACGACAGTGCCGTCAGCGCCCCTCGTGCGCTGGAGCTGGCGCGTAACTGGGGCGCCGAAGCCGGCATCCTGTCGGGCGCTGGCCATATCAATGTGAAGTCCGGTCACCAGCGCTGGGAACAGGGCTTTGCGTACCTCTATCGCCTGCAAAGCCGCCTTGAGCATCACGCACGGCGTACTGCCTGATATTTTTTCAACGCCCCGTCCCTGAGTGGATTTGGGGCGGGAGCCTGCCATGAGTCATGAAACCTTCGGCCAGCCACTGCTGACCTTCCCCGACGCCGAAAAAAGCCCGCTGAGCATCCGTGCCAAGGCCCTGGTGTTTGTCGACCCGCGTTCGCGACAGCTACGCGAAGACCTGGAAAACCTCGCCCCCCGCGCCTTGCCGGTGTTGATTCGCGGCGAGACCGGCAGCGGTAAAGAGTTGCTGGCGCGGCATATCCACCGTGGCAGCGACCGCACCGGTTTGTTTGTCTCGGTCAATTGCGGCGCCATCAGCCCAACCTACGCCGACGCCGAGCTGTTCGGCTACGCGGCCGGGGCTCACAGCGGAGCGGCCAGCAGCCGGGCCGGGTGGTTCGGCTCGGCGAATGGCGGCACTTTGTACCTGGATGAAATCGGCGACTTGCCGCTGCCGATCCAGGTCAAGCTGCTCGCCGCCCTGGAAAATCACGAAGTGACCCGCGTGGGTGCGCATCAGCCCAGCCCGGTGGACGTGCGTCTGGTGGCCGCCACCAGCATCGACCTGGCCCAGGCGGTGGCGGCGGGCAAGTTTCATGAGCGGTTGTTTCATTACCTGAGCGAAGGCCAACTGGAACTGCCGGCCTTGCGCGAGCGTGTGGGCGACATCCTGTCCCTGGCCGAGTACTTCCTCGGCATCTACAGCCAGCGCCTCGACCTGCCGGTGCCGCTGATCAGCGACGCGGCCCAACAGGTACTTGAGCACCACAGTTGGCCGGGCAATACCCGCGAACTGGAAAACGTTATTCACTTTGCCTTGCTGGTCAGCAGCGGCGACGAGATTTTGCCCGAGCATTTGAACCTGCCCGTAGCGGGCTCGCCGCTTGAGCAGGTGCGGCGGATTTTCGCGAGTGCCAGCCCCGCCGAGCGGGAAACCTTGCGCAGCTTTCTACATGAACAAAATGGAATATCAACGTGAATAAAAGATATTGTTCGGGAATAAAAAATATAGGTATTGTCCATCCCACGCCGCGATAGCACTTCGCTGGCACACCACATAAAAAACGGTCGTCAGAGACGCCCCGGAATTTCGATAAGGACACTGCATGAAAAAGGTTCTGTTGTTTACCGCACTGGCGGCTGCCCTGACTGCAAGCTTCGCCCAGGCCAACGAGAAACTGGTGGTTGCCGCCACCCCGATCCCGCACGCCGAGATTCTTGAACTGGTCAAACCGACCCTGGCCAAAGAAGGCGTGGACCTGGAAATCAAAGTGTTCACCGACTACGTACAGCCAAACGTACAAGTCGCCGAGAAGCGTCTGGACGCCAACTATTTCCAGACCCTGCCGTACCTGAAAAATTTCAACGAAGGTAAGGGCACCAACCTGGTCACCGTGGTTGGCGTGCACGTTGAACCCTTCGGCGGTTACTCGAGCAAGATCAAGAAGATTGAAGATCTGAAAGACGGCGCCACCGTGGCTATCCCGAACGAAGGCTCCAACAGTGGCCGCGCGCTGCTGCTGCTGCAAAAGAACGGTCTGATCACGTTGAAAGACCCAACCAACGCCCTGGCCACACCGAAAGACATCAAAGACAACCCGAAAAACCTCAAATTCAAGGAGCTGGAATCGGCCTTGCTGCCACGCGTTTTGAAAGAGGTTGACCTGGACCTGATCAACACCAACTACGCCCTGGAAGCCGGCCTGAACCCAGCCAAAGACGCGCTGATCATCGAAGACGCCAAGTCGCCGTACGTGAACTTCCTGGTGGCTCGCCCGGACAACAAGGACAGCGCCGCAATCCAGAAACTGGCCAAAGCCCTGACCAGCCCGGAAGTCAAAGCCTTCATCGAGAAGAAGTACAACGGCGCGGTAGTGCCTGCGTTCTGATGTAAACAAAACCCCCTTCAAGGTTTGAACGCCGACGGCTAGTACAGCGTCGGCGTTTTTTTATGGGCTTTGGAATGCATTCAAAACGGTGGGAGAGCGCTTGTTGTGGCGAGGGAGCTTGCTCCCGTTCGACTGCGCAGCAGTCGCCGATAGTGGGGGCGCTTCGCACCCCAACGGGAGCAAGCTCCCTCGCCACAAAAGCCAGCTCCCACAGAGAGCGGTGAAGTTTCAGAGTGCGCGGCTGTTAATCGCCCTGCGCAACGCCACCAACCATTTCACCAGCTCCTGCGGATCAATCGGTTTTGCTTGGTTCATTGTTCAATCCCTCGAATTACAGACCCCTCAACCATAGCCGCCACGCGCCAAACCCGTGAATCCGCCGGTTATCTTTTTGGGTGATATCAATATGCTATTTAGGTATTTAAATTTTACTTTTTATACCTTTAAAGTTCGCGCTACCCGGCGTTACCCACGCCGGATCGGACTGCGCTCGCTGCATTACCCTTGCGGCGTCATGGACTCAAGATGACCTTCGATTTCGCTTTTATCCTCAGTACCCTGCCGGCGTTTCTCAAGGCCGTGGGGGTGACGCTGCAAGTGGGCCTGATCGCCATTGCCACGTCCTTGCTGGTGGCGCTGATCAACGCGGCGCTGCTGGTGTTTCGCACGCCCTACCTGTCGCGCCTGGTGGCGTTGTATGTGGAGCTGGCGCGTAACACGCCGCTGCTGATCCAACTGTTTTTCGTGTACTTCGCACTGCCGGCCCTGGGTTTCAATATCTCCGGGTTCTGGGCCGCGATCATTACCATGACCTTCCTCGGCGGCGCCTACCTCACCGAAGTGCTGCGCGCCGGTGTGGAAGCGGTACCGCTGGCGCAGATCGAATCCGGCAAGTCCATCGGCCTGTCCGACTGGCAACTGCTGCGCCATGTGATCCTGCCCCAGGCCGGTATCCTCAGCCTGCCGGCACTGTTCGCCAATTTCATCTTCCTGCTCAAGGAGACCACCGTGGTCTCTGCGGTGGCGGTGCCGGAGATTCTCTACACCACCAAGAGCTACATCGCGCTCTACTACAAAACCTACGAAATGCTCGCCGTGCTGACGCTGATTTGCGTGCTGTTGTTCTTGCCGCTGTCGCTGCTGCTCAGCCGCCTGGAAAGGAGGCTCCAGCATGGCCAGTTCGGGTCTTGAGTTGCTGTGGGTGTCGTTGCCGCAATTGGGCAAAGGCGCTGCGCAAACCCTGTCGATTTCGTTTTTGAGCATTGCCTTCAGCACCGTCGGTGGCGTGTTGTATGGCGTGCTGCGCACCCTGAACAACAAGCTGATCAACGCGGTGCTGCGGGTTTACCTGGAGCTGTTCCGGGCGATCCCGGTGCTGGTGTGGTTGTACCTGCTGTTTTTCGGCCTGCCGATTTTCTTCGGCCTGAGCATTCCGAGCTTCTGGTGCGCGGTGCTGGTGCTGTCGCTGTGGGGCGCCAGCGAGGTCGGCGAAGTGGTGCGCGGTGCGCTGCATTCGCTGCCGCGTGGGCAGCGTGAAGCGGGGTTGTCGATTGGCCTGTCGGACCCACAGCTGTACGGCTACGTGTTGCTGCCCCAGGCCCTCAAACGCATGACGCCGCCGACCATCAACGTCTATACGCGCATCATCAAGACCAGCTCCCTGGCCGTGCTGATCGGCGTGGTGGATGTGATCAAGGTTGGCCAGCAAATCATCGAGCGCACCTATGAGTCGGTATTGATCTACGGCGCGCTGTTCCTGTTTTTCTTCTTTATCTGCTACCCGTTGTCGGCCGCCTCCAAGGTGCTGGAACGGCGCTGGGCCCAAGCATGAGCGCATTGATCGAGTTCCAGGGTTTCAATAAATTCTTCGGCGAGACGCAGGTGCTCAAGGGCATCGACCTGAGTGTGCAAAGCGGCGAAGTGGTGGTGATCCTCGGCCCCAGCGGCTGCGGCAAAAGTACCTTGCTGCGCTGCCTCAACGGCCTGGAAGTGGCCCACAGCGGCAGCCTGCGGTTTGCCGGCAAGGAGCTGCTGGACAAGGCCACCGACTGGCGCCAGGTGCGCCAGGACGTGGGTATGGTGTTCCAGAGCTACCACCTGTTCCCGCACATGAGCGTGCTCGACAACATCCTGCTCGGCCCGCTCAAAGTGCAGAAACGCGACCCGCGTGAAGCCCGCGCCCAAGCCGAAAAACTGCTGGAGCGCGTGGGCCTGGCCGACAAGCGCGACGCCTTCCCGCGTCAGCTGTCCGGCGGCCAGCAGCAACGCATCGCCATCGTCCGCTCGTTGTGCATGAACCCCCAGGTCATGCTGTTTGACGAAGTTACCGCCGCCCTTGACCCGGAAATGGTCAAGGAAGTGCTGGAAGTCATCCAGGGACTGGCCCGTGATGGCATGACCCTGCTGATCGTCACCCATGAAATGGCCTTCGCCCGCGCCGTCGCCGACCGCGTGGTGTTTATGGAGGCCGGTCGCATCCTCGAACACAACACCCCCGAGGCATTCTTTACGAACCCGCAAACCGCACGCGCGCAGCAGTTCCTGGAGAAGTTCTCCTTTGTTTCAACACTGCCCAAAAAACCTAAGGAACTCGCGCTGCTATGAAAAAGTTACTGCTGCCACTGTTTGCCGTCGCCTTACTGGCCGGCTGCGATAAAAAGGCCGAAGAGCCCGCCAAACCAACCGCCGCTGCGAGCTACATCGACAAGATCAAGGCGCGCGACAAGCTCATCGTCGGCGTATTCACCGACAAGCCGCCGTTCGGTTTTGTAAACGAAGCCGGCCGCTACGTGGGTTTTGATACCGACATCGGTCGCCAATTCGCCAAGGACCTGCTGGGCGATGAAAACAAGGTTGAGTTTGTGGCCGTCGAGCCGGCCAGCCGTATTCCGTTCCTGCAAAGCGACAAGGTCGACCTGATCCTCGCCAACATGACCGTGACCCCGGAGCGCAAGGAAGCGGTGGACTTCACCAACCCCAACCTCAAAGTCGCGGTGCAGGCCTTGGTGCCTAACGACAGCGCGGTAAAAAGCCTGAATGACCTGGCTACCCGCACCACCATCGTCACCACCGGCACCACCGCCGATATCTGGCTGACCAAGAACCATCCGGACTGGAAACTGCTCAAGTTCGAGAAAAATTCCGAGTCGCTGCAAGCGCTGTCGGCCGGTCGCGGTGATGCTTACGCGCAAGACAACCTGGTGCTGTTCAGCTGGGCCAAGCAGAACCCGGGCTACCGCGTGCTGGAAGAGAAACTCGGTGATGAAGCACCGATTGCCCCGGCGGTGAAGAAGGGCAATATCGAACTGCGTGACTGGGTGAATGCCGAGTTGGCGAAGTTGGGTGAAGAGAAGTTCCTGCTCAAGCTGTACGACCAATATGTGCGTAAAGAGCTGAGCGATGACACCAAGCCTGAGAGTGTGATTGTGGAAGGCGGGAAGTGGCAGGGCTGATCCCTTGTTCCTGTGGTGACTGATCTACCGCTTTCGCGAGCAAGCCAGCACCCACAATTGACCGCGTTTCAAAGGTGGAATGCTGAAAAATGTGGGAGCGGGCTTGCCCGCGAAGAGTCCCTCACCGGCGACGATTACTCCGGCCAATGCCACGCCGGTGCATCCAATATCCCCTGCCCAACGATTTGGGTTTCCCCCAACACCTTCTCCAGCACAATCGAATTACACCCCTCATCCTGTTGCAGTGCCGCAATCAAGCGGCTGGCATGCGACACCACCCACACCTGGCATTGCTGCGACGCCTGGATAATCAAGCGCGCCAATGCCGGCAACAGGTCCGGGTGCAGGCTGGTTTCCGGTTCGTTCAGCACCATCATGGTCGGTGGCCGTGGCGTGAGCAGTGCGGCGATCAACAGCAGGTAACGCAAGGTGCCGTCCGACAACTCCGCCGCCGATAATGGCCGCAGCAAACCTTCCTGATAAAACTCGATCGCAAAGCGCCCGCCCTGCAGTGGCTCGATGTTCAAACGTGCACCGGGGAATGCATCGCTGACCGCCCGCTGCAATGCCTCGGGGTCGCCAATCTCGCGAATGGTCTGCAACGCCGCCGCCAGGTCGCGGCCATCGTGATGCAGCACCGGTGTGCGCGTGCCCAGTTGGGGCTGGCGCACGGGCGCATCGACGTCGCTGCGAAAGTGATCATAAAAACGCCAGCCACGGATGCTCTCGCGCAGCAGCAACACTTCCGGCGAGCCGCGCAGGCTGCCGACCTGATCGAACAGGCTGTGGTAGTTCGGTGTGTGCTGGGCCAGCACATCCCAGGCGCGGCCGTCACGAGCCCGCACCATCGGCCCCGAGCGCTGCACCAGCAGGCTGGCCGGGCGGTAGAGATGGCCGGCCCAGATGCATTCCTTCTTCACTTCAGGGTCCAGGGCGAAAAACGAACGGCTCGGCTCGGGCAATCCCAGGGAAATGGCGTAGCTGAAATCTTCCCCCGCAAACCCCAGGCGCAGACGCTTGACGCCCTGGCGGACCACGGCTTCGACCGGCACCTCGCCCTTGCGCATGCGCCGGCTGATGGTTTCGGGGCCGGCCCAGAAGGTCGAGTCCAGCCCGCCCTCACGGGCCAGTGCATTGATCACCCCGCCTTGAGCGGTTTCGGCCAGCAGGCGCAGGGCGCGGTACAGGTTGGATTTGCCGCTGCCATTGGGCCCGGTGATCAGGTTCAACCGATTCAGCGGCACCACCAATTTATTGATCGAGCGGTAATTGGCCACCGCGAGGGTCTTGAGCATGAGCATTCAGTCGGCTTGGGAACCATTGGAGTATGGGAGCCTCCATGCAGATAAGGAACCCTCAACTAAGCTCACAGTCGCATACACACTGGCAAGTCGGCATCACGCAAAAGGAGCCTGCATGGGCGGTCGAATTTTCACCTGTATTCTCGGGCTTGGCCTACTGACGCTGCTGAGCGGCTGTGGCCAGGAAAAAGCCGAGCCCAAGGCGCATTCACGGGTGTTTGTGCAAACCGTGCAGTCGGCTGACTTCGCCGCGGCGGTGACCCTGACCGGGGATATCCAGGCCCGGGTGCAAACCGATTTGTCCTTTCGCGTGGGCGGCAAAATCATCCAGCGCATGGTGGATGTGGGCGACCGCGTGACCGCCAAGCAAGTACTGGCCAAGCTCGACCCCAAGGATTTGCAGACCAACGTCGACTCGGCCCAGGCCCAGGTCGTGGCCGAACAGGCGCGGGTCAAGCAGACCGCCGCCGCCTTTGTGCGCCAGCAAAAGCTGCTGCCCAAGGGTTACACCAGCCGCAGCGAATATGACTCTGCCCAAGCCGCGCTGCGCAGCAGCCAAAGTGCCCTGGCCGCCGCGCAAGCCCAGTTGGCCAATGCCCGCGAACAACTCGGCTATACCGCATTGATCGCGGATGCACCGGGTGTGATCACTGCGCGCCAGGCTGAAGTCGGCCAGGTGGTGCAGGCCACCGTGCCGATTTTCAGCCTGGCTACCGACGGCGAGCGCGATGCGGTGTTCAACGTCTATGAGTCCTTGCTGGTGGAGCCGCCGCCGGATGCGCCGATCACCGTCAGCCTGTTGGATAACCCGAGTATCAAGGCTGTGGGTAAAGTCCGCGAAGTCACGCCCGCCGTGGCGGCCAATACCGGCACGGTGCAGGTGAAGATCGCCCTGCAATCCCTGCCCAAAGGCATGCAGTTGGGCTCGGTGGTGAGTGCCACCGCCAACGGCCCGGCCAAGGCCAGCATCGAGTTGCCCTGGTCGGCGTTGACCAAAGACCTCAGCGAGCCCGCCGTGTGGCTGATCGACGGTGACGGCAAGGCGCAACTGCACAAAGTCACGGTGGCGCGTTACCTCACCGGCAAAGTGATCATCGGCGACGGCCTTAAGGGCGGCGAAAAAGTCGTGGTGGCCGGTGGGCAATTGCTGCACCCCGGCATGCAGGTCGAGATCGCCCAGCAAGGAGCCCAGCCATGAAGCGCCTGACGGCCCTGCTCGCCGCCAGCCTGTTGCTGGTGGCCTGCTCCAAGGAAGAACCCGCGCCCGAGCCCGTACGGCCGGTGCTGTCGATGCAAGTGACGTCCGAGGACCAGGAAACCCTCGGCCGTTTCGCCGGCACCATCCAGGCCCGCTATGAAAGCAACCTGGGGTTCCGCGTGCCCGGGCGCATCGCCCGCCGCGCCGTGGATGTAGGCGCCGAGGTGGAGAAGGGCGCCTTGCTCGCCGTGCTTGACCCCACCGATCAACAGAACCAACTGCGCGCGGCCCAGGGCGACCTTGCCCGCGTGCAGGCGCAGTTCATCAATGCCCAGGCCAATGCGCGCCGGCAGCAGGAGCTGTTCAACCGCGGCGTCGGCGCCCAGGCTCAACTGGATGTGGCCCAGACCGACCTGAAAACCACCCAGGCCAGCCTCGACCAGGCGCAGGCCTCGGTCAATCAGGCCAAGGACCAGCTCAACTACGCCGAGCTGCGCACCGACCACGCTGGCATTGTCACCGCCTGGAATGCCGAGGCTGGCCAGGTGGTCAGCGCCGGTCAGCAAGTGGTGACGCTGGCCCGCCCGGACATCAAGGAAGCGGTGATCGACCTGCCCGCGGGCCTTGCCGAGCGCCTGCCGGCGGATGTGGTGTTTGTGGTCGCCGGGCAACTCGACCCCGGCGTGCACACCACGGCCATCGTGCGCGAGATCGAACCCCAGGCGCAAAGCGCCACGCGCACCCGCCGTGCGCGCCTGACCCTGGCCGAGACGCCCCCCGCGTTTCGCCTCGGCACCGCCATCAGCGTGACCTTGAGCACCGCCATCGCCCCGCGCATCGAAGTGCCTTTGAGCGCCTTGCAGGAGGTCGACGGCAAGACCCGCATCTGGCTGCTCGACACCCAAAGCCAGACCGTACAGCCGCGAGACATCACCGTGATCAGCCGTGACACCAGCAGTGCCTTGCTCAACGGCGGCGTCAAACCCGGCGAACGCATCGTTACCGCCGGTGTGAACAGCCTGAAGCCCGGGCAAAAAGTTAAAATTGACGAGGACAGCCCGCGATGAAAGGGAGCTTCAACTTATCCGACTGGGCCCTCAAGCATCAGTCCTTCGTCTGGTACCTGATGTTCGTCGCGCTGCTGATGGGCGTGTTCTCCTACATGAACCTGGGCCGCGAGGAAGACCCCTCGTTCACCATCAAAACCATGGTGATCCAGACCCGCTGGCCGGGCGCGACCCAGGAAGAAACGCTCAAGCAGGTCACCGACCGCATCGAGAAAAAACTCGAAGAACTCGACTCCCTCGACTACGTGAAAAGCTACACCCGGCCGGGCGAGTCCACGGTGTTCGTGTTCCTCAAAGACACCACCAGCGCCAAGGCCATCCCGGAGATCTGGTACCAGGTACGCAAGAAAATCGACGACATTCGCGGCACCTTCCCCCAGGGGTTGCAGGGGCCGTCGTTCAACGACGAGTTCGGTGATGTGTTCGGCTCGGTGTACGCCTTTACCGGCGACGGCCTGTCGATGCGCCAGCTGCGCGACTATGTAGAGCAAGTGCGCGCCGAGATCCGTTCGGTGCCGGGCCTGGGCAAGGTCGAGATGATCGGCCAGCAGGACGAAGTGATTTACCTGAATTTCTCCACGCGCAAACTCGCGGCGTTGGGGGTTGACCAGCGCCAGGTCGTGCAAAGCCTGCAATCGCAGAACGCCGTGACGCCCGCCGGGGTGATCGAAGCCGGGCCGGAGCGGATTTCTGTGCGCACGTCGGGGCAGTTCGCCTCGGAGAAGGACCTGGCCAACGTCAACCTGCGGCTCAATGACCGCTTCTATCGCCTGGCGGATATCGCCGAGATCAGCCGTGGCTACGTCGACCCGGCGCGGCCGATGTTCCGGTTCAACGGCAAACCGGCGATCGGCCTGGCCATCGCCATGCAGAAGGGCGGCAATATCCAGTCCTTCGGCAAGGCCCTGCACACCCGCATGGACGAGCTGACCGCCGACCTGCCGGTGGGCGTCGGCGTGCACAAAGTGTCCGACCAGGCCGAAGTGGTGGAAGAAGCCGTCGGCGGCTTTACCAGCGCGCTGTTTGAGGCGGTGATCATCGTCTTGGTGGTGAGCTTTATCAGCCTCGGCATGCGCGCCGGGCTGGTGGTGGCGTGCTCGATTCCGTTGGTGCTGGCGCTGGTGTTTGTGTTCATGGAATACAGCGGCATCACCATGCAGCGCGTGTCGCTCGGTGCCTTGATCATCGCCCTCGGCCTGTTGGTGGACGACGCGATGATCACCGTGGAGATGATGATCACGCGCCTGGAGAAA
Organism: Pseudomonas poae; assembly: GCA_028869255.1. Classification (NCBI taxonomy): domain Bacteria; kingdom Pseudomonadati; phylum Pseudomonadota; class Gammaproteobacteria; order Pseudomonadales; family Pseudomonadaceae; genus Pseudomonas; species Pseudomonas poae. Next base: position 5,594,364 of record CP110972.1, on the reverse strand, counting down.
GGTGAAACCAAGGAGCAGGCGGCGACCTACGCCTACACCTCCACCGCGTTCCCGATGCTCACCGGTACGCTGGTGACCGTGGCGGGGTTTGTACCGATCGGCCTCAACGCCAGCTCGGCGGGTGAGTACACCTTCACTCTGTTCGCGGTGATTGCCGTGGCGATGCTGGTGTCGTGGGTAGTGGCGGTGCTGTTTGCACCGGTGATCGGCGTGCATATCCTCAGCGCCAACGTAAAACCGCACAGCGCCGAGCCTGGGCGCATTGGCCGCGCCTTCAACGGCGGCATGCTGTGGGCCATGCGCAACCGCTGGTGGGCTATCGGGATTACCGTCGGCCTGTTTGTGGCGTCGGTGTTTTCCATGCAGTTTGTGCAGAACCAGTTTTTCCCGTCATCGGATCGCCCGGAGATTCTGGTCGACCTCAACCTGCCGCAAAACGCCTCGATCAACGAGACCCGCAAAGCGGTCGACCGCCTGGAAGCGATCATCAAGGATGACCCGGATATCGCCCGCTGGAGCACCTATATTGGCCAGGGCGCGATTCGTTTCTACCTGCCCCTCGACCAGCAACTGGAAAACCCTTACTACGCGCAGCTGGTGATCGTCAGCAAGGGCCTGGAGGAGCGCGGCGAATTGATTGCGCGCCTGCAAAAACGCCTGCGCGATGACTTTGTGGGCATCGGCAGCTTTGTGCAGCCGCTGGAAATGGGCCCGCCGGTGGGCCGTCCGATCCAGTACCGGGTTTCCGGCAAAGACACCGACCAGGTGCGCAAACACGCCATCGAACTGGCGACCTTGCTGGATAAAAACACCCATCTCGGGGAAATCATTTACGACTGGAACGAGCCCGGCAAAGTGCTGCGCGTGGACATCGCCCAGGACAAGGCGCGCCAGCTCGGGCTGTCGTCCGAAGACGTGGCGCAGTTGATGAACAGCGTGGTCAGCGGCTCGTCGGTAACCCAGGTGCACGACGATATCTACCTGATCAACGTGGTCGGCCGCGCCGAAGACGCCGAGCGTGGCACCCCGGAAACCTTGCAGAACCTGCAGATCGTTACGCCCAACGGCACCTCGATTCCGCTGCTGGCGTTCGCCACCGTGCGGTATGAGCTGGAGCAGCCGCTGGTATGGCGTCGCGACCGCAAGCCGACCATCACCATCAAGGCCTCGGTCCGCGATGAGATGCAGCCGACCGACCTGGTCAAGCAGCTCAAGCCCGAGATCGACAAGTTCAGTGCCGGCCTTCCGGTGGGCTACAAGGTGGCCACTGGCGGTACTGTGGAAGAGAGCGGCAAGGCCCAGGGCCCGATTGCCAGTGTGGTGCCGTTGATGCTGTTCCTCATGGCGACGTTCCTGATGATCCAGCTGCACAGCGTGCAGAAGATGTTCCTGGTGGCGAGTGTCGCGCCGCTGGGGTTGATCGGCGTGGTGCTGGCGTTGATCCCCACGGGCACGCCCATGGGCTTTGTGGCGATCCTCGGGATTTTGGCGCTGATCGGCATCATCATCCGCAACTCGGTGATCCTGGTGACGCAGATTCATGAATACGAAGTGGCCGGCTATACGCCGTGGGATGCGGTGGTGGAAGCCACCGAGCACCGGCGTCGGCCGATCCTGCTGACCGCTGCTGCGGCAAGCCTGGGCATGATTCCGATTGCACGGGAAGTGTTCTGGGGGCCGATGGCTTACGCCATGATTGGCGGGATTATCATCGCAACTTTGCTAACACTTTTGTTTTTGCCTGCGTTGTATGTGGCTTGGTACAAGATCCGGGAGCCCAAACAACCCCAGAGCTGAACATGAAAAGCTGCGTGCGCCACGCCTTGCTGATAGTCGCTGTTTTGTTGGCGCCCATGGCCTTCGCCGGCACCGTTCTGGAAAACCCCTTGTGGCGGGTCGAACTCGACCCGGCCACCCTCGCTGTCCGTGTCACACCCAGTGGCCAGCCGGCGGTGCAGGCCAGCCGTGGGGTTACGGCGCGCGCCGTCAGCCAGCTTACACACACTGCGCAACAGGCCAGTTGGCAATGGGATGACGGCGCCTTTCACGTGAGTGCGACCCTTGAGCAGCGCGACTTGGCGCTGTCCATCCATGCGCGGGAGGCCGGCGAGCTGCCGATCCTGTGGCAGCCGGCGAATGCCATGGGCAAGGGGCTGATGTGGCCGCTGGCCGAGGGGCATTACGTGCCCGCCGGTCACCCGGTGTGGAGGGCGTTCCTGCTGGCGCAGGGCGAGGTCAACACCACCCAGGACCTCAGCCTGCCGTTATGGGGTGTGGATCACGGCAGCTTCACCTTGAACTGGCTGCTGACCAATCCCTACAACAACCGTTTGCAGTGGCAGGCCGACGGCGACGGGCTGGCGTTGTCAGTGTCCCATGCGTTTACCCGCCTCGACCCATCGGCCCCCATGACCCTGCGCCTGCACCTGGGCGCCGCCGACCCATTGGCCGGCGCCAGGCGCTATCGCCAATGGTTGGTCGAGCAGGGCCACTATGAACCGTTGGAGGACAAGCTGCGGCAAACACCGCAAGCGCAAAAGCTGCTGGGCGCCAGCCATGTGTACCTGTGGGGCAATGACCTGTTGGCCGCGGATGATGTGCGGGACTGGCCGAAGTTGCTTCAGCTGCTGCGCAATCATGAACTCAAGGGGCTGTTGGACAAGGAGGCGACGCAACTGCTGACGCAAAAAAGCCTGGCCAATCGCTACGAGCAAACGGTGCTGTTACGCGGGCTTAATGCGGCGATGAACAGGAAGGCCCGGCAGAGTTGGCAGCAAGTCGAAGAGCCCGACATGCAGCGACTCGCCGCCCGCTACGGCGAGTTGCGTGGCGAATGGGCGGTGGCGTTTGCCGGCGCGTTGAGTGATACCCCTGAAACCTGGGGCAGCCAGGCTGTGCAGGCATTGCGCGGCGCTGGGTTGCCGCGTTTGCTGCTGACCCTGGGCGAAGGCTGGGAAGGCGGCCTCTGGCACCCGGAAACGATTCGTGCCGGGGTCGACGCCGGCTACTTGGTGGCGCCCTACGACTCCTATGAAACCGCCTTGTCCGCCACCGAAAACCCGGACTGGACCACCGCCCACCTGGGCCTCCGGGCCCATCGCGACTGTGCCATCGTGCTGCAGGACGGCAAGCTCAAGACCGGCTTCCAGCAATCCGGCCACTACACCGACCCGCGCTGTGTACGACCTTTGCTGGAGGCCCGGGTGAAGGCCGTGCAAGCCCAGGCGGGCTTCAACGCCTGGTTCCTCGATGCGTACGCCACCAGCATGCTCTTCGACAGCTACCGTGACGGCGCGCCAATGACCCAGGCACAAAATGCCGAAGGCAATATCGATGCGGCCCGCTGGCTCAATACCGTACTCAAGCTGCCCGCCGGGTCGGAAGACGGCAATGCCGTCACCGCCCAGGGCATCCTGTTTGCCCATGGCATGCAAACCCCGGTGATCGGCTGGGGCGATCGTGAGATGACCCAAAACAAGCAGTCACCTTATTACGTGGGCAACTGGTACCCGCCGGAGCAGCCGGCGGTGTTCTTCAAACCGGTGCCGTTGAACGAGCCGTTTCGCACGGTCTACTTCGACCCGACGCTGCGCCTGCCGCTGTATCAGGCAGTGTTTCACGGCTCGGTGATCACCACCCATCATTGGCTGTTCGACAGCCTCAAGCTGAGCAATGTGCGGGCTGAGAGCGAGCTGGCCCAGCTGCTGTACAACGTGCCGCCGCTGTATCACCTGAGTGCGGCGACGCTCGACGAGCGGCTGCCGGTTATCCAGCGCCAGGACAGCTTTTTTCGGCCACTGCATCAGCGCCTGGCCACTCAGGCAATGACTGGGTTTCGTTGGTTGACGGCGGACCGGCAAGTGCAGGAAACCACCTTCGCCGATGGCACGCGCTTGGTGGCGAATTTTTCCGCCAGCCAAAGACAAGGCTACGCCGCGCACAGTGTCACGGCCTGGATCGAGGGTGAAAAAGCGCTGGTGTATTCGGTGAATTAGCCTTTGCGCCACACGCTCGCCAGCCAGGGCTGCTGATCCCGAGGCAACCCGGCCGGTCGATAATAGTGCTCCAGCTCTTCGAACCCGGCCGCTGTCAACAACGCTTGCCACGCCGGCAGGTCGTGATATGACCCATATCGCGGCCCATTCCAGCCCTCCTGGTTTTCACCTCGTGGGTTGGAGCTGAACAACACGCCTCCAGGTTTCAACGCCCCGTGCAATTGCTTGAGCACCCGTGGCAATTCCTGCTTGGGGATGTGAAACAGCACCGCATTGGCAAAGACACCATCGAAGCGTTCGGCGGGCAGATCCAGCTTCAGGAAGTCCTGCTGCAGCACCTCGCAGCCACTGTCCTCGCGCGCCATCTGCGCAAACCGTTCGGAGCCATCCAGGCCTACGGCGATATGCCCCATACGTGTAAATGTCTGCAAGTCGCGCCCCGGCCCGCAGCCGAAATCCAGCACGGTGAATGGCGCCGTGCCCTGGATATGCCGCAGCAAGGCGTCGATGTTCTGGCTGACGTCATGATCGCGAGTGCCTTCGCGAAAATCCTCGGCCACCTTGTTGTAATGGCCGAGGGTGGTGGCGGTGATCTGGTCGAGGGCGTCGGGGGCGAGTTTCATGGCTGGGCTTCAACGGCATGGAGGAGAGGCAGACTATACGCCATGCGTTGGGGATAAATAAAAAAGCGGAACAGATCAACTAATCTGTTCCGCCAAAGTGGATCTGAACGTTTAAACGTATCGCGTTTTATGAGAGGCGAGTCACTTTGGCGTTTGACACGACGTAGTCATTGCCGCCAGCGGTGGGTTGACTGTTGAAGAGCATGAAATCCATGCTCTGAGTATTGGCAATGAACTCACCGCTCATCGTGATCGTCGTCATCGAGGAGAGATAATAATAGTCCGTGAGCGGGCCTTGGTTTGTATGCAGAGAGAGGATAGGCAGCGCGAACCTACCGTCTACCCTCATGGCGTCCATACTGAACCGGTAGGTTGATCCTATTTTCATGTTGTTAAATGACTTTCTAATTATCATTCCCTGAGAGCTTTCGCTGTAGGTATAGTTTAATAAACCTTGTGGCGAGAAACTTAGATCCCGGAAGTCCGCCGCAAAGGATTTCCAGCCATTCATCGACGAGTTTTGAAAGGTTGTGATATCGCTGGCAAGTGTTGGCACATTGATGATGGTGTATTCGGTGAGTGGGAACTGAACTGTCGTCGGGCTATTAAAGATGCCATCATGGGCCGATTCCACGTCCAGCATTAACCGACCATTGTTGCTTAACGTCAATAACCAACTGTTCGGTACCGGGATATTTACCAACCCGTTGGTAACTTCGTTGGCAGTGATGGGGTAGTTGTCCAGCACTTTGAGCGGGAGCACCCCATCACTATGGGCGGTGATGGTGAGTCGCTGGCCAACCTTGCTCAAGCGCCACGCCGGCAGTGACAACGTCGACGTGGTGAAGTTGTCCAGGTTTTGCTGCCCGCCATTGACGACTCGGTTGAGCAGTGCCTGTGGCAGGTTTGCCTCTGGGATCGTTTGCACCGTCAGTGTCTGGACGTCTGACCAGACCACTTTTGTGCCACTGGTTGACGAGTATTGCAACGTGATGGGTTTACCCACACTGGCGCTGAGCACTGCCCGAGAGACAGGAAAGTCGACTCTTCCCGTAGCCAGGCCGTTTCTCGCAGCGATCGTGGCATTTGTGCCGTCCGGGAAACGCCAGAGCAAGTTGATGGTTTGGGCGGTGGTCATGCCTGGGTAGGTAACGGTGACAGAGGCGGTATTCTCGTAGATGAGTGGGTCAATACTGAGCGCAGCCACCTTCTGATTGGCAAACGCGGGCGCCGGCAGGGTGCTGGGCAACGTCTGGATAACATAGTCACGCGTGGTAAAGGGTACCGCCGTGTCCGTACTGGGGACTTGTGCATAACTGACTGAGAATGTCAGGAGCAAGTGCGAGTTGTCCTGGAGCCCTGTCAATTCCTGCGCCGGTACAAGTGCGGAAATGCCGTTGGCGGCCTCGTCTGCGGTAAGCACGTGGGCGTTGAAGATTACATTTTCGTAGGGCGTACCATCGGCATTCGTGCCTCTGAGTGTTCCCCAGATGTACTGGTTTACAAAGATAGAGTCCCATCTATCAACCTTGAAATAGGCGTCTCCTGTAATTTCGTAGACAGGCAACGACCCAAGTTCATAGGCGTTGATTGTTGGAGCCCGCATACCGGTAGGGGGCAACAGCCGCAGATCACGCGAGACGGAGGTATAGCTGAAAGGCCCCCGTGTAAAGTAGTAGCTGACCGTAATCGTGTTGCCACCCGCACGAAGGGCTTTGGCAATAACCTCGGGTGGGATGGGCGCCTTGACGATAGTGGCCTTCGAGTTGCCTGGCACTTGCACTTCAATAGTGCTAATGCCAAAAGCGCCCTGCCAAACGGCGAAGATTTGATCGTCGTCCCGCGACTGCCGAATGTCCATCTCAATGGTTGCACCCTTGGTCACGTTTTTGGGGTCGATTTGATCTTGAAGCGGGCTGGCCTCAATCACTCTGGGAATCCCCAGCCTCACCGCCTTGCCGACGCTGATGTAACGCACCTCGGAACGCAAGATCCGTGGGGGGCGCGCTGTGGGGTCTGTGACGCTGTAGGTGACGCTGATGATGTTTTCGTTATTGTTGTCCAGCACCAGCCGGGGCACCGGGATGCCCACGGTGGGCAAGGCACTGCCTGCGTTCGTCGTTGTGATAGGAAAGGTTCCGCTCGCGGAGCCTGCCTGGTTCTGCCCTATCACACTCCAGCTCACCACATTGCCTGCGACCGTGCCCGTGTAAGGCACATAGATCGTCAACTCGGGGTCTTTCATTTCGGCCGGGTCGATATTGTCATCTACTGCCCCTTTAACAGTCGGGGCGGCCAATACAGGGTCGCGCACGCCAATCTGAGCCGTGAGCACCTTCGACTTGCGGATGGCAGGTGCACCCTCCCTGCCTTCGTTCGTGGAGTAACCAATTTCCAGGAAGCCTTGGCCCCTGAATCTTTGCAGGTTCGCAACGGTCACACGCCGAATACCACCCTGAGGCCCTGCCAATTGCGTTTCGGTGTACGGCGCAAGGCCGCCCGCGCTTACCACTGGCGTCATCGAAAACGTTTCCGTCCAATTCGGGTTGTGGGGCTGGTAGGTCGGGATTTCTGCGGACAGGTCTGCGATGGCTTCAATCAAGCCCGACTCGATCTGGGCCGAGATCACGGGTGGCATCAATACCTGGCTGCCCACGACCCTGACCAAGGTGCTCGCCGATTGCCCCTTCAATACTCCTGCGCTGGTCAGCCATTGGAAGGACATCCGGAACATCCCGCCCGTCAGCGAGTTGATGAGCTCTTTATCGACATCAATCTTCACACGCCCCAAGTTAGTGTCGGGGGCGAGAGGAAAAACTTTGACCCAAGGGGTACCGTTTGCCGGTGTGATTTCAAAAGTGAGTTTGACCTGGTGGGGGGGCCTGGGGGCGACCCTGGCACGATCTACAAAGGCATAAACAAAGAAGCTGGAGGTGGAGTCGGTATCCAGGTCGACCTGAGTGACTTCTAAGCCTTCAGTATCGGGCGGAACCGCCACCATAAAGGCCGGAGGGGAGAGAAGCGTTTGGTCCAGCTCACTTCGCAACTCGATAGGTTTTGAATACGGGTACTTACCCCCTGCTTCGTTGCCCACCACGTCTTTGCAGCTGAAGAACACCTGCACCGATCCCAGTTGGGTGGCATTGAGGATAATGCTCTCGGGGATCTCCACGCGGATCGGCCCGGCCCCGGCAGCCTCGGCCGGGCTCACGATATGGGGGACCCTTATGCCATCAAACCAGATTGTGATTTCGTCGTTCTGGCGGCAGTTCAAATACTTGTCGATCAGGCAAGTAAACCCGCCTGTCGGGTCTGCAATGGTGTCGCCGTCAACAATGGGCTCGCCGGTTGCGGTGTATATGATCCGCATCACCAACTCGCTGTGCCACGGCTCCAGTACCCTGCGATCGTCTCCGCCGGGCCGCGTGGTCTTGATCAGAATTTTTTGCGTGATAGACCGGCTGGCCTGGCCGCTGCCGATACGTACCACCCGGCCAAACATGTCGACGTTACCCTCTGGAAGGTCCCGCGCAGGAACGACCAAAACGTACCGGGACACTTCGTCCTCTACGTTGTCGATCTCGAGAGAGGCGATTGGACGGTCCAGGTTCCCAATGCGCCAGCCCATGTAGTCACCTCTGTTGGCGCCGGGCCATCGTTCGAAATACATGCTAAGGGAGGGGGACACATGACGGATGTTAAGGCCGTAAACGGCCGCTTCGGGGTACAAGGTGTTGCCCAGCGGCACGGATTCAGCTGGATAGGGTGGTGGTTCGAGGTCAATGGGTTCGGTAGGCATGGTCATATTCCTTGCAAAGTGAGGGCGTGGGGAAAATGCACGCAGGGCAAGGTAAATAAGACGCCTGGGGGGAAATCGACGTCTACCTGTGAGAATTGACAGTTCCGATGAGCGGCGTAGCTCGTGATGTGCTCCCCGAGCGGGGAGCAGCGAAGGTCTTCAGCGTTTGTTAAGCACCCGTGCCAGGCGATCACCGCCCAACTGGATCACCGCTACCAGAATCACCAGCAGCACGATGACCGTCAGCATGATCTGCGTATCGAACCGTTGGTAGCCATACCGGTAGGCAATGTCCCCCAACCCGCCGGCACCAATGGCCCCGGCCATTGCCGATGAGTTGATCATCGTCACCAGGGTAATCGTGAACCCGCCGACAATTCCCGGCAGCGCTTCCGGCAACAGCACATGCCAGACGATATGCCAACGCCGGCAGCCCATGGCCTGCGCGGCCTCGATCAAACCGTGGTCGACCTCACGCAGGCTGACTTCAGCGATCCGCGCAAAGAACGGCGTGGCGGCGATGGTCAGCGGCACCACGGCCGCCCACACGCCATAGGTGGTGCCGACGATCAACCGGGTGAACGGGATCAGCGCCACCATCAGAATCAGAAACGGTATGGAGCGGAACAGATTGACGAACGCTCCCAGCACCCGGTTCAGCGCGGGCGCCTGGTAGATGCCGCCCTTGTCGCTGGTCACCAGGAACACTGCCAGCGGAATCCCGACCAGCAACGCGATCAGCGACGACACGCCAACCATCAACAAGGTGTCGATGGCGCCCTGTAATAAACGATCAAACCACATAGCCCAGCACCTCTACCTGTTGTGCCCAATTCCCGGCGCGGTTGCGCAGCTCCTCGGCGCTGTGGGGTGAGCCGCTGACCGCCAACAGCAGTTGCCCCAGGGCGTGGCCCTGAATCCGCTCCACACCGCCTTGCAGCAAGCGCACGCGCCCGCCGAGGGCAGCGAACAGCGCGGCCAGGTCGGGTTCGTCGGTGTCGCTGCCGGTGAACTGCAAACGCAGCACTAGCGCCGCGTCCGCCGATTCAGGCGTGGGTTGCAAACGGCTTTGCAGTTCGTCCGGCAGCCCATGTTGCAGCGGCGCCAGCAGGGTTTTGCTGACGGCGTGCTGCGGGTTGCCGAACACCTGCCACACCGGGCCTTGTTCGACGACACGCCCGTGTTCCAGCACCACCACGCGGTCGCAGATTTCGCGGATCACCGCCATTTCATGAGTGATCAGCACAATGGTCAGGCCCAGGCGCTGGTTGATCTCGCGCAACAGGCCAAGGATCGACTGTGAAGTCTGCGGGTCGAGGGCCGAGGTGGCCTCGTCGCACAGCAGAATCTGTGGGTCATGCACCAGCGAACGGGCGATGCCCACGCGCTGTTTCTGCCCGCCGGAGAGCTGCGCCGGATAGGCCTTGTGCTTGTCCTGCAAGCCCACCAGTTCCAGCAGTTCGCGCACTTTTTGTTCACGCTGCAGCTTGGGCACGCCGGCGACTTTCAGCGGCAACTCGACGTTCTGCCACACGGTCTTGGCCGACATCAGGTTGAAGTGCTGGAAGATCATGCCGATGCGCCGCCGCAACGCCACCAGGTGGTCTTCGTCGAAGTCGCCGATGTCGACCTGATCGATCAGCACCCGCCCGCTGCTGGGTTGCTCCAGGCGGTTGATGGTGCGGATCAGCGAAGATTTACCGGCGCCGCTGCGGCCGATAATGCCGAATACTTCACCGTGCTGAATCGCCAGGTCGATGCCTTGCAAGGCATGCACGTTGCCGTCGTAGGTTTTGCCCAGGTTGATAAAACGCACATGGGCGCGGTTCAAGTCCGGATGCAGTTCTGCCTGCTCGGCGTCCCTGGGCGGCAAGCCCAGGTCGCGCAGTTGAGAGTGGGCGGCGGTCATTTTTTATCTTCCCAGCCCACTTGGTAGAGCTTGCCGAGGGATTTATCCAGGGCCGCGCGCACCACTGGCGAATGCTGGTAGATGTCGACGAACTTGATCACACGCGGGTCGGTTTTGCTTTTGGGCTGGATCACGAACTGGATCACGTATTCCGGATGGTCGAGGCCGTCGAACAGCAATGCCGATTCCGCATCGAAGGTCTTGGACAGGCGGATATACGCCGGGTAGCCCTGTACTCAGGTCGGCGTCGTCATAGGCGCGCACCAGTTGCACGGCCTCCACTTGCAGGATTTTGATCTTCTTCGGGTTGGTCACGATGTCTTCTTCCGTGGCCTTGTAGCCTACGCCCGGCTTGAGGGTGATCAGCCCAGCCTTGGCCAGCAATTGCAGGCCGCGACCGCTGTTGATCGGGTCATTGGCGATCGCTACGCTGGCGCCTTGGGGCAGGTCATTGATGCTTTTGTATTTCTTCGAATACAGTCCGACGTTGTTGATGATGCCCGGCGCGTACGGCACCAGGTCAAAGCCGGCGGCGGCCTTGGCGTTTTCCAGGAACGGGATGTGCTGGAAGTAATTCACGTCGATATCACCGGCAGCCAGGCTGACGTTGGGCGCGATCCAGTCGGTGAACTCCACCAGTTCGACTTTCAGGCCCTGCTTGCCGGCTTCAGCCACGGCGGCTTCCAGCGGGATCGCAAAGGCCGCAGTGGTGCCGATTTTCAGTGGGGCGTCGGCGGCAAATACCACCGAGCTGAACAATCCAAAAGCCAGGGCCAGTGCTTTGACTGGGTGGGAGAGCAGGGTCTTTTTCATTATCGATTTCCAGTCATAAGGTGTAGTTATTTAACAACTCGATCAACTGTGGGAGCAGGCAAGCCAGCTCCCACATTTTTGGTTCAGTGTCGGTAGGTAGATCCGGTGTGTTGTTCGGGTAGACGGGCGCTGCGCTGGAAGACTTTTTCGCGCAAGGTGCCGGTCTCATAGGCGGTCTTGTACGACCCGCGCCGCTGCAGCTCCGGCACCACCAGGTCGATAAAGTCCACGTAGCTTTCCGGGGTGACGATGCGCGTCAGGTTGAAGCCATCCAGGCCGGTTTCGCTGACCCAGGATTCCAGCTCGTCCGCCACCTGCTCGGGCGAACCGACCAGGGTGATATAGCGCCCGCCCAGGGCGTGTTGCTCCAGCAATTTGCGCCGGGTCCAATCGTTGTTCTGCAGGTTATTGGTGGCCGACTGGATCGCGTTGCTCTTCACGTACTGGATCGGTTCGTCCAGTTCGTATTGGGCGAAATCGATCGCCGTGGACGCCGAGAAGTGCGCCACGCCGGCTTCCGGGCTGGCATAGCTCAAGTACTCGGCGTGCTTGGCCCAGGCCAGTTCCTCGGTGGCGCCAACGATCACGTTGAGGCCCATGAATACCTTGATGTCATCCGGGTTGCGCCCGGCCTCGACCGCGCTGGCGCGCACCTTGTCCACCTGCACTTTGGTCGCAGCCTTGTTCTGCCCGCTGATAAACACGCACTCGGCATGCCGCCCGGCGAACAGCAAACCCCGCTCTGAACTGCCGGCCTGAAACAGCACCGGCGTGCGCTGCGGCGACGGCTCGCACAGGTGATAACCCTCCACCTGGTAAAACTCGCCCTGGTGCTCGACCTTGTGCACCTTGCCCGGCTGCGCGTAGACCCGCGCTTGTGGGTCGTTGAGCACCGCGTCGTCTTCCCAGCTGCCTTCCCAGAGTTTGTAGAGCACTTGCAGGTACTCATCAGCCTGGTCGTAACGGCGGTCATGTTCGACCTGCTCGGTGAGGCCCATGGCCTTGGCGGCACTGTCGAGGTAGCCGGTGACAATGTTCCAACCCACGCGGCCACGGCTCAGGTGATCGAGCGTGGACATGCGCCGGGCGAACAGGTACGGCGGCTCATAAGTGAGGTTGGCGGTGAGGCCGAAGCCGAGGTTCTTGGTCACGGCTGCCATCGCCGAGACCAGCAGCAACGGGTCATTCACCGGCAGCTGGATCGACTCTTTGAGCGGCACGTCAATCGAGTGCTGGTACACGTCATACACGCCGACGATATCGGCGATAAACAAACCGTCGAACAGCCCGCGCTCCAGGGTTCGCGCCAGTTCGGTCCAGTATTCGATGGTTTTGTACTGGGTGGACGTGTCCCGTGGATGCGTCCACAAGCCGTGGTTTATGTGCCCGATGCAGTTCATGTTGAAGGCATTGAGCAGGATCTTTTTCTTAGCCATCAGAGAGTGCCCCGCAGTGGCGGGTTTTCATCATTGAGGTAGTAATTGCCCACTGCGTGATACTTCCAGCGCACCGGGTCGTGCAGGGTGTGCACGCGGGCGTTGCGCCAGTGGCGGTCCAGGCCGTGCTCGGCCAGGGTCGCCTGGCTGCCGGCCAGTTCGAACAGGGTGCTGCCGGCGGCCAGGGAAATCTCGGTGCTCAAGGCGCGCACTTCGGCGACGGCGATGGAGGCTGCCGCGACGGTGTCGGCCGTGCTGTCGGCCTGGGCGCGGTCAAGGCATTCGCCGGAGCGTTCCAGCAATGCTTCGGCGGCGTGCAGGCGAATGCTCAGGTGGCCAAAGCTCTTGAGGGTCAGCGGGTCTTCGGTGGCTTTGTCGTTGCCGGAATCGATCCACGGGCGGGTCTTGGTGCGCACAAAGTGCAACGCGTCTTCGAAGGCGGCGCGGGCGATGCCGGTGTCGATGGCAGCGTGAAGGATCTGCGCCAGCGGGCCGACCGTGGTCGGGCGTTCGAAGGCGCTCTGGAACGCGATCACGTCGTGTGCGGCGACCCACACGTTATCGAACACTACTGAGCCGCTGCCGGTGGTGCGCTGGCCGAAACCGCTCCAGTCGTCGATCACGCTCAGACCTTCGCTGTCGCGGGGCACAAACGCCAATTGCTGCACGCCGTGTTCATCCACCACCGAGGTGGGGATGCGCTGGGCGTAGATCGCGCCGGTGGCGTAAAACTTACGGCCGCTAATGCGAAAGCCGTCGCCGTCGCGAGTGATGGACGTCACGCGGTCATGCGCGGTTTTGGTGCCCAGTTCCGCCAAGGCGTTGCCGAAACGCTGGCCGGCCAGCACCTCGGCGTACAGACGTTGTTGCTGGGCGGGGCTGCCGTTTACGCGCAGCACTTCCAGGGCGTAAAAATGATTTTGCGGGATCTGGCCCAACGAGGCATCGGCCTGGGCGATAAGTGCGATGACCTTGGCCAGGGTGACGTTGGACACCCCGGCGCCGCCGTACTCCTTGGGCACGCTGATGCCCCACAGGCCGGAGCGCGAGAACACGTCCAGTTCGGGCAGCGGCAGGCGGCGCTCGCGGTCGCGCTGGGCGCTGTCGCGGCGCAAGTCTTCAGCCAGGTCGCTGGCGACAATAAGGGCTTGTTCGTCGCTGGTGATGACCGCGACGTTTGCAGAGAAAGTCATGTGTGTTCTCCAGATGTCTGGTCGGTCAGATCCAGGAATGCCGAGCTGGCAATGTGCCGTTCAAGCGATAGGCGCCGATAGCGTGATACTTCCAGCGCACCGGGTCGTGCAAGGTGTGCACCCGCGCGTTGCGCCAGTGGCGGTCGAGGTTGAATTCGGCGAGGGTGGCGCGGCTGCCGGCCAGTTCGAAGAGCTTCTCGCTGACCAGCAACGACACTTCGGTGGTCAGCACTTTTGCCTCGGCCACGGCAATTGAGGCACGGGCGGCGGACTGCGCGGTGATCGGCGCGGCACTCACCTGGTCCAGCACCTGGCCGGCCTTGCGCAACAGCGCCTCGGCGGCGTGCAGTTCGATTTTCAGCTTGCCGATATCGGCAATCACATACAGGTCATCGCTGGCGCGCTCGACCTTGGCGTCGATCCACGGGCGCGAGCGCTCACGCACGAAGGCGATAGTGTCATCCAGCGCGCCACGGGCGATGCCGGCGTCGATAGCCGCTTGAATCAGCTGCGAGACGGCGCCCTGGATAGTCGGGGTTTCGCCGATGCGCCAGTTTTCGATGACCAGCTCGGTGTCTACCGGCACACGGTCCAGCAGCACGGTGCCGCTGGCGGTGGTGCGTTGGCCGAAGCCGGACCAGTCATCGACGATGCGTAGCCCTTCGGTGCCACGACGCACAAACGCCATGACCTGCTTGCCTTCATCGTTAAGTGCTTTAACCGCGACCCAGTGGGCAAACAGCGCGCCGGTGGAGTAGAACTTCTGGCCGCTGATGACATAACCGTCGCCTTCGGCGGTAATCCGCGCCTTGAGCTCCAGGGTGTTTTTGGTGCCGCGTTCCGGGCCGCCATTGCCGATGCGCCAGCCGTCGAGGACGCTCTGGAACAACTGCTTTTTCTGGCGTTCGGTGGCGGCGCCCTGCAACAGGTGCAGGATGCCGAAATGGTTCTGTGGGATCTGGCCGAGGGCCGGGTCGGCCGCGCTGATGATCGCGAACACGTCGGCCAGGGTCACAAACGAAACCTGTGGGCCGCCGTACTCGCGGGGAATGGAAATACTGCCCAGCCCGCTGCGGGTGAACTGTTCGATCAGCGCCCACGGCAGCTTGCGTTGCTGGTCGCGCTTGGCGGCTTGCAGGCGTGCGGCCTGGGCCAGCTCGCGGGCGGCGCCCAGCGCGTCTGTGTCGTTGCGCAGCACGGCGGCCGGCAACAGCAGGGGGGCTACGTCCAGATCACTCTGGGGGGGTGTTAGAGCCAAGTTAGACATCAGCGCCGCTCCTTGGCTGCACGTAATGCCCTGGCGTTGTGCACCGGGGTAATTCTGACCATACCGACCTCGCATTCAATGAAATAAAAACAGAAAAATCAGTGATGTCCGGTGGTCCGGTGCATATACCCTAAGCGTGTTAAATATTTAAATAAACTAACTTTTGGGAATATGCATAGAAGGTCTGTCACCCAGGTTCACAGGGCGAACCGAGGGGGCGCGGTTGATAGGTCTGCGTGGCAACGGCCGGGCGGGTGGTGGCTGCAGCCGCAATCCTTAACGTGCGGGCCGGCGCCCAGCGCGACGTGTTGCCGACGCAATCGAGAATGCAGTACGTGACCTCCAGCCGGCAGTCGTCGCCAGCGTCGACAATCACCGCTGGCGGCACCCACACCTGCACCGTCAGGCCCACACTCCTGGCCTGGATTTTCGGC
Source organism: Pseudomonas poae (assembly GCA_028869255.1). Classification (NCBI taxonomy): domain Bacteria; kingdom Pseudomonadati; phylum Pseudomonadota; class Gammaproteobacteria; order Pseudomonadales; family Pseudomonadaceae; genus Pseudomonas; species Pseudomonas poae. The sequence goes on along the minus strand of CP110972.1, from coordinate 5,578,895 downwards.
AGGTCCATGCGCACATCACCCCAGCGCAGGGTGATCGCATCGCCGGTGGTCATGTTCGCGTAGGGCTCGATGGTCAGGGGGATACCGCGCCGGACCTGGCTGCTGTTGACGCCATAGCGGCGGATCGTCTCCGGCAAGTTCACGGGGGCAAGGTTCTGGTTTTCGTCGTTGTACAGGTCCGAAGGCCCGCCGCCAGGGCGGTTGGTTTTGACTCGCACCTGCGTCACAGCCGAGCGTGCTGGGGCGTGGCCGATCTGCATGACCTGATAGTGAACCCGCGCCGGACCATCCTGTACAAAACTTCTCCGGTACGCGCAGGCGCGTGGGGGTGCCGGCTTTGCCCGCCGTGACCCGCCGTGAGGCGGCAAAGCAGTTGTTCCAGAACAATTCGATCACGTCGCCTTCATCCATACCCGGATAAGGCGCGATGTCGACCTGCAGGTGAGTGGCGGCCAGGGCATTGATGCCGTTTCGAAGGGCCTGAGGCAAAGTCGGGGCGGTGAGCATGCGCGTCATAAGTAATCTCCTTGATGCAGCCAGCAGCAATCGTTCCGACCCCTTGGCGCAGGTGTGCGTTGGGGGCCGAAATGAACGATTCAGTGAATAGCCGGGATAGGATCCAATCCTCTGGGTGCTAGATAAGAGGGTTGGCCCACGAGCGTCAATGGCGGCAAAGGGCTAAACGGCGAGTTGGCGCAGATTCAGAAAGGGCTGACGAGGAGGGGGATTTTAGGGGGTGTGCGGCGGGGAGTTTTACAGGTGCGGGTGAGGACGTCTTGTAGGAGCAGTAACGTGTGGCGAGGGAGCTTGCTCCCGTTGGGCTGCGTAGCAGCCCCAAAATCTGGGGAGCGCTTCGCACTCCAACGGGAGCAAGCTCCCTCGCCACATTTAAGCGTGTTTTGCAGAGGGGGTCAGTGAGCGAGGAATTTGCTCAGGAACTGCTTGGTACGTTCTTCCCTGGGGTTGGCAAACAATGCCTTGGCTTCGCCTTGCTCCACGATCACGCCCTTGTCGAAGAAGATCACCCGGTTGGCCACATCCCGCGCAAAGCTCATTTCGTGCGTGACGATGACCATGGTGCGGTTTTCTTCGGCGAGGCTGCGAATGGTCGCCAGTACTTCGCCCACCAACTCCGGGTCCAGCGCGGAGGTGGGTTCGTCGAACAGAATCACCTCGGGCTCCATCGCCAGCGCACGGGCTATCGCCACGCGCTGTTGCTGGCCGCCGGACAAACGACGTGGGTAGGCGTCTTCCTTGCCCGCCAGGCCGACCCTGGCCAGCAGCTTGCGACCCAGTTCGATGGCCGCCTCGCGTGGCATCTTCTTGACCACGATCGGGCCTTCGATGACGTTTTCCAGTGCGGTGCGGTGCGGGAACAGGTTGAAGTTCTGGAACACAAAACCCACGTGCTGGCGCAAGCGCCGCACCAGGCCCTGTTGCTGGTTGAGCGGTTTGCTGCTGTCGATCTCGATGTCACCGACCTTGATACGGCCGCTGGTAGGTTCTTCGAGGAAGTTCAGGCAGCGCAGGAAGGTGGTCTTGCCGGAACCGCTTGGGCCGATGATGGCGACCACTTCGCCTTCCTTGACCTCAAGGTCGATCCCGTTAAGCACCACCTGACCCTTGAATTGTTTGGTCAGTTTTTCAACCACGATCATGCTCAGGACTCCAGGTCATGCCGGTTGACCCGGTCTTCCAGGCGATTTTGGAAATGCGCCAGGATGCTTGCCAGTATCCAGTAGATCAGGGCAGCGGACAGGTACATGGTGAAGATTTCAAAGGTACGGGCCGACACCAGTTGCGCCTGGCGGAACAGCTCGGGCACCTGGATGGTGGCCGCCAGCGCCGTGTCCTTGACCAGTGAAATAAAGCTGTTGCCCAGCGGCGGCAAGGCCGTGCGCATCGCCTGCGGCAGGATGGCCCGGCGCAGGGTTTGCGCACGGGTCATGCCGATACTGGCGGCAGCTTCCCACTGGCCGCGCTCGATGGAGCTGATTGCAGCGCGCAGGATTTCACAGGCATAGGCGGCCATGTTCAGCGAAAAGCCGATCATGGCGGCCGGGATCGGATCCAGCTCGATGCCCACTTGCGGCAAGCCGTAGTAGATCAAAAACAGCTGTACCAGCAAGGGCGTGCCGCGAAAGAACGACACGTAGACCCGGGCTATCCAGCTCACCAGCTTGAAGCGCGACAGGCGCATCAAGGCCAGGCCGAAGCCCAGCAGCAAACCGAAAAACATCCCGCCGAGGCTAAGGATCACCGTGTAGTACGCGCCCTTGAGCAGAAAGGGCGCGGAGTCCAGCGCGAGTTGGAAACCTGCTTCCATTATTCAGTGACGTCAGCGTTGAAATACTTCTCGGACAGCTTCTTCAAGGTGCCGTCGGCGCGCAGCTTGTCGAGGGCCTTGTTCACCGCGTCGAGCAGTTCAGGCTCGCCTTTGCGCAGGGCAATACCGGCTTCCTGGCGGGAGAAGGCATCACCGGCAGCGGCGGTGTCAGGGGCTTTTTTGGCGTATTCCAGGGCCGCCAGGCGGTCGATCAGGATGGCGTCGATGCGGCCGATGCGCAGGTCCTGGAACTTGGTTGGGTCATCGTTGTAAGTCTTGATGATGGCTTTGGGTTGGTTGTCCTTGAGCCATTGTTCGTAGTTGGTGCCCAGGCCCACACCGACTTTCTTGCCGGCCAGATCGTTGGCGGTCTTGATGGTGTCGAGGTTTTTCTTCAGGACCAGCGCCTGGATCCCGGACACGGTGTAGGGCTTGGAGAAGTCATACTTCTTCTTGCGCTCTTCGGAGATGGTCACTTGGTTGACCACGGCGTCCAGGCGCTTGGATTCCAGGGCGGCGAGGATGCCGTCCCACGGGGTGGCTTGCAGCTTGACCTTGACGCCCAGCTCCTTGGCCAGCGCTTCGGACAGCTCGACTTCGAAGCCGCTGAGCTTGCCGCTTTCATCGACAAAACTGAACGGCGGGTAGGTGCCTTCCAGGCCGATCTTGATCTCGCCCGCTTTCTTGATGTTGCCCAATTGTTCGCCGGCCACTGCCTGGCCCATCAGGCCAGCCCCAAGTGCCAGGCCCAAAGTGCCAACCAACAACGTGCGACGCAATACAGAAATAGTCATGAAGAGCCCCTGTGTTTTTTATGTTGAGCGAAGCAGGTGACGCAGTAGTCGTATCCTGCCTTAAAGCGCGTAGCGCGTCTTCGCCTACGGCGCGACTATAAAGCCGGTTTTTAAGACTTGAAAATAATATAAATCTAAATTGATATTCTATTATGGAATATAAGGCAGATTTAATGTGGGAGCTGGCTTGCCTGCGATAGCGGTGGATCAGTCAACACATCTGTAGCTGACAAACCGCCATCGCAGGCAAGCCAGCTCCCACAATTTCAATTCGCGTGTATTCAGTTAAACACTGAGTTGTAAGCAAACAACGCCGGCGCCCCACCGGTGTGCAGGAAAATGATCGGGCCGTCTTCAAACCGCTGACGCCCGATGCCATCCAGCAAACCGGCCATGGCCTTGCCAGTGTAGACCGGGTCCAGCAGCAGGCCTTCCTGGCTCGCCAGTAACTTGACCGCAGACAGCGTGCCGGCGTTCGGTTCGCCATACCGGGGGCCGAAATATTCGTCCCACAAAATCACCTTGAAGGCTTCGGGGATATCCACGCCCAGCAGCTCGGCGGTGCGCTCGGCCAGGCCCTGTACTTTTGGACGCTGGGCTTCATCGGTGCGCGACACCGTGACGCCGATCACCGGCAGATCCGGCAGCACTTCACTCAGGGCCAATGCCAGGCCGCTGTGGGTGCCGGCACTGCCGGACGCCAGGACCACAGCGGCGAACTTGATACCGCTGTCTTCGATCTGCGCGGCCAGCTCCAGCCCGGCGCGCACATAACCCAGGGCGCCAAGGGCGTTGGAGCCGCCGATGGGCACCCGGTACGGCTTCTTGCCGTTGCTGCGCAAGCGGTCGGCGAGGGCGTTGAGTTGCTCGTCCACATTGTCGAGGTTCTCGACCAATTCCACTTTGGCGTCGAACAGCTCCAGCAGCAGGCGGTTGCCGTTGCCCAGGTAACTCGGGTCTTCGGTGCCCGTGGGGTTTTCCAGCAGGGCCACGCAGCCCAGGCCGAGCTTGGCGGCCAGTGCGGCGGTCTGGCGTACGTGATTGGACTGGATGGCGCCGGCGGTCACCAGGGTATCGGCGCCCTGAGCGATGGCGTCAAAGGCCAGGTACTCGAGCTTGCGCAGCTTGTTGCCGCCCATGGCCAGGGGCGTGGTGTCGTCGCGCTTGACGTAGATATCCCTGCCCAACCAGGCCGACAGCCGCTCGAGTTTTTCCAGGGCGGTGGCGCCGCCCAGCAGTTCCAGGCGTTTAAAACGGTCGAGCTGTTGTTTGATCATGGCGACAGACAGTGGCTGAGTGATGGGGCGACTATAGGCAGGCACTTTTGATCGGGCAACCGCCAATCGCTTATGTCGGATGATTCTTAGCATCACACCATTGGTTCTTAAGGGCGGGCTGGGTGCATACCGTAAAGTGGTGGGCATTTCGTCAGGAGTGAATACCGTGAGTGAGCGTTCCAGTCATTGGCAATTGCAGACCATCGTCAGTCAACTGCGCGGCGCCCGGGACCAGTGGCGAACGCGCAATGGCCGCTTGAGCGGCGAGCATGGCGGCCGCGAATTGCCGTCCCGCGAGGCCGTGGCGCAAATCCTCGAATCGCTGTGCGGGGCGCTGTTTCCGATGCGCCTGGGGCCGGTGGACCTGCGTGAAGAGAGTGAAGACTTTTACGTCGGCCACACCCTTGATGTCGCCTTGAATGCGTTGCTCGCCCAGGCTCGCCTGGAGTTGCGTTACGCCGCACGCCAAGGGGGCCAGGATGACGGCGCAGTGGACGCGTTGGCCATCCGCCTGATCCAGGATTTCGCGTTGGCCTTGCCGTCCCTGCGCAGCCTGCTGGACACCGACGTGCTGGCCGCCTACCACGGCGACCCGGCTGCGCGCAGCGTAGATGAAGTGTTGCTGTGCTATCCGGGGATTCTGGCGGTGATTCACCATCGCCTGGCGCACCACTTGTATCGCGCCGGGTTGCCGCTGTTGGCGCGGATCAGCGCGGAAATTGCCCACTCGGCCACTGGTATTGATATCCACCCGGGCGCGCAGATCGGCCCGAGTTTCTTTATCGATCATGGAACGGGTGTAGTGATCGGCGAAACCGCGATCATCGGCGAGCGGGTGCGCATTTACCAGGCCGTGACTTTGGGGGCCAAGCGCTTCCCGGCGGATGAGGATGGGCAGTTGCAGAAGGGCCATCCACGTCACCCGATTGTTGAGGATGATGTGGTGATCTATGCCGGGGCGACGATCCTGGGGCGCATCACCATCGGCAAGGGCTCGACCATCGGCGGCAATGTGTGGCTGACCCGAAGTGTGCCGGCGGGGGCGAACATCACGCAGGCGAATTTGCAGCATGATGATGGGGCGCAGAAGTAATCCCTGACAAACACCGATCACCTGTGGGAGCTGGCTTGCCTGCGATAGCTGCCTGTCAGCAACCAATGTGTTGACGGATGCTCCGCTATCGCAGGCAAGCCAGCTCCCACATTTTTGTGTGCATTTCAAATCCAAATCGCTGAACGATTTGCCTCATCTGCCCGTCATACCTTTCCTTGAGCTAGTGTAGGAATAACCTACCACTCAGCCCTGCGATTAATCCCAAACCGCCGATCCATGTTTAACTTGAATGTTCGTTCAAGTTAAACCGGTGGTTCGCTGCCCGCTCACAACAGGAGGCTTACCTTTGCTGAGTCCGTTATTTACAGCCACATCCCACACCCTCGGGGTGCATCGTTCATGAGTGCATCGTCCACCCCACCCAGCGGCCTGGTGCGCATGAATGCGCCCGTTTTTTTACTTTGCCGCCACCTTCATCTTGCTGTTCGGCATCACTGTCATCGCTATCCCGCAACAGGCCGGTGCCTGGCTGCTGGCCGCGCAAAACTGGGCGGCCAACACGGTCGGCTGGTACTACATGCTGGCGATGACCCTGTATCTGGTCTTCGTGGTGGTCACCGCGCTATCGGGCTACGGCAAGATAAAACTCGGTGCCGACCACGACGAGCCCGAATTCAGTTATCTGTCCTGGGCCGGCATGCTGTTCGCTGCAGGGATCAGCATCACGCTGTTTTTCTTCTGCGTGTCCGAGCCGCTGACGCACCTGGTGCAACCGCCCCAGGGCGCGCCGATGAACGCCGATGCGGCGCGCCAGGCCATGCAGATCCTGTTTCTGCACTGGGGCCTGCATGGCTGGGGCGTGTTCGCCTTTGTCGGCATGGCGCTGGCATATTTCGCCTACCGGCATAACCTGCCGCTGGCGCTGCGCTCGGCGTTGTACCCCCTGATCGGCAAGCGCATCAACGGGCCCATCGGTTATGCGGTGGATGGCTTCGGCATCATCGCCACGGTGTTTGGTCTCGGTGCCGACATGGGTTTTGGTGTGCTGCACCTCAACTCCGGCCTCGACTACCTGTTCGGCATCGCCCACACCCAGTGGATTCAGGTCGGCCTGATCACTCTGATGATGGGCGCCGCGATCCTCGTTGCTGTGGCCGGCGTCGATAAGGGCGTGCGGGTGATGTCCGATATCAACATGCTGCTGGCCTGCGCGCTGCTGCTGTTCGTGTTGTTTGCCGGGCCTACCCAGCATTTGCTCAATACCTTGATCCAGAACATCGGCGACTACTTGGGCGCCTTGCCGACCAAGAGTTTTGATGTGTACGCCTACGACAAACCCAGTGACTGGCTGGGCGGTTGGACGGTGTTCTACTGGGCCTGGTGGATCGCGTGGTCGCCGTTCGTGGGCCTGTTTATTGCGCGGATTTCCCGCGGCCGGACCATCCGTGAGTTCGTGTTCGGGGTGCTGCTGATCCCGCTGGGTTTCACCCTGGCGTGGATGTCGATCTTCGGCAACAGCGCCATCGATCAGGTGCTCAACCACGGGCTGACGGCGCTCGGGCAGTCGGCCATCGATGACCCGTCGATGAGCCTCTACCTGCTGCTGGAAACCTACCCGTGGAGCAAAACCGTGATCGCCGTTACGGTGTTTATCAGCTTCGTGTTCTTCGTCACGTCGGCGGACTCCGGCACTGTGGTGCTCTCGACCCTGTCGTCCAAGGGCGGCAACGCCGACGAAGACGGGCCGAAGTGGCTGCGGGTGTTCTGGGGCGCGATGACCGCCCTGGTCACCAGTGCGTTGCTGTTTGCCGGCAGCATCGATTCGCTCAAATCAGCGGTGGTACTGACCTCGTTGCCGTTCTCGATGATTTTGCTGCTGATGATGTGGGGGCTGCACAAGGCGTTCCACTTGGAGTCGCAAAAGCAGATTGCCCAGCTGCATTCGCTGGCACCGGTTTCGGCATCGCGCAAAGGCAAAGGTGGCTGGCGCCAGCGTTTGAGCCAGGCCGTGCACTTCCCATCGCGCGATGAGGTGTACCGTTTCCTTGAATCGACAGTACGCCCGGCGATTGAAGAAGTGACGGCGGTATTTGTCGAGAAAGGCTTGAGTGTGGTCACCCAGCCGGACCCGGCCAACGACAACGTGAGCCTGGAAATCGGCCATGGCGAAGAGCATCCCTTTGTCTATCAGGTGCAGATGCGCGGTTACTTCACACCGTCCTTCGCCCGTGGCGGCATGGGCTCCAAAGAGCTCAATAACCGCCGCTACTACCGGGCGGAAGTGCACTTGAGCGAGGGCAGCCAGGACTACGATCTGGTGGGCTACACCAAAGAGCAGATCATCAACGACATCCTCGACCAGTACGAGCGACACCTGCAGTTCCTGCACTTGGTGCGCTAGTCACCTGTGGTAGCGGGCTTGCCCGCTCCCACAAAAATCCCCGCAAAGCCCCGTTCTACGGGGCTTTCTTAAACTTAATTTCATCCGTCAAAGCCCGGTTTTGACGCGCAACTGTCATCTGGCCACTGCGTAATTGTGTGAAGCGTTTGACGCTTTCATTTCAGAACAGTGACGGAGACCGGTAACAATGAAGACGTTAATAAGCCCCATGGTGGGTGCCGCCATGGCGAGCTTTATGCTGTCCGCCCACGCCGATTTTATCGATGACAGCCACGCCGACGTGACCCTGCTCAACCGCTATCTCAACCAGCAGGGACGGGATGTGGTGAACAGCAACGCCAAGGCCCACAGCATTCGTGATTGGGGCCAGGGTTTCGAGTTCAACTTCAAGTCCGGCTACACCGAGGGGCCGGTGGGCTTTGGGCTGGACCTGCAAGCGTTCTACGGCTTGAAACTGGATTCCGGTGGTGACCTAAACGACAAGGACCACCAGGGCCGCTATCCCGGCAGCATGTTCCCGCTGGACAACGGCAAGTCCGCCGACCAGTTCGGCGTGCTCAGCCCCACGTTCAAGATGCGCTTTGCCAAGGACGAGTTGCGCGTCGGTACGCTGTACGGCAACAACCCGGTGCTGGCCAACACCGACGGCCGCCTGTACCAGCAAACCAATACCGGCGTGCAGCTGGTGTCCAAGGACCTCACCGACTTCACCTTTACCGGTGGCGACATCCTCAAGACCAAGATCCGTAACGAAACCGGCGACCAGGGCATGATCACCGCCGGCGGTACCAAAGAGAGCGATCGCTTCCTGTTCGGCGGGGCGGATTACACCGGCATTCAAAACACCACCGTCAGCCTGTGGTACTCCAACCTTGAGGATTACTACCAGCAGTTCTTCCTCGGTGCCAAACGCCATGACGCCTTGTCGGTCGGTGCAATCGACACCGACCTGCGCATGTTCCGCAGCCTGGGCGTGGGCGGCAACGCCGATGGCGATAAGGATTACGCGGCAGCCGGCCTCTACGGCGACGGCGTGAACAAGGGGCGCATCAACCAGTCCACCGTCAGCTTGCTGGAAAGCTACAGCCTGGACGGCCATACCGTGGGCCTGGGGATCCAGAAAAACAGCGGCGACAGCGATTTCCCTTACCTCGACTCCGGCCTGAACAGCGGCGACAACCGCCAAGGTCCCGGCTCGGGTGCCGACACCCCGGCGCTGACCAACATGCAACTGAACAAATTCCAGCACGCCGGCGAACGCACCTGGCTTGCGCAGTACAAGTATGACTTCGGCAAACTCGGCCTCACCGGCCTGTCGTTCTCCGCCGCCTATGCCCATGGCGATGACATCCGCACCGCGCAGGGCACTACCAGCGAATGGGAGCGCAACGTTGCCGTGGCCTACCAAGTACCCACCGGCACCCTCAAGGGCCTTGGCGTAACCTGGAAAAACGCGCACGCGAGCCCCGACATTACCGGCGCCACCGTGCAAGATGAAAACCGCTTTTATGTCAGCTACGTCGTTCCACTCTGGTAGGCAATTGCTGTAAAACGGAAGGGCAGACTTAAGCGATTCAGCTGGTTAAAAGGCCCAGGAATAACCTTATTCCTGGGCCTTATTTGCCTACGTCCAAGAGAGGATTCGATGACTTACATTGCTGCCGAAAACCGCTATGAATCTATCCCGTATCGCCGCGTAGGCCGCAGTGGATTGGTGCTGCCTGCACTGTCCCTGGGGCTGTGGCACAACTTTGGCGACAGCACCCCGATCGACACCCAGCGCGCCCTGCTGCGCACCGCGTTCGACCTGGGGATCAACCACTTCGACCTGGCCAACAACTACGGCCCGCCCTACGGCAGCGCCGAGATCAATTTCGGCCGTTTGCTGCGCGAAGACTTCAAGCACTACCGCGACGAACTGATCATCTCGAGCAAAGCCGGCTGGGACATGTGGCCCGGCCCGTACGGCCAGGGCGGCGGCTCACGCAAATACATCCTGGCGAGCCTGGACCAAAGCCTGCAGCGCCTGGGCGTCGACTATGTGGATATTTTCTACTCCCACCGTTTTGACGCCGACACCCCGCTGGAAGAGACCGCCAGCGCCCTCGCCACTGCCGTGCAACAGGGCAAGGCACTGTACATCGGCATCTCGTCGTATTCCGGGGTCAAAACCCGCGAAATCGCGGCCTTGCTCAAAGAGTGGAAAGTGCCGCTGCTGATCCACCAACCGGCCTACAACCTGCTCAACCGCTGGGTGGAAAAAGACCTGCTGGACACCACCGAAGAGCTCGGAGCCGGGGTGATTGCCTTCACGCCGCTGGCCCAGGGTTTGCTCACCGACAAGTACCTCAATGGCGTGCCGGCGGATGCACGGGTCAATCGCCCGGGCGGCGGTTCGTTGCAGGCCAAGCACCTGTCCGAAGAAAACATCGCGCACGTGCGTGCGCTGAATGAAATCGCCAAGCGTCGCGGCCAGAGCCTGGCGCAACTGGCCCTGGCCTGGACCCTGCGTGACCCACGGGTGACCAGCGCACTGATCGGTGCAAGCCGGCCGGAGCAGATCATCGAGAACGTTGGCGCGTTGAAGAACTTGAGCTTCAGTGCCGAAGAGCTGGCGGAGATTGATCGGTTTGCGCAGGAAGGCGGGATTAACCTGTGGGAAAAACCGTCTACCGCTGAATAACCTGGCGTAACCCGGTCAATGTGGGAGCCGGGCTTGCCCGCGATAGCGGTGTGTCAGTCAATGAATCTGTTGCTGACTCACCGCTATCGCAGGCAAGCCAGCTCCCACCTTGATTTCCAGTGTGTTTGAAAGCTAGAAGGGCACATCCCCCAGAATCGTCGCCCGATGCATCACCCGCCGCTGCGGCCGGTAATCATCCACCGCGTAATGCTGGGTCACGCGGTTGTCCCAGAACGCCACATCATTCTCCTGCCAGCGCCAGCGAATGGTGAATTCCGGGCGTGTCGCGTGAGCAAACAGCAGCTTCAGAATCGCCTCGCTTTCCGCTGGCTCCAGCTCATTGATCTTGGTGGTAAACCCATCACTCACAAACAGCGATTTACGCCCACTCACCGGGTGCGTACGCACCACCGGGTGCGACAGCGGAGGGTTTTTCTTGCGGGTTTCTTCCCAGCGCGCCAGGTCTTCGGCGGTGTTGCCGAAGCGCTCCAGCGGGAAGGATTTGGTGAAGTCGTGGGTCGCCGTCAGCCCGTTGAGCAGCACCTTCAACGGTTGCGACAACGCCTCATACGCCGCAATCCCGCTGGCCCACAAGGTATCGCCGCCGAACGCCGGCAGCAGCTTGGCGCTGAGCACCGCGCCGAGGGCCGGGGTGGGCAGGAAGGTCACGTCGGTGTGCCATACGGCGTTGTCGCGCACGTCGGTGACGGCGGTGTCGAGGATCAGCACTTCGGGCTGTTCCGGCACGTTGGGGTAGATCGGGTGAATATGCAGGTCACCAAAACTCGCCGCGAACCGCGCCTGTTGCTGCGGGGTGATCGGTTGGCCGCGAAAGAACAACACCGAGTGCGTGAGCAACGCCTGTTCGATGGCGTCGCGCTGTTCCAGTTTCAACGGCTGGGTGATATCGACGCCACTGATCTGGGCGCCGAGGGCGGTACTTAATGGCGTAACGGTCAGGCTGCTCATGCTGTTCTCACTCAATGTGCCTGGCCATGCCAGGGCACCCATTTGCGCTGCAGGGCGCGCAGGCCCATTTCCATGGCGAAGGCAATCAGCGCGATCACCAGAATCCCCAGCACCACCACATCGGTCACCAGGAACTGCGCCGCCGACTGCACCATAAAACCCAGGCCGCTGGTGGCTGCGATCAGCTCAGCCGCAACCAACGTCGACCAGCCCACACCCAAGCCGATGCGCACGCCGGTGAGGATGTCGGGCAAGGCGCTCGGCAGGATCACATGGCGAATCAGCTGGGCGCGGGTCGCCCCTAATGATTGCGCGGCACGCAGTTTGGCCGGGTCGACCGTGCGTACGCCGGTCGCGGTGGCGATGGCGATCGGTGCAAAGATCGCCAGGTAAATCAGCAACACCTTGGACAGCTCGCCGATGCCGCACCAGATCACGATCAGCGGCAGGTAGGCCAGGGGCGGAATCGGCCGGTAGAACTCGATCAGCGGGTCGAGAATGCCCCGGGCGATGCGGTTGGAGCCGATGGCAATGCCCACCGGCACGGCGGTCAGCACCGCAAAGCCCAGGCCCAGGCCGATACGGCTCAAGCTTGCGCCCAGATGCTGCCACAACGTGGAGTCCATATAGCCGGTGGTCGCCAGCAGCCAGCCTTTTTGCAACACGGCCGACGGCGGTGGCAGGAACAGCGGTTCGATCAAACCGGTGGCCGTCACCGCCCACCAGATCGCCAGCAAAGCGACTAACGTCAGCAGGCTGATCCAGCGCGTGCTCAGGCTGCGGCGCACCGCAATCACGGTGTGCGCCACCGGCTTGGCGGCGGTGGCGGGGAGTTCGTAGCTGCTCATGCGGACACCTGCCGTTGCGAGAACACTTTGCCCAGCACGTGTTCGCGGGTTTCGATAAAACGCGGGTCGGACTTGATTGCCCGCGCCGACTCACCGGCGGCGTAGCGCTGGCCGAAGTCCAGGTGCAGGCGCTCGACGATCTGGCCTGGGTTGGGCGCCAGCAGAATCAAATCGGTGGCGAGGAATACCGCCTCTTCAATGTCGTGGGTAATCAGAAACACCGGTTTGGCCGTGCGCCGCCAGACTTGCAGGAGCAATTCCTGCATCTGTTCGCGGGTGAAGGCATCGAGGGCGCCGAAGGGTTCGTCCATCAGCAATACCCGCGGGTCTGCCGCCAGGGCGCGGGCCAGGCCGACACGCTGCTTCTGGCCGCCGGAGAGCTGCCAGATGCGGCGGCTGTCGAAACCGGCCAGGTCGACCAGGGCCAGCATCTCCCGGGCGCGAATTTCACGTTGCGCCTTGGGCACACCGGCCAGCTCCAGGCCGAAGCCGACATTGGCCAGCACGTCCTGCCAGGGCAGCAGGGCGTCGTCCCGGAACACCACGCCGCGTTCGGCGCTGGGCCCTTTGACCGGAACACCGTCGAGGGTTATGCGCCCGGCGGAAGGTTCGACAAAACCGGCGATCAGGTTCAACAGCGAAGTCTTGCCACTGCCGGACGGGCCGAGGGCGACCAGCAATTGCTGGGGCCCGAGGTCGAGTGAAATGTCAGACAGTACCGGTTGTGTGGCGCCTGGGTACTGTGCGCTGATGCGCTCCAGTTGTAGCAAGGCCATCGCGATGAACTCCCGAATCAGTTAGTGATGAACTTGGCGCTGACATATGGGGCGTAGTCCGGCAGCACGGCGTCGACCTTGCCTTGTTCCTTCAAGAACGCAGCGGTGTCGGTCACGGCCTTGGTGGTCGGTGCGCCCAGCAGGGTCACCTGGTCAGCGGCCAGCGGGTAGACGTTGCCTTGCAGTAGCAATGGGATGTCAGTGGCCTTGGCGCCGGAGAGCTTGACCAGCTTGTCGACGTTGTCTTTGTCGGCGAGCCAGGCTTGTGGGTCTTTGCGGTACGCGGCGTAGGCGTCCAGGGTGACTTTGGCGAAGGCGGTGACGATTTCCGGGTGCTTCTCGGCAAAATCCTTACGCACGATCCACGCATCGAAGGTCGGCGCCCCAAACTTGGCCAGCTCGCCGGAGGTGATCAGCACCTTGCCGTTTTCCTTGGCCACGCCCAGGGCGGGGTCCCATACGTAGGTGGCGTCGATATCACCGCGCTTCCACGCAGCAATGATCGCCGGTGGCGCGAGGTTGAGGATGGTGACTTTCGACGGGTCGATGTTCCAGTGCTTCAGCGCGGCTAGCAGGCTGTAGTGGCCGGTGGACACGAACGGCACGGCGACCTTCTTGCCGACCAGGTCCTGCGGGCTGTTGATCCCCGAACCGTTGCGCGCCACCAGGGCTTCGGCGCCGCCGATCTGGGTGGCGACGAGGAACGTTTCCACCGGCACTTTGCGGGTGATGGCAGCGGTCAGCGGGCTGGAACCGAGGTAGCCGATCTGCACGTCGCCGGAGGCGATGGCGGCGATGATGTCGGCGCCATTGTCGAATTTGCGCCAGTCGATCTTGGCATTGGTGGCTTTTTCGTACGCGCCGTCGGCCTGGGCGACTTTCGCCGGGTCCACGGTGGTCTGGTAGGCGATGGTCACATCCGCCGCCTGGGCAAACAGGCTGGCACCGGCCAGGGACAACGCCGCAAGGAGGCGCAGAGGGGTTAACAGTTTCAAGGGGAAGCTCCTCAATCAGGCGGCCGAGGGTCGGCGTGTGAGGAGACTAAATGATCTAAGAATCCGAAAATAAATAACATTTTCGAATTAGCTTATTAGCAGAAAAGTGGCGCCCATTCTTCCGGCGGGTGAGGGCAAAGGTGGGAGCCGGCTTGCCTGCGAAAGCCTTGACTCGGTACTACTGAAATACTGAGGCGTCTGCATCGCGGGCAAGCCCGGCTCCCACAAAAGCCCTGCTCCCACAGGGCTTTGTGCATAAGGCTTAGTTGCTGATCGCCAGAATGCTCGCCTGGTACGACCCGACAAATACATCGAAATCGCCCACTTCGTTCTGCTCCAGTTCCGCCTGCTGTGCCAGCGACGTGCGCGCCAGCTCTTCAAAGCGTGCTTGTTCCTCGGCAGCCAACGGCTCGCTGCGAAAATGCTCGGCATGCACTTCGCTCTGGTGCAGGGAGAACTGCGCAAAACTCTCTTTGCGCTCGGCCATCGCCGCCAGCACTTGGGCCGAAGGGGTCAGGGACGGATCCTTGACCTTGGCCAGTTGGGCGTCGAGCGCCTGGCTGTGTTCAGTGATGCCGTGGCTTTGATCCAGTAAGGCCGCCAGCGGCGCAATCTGCTCAAGCAGCTCGGTGGCCCATTCCTTCATGTCCACCGCCTGGCCCTTGCGCTGCAATTGCAGGCCCGGGCGGCGACCTTCCTTGACCACGCTGAGGAAGTTGGACGTGGCATTGCCGCACTCGTTGTCGGCGAACAGCGGGCTGTCATTCAGCGCGCAGTACAGCAGGAAGGCGTCGAGGAAACGCGATTCCGGCAGGTCGATACCCATCGGCAGGAACGGGTTGATGTCCAGGCAGCGCACTTCGATGTACTGGATGCCACGGGCCACCAGCGCCTGGATCGGCCGCTCGCCGGTGTAGGTCACCCGTTTGGGGCGGATATTGGAGTAGTACTCGTTTTCGATCTGCAGGATGTTGGTGTTGAGCTGCACCCACTCACCGTCCTTGTGCGTGCCGACTTCGACGTACGGCGCGTAAGGCGTTGCCACCGCTTCGCGCAGGCTGTCGGTGTAGCTGCTCAGGTCGTTGTAGCACGGCGTCAGGCCGGCCTGGGCGTTGCTCTGGTAACCCAGGTCGCTCATGCGCAGGCTGGTGGCATAGGGCAGGTACAGGGTGTCGGCGTCCAGCACTTCCAGCTGGTGCGAACGACCGCGCAGGAAACCCGCGTCCAGGGCTGGCGAGGCACCAAACAGGTACATCAGCAGCCAGCTGTAACGGCGGAAATTACGGATCAGCGCGATATAGGCAGTGGACTGGTAGTCGCGGTCGGTGCCGACGAAGCCTTCAGTCTCCTTGAGCAACGGCCACAACTTTTCCGGCAGGGAAAAGTTGTAGTGGATGCCGGCAATACACTGCATGGTCTTGCCGTACCGCAGGGCCAGGCCCTTGCGATACACGTACTTGAGCTGTCCGATATTGGAGGTGCCGTAGTAGGCAATCGGAATATCTTCCTCGGCCGGCAACGGGCACGGCATCGAGGGGCTCCACAGGTATTCGCTGCCCAGCTTGCTGTAGGCAAAGCGGTGGATCTTGTCCAGGCTGCTCAGGGTATCGGCCGGGTTGGGCAGGGCTGGGGTGATGAACTCCAGCAACGATTCCGAGTAGTCGGTGGTGATCTGTTCGTGGGTCAACGCGGCGCCCAGGGCTTCAGGGTGCGGCGTTTGCGCCAGGCGACCCTCACCGGTGACGCGTAGGCATTCACGCTCGATGCCGTGCAAGCATTGCTCTAGCAGGGAGAGGTGTTCGCGCTTGCCGAGCAGGGCCAGGCGGCGGTTGAGAAGTTCGCTCAAGTTGGATTCCTTCACGCGTCAGTCGCCCCAATATGGGGGTGGGCAGGACGGTCTACAAGGGTGAAGTTGAAACTGGCGTTATCGCCTGGTTTTGAGTCGATTTGACCCGCAATGAAAAAGCCTACTTCACTCCATGAATTGGGCTATAGCGCAGCAAGAAAATTCCGACGCTGTTGTCGCAGCGCCGAAATTAACTCAAATCGAGGGTGGGGAGCTATAGGACAGCGAAGGTGCCCTGTGCTTTTGCGACAAGTCGTTCGTCCTGGTACACGTCGGCCTCAACCACCAAAGTGCGTCGACCGGCGTGAATCACCCGACTGGTGCACAACACGTCGCCCTCTTCCACGGCGCGGATGTAGTTGATCTTGCACTCGATGGTCGCGCTCTGCTGGTCAAAACCATGGGAGCTGGAGCACGCCAGGCCCATGGTGATGTCCACCAGGCTGAAAATCGCCCCGCCATGGAGCTTGCCCGCGCGATTGCGCAGGTGCGGCTCCAGGGTCAGGGCCACCTCGGCAACGCCCTCATCCAGGCGTTGCAGGCGGCAGCCGATCAGCTCGCTGAAAGCGCTTTGGGTCAAGCCAGCCGGGATTTCCATCAACGTTTCTTCAACTGTTTGGCATTGGCGAACAGCGAGGCCATGGCGTTGTTGCTCGGCGCTGCGGTCGCGGTTTCCTTGCGTGGTGCACTGTTTTCGGAGCGGTTTTGCGACTGGCGTGGGGCCGAGCCGGGGCGTGCGCCACGGGCACCGTCGATTTTCTCGCCGGGGGTGTCGCTCATGCGCATCGACAGGCCGACACGTTTGCGCGGGATGTCCACCTCCATGACCTTGACCTTCACCACATCACCGGCTTTCACCGCCTCACGCGGGTCCTTGATGAACTTCTCCGAAAGCGCGGAAATATGCACCAAACCGTCCTGATGCACGCCGATGTCTACAAAGGCGCCGAAGTTGGTCACGTTGGTCACCACGCCTTCGAGGATCATGCCCAGTTGCAGGTCCTTGAGGTCTTCGACGCCGTCCCGGAACTCGGCGGTCTTGAACCCGGGCGCGGGTCGCGGCCAGGTTTTTCCAGCTCTTGCAGGATGTCGGTGATGGTCGGCACGCCGAAGGTTTCGTCGGTGTACTTCTTCGGATCCAGGCGCTTGAGGAACGCCGCGTCGCCGATCAGCGAGCGGATATCGCGGTCGGTCTCGGCGGCAATGCGCTGCACCAGCGGGTAGGCTTCCGGGTGAACGGCGGAGGCGTCCAGCGGGTTGTCGCCGTTCATTACGCGTAGGAAACCGGCGGCCTGTTCGAAGGTTTTTTCACCAAGGCGGGCGACTTTTTTCAGCGCGGCGCGGGTCTTGAACGCGCCGTTTTCGTCACGGTGAGTCACGATATTCTGCGCCAGGGTGGTGTTCAGGCCGGAGATACGCGCCAGCAACGCCACGGAGGCGGTGTTCACGTCGACGCCCACGGCGTTTACGCAGTCTTCCACCACGGCATCCAGGCCACGCGCCAGTTTCAGCTGCGACACGTCGTGCTGGTACTGGCCGACGCCGATGGATTTAGGGTCGATCTTCACCAGTTCGGCCAGTGGGTCCTGCAGGCGACGAGCGATGGACACCGCGCCACGGATCGACACGTCGAGGTCCGGGAATTCCTTGGATGCCAGCTCCGACGCCGAATACACCGAAGCGCCAGCCTCGGAGACCATGACCTTGGTCATCTTCATGGCTGGGTATTTTTTGATCAGTTCGGCGGCCAGCTTGTCGGTTTCACGGCTGGCGGTGCCGTTGCCGATGGCGATCAGGTCCACCGCATGCTTGGCGCACAGCGCGGCGAGGATCGCGAGGGTCTGGTCCCACTTGTTGTGCGGCACATGCGGGTACACGGTGGCGTGGTCCAGCAGCTTGCCGGTGGCATCGACCACGGCGACCTTGCAGCCGGTGCGCAGGCCCGGGTCGAGGCCCAGCGTTGCACGCGGGCCGGCCGGCGCGGCCAGCAGCAGGTCGTGCAGGTTGTGAGCGAATACGTTGATCGCCTCGGTTTCGGCGCCGTCGCGAAGTTCGCCGAGCAGGTCGGTTTCCAGGTGGGTGTAGAGCTTGACCTTCCAGGTCCAGCGCACGACTTCACCGAGCCACTTGTCCGCAGGACGATTCTGATTCTGGATGCCGAATTGTTGCCCGATCATGCCTTCGCACGGGTGCATGGTGCCCGGTAGCTCGTCGCCGACCTTCAGCGCGGAGCTGAGAATGCCCTCGTTGCGGCCGCGGAAAATCGCCAGCGCACGGTGCGACGGCATGCTCTTGAGCGGCTCGTCGTGCTCGAAATAGTCGCGGAATTTGGCGCCTTCTTCCTCTTTGCCGGCGATAACGCGGGCGCTGAGGGTGGCTTCCTGCTTGAGGTAGGTGCGCAGTTTTTCCAGCAGGCTGGCGTTTTCGGCGAAACGCTCCATCAGGATGTACTTGGCGCCTTCCAGGGCGGCCTTGACGTCGGCAACGCCTTTTTCGGCGTCGATAAAGCGTGCAGCTTCGGTTTCCGGGGTCAGCGCCGGGTCGTTGAACAGACCGTCGGCCAGTTCGCCCAGGCCGGCTTCCAGGGCGATCTGGCCCTTGGTGCGGCGCTTTTGCTTGTAGGGCAGGTAAAGGTCTTCGAGGCGGGTCTTGGTGTCGGCGAGCTTGATGTCGCGTTCCAGTTGTGGGGTCAGCTTGCCCTGTTCCTCGATGCTGGCGAGGATGCTGATGCGCCGTTCGTCGAGTTCTCGCAGGTAGCGCAGGCGTTCTTCCAGGTGACGCAATTGGGTGTCGTCGAGGCTGCCGGTCACTTCTTTACGGTAACGGGCGATGAAAGGCACCGTGGAGCCTTCATCCAGTAGAGCGACGGCCGCTTCGACCTGTTGTGGGCGTACACCGAGTTCCTCGGCAATGCGGCTGTTGATGCTGTCCATAAAACCACCTGAAATTCTGAAAGCAGCTCGCAGGCCCGGAAAACAAGGCGTTGCGAGGCTGGTTGAGCGGCCCTGTCGGCGCCGCTGCCTGGGTCAAGAGGCTGCCTATTGACCCTCGAAATCGGAAAGTTGCTGCCCGCCGCTGAGAAAATCGGTAAGGCAGTAAGCAGTAAAGTCTGACATTACCCTGCACAAAGGCGGCGCATTATAACCAGCGTTCTGCCCTGGGTGGGGATTGCGCCGAAGGTTGCAGAGCGCGGGTTTACTGGCGGTAGAGGAAAAATCTGCTAACAATGCACACCGTGCGTATAACGGCAGCTACGCCATAATGCGCGCCGAGATAAGAGGAGCATCTAATGAGCAGCACTGCACAAACTGCTGAAGGCGAAAAAATTCTCATCGTTGATGACGATCCGGGGCTGAGCAGCCTGCTGGAGCGCTTCTTCAACTCCAAGGGCTATCGTGCCCGCGCGGTGCCGAACACCGAGCAGATGGACCGCCTGTTGGGGCGTGAAGTATTCAATCTGGTGGTGCTCGACCTGATGCTGCCCGGCGAAGACGGCCTGACCGCCTGCAAACGCCTGCGCGGTGCGAACAACCAGATCCCGATCATCATGCTCACCGCCAAGGGCGATGAGCTGAGCCGCATCAAGGGTCTTGAGCTGGGCGCCGATGACTATCTGGCCAAGCCGTTCAACCCGGACGAGCTGATGGCGCGGGTCAAAGCCGTATTGCGTCGCCAGGCGCCTCCGGTACCGGGCGCACCGGGCAGCGAAGACGAAAGCGTGACCTTTGGCGACTACGAACTGTCGCTGGCCACCCGTGAACTCAAGCGTGGCGACGAAGTGCACATGCTCACCACCGGCGAGTTCGCGGTACTCAAGGCGCTGGTGATGAATGCACGCCAGCCGCTGACCCGCGACAAGCTGATGAACCTGGCCCGTGGCCGGGAGTGGGATGCCCTGGAGCGCTCCATCGACGTGCAGATTTCCCGTCTGCGCCGGATGATCGAGCCGGACCCGTCCAAGCCACGGTATATCCAAACGGTGTGGGGCGTAGGTTATGTGTTTGTGCCGGATGGCACCGCCACCAAGTGACCGATGATTTGCAGCGGCGGGTATTCCGGCGTTTGGCTCCATGAGAGTCTACGGGATACCCGGCGCCTGCAATTCTGCGAGCGCCGCTCGTTCCTGCAAGGTGTTTAGCTGTCATCTATGAAAACCCCGTTGTGGTTCCCGCAAAGTTTCTTCTCCCGCACCCTTTGGCTGGTGCTGATCGTCGTTCTGTTTTCCAAGGCGCTTACGCTGGTTTATCTGCTGATGAACGAAGACGTGCTGGTGGATCGGCAGTACAGCCACGGTGTCGCCCTGACGCTGCGCGCCTATTGGGCGGCCGACCCCGAGAACCGCGAAAAAATCGCCAAGGCGGCTACGCTGGTGCGCGTCGCCGGTGCCGGTGTGCCGGAGGGCGAGCAACATTGGCCCTACAGTGAGATCTACCAACGCCAGATGCAGGCCGAACTGGGTGAAGACACCGAAGTGCGGCTGCGCATGCATGTGTCGCCGGCGCTGTGGGTGCGTGCGCCCAGCCTGGGTGAGGATTGGCTGAAGGTGCCGTTGTACCCGCATCCGTTACGGGGGCAGAAGATCTGGAACGTGCTGGGCTGGTTCCTGGCGATCGGCTTGCTTTCAACCGCGTCCGCGTGGATTTTCGTGCGCCAGCTCAACCAGCCGCTCAAACGCCTGGTATTTGCTGCGCGCCAGCTGGGGCAGGGGCGCAGTGTGCGCCTGCCGGTCAGTGATACGCCCAGTGAGATGACCGAGGTGTACGGGGCGTTCAACCAGATGGCGGAGGATGTCGAACAGGCCGGGCGCGAACGCGAGCTGATGCTGGCGGGGGTGTCCCATGACTTGCGCACACCGCTGACGCGATTGCGCTTGTCCCTGGAGTTGATGGGCAACCACACCGACCTCACGGATGACATGGTGCGCGATATCGAGGACATGGACGCGATTCTCGACCAGTTCCTGGCGTTTATCCGCGATGGCCGTGACGAAGTGGTGGAGGAGGTCGACCTCACGGACCTGGTACGTGAAGTGGTCGCACCCTACAACCAGAACGGTGAACAGGTGCGCATGCGCCTGGAACCGATCCAGCCGTTTGCGTTGCGCCGGGTCTCGATGAAGCGCCTGTTGAACAACCTGATCGGCAACGCCCTGCACCACGCCGGCTCGGATGTGGAAGTGGCGGCGTACGTCTCTGGCGACAGCACCGCGCCTTATGTGGTGCTGAGTGTGATGGACCGGGGCACCGGGATTGACCCGGCTGAACTGGAAGGCATTTTCAACCCGTTTACCCGTGGCGACCGTGCGCGAGGCGGTAAAGGTACGGGGTTGGGCTTGGCGATTGTGCGTCGGATTGCGTCGATGCATGGCGGCAATGTTGAGCTGCGTAATCGGGAAGAGGGCGGCTTGGAGGCGCGGGTGCGTTTGCCATTGGGCCTGATGCTGCCAAGAGACGCGGTCTGACAAACAACAGCAAATAAATGTGGGAGCTGGCTGGTGTGGGAGCAGGCAAGCCAGCTCCCACACCAACCAGTTCCCACATTGGTTTTCAGCGTGTCACAGAATGTGCCTGATCAACCCTTACCCTTGGTTCTGGTCATATTCGGCCCACCATTCTTCTCCAGATGCTGAATGATGATGCCCGCCACATCCTTGCCAGTGGTGGTCTCGATCCCTTCCAACCCCGGCGACGAGTTCACCTCCATCACCAGCGGCCCGTGGTTGGAGCGCAAGATATCCACACCCGCCACGGCCAACCCCATGACCTTGGCCGCCCGCAGCGCGGTCATGCGCTCTTCCGGGGTGATCTTGATCAGGCTGGCGCTGCCACCCCGGTGCAGGTTGGAGCGGAACTCCCCGGGCTTGGCCTGGCGTTTCATCGCGGCAATCACCTTGTCGCCCACCACGAAGCAGCGGATATCCGCACCGCCGGCCTCCTTGATGTACTCCTGCACCATGATGTTCTGCTTGAGGCCCATAAATGCCTCGATCACCGACTCTGCAGCGGTCGCTGTTTCACACAACACCACGCCGATGCCCTGGGTGCCTTCCAGCACTTTGATCACCAGCGGTGCGCCGTTGACCATCTCGATCAGGTCCGGGATGTCATCGGGGAGTGGGCAAAACCGGTCACCGGCAGGCCGATGCCCCGGCGCGACAGCAGTTGCAGCGAGCGCAACTTGTCCCGCGAGCGGGCGATGGCCACGGATTCATTGAGGGGGAACACCCCCATCATTTCAAACTGGCGCAACACCGCGCAGCCGTAGAACGTCACCGAAGCGCCGATCCGCGGGATCACTGCATCAAACCCCTCCAGCGGCTTGCCCCGGTAGTGGATCTGCGGCTTGTGGCTGGCAATGTTCATATAGGCACGCAACGTGTCGATCACCACCATTTCGTGGCCACGTTCGGTGCCGGCCTCGACCAGGCGGCGGGTGGAATACAGACGCGGGTTTCGCGACAGCACAGCAATCTTCATGCAGCACCTGGGGCAGAAATAGTAGAGACCGGGAACACCGGCTTGTCTTGAACGTACTTGACGCCGGGATTGACCACCAAATGGCCGTCAATCAGCGCCTTGGAGCCCAGCAACAGGCGGTAACGCATGGCTTTGCGGCAGGCCAGGGTGAACTCCACCCGCCAAACCCGATCGCCCAAGGCCAGGGTAGTGCTGATCACATAACGCACCTGCGCATGGCCATTGGAGCTCTTGATGGTTTTCATCGTCACCAGGGGCGCTTCGCAGCGGCGGTGACGCAGTTGCACCACGCTGCCCAGGTGCGCGGTAAAGCGCACCCACTTCTCACCGTCGCGCTCAAACGGCTCGATATCGGTGGCGTGCAGGCTGGAGGTGCTGGCACCGGTGTCGATCTTCGCGCGCAGGCCCGCCACTCCCAGGTCGGGAAGGGCCACCCACTCACGCAGACCCACAACGGTCAAATGGTCAAATGTCTTCAATATGGGTAACCGGTCAATTCGCCCAGGCGCGGGGAGATACCTCGGCCAGGGCTTTGAATGCAGGCTTGGCGAACCAGTAGCCCTGCATCAGAAATATTCCACAGTCGGACAGGAAATCGCGCTCGCCGGCACTTTCGATGCCTTCGGCGATGACAGTAACCCCCAACTGCTCACAGATTGTGACAATCCCCTGGACGATCACCTGACGGACACGATCCTGATCGACATCGCGGATCAGCGCCATGTCGAGTTTGATCAAGTCAGGTTGGAAATCGGCCAGCAGATTCAGTCCCGAATAGCCCGCGCCGAAATCGTCGATGGCGGTCTTGAAACCGAATTCGCGATATTCACGCAGAATATTCGTCAAATGGCGATAGTTATCTACATGCTCGCTTTCCAGCGTCTCGAAAATCAGCTGGTCAAGTGGAAAGTTGTGCGCGCGCGCCGCCTCCAGGGTGCTGCGAATGCACAACTCCGGACGGTACACGGCGTTGGGCATGAAGTTGATGGAAAGGTGGGATTGCATCCCCAGGGCCGCGGCCTGGGCAATCGCCTGGGTGCGGCAGCGCTGGTCGAAGCGGTAGCGATTGCTGTCGTTGACCTGGTCGAGCACCGACATCGCCCCTTCGCCATTGACGCCGCGCACCAAGGCTTCGTGGGCAAAAATCGAATGGTCTCGAAGGTCTACGATTGGCTGGTAGGCAAAAGCGAAATCGAAACCCAAGGGCTCGCTTTGCTGGCACCCCACGCACCGTTGGTTAGGCGAGGTGAGTGAAACGGGAAAGTCGGTCACGGTGAAACCTCGCGAAAACAGGATGCTACCTGGCGTATCTTAGGTGAGCCTTGGGGTTTATGCGTCGAAGGGTTTCAACGGTAAAGTTGCGACATTTTTCAGAGCGAGGAATTCAAGTGGCTCAAAAGCAGGAAGAGGAAGAAAAGGTCCGTTTGGACAAGTGGTTGTGGGCGGCGCGTTTCTATAAAACCCGTGCCCTGGCCAAGGCCGCCATCGAAAGCGGCAAGGTGCACCATCGCGGCGAACGTTGCAAACCGGGCAAAGAGCCACGTGTCGGTGATGAGTTGCAGATTCGTACAGGTTTTGACGAAAAGACCGTAGTGGTCCAGGCGCTTTCGATTGTGCGCCGTGGCGCTCCCGAGGCCCAGGCGTTGTACGCCGAGACCGAAGCCAGCATTGCCAAGCGTGAAAACGCGGCAGCCATGCGCAAGGCGGGTGCTACCGGCATGACCACCGATGGTAGACCGAGCAAGAAGCAACGCCGCGACCTGTTCAAGTTTCGCGGCAGTGGCAATGATGACTAGCTGGTGTGGCGAGCGAGCTTGCCCGCGTTGGGCTGCGTAGCAGTCCCAAAACGTGGTCGCGGGTTTTTCCTGAAAATACGGCGTCAACTTTTCTGGGGGCGCTTCGCACCCCAACGCGGGCAAGCCCGCTCGCCACACGAAGCCCGCTCGCTACAGGTTATTGGGTTGCTCTTATGACGCTCAACTGCCCGACTACTGGCAGCTTGCCGAGTAAGTTGAACACCGGCGCGGTCATCCGCAGCAACGCCCCGGATACCTTCGCCGCAAACGGCGTGTAGTAACCCCAGCCCAACGCCAACAAAGCCAGCAGCACGCCACCGATATAGTCGTCTTGCCCCCAATGCGCGCCCGCCACCAGACGCGGCATCATGAACAACACCGCCAGGCCCCAGATCACCAGCACCTGGCCGATGCGCTTGGCGAACACGGTCATGAACATCCCCCAGATCAACAACACCGAAGCATGATCCCCCGGAAAGCTCTGGCTCGAGCGGTCCTTCAATTCCCAGGTCTTCTCCAGCCCCGGGAAATAGTCGCTCATCTGGATCGCCCCGCTGATCATCATTGAAGGGCTACTGTGCTGCCAGCCCATCTGTGCTGCGAGTTTGGAAAACAGCATGCGGATGAACAGCAACAGCAACAAAATGCCGACAAAACCTAACACCGCCTGGCGCACCTGCACGGCCTTGAACACCCAGTCGCCGCGAATCAGCAGCGTCAGCAAAATCACGCCGACCACTGCATCAAACGGCCGCAAACTGGCCACAGCCCACACATGCAGCCATGTTGCGTTGCTTGCCAGCGGGTCATTGAGCAGATGAAACAGCCACTCGTCGAAAATCACACACAGCATTTGGCCCGTGGGCCACAGCCAAAAACACAGCAGTCCGATAGCGAGTAGATTGCAAAGAGCCCATCGCCGGAGGTTCCACTTGGCTTGGAACAAACCCGGATTGTTCATAAACTGTCCCTCTTCGCTCAATTAAGCTCTCTGTTTCCAGGAGAAAGCCGCACCAATGTGGTGCTAAAGCGTTTAATTTTATAAACCTTGTAATCAATTTGTCATCAATTCAGATACCCAGACCTATGACTGATCTACCGGATACCGACTTCACTCAACGCTTTATCTTCGACGAGAACGACGCCCGCGGCGAACTGGTCTCGCTGGAGCGCAGCTACGCCGAAGTCCTCGCCAAGCACCCCTATCCGGAGCCGGTCGCGCAACTGCTCGGTGAGTTGATGGCGGCGGCTGCGTTGCTGGTAGGCACCATGAAATTCGACGGGTTGCTGATCCTGCAGGCCCGCTCCGAAGGCCCGGTGCCGATGCTGATGATCGAGTGTTCCAGCGAGCGTGAAATCCGTGGCCTGGCCCGTTACGACGCCGACTTGATCGCCCCGGACGCCACCCTTGCCGACCTGATGGCCAACGGCGTGCTGGCGATCACCGTCGACCCGACTGAAGGCCAGCGCTACCAAGGCATTGTCGACCTCGACGGCGAAACCCTGTCGGACTGCTTCACCAACTATTTCGTGATGTCCCAGCAAGTTGGCACCAAGTTCTGGCTCAACGCCGACGGCAAGCGCGCCCGCGGCCTGTTGTTGCAGCAATTGCCCGCTGACCGCATCAAGGACGACGATGAGCGTACCGATAGCTGGCGCAAGCTGACCGCCCTGGCTGGCACCCTGACCGCCGAAGAGCTACTGGGCCTGAACAACGAAACCATCCTGCATCGCCTGTATCACGAAGAGGCAGTGCGCCTGTTCGACGAGCAGTCGCTGCGCTTCAACTGCAGCTGCTCCCGTGAGCGCTCGGCCAATGCGCTGGTCAGCCTGGGCCTGGAAGATGCGCAGAATCTGGTGGTGGAACACGGCGGCCATATCGAGATCGACTGCCAGTTCTGCAACCAGCGCTACCTGTTCGATGCTGCCGATGTGGCTCAATTGTTCGCCGGCGCAGGCATCGACACGCCTTCCGATACCCGCCACTAAAACGTTTAAGCACAGGTAAATCACCTGACGAATACCGGATTAGCGCTGTTCTGACGGGAGGGCCCTACTCTTTTTGGGCTTTTCTGGCATAATCCGGCCCACTTTTTTCGCGGTAGTAGTGCGCAACTTTCTACTACAAAACGTTTGGAGCACTCGGCCATAGGCCGACGGGGAACCTCATGACGCAAGCCAATAACGCCGTATACACCGATCTGAGTGTTGACGATCTGGTCAAAGAAGCCCTGCAGCGCGGTGAAGGCGTGCTTGCCGATACTGGCGCGCTGGTCGTCGAAACCGGTCACCGTACCGGCCGTTCGCCAGTCGACCGTTTCATCGTTGAAGAGCCTTCCACCCAGGCTTCCATCGCCTGGGGCCCGATCAACCGCAAGTTCCCGGCCGACAAGTTCGACGCCCTGTGGGCTCGCGTCGAGGCATTCAACAACGCGCAAGAGCATTTCGTTTCCCATGTTCACGTAGGGGCTGCGCAAGACCACTACCTGGCCGTGAAAATGACCACCCAGACTGCCTGGCAGAACCTGTTCGGTCGTTGCCTTTTCATCAACCCGGCCCAGTACAACCCGGCCGGTCGTGAAGAGTGGCAAGTGCTCAACGTGGCCAACTTCGAGTGCGTGCCAGAGCGTGACGGCACCAACTCCGACGGTTGCGTGATCCTCAATTTCGCCCAGAAAAAAGTGCTGATCGCCGGCATGCGTTACGCCGGTGAAATGAAAAAAGCCATGTTCTCGGTGCAGAACTACCTGCTGCCGGCTTCCGACGTGCTGCCGATGCACTGCGCCGCCAACATCGGCGAAGCAGGCGACGTGACCCTGTTCTTCGGTCTGTCGGGCACCGGTAAAACCACCCTGTCCGCCGACGAAAGCCGTTACCTGATCGGTGACGACGAACACGGCTGGGGCGAAGGCGTGGTGTTCAACATCGAAGGCGGTTGCTATGCCAAGTGCATCGACCTGTCCGAGAAGAACGAGCCGGTTATCTGGAAAGCCATCAAGCATGGCGCGGTGCTGGAAAACGTCGTGATCGACGACGCCAAGCACGCCGACTACACCAACGTCAGCCTGACCCAGAACAGCCGTGCCGCCTACCCGCTGGAGCACGTTGCCAAGCGTTCCGAGAAGAACCTGGGCGGCGAGCCAAACGCGGTGATCTTCCTGACCTGCGACCTGACCGGCGTTCTGCCGCCTGTGTCGATCCTCAGCGAAGAGCAAGCGGCCTACCACTTCCTGTCCGGCTACACCGCACTGGTGGGCTCGACCGAAATGGGTTCGGGAGGCGGCATCAAGTCGACCTTCTCCACCTGCTTCGGCGCGCCGTTCTTCCCACGCCCGGCCGGTGAATACGCTGAGCTGCTGATCAAGCGCATCCGCGGTTTCGGCTCCAAGGTCTACCTGGTCAACACCGGCTGGACCGGCGGCGGCTACGGCGTCGGCAAACGCTTCAACATCCCGACCACTCGCGGCGTCATCGCAGCGATCCAGAGCGGCGCGTTGATCGGTGCTGAAACTGAACACCTCGACACCATCAACCTCGACGTGCCATTGGCTGTGCCAGGCGTTGAGACTGGCCTGTTGAACCCACGCAACACCTGGGCCGACAAGGCTGCTTACGATGAAGCCGCGAAGGCACTGGCCGGCCTGTTCATCGAGAACTTCAAGAAGTTCGAAGTGAGTGATGCGATCAAGGCTGCGGGTCCGAAGTTGTAAGAGTCGGACGCTGTTAAAAAAGCCGCCCCTAGTGGGCGGCTTTTTTGTGCGCGCAGACCCAATGTGGGAGCGGGCTTGCCCGCGAAAGCGGAGGGTCAATCGCCGAATATGTTGACTGAGACACCGTCTTTTTCGCGAGTAAGCCCGCACCCACATTTGACTTTAGTGTGTTCGAAATCTGTATCCGCTCAGCTCAGGTTTTCCAGCGTCTGCGTATCCCAGCTGTTGGTTTTGATGGCCAGGTAGAGCATCCCAATGGTCAACGGCACCTTCTCGCCACGCCCCTTGGCGCGTCGCTTGAGGAACACATCAAAGACCGGCGGGTTGAAGTAACGATAAGTGTCGTAATCGCCTAGGTCGAGGGCAAACTCCTGCTCCAGCGCGTCCATGAGTTGCTTGGCTTCACTGCCGTCGCAGCCCAGGTCGAAGTTGAGCGAGGTTTGCAGGCGAATGGTCTTGTGTTTCGGCAGGCCGATTTCTTCGTGCAGCAGTTGCAAGAGCTGCTTCATCACGGGGTCTTCGGGGAAGTTGGGGGCGAGGTTCATGGTGGGGGCACGCAGGAGTGGGTGAAGGGGCTGGTTGTGTTGCCGACGGTATTTGTTTCGGGTGACGAAAAGTTCTAAGCCTAGCAAGAATAGAAACAGAGGAAGTAGCTGGATGCCGAGGATGATGGCGACGTAGGGTAACCAGAATAATAGGATCAGCCCGCTTAGCATGAACGCAATGCCGAAGCGTTTTCTGAGCCTGCAGTCGGTGATTTTGTAGTGAAACACTGTAGAGGCTGCCAAAAAAGCGCCCACTTGTAGGTAGAGCCATTCACTATGAGTCATCTGAGTACACATGCATTGAGAGGCTCGAGCGCTGAGGGCCGATGCCCCCGCTGACCTGTGCCTCTAGGCCGATGATGATGTCTGCGCTATGAAAGTTGCGGAGCCGGTTGAAGATCAAATCGCTGATAGCATTTTCGACTACCGACTCTGCTTGGCTGGAAATGACTCCAATCGGGGTCGCGATTGCGCCAGAAATGATTTTTTTGATGAGGTTGTTTCGGTTGTTCAGGCTATCTGCCTGTTTGCGCGTGAGTGGTTTTGAAATGACCACCGTCATGACGCACGGCAAGTCTCGAGCGAGCATTTTTTCGTACAAATTCTGCAACCGCAGGCGAACCTCAGGCGCTGAAGATTTTGCGTCTAACAAGCAAAGTGTGGCGAGCTCGTTCCGGTTGTTTGGTTTCACGGTAAAACGAATCACCGTGAAGGTGACGCCATAATGGCCGATGTATTGAGTCCTTTCGATGTTCACAGATTTTTGCCAGCGCAATTGTGAGAGCGCTAGTTTCCGTCATACAACGGGGAGTTATGTAGAGGGTTGAGCAGGTGTTTTAAGCAGTTTAGGAAGAGGACTACGACGTATTTAAGGGTTTCTCACAGCGCTTTCCGGCATTTGCGGTTTGACAGTGATTTTTTGAGCAGCGCCCATCAAATAGGGGAGCCGGCGCGACGATTCGACAAGCCAGCTCCCACAGTTTTAACTCAGCGGCTGGCTTGGTTGTGTTTGCTTATCGACTGTCGGCTGCAGCTTTACGTGCTGCACCGCTTCCAACAAATCACAGCCATCCTGAACAAGCAGGTACAAGGCATTAACGATGTGGGAGATGTCTTTAAGGTCGGCGTGTTGGAAGGTCAGGCAGGTGAAAGTTTCCAGTAAGTCGGTGGCGGCGCGGATGCGCTGATGTGCGGCGGACTGGATGTCTTCGGCGCTGGCTTCGGTGTCGATGATGAGAGGGTGGGTGTCGGTGAAGTTGGTGCGTAGCTGACGATAGCGATTTTCAGACGGATTTATAGCGTTCATTGATTTGAATCTCTGTGTAGTTAGAGGACCGCCATCATCGTGACCAAGCGATGGGTGGCGGACTGTGTCCAGGTTGGTCAACCGGCAGAGATTCACCCGGCACGCCCGAAGGCGTCCCAAACACAGCCGCCATGAAGCGTGTGGGCACAGGAGTGCCTACGACATCTGAAGGTGCGTATGTGAACTCTGTATCGGGTGACCAAACCCGATCGCTGATTGTGCAGCGAGGGGCGAACTATAGGTGGGCGGGGTGGGATGGTGCAATACAGGCAAAAGGCTGTTTAGCGAGGTAGGCTGATACACCGCTCAAAAATCGCCTCAAGCCCCCGATAATCACACGCCACCGCATCAATGTTCGCCGGTATCCACGCCGCGTGTTTCACCAGCCACCAATTCACTGAAAAACCGGCATTCACAATGATCTGTTCGAACAAAATCCGCTGCGCCCGGCCATTGCCTTCACGAAAGGGATGGATGACGTTGAGGTCGCCATAAGCCTCGGCAATCAGCGGCACCAGTTCAGCCTGGGTCGCGCCTACATACCAATTGCATTGTTCCATATGCTGGATGATTTTCGCCGCTTCCGGCGGAATGCGTTCCGGTGTGCAGAACAGGGTATCGCCTTTCTGGATGTTGACGCTGCGCAGCTCCCCGGCCCAGTCGTAGATGTCGCCGAACAGGGTGCGGTGGATGTGTTGCAGTCGTTCGAGGTCGTAGGGCGGCGGATAGAGTGGGAGGCTGCCAACGGCGATTTCGGATAGTTCGCGCTCGGCTTGATGCAGAAGTATTTCGTCGTGCAAATCGAGGCGGTTGCGCAGGACGCCGCTACCGGGATAGCAGTACGGATCCTGGCCCACCCCGTATTTGTCGAGCATCAGTGTGGGGTTTTGCGGTACTTGGCAAGAACGGCTTCGCGGGTCGGCAGGGGTTTGTCGACATCGGCCGGTTGGGTGTCGAACCCTTCCAGGCGCAGGCTTGCCAAGTAATTGGAACGGCGGATCTTGTGGTAGTGATCCTGTTTTTGCTCAAACGTCGGTTCGCTCATTGCAGCGTACTCCTGGGTCGCAAGACTCAATTGTAGCGCAATGCTTGCGCAAGCAGGCGGGATAAAAACCACGTCACATTCCGCACAAAAATTCCGCCAACCCGCTGAATTCAGCGTATGTTTCACCGCAAAATCTTGTAGGGCAATTCTGCCCACTACTTAAAGGGAGTTAAGCATGGGTTTGCTGCGTATCGCGTCAGCGCTGTCATTGTGTGCGGTGGCTTTTTCAATTCAGGCTGCCCAATTGCCGATTGAAGTGCTCAGCGCGGTGGTCAAGGACCAGAAAATCGCCGATGCCGAAGTGCTGCTGCAACGCAACGGCGCACAGAACGTGGTGGGCCGTACCAACGCCCAGGGCCAAGTGACCCTCACCAGCGAAGCGGCCGATGATGCGAGTAACCTGCTGATTATCAAGAAGCCTGGCTACTCCAACCTGGTGGTGAAATGCCCGTGCGCGGGGATGACCTACGCCGTGAGCCCGGTCATGGAAAACCTCGACGGCCTGCGCGTGGTGCTGACGTGGGGCAAGACGCCTGAAGACCTCGACTCCCATATGATCTTCCCGGGCAACAACATCTATTTTGAAAACCAGAAGGGCGACGACGCCGAGCTGGATGTGGATGACGTCGACAGCTACGGCCCGGAAACCATCACCCTGCAGAAAAAACACTACGGCGAAAGCTACGTGTACGCCGTGCATGACTTCACCAACCTCGCCAACCCGGGTTCGCGTCAGCTGTCCAACAGTGAGGCCAAGGTGTTCGTGTACATGGGCCAGTCCCTGGTGCGTACCTACTACGTGCCGAAAAACCGCAGCGGTAACCTCTGGACGGTGTTCCGCATGACCGGCAGCGGCGACTTCCAGGACATCAACACCTTCAGCGGCGTGAACGTGGAAGCCAAGGATGTGCTCAATGAAGTCAAGCCGTTGCTGGATGACAGCGTCGCGGTTTCGGCCGTGGCTGTCAGCTCTTCCGCACAGACCGATGCGAAGCGTCTGAACCTGCAAGGTGAAGCGGCCTACCAGGCCGGTAATCTGGACCAGGCTATCGACCTGTTCCGCCAAGCCATCGAGCTGGACAATGGCTTCGGTAAAGCCTACGGCAACCTGGGGCTGGCCTATCAGAAGGCCGGTAACACCGCCGAGTCGATCTGGGCCAATCGCAAGGCTATCGCCCTGGCTACCGGCGCGAATGCCGCAACCGTGCGCGCTGGCGCTTACTACAACATTGCACGGATTTACGAAGCAGCGGGGCAGTTCGCGGATGCGTTGCGTCATTACCAGTTGGCGAAAGAGCAGAAGGCCAACCCGGTGTATGACACGGCGATTGAGCGCGTGCAGAACCGCTGATTCCGGTTTAACACAGCACTAAAAATGTGGGAGCGGGCTTGCCCGCGATGGCGGTGGTTCAGTTGATACTTGGGTCGACTGATACACCGCCATCGCGGGCAAGCCCGCTCCCACATTTGGTTTGTATTCTTCTCACAAAATCGAGTGAACAATCCTACTTCGGCCCAAGGCCATCCCCCAGCCTGTGTATCATCCTGTCTCTTTTTTCCATGCGACCTTTCTCGATTCGCTGAGCGTTCCGGGCTATGTTTTTGAGCCACGTTCAGCGGTCAATGGAGTGACAGCCTATGCACGACACCCTCCAGCAGGTCTTTGGTTATCCACAGTTTCGTTTGGGCCAGGAAGAAACGGTCAGCGCCGTACTGGCCGGGCGTTCGGCGGCTGCGATTTTCCCCACCGGGTCCGGCAAGTCCCTGTGTTATCAGCTGTCGGCGGTGTTGCTGCCGCACCTGACGCTGGTGGTGTCGCCGTTATTGGCGTTGATGCAGGACCAGTTGGGCTTTTTGCAGCGTCACGGTATTTCGGCGGGCAGCATCGACTCGGCGCAAAGCCGTGAAGACGCCAATGACGTGATGGCTCGTGCTCGTTCGGGCGAGCTGAAAGTCCTGATGATTTCCGTGGAGCGCTTGAAGAACGAGCGCTTTCGTAACTTCCTGCAAAGCGTGCAGATCTCGTTGCTGGTCGTGGATGAAGCGCACTGTATTTCCGAGTGGGGCCATAACTTTCGGCCGGACTATTTGAAACTGCCGGACTACCAGCGCCAGTTCAATATCCCACAAGCGTTGCTGCTGACCGCCACGGCCACGCCCAAGGTGATTGCCGACATGCAGGCGAAGTTCGCTATCGCGCCCGAGGATGTGGTCACCACCGGCTTCTACCGGCCCAACCTCAATCTGCTGGTAGAGCCGGTCAGCGGCCATGACAAGCGGCGACGCCTGGTCGAATGGATGAACGAGCGGGTCAACCAACCGAGCATCGTTTATGTCACCTTGCAAAAAACCGCCGAGCAGATTGCCGAGCATCTGAACCGCAGCGGCATCCAGGCTGAGGCGTATCACGCCGGTTTGGCCCACGATAAACGCGAGAGCATCCAACAGCGCTTTATGAGTGGGCGCTCCAACTGCATCGTCGCCACCATTGCGTTCGGCATGGGCATCGACAAAAGTGATATCCGCAATGTGGTGCACTTTGACCTGCCCAAATCCATCGAGAACTACAGCCAGGAAATCGGCCGTGCGGGGCGAGATGGGCAGCCGTCCGACTGCCTGGTGCTGGCCAACCGCGACAGCCTCAATGTGCTGGAAAACTTCGTGTACGGCGATACGCCCGAGCAGGGGGTATTCGCCGTGTGCTGGATGAATTGCAGGCGGCGCGCAGTGAGGGGCAATGGGAGTTTTTGCTGAGGTCGCTGTCGGACCACAGCAATATCCGCGAGCTGCCGCTGAAGACGCTGCTGGTGCAGTTGGAACTCAAGGGCGTGATCGCACCGCGCTATGCGTTTTATGCCGAATACCGCTTCAAATACCTGATTGAGCCCGAGGCCCTGCTGGCGCGGTTCTCCGGCGAGCGGCAGCAGTTTGTTGCAGCGATCATTGAGGTGTGCAAACGCGCCAGAACCTGGGCAACGGTGGATTTCGACGCGCTTTACCAGCATCACAACGCCGAGCGTGGACGTGTGGTGAAGGCGCTGGATTACTCTGGGAGCAGGGCTTGATCGAGATGGAGAGCAAGCAGATGACGGAGGTCTACAGCCTGCTCGATACGGACTTTGACCCCCAGGTGCTGAGCGCCGAGTTATACACAGGCTTCAAGCAGCACGAGGTGGCAGAGGTGGCGCGGATTCACGCGATGCTCGATCTGTTTGCCACCGAACGTTGCCTGGGCCAGCGCCTGGCGCAGTATTTCGGTGATGAGAAAGCCCCCCAGCTTTGCGGGCATTGCTCGGTCTGCCACGGGCATATTGCGCACTTGCCGGCACCGCCGAGCTTGCCGCCGCTTGTGGATAAAAACTTCATGGGGCTGTGCGGTGATTTTATCCACAGGCATCATGAGCACACCGGCCAACTGCCCGAGGCCGAGCGGCTGACGCGGTTTTTGGGTGGTATCAGCGTGCCGTTGTTCACCAAGTTGAAGGCGCGGGGCATTCCCGGTTTTGCTGCGCTGGAGGACTACCCTTACGCCGAGGTGCGTGAGTGGGCCCAAACCCATCTGAATGACCTATAACCCACTTTCTCGAGACCTGCCCATGCCTGATTCAACGCCCAAGCGTGCCGATTACCGCCACTTCCAGCCGATCATCACGCGCTGGCACGACAACGACGTGTATGGCCATGTGAACAACGTGACCTACTACAGCTTTTTCGATACTGCGGTGAATACCTACCTGATCGAACAGGGCGGGCTGGATATTCATGAAGGTGAAGTGGTGGGGTTTGTGGTGAGTTCGGCGTGCGATTACTTCGCCTCGATCGCATTTCCCGACCGTATAGACATCGGCCTGCGAGTGGGCAAGTTGGGCAACAGCTCGGTGCAGTATGAATTGGCGGTGTTCAAGGCAGGCGAAGAGGATGCCTGTGCGGCGGGGCGCTTTGTGCATGTGTTTGTGGATCGGGGGACGAACCAGCCGGTGACGATTCCGGCGGTGTTGCGCGAGGCGTTGCAGCGGTTGGTGGTGTGACGCGTGTTTTGCAGGCAATGAAAATCAAATGTGAGAGCCGGGCTTGCCCGCGATAGCGGTGTGTCAGGTTCACACGTGTCGCCTGACGCTACGCTATCGCGGGCAAGCCCGGCTCCCACAAGGGCAGCAGTGTTCTTTAAACTGCTGACTTACCGATGACGGTAGTGATGCTTGTTCTTGCGATGCCCGTAGGCATGGCCACGGCCGCGATGATCATCACGGTCATAACGACGGTTGTCGCGCCCGTGGGAGCGGCGATCGTTGTCATCGCTCTGGTTGCCCATGTAGTTGCCCAGAGCGCCGCCTGCGCCACCACCGGCGGCTGCGCCGATCAGGCTGCCGGTGCTGCCGCCCATGCTGCGGCCCACCACGTTGCCGCCGGCTGCGCCCAGCGCGCCGCCGATAGCTGCCTGGCCACGGCTGCGTTTGTCGGCACCGACCGCACTGCCGCCTGCGCCGCCCAAGGCCGCGCCGATAGCCGAACCGGTGTTACCGCCGATCTGCTGGCCTACAACCGAACCGAGTACCCCGCCCAATGCGCCGCCCACACCGGCTTCGGTGGTGCCACCGGCCATGGCTGCGCCACTGACCAGGCCAAGGGACAACAAGAGAATCGAGGAAAACTTCATAGAGAGACCTCAAGAGGATGACGGCGCGATCCTGAGGTTGTATCGAGGTGCTGACAATCGAAATCCGACCAGTGGCAGTGGTTGTATACAATTTCCTAAGTTGCTGTTTTGTATAAGGAACTTAAGTCGTTTTTGTGAGTCATTAGCTACTTCGGAACGGCCGCTTTTACACAAAAGCGGCCTTTTTTTGTGCCCGGAATTTATATCGGGCCACCCCGTTCTTGTGGCGAGCGGGCTTGCCCGCGTTGGGGCGCGAAGCGGCCCCAGGTCCTGGCGCTGCCTATTGACTGGACGTATGCGGTGACGTTCTTGGGGCTGCTTCGCAGCCCAACGCGGGCAAGCCCGCTCGCCACAACAGCCTCGCTCGCCACGCAATCAGGCCGAGCGCGCCATGATCAGCCCGTTGTCACTCGCCGCTTCCAGACGAATGGCCACGAACTTCGACGTTGGCGTATGGCTGCCATCCCCGGTGCTTTCCAGGGGCACCAGCGGGTTCACTTCCGGGTAATAGGCGGCTGCCTGCCCCGCCGGAATATCAAACGCCAGCAAGGTGAAGCCCTTCACGCGGCGCTCGCGCCCGTCCTCCCACAGCGAGACGATGTCAGCCTTTTGCCCCGGTTTGAAGCCCAGGCGGATGATGTCGGCTTCGTTGACGAACAACACGTCACGTTGGCCTTTGACCCCGCGATAGCGGTCATCCAGGCCATAAATGGTGGTGTTGTACTGATCGTGGGAGCGCATCGACTGCATGATCAGGTCCGGCACGCGGCCCGTGGCATGGGTGCGTTCGTGGATCAAATCTTTGGGCAGGATATTCGGGCGGAAGTTGGCGCGGCCCGAGGGGGTGTTCCAACGACGTGCGCCGGCCGAGTTACCCAGGTAGAAACCACCTGGGTGCTTGAGGCGCTCGTTGAAGTCCTTGAAGCCGGGGATGGTGTCGGCGATCAGGTCGCGAATGCGGCTGTAGTCGGCCACCAGCCAGTTCCAGTCCACCGGCTTGCTGCCCAGGGTCGCCGCGGCGATGCCGGCGAGGATGG
This sequence comes from Pseudomonas poae, assembly GCA_028869255.1. Classification (NCBI taxonomy): domain Bacteria; kingdom Pseudomonadati; phylum Pseudomonadota; class Gammaproteobacteria; order Pseudomonadales; family Pseudomonadaceae; genus Pseudomonas; species Pseudomonas poae. Next base: position 5,542,354 of record CP110972.1, on the reverse strand, counting down.
CCGGTTCCGATTTCATCAGCTTCGACAGCGGCTGTAACTGGCCGTTGGAGTCGTGGACCATGCTGAACGAGTCTTCCACCGTCACCGCCTGCGGGCCTTCGGCCTGGATGTCGATGTCGGTACGGCCCAGGCACGGCAGGATCAGCGCGTCTTTACCGTGGGTCAGGTGGCTGCGGTTGAGCTTGGTGCTGATCTGCACGGTCAGGTCGCAATTGCGCAGCGCTTCAAAGGTGCGCGGGCTGTCCGGCGTGGCTTGGGCGAAGTTGCCGCCCAGGCCGATAAACACCTTGGAGCGGCCCTCAAGCATGGCGTGAATCGCTTCCACCACGTTGTGGCCATGGGTGCGTGGCACCTGGAACTGGAAGCGGCGCTCAAGGGAATCGAGGAACGCCACCGGTGGGCGTTCGTTGATGCCCATGGTGCGGTCGCCCTGCACGTTACTGTGGCCACGTACCGGGCACAGGCCGGCGCCGGGGCGGCCGATATTGCCGCGCAGCAGCATCAGGTTGGCGATTTCCTGGATGGTCGGCACCGAGTGGCGGTGCTGGGTGATGCCCATCGCCCAGCACATGATCACGTTTTTACCTTTGGCGTACATGCGCGCCGCTTGCTCGATCTCGACCAGCGTCAGGCCGGACTGCGCGACGATTTCATCCCACGAGGTGTCGTCGATCTTGCCCAGGTAGTCGAGCACGTTGGCCGTGTGTTCGTTGAGGAAGTCGTGGTCGAACACTGCTTCCTTGCCTTCGGCCTGGGCCTGGCGTTCCCACAGCAGCAGGAACTTGGCCATGCCGCGCAGGATCGCCATATCGCCACCCAGCGCCGGGCGGAAGTAGGCGGTGTTGGTCGGCTTGTCACCGTTAGTGAGCATTTCCAGCGGGTGTTGCGGGTGCTGGAAGCGTTCCAGGCCGCGCTCTTTCAATGGGTTGATACACACCACTTGAGCGCCGCGTTTAACCGCTTCGCGCAACGGTTCGAGCATGCGCGGGTGATTGGTGCCGGGGTTCTGGCCCCAGACGAAAATCGCATCGGCATGTTCGAAGTCATCAAAGGTCACCGTGCCTTTGCCCACGCCCACACTTTGCGCCAAGGCCACGCCGCTGGCCTCGTGGCACATGTTCGAGCAGTCCGGGAAATTATTGGTGCCGTAGGCGCGCACAAACAGCTGGTACAGGTACGCCGCTTCGTTGCTGGCGCGGCCCGAGGTGTAGAACTCGGCCATGTCCGGGCTGGGCAATGCATTGAGGTGCTTGCCGATCAGGTCGAACGCCGCTTCCCAACTGACGGGCGTGTAGTGGTCGGTTTCGGCGTCATAGCGCACCGGCTCGGTCAGGCGGCCCTGGTATTCCAGCCAATAGTCGCTTTGCGCAAGCAGCGCAGTGACGCTGTGCTTGGCGAAGAATGCCGCGTCGACACGGCGCTTGGTGGCTTCCCAGTTGACCGCCTTGGCGCCGTTTTCGCAGAACTTGACCATGCCGCTTTCCGGCGAGTCGCCCCAGGCACAGCCCGGGCAGTCGAAGCCGCCGTTCTGGTTGGTCTTGAGCATCATGCGCAGGTTTTTCAGCGCGTTATCGCTGGTCAGCCACGCCTGTGCCACGCTGATCAGCGCGCCCCAGCCGCCAGCCGGGCCTTTATAGGGCTTGTAGCGCGGGGTCGGGGTTTGGTCGGCTTGGTGGTGATTGCTCATGGCTGATACTCCATCGCAGGGCTATAGACCCGCGGCGCGCTTTTCTGCGGCAGGTGGATAAGATTGAGATTGTGTCGACGCGCCCATTGCAGGGCCAGGCCGGTGGGTGACGAGAGGCTGACGAGAGTCTGGATGCCCGCGCGCAGGACTTTCTGGATCAGTTCAAGACTGCAGCGGCTGGTGACAATCGCCAGGCCGCCGTCAGTCGGAATCTTTTGGCGGATCAATGCGCCGATCAATTTATCGAGGGCGTTATGCCGGCCGATGTCTTCGCGACCCATCAGCAACTCGCCCTGGCTATTCATAAATACTGCCGCATGCACTGCGCCGCTGTACTGGCCCAGAGGCTGGAATGCGCTGATGCGCTGGCGCAGGCCATCGAGCCACTCGGCAGGCGGCAAGGGCGCGCCGGGCAGCACCTGAAGGTCCGGCAAGGCTTGCTCGACGGCTTCTACGCCGCACAAACCGCAGCCGCTGGTGCCGGTCAACTGGCGGCGCTGCTGTTTGAGGTTCCAGAAGGCGCGGCTGGAAATCTGTACCTGTGCGTATTGGGCCGAACCCGAACCGCTGAGTTTCAGATCATATATGTCGCTAACGTCGGCGATAATGCCGCTGCCGATGCTAAAACCTACGATGAAGTCTTCCAGGTCCGTCGGCGTCACCAGCATGACTGCCTGGCTGATATCGTTATAGGCAATCGCCAACGCCACTTCTTCGGCCAACGCGGTGCTGGCGACTTCAGTGTGTTCGAGATTGCAAAACTGGTAGCTCTGGCTGGCGGCGGGCGCGGGCATTACAGAGGCTGGCGCCGCGCAGACTGGGCGCTTGGCGTTCATGGGGCAGTACCACCGGCGGATTGATCAGTGTTTAGACTAGGCGCGACAAAGCGTCGCGTCTAATCGCCAGTACTGATCTACCGATAGATGACGTCGATCAAGACTCTGTTTGCGATTTCTGAAACAGCGCGAAACACGCCTCTGCCAGCGCGGAGCGAGGTGCGCTGCGCCGCATGATCAACCCCAAGCGCGCCAGGGTGTGGGCGTCTGCGATCGGTTGCAGGCGCAGATGCTCGGTGAGCGCGTCGAGGCCTCCGTCCAGTGGCATCACCGCGCAACACAGCCCGCCGTGCACAGCTTGTAACAACTGATGCACGGCATCGGTTTGCAACAGTGGCTGCGGGTTCAAGCCCCGGCTATGGAAGTTATGGTCGATGGACTGCCGAAAGTGCATGCCGCTGGTGAGCATGCCCAGGGGCAGTTCGGTCAGCGCCTCCCAGCTCAGCGGCGTGTCGCCGAAGTTGAAATAGCGCTGGTCGTAAAGCAGGCCCATGCGGGTCTCGCCGAGGGCCATGGAGTCGAAGCGCTCATTGTCCAGGCGCTCCAGAGTACGACACACCGAGGTCCAGGCGATTGCTCGCCAGCTGCTCAAGAATTTGTTCGGAGCTGAGCGCCGAAAGCTCAAAGCGCAGGCTTGGGTGCTCCTTGTGCAATTGCTGCATCAAGGCCAGGGGATCAAAACTCGACAGCGGCACCACCCCCAGGCGCAACGTGCCGACGAGGTTGCCGCGACAGGCTGCCGCTTCGGCCTGCAAACCGTCATACGCCGCCAGCACGGTACGTGCCCACGCCAGCACGCGTTCGCCTGGAGCGGTAAAGCCTTCGAAGCGCTGGCCGCGATTGACCAGCGGCAGGTCCAGCTCTTCCTCCAGGCTGCGCAGGCGCATCGACAGCGTTGGCTGGGTAATGTGGCAGCGCGCGGCCGCCTGGCCGAAGTGACGGGTCTCGTCGAGGGCGATGAGGAATTTCAGCTGTTTGATGTCCATCTTCGCTCCGAGGCTTATTCCAATGGCGGGGGGATTCTAGCGCGTTTGGGTCTTGGACCGGGCTGGAACCCAAATCCGTGGGACTGGTCTAGTCTTGAGCATCTGGACATCAACTACCAAGGAGAGCGCACCATGAGTCTTTTTAGTTTTGTTAAGGAAGCAGGCGAGAAATTGATCGATCTGTTGACGCCGGGTAATGCGAATGCGGGAGAGCAGTTGAAGGAGCACGTGCAAAAAGTGGGTCTGGGGAATCCGAATGTACAGACCACGGTTGATGGCGACAAAGTGACTGTGACTGGCGAAGTCGCCACCCAGGAAGAGAAAGAAAAGATCCTGCTGGCGCTGGGCAATATTGCTGGTGTGGCCAGTGTGGATGATCAGATCACCGTCACCGGCCCGGCAGTGGCCGCTGCTCGTTTTGTTGTGGTGAAAAAGGGCGACACCCTCAGCGCGATTTCCCTGACGGTTTACGGTAACGCCAACCAGTACAACAAGATTTTCGAGGCCAACAAGCCGCTGCTGTCGCACCCGGATAAAATTTACCCAGGGCAGACGCTGCGTATCCCTGAGTAAACGCGGAGCAAAATGTGGGCGTCGGGCTTGCCCGCGATGCAAACGCCGCGGTGTATAAGCCCTACCGAGGCGATGCCATCGCGGGCAAGCCCGGCTCCCACACAAGCCCCTCCCACATGGGTTCAGAGACCGGCAATTAGGTCGCGGTAGTCTTCAACTGCTGCAAATTCTGCGGTGTCTTTGGGCCCTTTGCGACTGTCCGGCTCTTTCACCGCCAACAAATGCCCCACCCCAAACTCCCGGGCGCTGCGCAGGATCGGCAAGGTGTCGTCGATAAACAGGCTGCGGGCCGGGTCGAAGGCGATGTCAGCTTGCAGGGCATCCCAGAACTGCGGGTTTTCCTTGGCGAAACCGTAGTCGTGGGAGCTGATCAACCGCTCGAAATACGGCGCCAGTTCGATGCGTTCCAACTTCAATGACAGCGAATCACGGTGAGCATTGGTGATCAGGATCACTCGCTTGCCGGCCTGTTTGATCGCCGCCAGGAAGGTATCGGCATCCGGGCGCAGGGCGATCAGGTGGGCGGTTTCCAGCTTGAGCTCGCGCACCGGGAGATTCAGCTCGGTGCTCCAGAAATCCAGGCAATACCATTGCAACTGTCCGGCGTTACGCTCGAACAGAGGCTGCAACTCCATCTCGGCCATGGCCCGGCTCACCCCGTGCAGCTCAGCGTAGCGCTGGGGCAGGTGCTCCATCCAGAAGTGGTTGTCGAAATGCAGGTCGAGCAAGGTGCCGTCCATGTCCAGCAGGACAGTATCGATGGCGTGCCAGGGCAAAGAGGGCATGGGGCGTTCTCATGTAAGTAAAGATATCCGACACAGACAATCGGAAAAGCCACGGTATAGTAACCCGATCACGCCAAGGAGCCGCTTATGCGCCAGAAACCCACCGTCCTCGCCCGCGAAATAGTCGCCAGTAGCCGTTTGTTCCGCGTGGAGGAAGTGCAATTGCGCTTTTCCAATGGCGTTGAACGGACCTACGAGCGCCTGGTAGGGCGCGGTGCCGGCTATGGCGCGGTGATGATCGTGGCGATGATCGACGACGACCATGCGTTGCTGGTGGAAGAGTACTGCGGCGGGACGGACGAATATGAATTGTCTTTGCCCAAAGGCTTGATCGAGCCTGGCGAGGATGTACTGGCGGCGGCGGACCGCGAGCTCAAGGAAGAGGCGGGCTACGGCGCACGTCAGTTGGAACACCTCACTGAGCTTTCGCTGTCTCCCGGCTATATGAGCCAGAAAATCCAGGTGGTGCTCGCCACCGACCTCTATGAAGAACGCCTGGAAGGCGATGAGCCTGAACCGATGCGCGTGGACAGGGTCAACCTGCGTGAGTTGTCGCAACTGGCGCAAAACGAGCAATTCAGCGAAGGCCGGGCATTGGCCGCGCTGTATCTGGTACGAGATTTGTTGATTCAGCGTGGAGCGTTTATCGCATGAGCGAACTGTTTTTAGGCCACCCGTTTATTGCCCCCGTGATCGAGCTGGCTCGCCAGGCGGGTGAAGTGATTCTGCCGTACTGGCGTGCGGATGTGGCGGTGACGTCCAAGGCTGATGATTCGCCGGTGACGGCGGCGGATTTGGCCGCTCATCACCTGATTCTCGCCGGCCTGACGGCACTGGACCCGAGTATCCCGGTATTGTCCGAGGAAGACGCCGATATCGACCAGAGCGTGCGCGCCGGTTGGCAGCGCTGGTGGCTGGTGGATCCGCTGGATGGCACCAAGGAATTTATTGCCGGCAGCGAAGAGTTCACCGTGAATATCGCCCTGATCGAGCAGGGTCGCGTGGTGTTCGGCGTGGTATCCATGCCCACCAATGGCCGTTGCTACTTTGGCGGTGCCGGCCTGGGCGCATGGCGTTCCGATGTGAACGAGGCGCCCAAGCAGATCCAGGTGCGCGAGACGCCGGCAGCGGGCGAGTCGTTTACCGTGGTGGCCAGCCGTCGGCATACCAGCCCCGAGCAGGAGCGTTTGCTGGACGGGTTGAGTGAAGGGTTGGGCGCGTTGAAACTGGCGAATATCGGCAGCTCGTTGAAATTCTGCCTGTTGGCTGAGGGCAGCGCCGATTGCTACCCGCGCCTGGCGCCGACCTCGCAGTGGGACACCGCTGCGGCCCAGGGCGTATTGGAAGGAGCGGGCGGTGAGGTGGTGGAGTTGAGCGGTGAGCCGTTCAGCTACCCGGCGCGGGAATCCTTGCTGAATCCGTTCTTTTTAGCGTTGCCGGCCAAGGCTGCGTGGCGTGAACGGTTGCTGACGTTAGCTAGATCTTAGGGCCTCAGCAGATCAAAATGTGGGAGCGGGCTTGCTCGCGAATGCGCAGTGTCAGTCACTGAATGTGTCTCTGATACACCGCATTCGCGAGCAAGCCCGCTCCCACATTTGTTTTTGTGTTGCAGCGGCTAGCGGTGCAAAACGTACTGGCCGGTAAACGTCACGGCTTTTTCTTCACTCCCCGCATTCACAATCCACGTCTGCAGCGCCAACCGCGCCCGCCCATAACGTTTGTACGTCGCCAAAAAGCGCTTCCAGACTTTCTCATCCGGTGCCGCGCACACCACCGTCGCGTCCTGCGTCACCGGCAGCGGGTAACTGATCTGCCCTTCCTGAATCACGATATGCCCGTCTTCAACCCCTTCTTCGCGCAGTTTCAGATGCAACCAGCCCCAGCCCGCCAGCACCGCGCCGCAGTAGAGGCTGCCGCCGAACATGGTGCTCTTGTGGTTGATATTGGCTTGCAGCGGCAAGTGCAGCTGCAATTGGCCGTGCTGCCAGTCGAGCACCTTGAGGCCCATTTCCCGGGTGAGGGGGATGTCGTGGTGAAGGATGGATTCCAGGTAACGGCTGTCGCGGCTCATGGCGGCCTCTTGGTGGGTGGGCGGGGTCATTCGTCGTCGGTGCTGTGGTTGCCGCTGTCGGCGAAGTTCAGGCCGTGCTTGCGCAATTTGTCGTGCAAGGTCTTGCGCGGCACACCCAGGGCTTCGGCCAGGCTGCGCATGGAGCTGTGGGGGCGGGTGAGTTCGGCGGCGATCAGGCTCTTTTCGAACTGTTCGACTTGCTCGCTCAAGCCGCCCGGGGTGGAGGTCAGCACGCCCGCTGCGGGGTTATCCTGCGTGTTGTCCAGCGCCAGTTCCAGGCCCAGGGCAAAGCGTTCGGCGGCGTTCTGCAACTCGCGCACATTGCCCGGCCAGCTGTGGCGCAGCAGCAGCGCACGTTGCCCCGGCTGCAGTTCGTGCAGCGGCAGGCCGTGGCGGCTGCTGGCTTCATCGGCAAAATGCTGGAACAGCATCAGCGCGTCCTCACCGCGTTCGCGCAGTGGCGGAATGCGCAGCGGCGCAACGTTGAGGCGGTAATACAGGTCAGCACGGAAGCGGCCCTGGTCGGCGGACTGGCGCAGGTCTTCCTTAGTGGCGGCGATGATGCGGATATCCAGCGGAATCAGCTGATTGCCGCCCAGGCGCTCCACCACTCGCTCTTGCAGCAGGCGCAGCAGCTTGACCTGCACGTCCAGGCTCATGCTTTCGATTTCATCGAGAAACAGCGTGCCGCCGTTGGCGAATTCGAACTTGCCGATACGGCGCTTCTGCGCGCCGGTGAAAGCGCCCGGCTCATGGCCGAACAGCTCGCTTTCCACCACCGACTCGGCCAGGGCGCCGGCGTTGATCGCCACAAACGGCCCGCTGCGTCGGCTCGACAGGTCATGCAGCGCACGGGCGACGACTTCTTTGCCGGCGCCGGTTTCGCCGAGGATCAGCACATCAGCCCTGGTCGCCGCCAGCGCGCCGATCTGCTCACGCAGGCGCAGCATTTGCGGCGAGTGGCCCACCAGGCGCGTGCTCAGTTGCTGGCGGTCGCTCAGGGCCAGGCGCAGGCTGCGGTTGTCCAGCACCAGGCGGCGCAGGGCCAGGGCGCGGCGCACACTGTCGAGCAGCGCGTCGCTGGCAAAGGGTTTTTCCAGGAAGTCATACGCGCCGGCGCGCATTGCCTGCACCGCCAACGGCACATCGCCGTGACCGGTGATCAACAGCACCGGCAGTTCCGGGTCCTGGCCGTGCAGTTCGGCCAGCAGCTCCAGGCCGTCCATGCCCGGCATGCGGATATCGCTGACCACCACGCCCGCCCAATCGCGGGACAGGCGCGCAGTAAGGCCGGTGGCTTCGCCCAGGGTCAGGACTTTCAGCCCGGCCAGGTCCAGGGTCTGGCACAGGGCCTGACGCAGATGCGGATCGTCGTCGATCAACACCACCTGAATCTGGTTATCGATACTCATACACTGCGGTCCTCGGACGGTTGCAGACTGACGCCCGGCGAGCCGGCACGCAATTTCAGGGTTAACAGCGCGCCACCTTCCTTGTGGTTGGCGAACAGCAGTTCGCCGCCAAAGGCACGCATCAGGGTGTCACAGATCGCCAGGCCCAACCCCAGGCCCTGGGTGCGGGTCTTGGTGGTGTAGAACGGCTCGCTGGCGCGGCCCAGGGCTTCCATGCAAAACCCCGGGCCGTTGTCGCGAATGTACAGGTTGACGCCCTGTTCAGTGGTTTGGGCACTCAACCAGAGTTTGCGCGGCGGGCCTTTTTCGGTGAGGGCGTCGAGGGCGTTGGCCAACAGGTTGCCGAGCACCTGGCGCAAACGGGTTTCGCCGGCTTGCACCCACAGGGTCGCTTCCGGCAGATCGCGGATCAGCTCGACTTCCATCGCCCGCCGCCGCTTGGCCAGCAAGGCCAGCGCATCGTCGAGCGCCGGTTGCAGGGCCACGCTCTCGGGGGCATGCCGGTCACGGCGAGCGAAGGCGCGCAAGTGCGCGATGATCGAGGCCATGCGCCCGGTCAGTTCGCTGATCAGCTTGAGATTGCCGCGGGCATCACTGGTGCGTTCGTGGTCGAGCAGGATCTCGGCGTTTTCCGCATAGCTGCGAATCGCCGCCAACGGTTGATTGAGCTCGTGGCTGATGCTCGCCGACATGGTGCCCAGCGCCGACAGTTTGCCCGCCTGCACCAGGTCATCCTGAGCGCGCACCAGTTCCTGCTGGGCGTGCTCGCGCTCCAGCACTTCCTGTTTCAGGCGTCGGTTGAGGCCCTCCAGGTCACTGGTGCGTTCGACCACGCGGGCTTCCAGCTCGCGGCGCGCCTTGGCTTCGAAGGCGATGCGGTCCAGGTAATGGCGGCGGCGTTGCATCATCAGGCCCAGCAACAGCATCAATACCAGCAGCGTGGCGCCACCCACCGCGACCACCGTGCGCACCGGGCGGCTGATCAGCGAGCGTGGGGCGAGGATTTCCACGTTCCAGCCGGTCTCCGCGATGGCCGTGGATTGGCGTAGCCATGCCGTGCTGCTGAGGGCCAGCGGCTGCGGGTCGCGGGTTGGGTAAGGCTGGATGGCAATGATCGCCTGGCGTTCTGCGGCGGTCAGTGGCCGCGTGGCGCGGAACCGCCATTGCGGGCGCGACGTCAGGATCACCACGCCGTTGTGGTCAGTCACCAGCAGTTGTTCCGGGGTGTTGCCCCACAGGCTTTCGGTGTGATCCAGGTCGACCTTCACCACCAGCACGCCGATGACTTTATCGCCATCGCGCACGGCGGCGGCGAAGAAGTATCCGCGCTTGGCCGAGGTGGTGCCCAGGCCGAAGAACCGCCCCAAACGCCCGGCCATGGCCTCGCTGAAATACGGTCGGAACGAGAAATTGCGGCCGACGAAGCTGTCCTGTTTGTCCCAGTTGGACGCGGCGAGAGTCTTGCCGGTGGTGTCCATCAGGTACATCACTTCCACCCCGGCCTGGGCGGCGACGTCCTTGAGCAGCAGGTTGGCGTTGACCAGGTTGGTGCTCACCTGTGGTGCATCGAGTGCCGTGCGCAAGGCCGGCAGGTCGCCGAGGATCTGCGGCAGCACTTCATAGCGATGCAGCGTACCCAGCAGGTTGGCCACGTACAGGTCGAGGGTTTGGCGGTTTTGCCCGGCCAGTTCGCTGCGGTAATAGCGCTCGGCCAGGTGCTCCAGCGGCCACAGCAGCGGTGCCAGGCACAACGCCAACAGGGCGAGGCTGCGCCAGCGGGGTCTTCGCGGAAGGGGTGGAGTCATGGGAGTCGTGCGCCTGTGGGTACAGGCGCATTATGCCTAGTGCTGCTCGGCAAGACACTCGCGCAATGCGTCTTGCCACTGCGGCTGGCTGACCTGCCATTGCTGCTGCAGGCGACGGCAATCCAGGCGCGAGTTGAGCGGGCGCCTGGCGGGCGTCGGGTAGGCGCTGGAGGGGATCGCTTCCAGCTCGGCGCAGGCTTTGCCGTCGGCACGCAGGTGTTCACCTATCGCCTCGGCAAAGCCGAACCACGAGGTTTCGCCCTGGGCCGTCAGGTGGTATACGCCCCAGTCGCCCACTTGACCCGCCTGCCAACGTTCGATCAAGGCGCGCGTGCTGTTGGCGATGGTGCCGGCCCAGGTCGGCGCACCGATCTGGTCGACGACGATGCGCATCTGCGGCTTCTCTTGCAGCAGACGCTGCATGGTCAGCAGGAAATTCTTGCCGTGGCCGGAGTAGACCCAACTGGTGCGCAGGACCAGATACTCGCCGCCCACTGCGGCAATCGCTTGTTCACCGGCGAGCTTGCTCTGGCCGTACACACCCAATGGGTTCGGCGTGTCGGCTTCGGTGTAAGGCGCGGGCTTGCTGCCGTCGAACACATAGTCGGTGGAGTAGTGGATCAATGGGATGCCCAGCGCCTTGGCCTCTTCGGCCAGGATGCCGGGGGCAATCGCGTTGATGGCAAAGGCCACGTCCGGCTCGCTTTCGGCTTGATCGACGGCGGTATGGGCGGCGGCGTTGATGATCAGGCCGGGGCAGTGGGCGCGGACTTGCTGGCGGATCTGGTCGGGGTTGGCCAGGTCCAGTTGGTCGCGGCCCAGCACGATGAGTTCGCCCAGGTCCCGCAGGCGGTGTTGCAGCTCGCGGGAGACTTGCCCGTGTTGGCCGGTAATCAGGATTTTCAGAGGGCGGGTCATGGGAACAGGTCGGCTTCCATCAGCAGCTTGCCGGCCTGATCCTTGGTGGACAGTTGCGGCGGCTCAGTGAGTTCCCAGTCGATCGCCAGCGTCGGGTCATTCCACAGGATGCTGCGCTCGGCGCTCGGCTGGTAGTAATCGGTGGTCTTGTACAGGAACTCTGCGTAATCGCTGAGCACCACAAACCCATGGGCAAAGCCTTCCGGCACCCACAACTGGCGATGGTTGTGTGCCGAGAGGCGAACGCCCACCCATTGGCCGAAATTTGGCGAGCTACGGCGGATATCCACGGCAACGTCCAATACTTCGCCGGCCGTTACGCGCACCAGCTTGCCCTGGGTGTGTTCCAGTTGGTAATGCAGGCCGCGCAGCACGCCTTTTTGCGAGCGCGAATGGTTGTCCTGCACGAAGTCGCGCTTGAGCCCGGTGGCCTCTTCAAAGGCACGGGCGTTGAAGCTTTCGTAGAAAAACCCGCGCTCATCACCAAATACCTTGGGCTCGATGATCAGCACGCCAGGCAATGCAGTTTCAATGACGTTCACGGGTGGTCTCCAGCCAACGAATACAGGTATTGGCCATAGCCGGTTTTGCCGAAGTACTTGGCGCGTTCAAGCAGGTGGTCGCGGTCGATCCAGCCATTTTCGTAAGCGATCTCTTCCAGGCACGCCACCTTCAGCCCCTGGCGGTGCTCGATGGTTTGCACATAGGTTGAGGCTTCCAGCAGGCTGTCATGGGTACCCGTGTCGAGCCAGGCAAAGCCACGGCCGAAACACTCCACATGCAAGTCGCCACGCTCGAGATAGGCGTTGTTGACGTCGGTAATTTCCAGCTCGCCACGCGGCGAAGGTTTGACCTCGTGTGCGATCCGGATCACGTCGTTGTCGTAGAAATACAGGCCGGTTACGGCGTAGGCCGATTTGGGCTTGGCCGGTTTTTCTTCGATGGACAAGGCGCGGCCGTTTTTGTCGAAGTCGATTACCCCAAAACGCTCAGGGTCCTTGACCCTGTAGCCGAAGACGGTAGCGCCTGAGGTGCGTTCGGCTGCGGTGCGCAACTGGTCGCTGAAATGTTGGCCGTGGAAAATGTTATCGCCCAGGATCAGGCAAACCGGATCATCCCCGATAAATTCTTCGCCAATGATAAACGCCTGGGCCAAGCCATCCGGCGAAGGCTGTTCGGCATAGCTGAAACGCACGCCAAACTGGCTGCCATCGCCGAGCAAGTTGCGGTATTGCGGCAAGTCCACCGGGGTGGAAATCACCAGGATGTCTTTGATCCCCGCCAGCATCAGCACCGACACCGGGTAATAGATCATCGGTTTGTCATACACCGGCAGCAGTTGTTTGGACACGCCCAGGGTAATGGGGTGCAAGCGGGTTCCGGAGCCACCGGCCAATACGATTCCCTTCATCATGCAATCAGATCCTTCATGTCGGTATTGCCAAGTCGTTCACCTTGATAGCTGCCGTCCTGGACCCTGCGGCACCATTGCAGGTTATCGAGGTACCACTGCACGGTCTTGCGCAGGCCGGTTTCGAAGGTTTCTTCGGGGACCCAGCCCAGTTCGCGTTCTATCTTGCTGGCGTCGATCGCGTAGCGCTGATCATGGCCCGGGCGATCTTTGACGAACGTGATCAGGTCAGTGAATTTTTCGACCGTGGCTGGGCGTTGCGGTGCCAGCTCTTCCAGCAGGCCGCAAATGCCTCTGACCACGTCGATGTTTTTCTGCTCGTTGTGGCCGCCAATGTTGTACGTCTCGCCGACTACGCCCTGGGTGACCACTTTCAGCAGCGCACGTGCATGGTCCTCCACGAACAGCCAGTCGCGTACCTGCAAACCATCACCGTAGACCGGCAACGGCTTACCCGCGAGTGCATTGAGGATGACCAGCGGGATCAACTTCTCGGGAAAATGGAAGGCCCCGTAGTTGTTCGAACAGTTGGTCAGCAGGACTGGCAAGCCGTAGGTGCGATGCCATGCGCGCACCAGGTGATCGGACGCCGCTTTGCTCGCGGAATAGGGCGAGCTGGGCGCGTAGGGCGTGGTCTCGGTGAACAGGTCGTCAACGCCGTGCAGGTCGCCATACACCTCGTCGGTAGAAATATGGTGGAAGCGGAAGGCTTGCCTGGCCGACTCATCCAGCGTGAGCCAGTAGGCGCGAGTGGCTTCCAGCAGGCTGTAGGTGCCGACGATGTTGGTCTGGATAAAATCCGACGGGCCGTCAATCGAACGGTCGACATGGGACTCCGCTGCCAGGTGCATGATCGCCTGGGGCTCGAAGCGCGCCAGCACGGCGCTGACGGTGGCCTGGTCGATGATATCGGCCTGAACGAACTCATAACGGCTATTGGACGCGATGCTGGTCAGTGATTCCAGGTTGCCAGCATAGGTGAGCTTGTCCAGGTTGAGCACTTCGTGCTCGGTGTGCTGAATCAGGTGACGGATAAGGGCTGAGCCGATAAATCCAGCGCCACCAGTGATGAGAATGCGCATGTCGGAGGGCCTTTTCCTTAGACGGACATTAAGCGAATGAAGCATAGCTTGAGTTGTGCGGCGGGGCGGTGCAAGCGCGGCATGCGTGGGGGTTGCCTAATTCACCAGAACAATGGCGATATACACCCCTGAAAAAAACCGAGGCCACCCCCATGCTGCTCGCCACGTTGGTCCACCGCGCCAGTCTACCTTGCCCGCAAGTCGGCCCCGATCAGGCGGCGCAGCTGCTTGAGCAGCATTACGGCCTCACCGGCCCGTTGCAGTCACTGGGCAGCCAGCAGGACCTGAACTACAGAGTCGACAGCGCCCGCGGTCGTTTTGTTCTGAAAATCTGCCGGGGCGATTACGCCGCCGTGGAGTTGCAAGCCCAGCACGCGGCCTTGAACACCTTGCAGGCTCAAGCCAGCGTGCGCGTGCCCAAGGTCATCAAGGCCCTGAACGGCGAAGAACTGCTGACCCTGAGCCTCGACGGCCAAACCCTGCATGTGCGCCTGCTGGACTATATCGACGGCCAGCCACTGACCCATCTGCCCCACCTTGGGCGCGAGGTGATCGCAGGTTTCGGCGACCTGTGCGGGCGGATGAGCCAGGCGTTGGCGCCGTTCGAACACCCGGGCCTTGCGCGCACCCTGCAATGGGACCCGCGCCACGCCGGGGAATTGATCACGCATTTACTGGCCAGCCTTGAACACCTGCCGTACCGAGCGGCGCTGGAGCAGGTGGCCGAGCAGCTTGAGCAGCGCATTCGCCCCCTGGCCGAGCACCTGCCGTGGCAAGCGGTGCACATGGACATCACCGACGACAATGTTGTGTGGCAACGCGATGCCCAGCGCCACTGGCAGCTGCAGGGCGTGATCGATTTCGGCGACCTGGTGCACACCTGGCGCATCGCCGATCTGTCGGTGACCTGCGCGGCCCTGTTGCACCATGCCGAGGGCGACCCCTTTGCCATCTTGCCGGCGATTCAGGCTTGCCACGCCGTCACGCCGCTGCAGCACCAGGAATTGCAGGCGCTATGGCCGTTGATCGTGGCCCGGGCGGCGGTGCTGGTATTGAGCAGTGAACAGCAACAATGCCTGGACCCGGATAACAGCTATCTGTTGAAAAACGCCGAGCACGAGTGGGAGATTTTCCATGTGGCGACCTCGGTGCCGTTTGAATTGATGGAGGCTGCGATTCTAAGCAGCGTCGGGCAAGTGCCGGCGCCGATTGCCGGCCAGGGTTTCGCGCCGTTGTTGCCGGGGCTGGTGGGGCGTGAGTTTGCCTTGATCGACCTGGGTGTACTCAGCCCGCATTTCGAGGCGGGTAACTGGGAGCAGGCCGGTGTCGACCAGCGTTTGTTAGAGGATGCGGCGGCGGTGCATGGCCTGGCGGCGAGTCGCTACGGGCAATACCGTTTGTCACGTACCCAGCCTGACAGCGCCGGTGAGCCGCAGACGTTTGCGCTGCACGTCGAACTGCATGTGCCTCTGGGCACCTCCGTCGAAGCGCCGTTCGCGGGCATCCTGCGCCCGGGCGCCAACGGCGAATGGCGGGTGCACAGCGGCGAGGCCAATGTGCGGCTGTGGGGCGTCAAAGTGCTGTTGCAGCCTGGCGCTGCCGTGCTTAAAGGGCAGGTGATCGGTGAAGTCGCAGGCCCGCTGACCGTGCAATTGTGCCGTAGCGAGCTGCCGGCGCCGCTGTTCTGCACGCCCTCCCGGGCGCACGCGTGGCAGGTGTTGTGCCCCTCGCCGGCCACGCTGCTGGGGCTGGCCTGTGATGCACAGCCCGAGTTAGACCCCACGGCCCTGCTGGCGCGCCGCGATGCCAGCTTTGCGCGCTCGCAAAAACACTATTACGTCGACCCGCCGCGTATCGAGCGCGGCTGGCGTAACCACCTGATCGATATGCAGGGCCGTTCCTACCTCGACATGCTCAATAACGTCGCGGTGCTGGGCCATGGCCATCCGCGCATGGCGGCGGTGGCGGCGCGCCAGTGGTCGCTGCTTAACACCAACTCGCGCTTTCACTACGCGGCGATTGCCGAGTTTTCCGAACGTTTGCTGGTGCTGGCGCCGCAGGGCATGGACCGGGTGTTCCTGGTCAACAGCGGCACCGAGGCCAATGACTTGGCGATTCGCCTGGCCTGGGCCTACAGCGGCGGGCGCGACATGCTCAGCGTGTTGGAGGCGTACCACGGCTGGTCGGTGGCGGCGGATGCCGTGTCCACCTCGATTGCCGACAACCCCCAGGCGCTGAGCAGCCGGCCGGATTGGGTGCACCCGGTGACTGCGCCCAATACCTATCGCGGCGAATTCCGAGGCCAGGACAGTGCGCCGGATTACGTAAGAAGCGTGGAGCACAACCTGGCGAAAATCGCCGCCAGTAAACGTCAACTGGCGGGTTTCATCTGCGAGCCGGTGTACGGCAATGCGGGCGGCATTTCCCTGCCGCCGGGCTATCTGCAGCAGGTGTATGCGCGGGTGCGCGCCCAGGGCGGCGTGTGCATCGCCGATGAAGTGCAGGTGGGTTATGGCCGCATGGGGCATTTCTTCTGGGGTTTTGAAGAGCAGGGCGTAGTGCCGGATATCATCACCATGGCCAAAGGCATGGGCAACGGCCAACCCTTGGGCGCAGTGATCACCCGCCGCGAAATCGCCGAAGCCCTGGAGGCCGAGGGGTACTTCTTTTCATCATCAGGTGGAAGCCCGGTCAGTTGCCGGATCGGCATGGCAGTGCTGGACGTGATGGAGGAAGAAAAACTGTGGGAAAACGCCCAGGTCGTGGGCGGACATTTCAAGGCGCGGCTGGAAGCATTGATCGACCGACATCCGTTAGTCGGTGCGGTGCACGGCTCCGGCTTCTATCTGGGCCTGGAGCTGGTGCGCGACCGGCAAACCCTGGAACCCGCCACTGAAGAGACCACACTGCTGTGCGATCGCCTGCGCGAACTGGGGATATTCATGCAGCCAACCGGCGACTACTTGAACATCCTCAAGATCAAGCCGCCGATGGTCACCTCTCGACGCAGTGTGGATTTCTTCGTCGACATGCTGTCGAAGGTGCTGGATGAGCAATTGTAAAAAGCCGATTGTTATCGGCTATTTATTGTCATATTTATTGCCTATGATCTTTGAACGCTTTTAAAGCCGATTTTTATCCGTTATAAAGTCGGCCTTTACCCCCATTCGGAGTCCTGATCGCCATGACCACCCTGCACAGCACCCCTCGCGCCGATGGCTTCCATATGCCCGCCGAATGGGCGCCACAGACCCAAACCTGGATGGTCTGGCCCGAGCGCCCGGACAACTGGCGTCTGGGCGGCAAGCCCGCACAGGCGGCTCACGTGGCGGTGGCCAAGGCTATTGCGCGTTTTGAACCGGTGACCGTGGCGGTTTCCGCCGGCCAGTATGAAAACGCCCGCGCCCGTCTGGATGTGCCCAATATTCGGGTGGTAGAGATGTCCAGCGACGACGCCTGGGTGCGTGACACTGGCCCGACCTTTGTGATCAACAACAACGGCGAAGTGCGCGGTGTGAACTGGGACTTCAATGCCTGGGGCGGTTTTGACGGCGGCCTGTACTCGCCGTGGAACCGGGATTCGCAGGTGGGTGGCAAGATCCTCGAAATCGAGCGCGCGCCGCGCTACCGCACCGAAGGCTTTGTGCTGGAAGGTGGCTCGATTCACGTCGATGGCGAAGGCACTTTGATCACCACTGAAGAATGCCTGCTCAACCGCAATCGCAACCCGCACCTGGACCGTGCCGAGATCGAAGCGGTGCTCAGCGCCAACCTGGCTGTGGATAAGATCATCTGGCTGCCGGACGGCCTGTTCAACGACGAAACCGACGGCCATGTGGATAACTTCTGCTGCTACGTGCGCCCAGGCGAAGTGTTGCTGGCCTGGACCGACGACCCACAAGACCCGAACTATGCACGCTGCCACGCCGCGATGGATGTTCTGCAAAGCAGCACCGACGCCCAGGGCCGTGAATTCACAGTGCACAAAATGCCGATCCCGGGGCCGCTGTACGCGACCGAGGAAGAGTGTGCAGGCGTAGACCCGGTGGACGGCACTCAAGAGCGCAATCCTACGGTGCGCCTGGCTGGTTCCTACGTGAACTTCCTGATCGTCAACGGCGGCATTATTGCGCCAAGCTTCGACGACCCGCTGGACAGCCAGGCCAAGGCGATCCTGCAGAACCTGTTCCCGCAGCACGAAGTGGTCATGGTGCCGGGCCGTGAACTGTTACTGGGTGGCGGCAATATCCATTGCCTGACCCAACAACAGCCAGCCCCGCACAAAAATTGAGTGCAGTTGTAACAGCAGCACGACGGCGACCGGTCGCCTCCCGGTTTTAGCGTTCTCGGCAAGCCCGCGCCCCAGCAAGGTCGCGGGCTTTTTTGTGTCCGCATGCCTATAAACCCGAGACATTGGCATAGCTCTTGTATTGATGTTGCCAGAGTGGCCCAAGGTCATGACTGCGCAGTTTTGTCATAAACCTTGAGTAAGTTAGCCGCTCACGCAGTAGGAGAGAGCGCTGAAATGAACGCCGATATCAACCTGATGAACACGCGCACGTTCCACCCTTTGCGGGTCAACGGCGACGCGATCCATGCGCTGGCGCACTGGTTGAAGGAAAACGGCTCGCGACAGATCAGGCAACAGCCTGACTTGCGCAGCGTGATGAGTGAACGCTACCCGGTGGGGTTGTTCAGTGAGGATGAAGTGCACGCGTTGTGTGAGCTGATGAACAGGTAAACGACCCCGAGATCAAAAAATGTGGGAGCGGGCTTGCTCGCGAATGCGGTGTATCAGTCGGTACATCTGAAACTGACACACCGCATTCGCGAGCAAGCCCGCTCCCACATTGACTCGAGTCTGGCTTTAGAAACTGTAAGTGCCTGTAACCACCAAGCTACGGGGTTCACCGGGCTGAATCTGCGCCACGCTGGTCGCCGATGCGTAGTAGGTTTTATCGGCGATATTGTTCAGCGCCGCCCTCACGTCCCATTCCTTTTGACGGAACCCGGCCAAGGCGTCCCAACGGCCATAACCCGGCAGCACCACGGTGTTGAGGCTGTCGGCATAACGGTCGCCCGCCAGCGTCAGGCCGGTTTCCGCGTACCAGCCCATTTCCGGTTTCCAGGTGAGAAACAGGCTGGCGTTGCGCTTGGCGACGTCGCTGACGCGCTTGCCTTCAAAGCCATTGTTGTCTTTCTCGACCTTGGCATCCTGCAGGCCGACGCCGCCGCGAACATACCAGTTGCCGACGATTTTACCGGTGGCCGTCAGCTCTACGCCGCGTGAGCGCTGCAAGCCGCTGAGCAGGGTGATGGTGCGGTCCAGCGGGTCGCTGGTGCGACGGTTATAGAGTTCCAGTTCGTACACGGCGAGGGTGGTGCTGAGGCGGTCGTCGAGCCAGTCGCTCTTCACCCCGATTTCTTTCTGTTTGGTCAGCTCGGGGCTCAGGTCGTTGACGCTGCCGGCGGCGTTCGGGGTGATGCCGATCAGGCCGCCACCCGCCGGGGAGAAGGTTTTGCTCCACGAGGCGTAGAACGAGTGGTGCTCCACGGGCGTCCACACCAGGCCGAAGCGCGGGCTGGTGCTGCGGCTTTCGACGGCTTGCTGGGTGTTGAGCAGCTTGTTTTTGGTGTCCACTTCAAAGTAGTCGTAACGCAAGCCGGCCAGCACTTGCCACTGATCGTTCAGGCGCAGTTGGTCCTGTACGTAAACGGCGCGGCTTTCGACTTCGGTGTGGTTGTTGCTCGACACACTCATCGACCCGGTGTGGCTCAGGTGGCGATTCGGTTGGTTGAGGTCCAGGCTCGGCACGGCGCGGCCGCCCCGGTTGACGGCCGTCGCGGTGTACAGCTTGGGGTCGCGGCGCTGGCTGCCCAGCTCAAGGCCGGTGAGCAGGCGATGTTCCAGGCCGAAGGTGCTGAAGCCACCTTCCAGCTCGACATTGTTGAAGATATTGAGGGTGGTCAGGTCCTGCTGCCAGCGTTGCCGTGTGACGCGATTGGTCGCCGGGGTGTAGCCGGTCTGGTAGGTGTTGTCGAAATCGCTGTCGAGCTTGAACACGCCGAGGGTCTGGCGCAGTTGCCAATTGTCGTTGAGTTCATAGGCCAGCTTGGAGCGTAGCGACTGGGTTTTGTCGTCGATGTAATCGCCACTGTCAAAGTAGGTGGTGCTGCGGCTCACATCGGCCGGGCGCCCGTTGACCCCGGGGATGCCACGGTCCGGCGTGCGGTTGTAGCGGCTGTATTCGTATTGCACCAGCCAGTTCAGGTCCGGTGTCAGTTGCCAGCTCATGGAGGGTGCAAACAGCTGGCGATTGCCGCTGACGCCATCGCGAAAGCTGTTGTTGTCCTGGTTACCCATGTTCAGGCGCAGGCTGATGGTGTCTGTGGGGTCGGTGCTGAGGTCGGCGTACAAGCTGCGCAAATCGTTGCTGCCGCCCTGGGCCTCGATGCTCGACTTATGCCCGGCCGTTGGCAGCTTGCTGACGCGGTTGACGATCCCTCCCTGACCGCCTCGCCCGTAAAGTACAGCGGCCGGGCCTTTGAGCACCTCGATGCGCTCGATGTTGTGCAGGTCGCGCACGTACTGGCTGTCGTCGCGAATGCCATCCAGATAGAAGTCATTGCTCGCGTCGAAACCCCGGATGCGCAAACTGTCGAAACGCGTATCGGCGCCGCTGCTCACGTTGGGAATGCCGCTCAGGGCCTGGCCCAGGTCATTGGTGCCGTAGGAGCGCAGGCTTTCGGTCTTCACCGAGTCGATGGCCTGCGGCACATAGCGCACGGGGGTGGCGGTGCGCGTGGCGGTGCTGGTTTCCTTGACGCGTGGGTCATCTTCGTCAGCTTCGGCGCTGATCGAGGTTTCGGGCAAGATGGTGGCTGCACAGGCAAAACCGGCAGACAGCAAAACGGAAAGCCCAAGGGTGAAGGGCGTGAGACGAGGGGCAGGCATGCTGGAATGTATCCGAATTGTTTGGGAGGAAAATCGCACTTTAATGATAATGCTTTGCATTTGCGCGTGTTATCAGTTGCCAAACGTATCAACTTTGAAATGTGTTACTAAATGTGTTTTTAGTGTCGCCGAAGAGGGTTTTTGGTCGTTTTCAGAAAGGCTGTCAGCCTTTGCTTAGAATTATTTCGCCTAAATACAGACGATTCACGAAATTGACACATAGTTCAACGCCCGACTAGGATTGCGCCAACGCCTGTGGCGAACCGCCATGACTCATCCAATAAAAAAGGCCCGCGGCATGTTAAGTCGTCCCGCGGGCCTTCTTTTTTCCGGAAAAAGTCGACACCAGAAAAGCGACACGGAGCCTGGTGTCACAGCGCGTACTCAACCAGTAATAAGGAATATAAGAAATGTTGAAGCAACGGATGAGTCTGATCGCTCTGGGGATTTTGAGCGCATCGACGGCCATGGCAAACGACCAGGAGCAATCCAAGGGTTTTGTTGATGACAGCCACCTGAACATCGCAGCACGTAACGCCTACATCAGCCGTGACTACAAGAACGGCAAGCAAGACAAAGCCGAGTGGGGCCAGGGCTTTATCGGCAAGTTCGAGTCCGGTTTCACTCAAGGCACCGTGGGTGTGGGTGTGGACGTGATTGGCCAGTACGCTATCCGTCTGGACGGTGGTAAAGGTCGCGCCGGCGCGGGCGGTATCGACTTCTTCAAGCAGGGCAATGGCACCACCAACCCTGATGGCTCGAACAACCCTGGCTCGGCACCTCACGACCTGGCCAAGGGCGGCGCTGCCGTGAAGTTCCGCGTTTCCAACACCGTACTCAAGTACGGTGACCAGTTCCCGGCCGTGCCTGTGCTGCAGTACGACAACTCCCGTCTGTTGTCGGAAACCTACACCGGTACTTCGATCGTTTCCAAAGAGATCGAAGGTCTGCAACTGGATGCGGGCCACTTCACCAAAGAAGCGCGCAAGAGCATGGAAGGTACCGACAGCGGTAACCTGAAAAGCATCAATTACCTCGGTGGTAGCTACAAATTCACCGAAAGCCTGTCGGCTGCGCTGTACGCCTCCGATATGGAAGACGTGCTGAAGAAGCAATACGTCAACGTCAACTACGTGCTGGCCCTGCCAGAGAAACAGTCGCTGACTTTTGACTTCAACGGCTACAAAACCAAGCTGGACCGCAGCTTCGCCGAACAACGCGGCAATGGCGACGCACGCGACAACAAAATCTGGAGCCTGGGCGCCACTTGGGCTGTCGGCGCACACAGCTTCACCCTGGCCCACCAGCGCAGCACCGGTGACACCGGTTACCTGTACGGCGGCTACCGCGACGACACGGCGGACACCGGTATCGGCGACGGCGGCAACACCATCCTGCTGGCCAACTCCTACTGGTCCGACTTCAACGGCAAGGACGAGCGCTCCTGGCAGGCAGGCTATGGCCTGGACTTCAGCACCTTCGGCGTACCTGGCCTGACCTACAACGTTGCCTACGTGCGCGGCACCAACATTGACGACGGTTCCAACCGCGGCAATGGCACCGAGCGTGAAATCTTCAACCAGTTCAAATACGTGGTTCAGAGCGGCCCGGCCAAAGACCTGAGCCTGCGTGCACGTGCGTCCTGGTTGCGCGTTTCCAGCAATGCCGACCGGTATAACGTAGGCGGTAACGAAATCCGTCTGTTCGCCGACTACCCAATCAACGTGTTCTGATTGATTGCGCGTAGCGCCTGATTCAAGGCGATAAAAACCCCGACTGGTTCGGGGTTTTTTTATGCCTGCGCCTCCTCGTCGCGCAGGTGCAGAATCTTGCGGGCGAGGGAGGCGTTTATGGACTCGTGCATCAGCGTCAGGCCCTCGTAAGGCTCAATCTTTTTGTTGTCGATACACAGCTGCGCCATTTGCAGCAGCACCTGGCGTTTCTTCTTGTTGACCCGTGCATCGGGCACCCCGAATGCGGTTTTACGCCGCTCGGGCAAAGGCGTTTCCGGCGTCAATTCTACTGTCACCCAAATACCCTGTATCGATTGCAGCGAGACCTGGGCGATATGCTCGATCGGCAACGGCTGCGTGAGATTGGCGAACACAAAATGCTCCGGCGTAAGGCGCAAGGCGATCTGCGGGGCGCGCTTGAAGCGGCGCACGCCCAGCCAAACAAAAATCAGCGCGATCCCACCCACGGCCGCCCCGGCGCCCAGCGCCGATAATGGTGTGCCTTTCAGGCGCTCCGGGGCGAGCCAGGGCCGGGACATGATCCAAAGCCCCAGCAGCACGAAGGGAATCGCCAGCACCACCATCGACACCCCGCGCCACTTGCCGCCTTCATGCAGCGCACGTTCGCCTTCCGTCGAGGCGACCATGTTTTCCAGCAGTTGGGTGCGTGCCGTGTCTTCGGCGACTGCCACCTCGATAAGGTCGCGGGACAGCTGCTTACGCAGCGTGTGCGGCGCGCTGAAATAGCCGTCGAGTTGCTCGTTCGCGGAGCCAGGGTCGACGGCGCGAGTGGCGCTGTGCAGTGCATCGTCCAGCGGCACGCGCAGCGCCTGCAAGCGTTCGCCATTCGATGGGTGCGAGTCGGTCGGGTGAGGCTGATGAATCTCCAGCGCCTGCGGCGGCAGTTGCAGCGAATGGGCTTGCAGCGCGGCGAGGGCGTCGCCGGGCAAATCGTCAGTGGCCGTTTCACAGAGCACCAGCAGCGCGTCATCGATAGGCGGCTGCAGCACCGATACCCGCAGCAGCGCCGACGCCGCCGCGGCATTGCCGGCCAGGCGAGCACCGGCGGCGTCCGCCAGTAACTCGCGCTCGCGGCTCCAATGGTTCACCGCATGATCAAAGCGTTGCATGAAAAACACGCCGAACATGAAGGATGGCCGCATCAGCCAACCCTGGATCAGGTCACTGGCGAGCAGGGTGTGCAGTAACGCTTCCAGGCTGCGGTTGACCCCATCGTAGATCGGCAAAAAGCGCAGGCTGGAAAGGTTACAGCCCTACCGTGACGTGGAATGCAACCGGTGGTTATTATCAAGCTGAAATGAAGGGCGATGATCCGTTTATGGGCGCTTTGTTAAGTAAAGCGGGCGTGTCCGTGGGGTTCGCCTTTGGTAACGCGGTTAAGGGCCCCTTGGATAAACTGCTTAACCCGGTGTCGAAGCAGTATGAGTGGGTACCGACGGGGATGTGGACGATTACCAAGCCCGCCCCGCAAAGTCCCGTTCCCTCCATATTCGGTAATTTGGGCGATTCTGCATCGTCAGGGGCGTTCAACGGTGGCGCTGATTTCTACTTGAAGAAAAGAGACGGCAATGAGAAAAAATGAACCCTGGTGGGTCGCTGTTTATCTTCCTTGTGCCTGTGCGTTGGCCCTTGTGCTTATGTGTGCGTTCTTTCACATTGCCGGGTATTGGTTAAGTGGTGGTGATGACATTGTCGCGCTGTTAAAAGCATTTCTGCCGTTCTATCTGCAAATGGCAGGGGCAGGCTTTGTCATGGGTCTTGTTCTGTGGTTTTTTAATGTTCGTTGATTCCTTGATCCAGGGGGCTGAGGGTTCCCCGGCCCCCTGAACCGGCCTTATTGAGCTGGTCTGTCATGTCCCGGAGACTGTTGCTCCCTGACCCTTTAATAACCATGAGCGATCGAGCTATGCCGACTACTTGCTGAAAGGTGAGCCGTATTCCCCGCAGATGCTCTGGGTTCTGAACTGAGCGGTAGTTGAAGTCGCGGATGACGCCCTCTATCAGGAGGTGAGCTTTTAGTACGGTGGACTGTTCATCCAGCTTATGCGAGAAATGCTTATCGAAAAGGTCCCCATGCGTTTGCATCAGGCGAGCTATTTCAGGGGGGCGGTGGGAGTCGTTGACATAGAAGCAGCCCTCAAATTGGAGCTAAGCGCCCACGGAGGTCGCCTAGATAAGCGGCTTGTTACGTGTCTTGTTACGTTTCGCACAAAAAACAAAGGCCTGCATCGCTGCAAGCCTTTGTTTTTAAATGGTGCGGCACCAGGAGTCGAAAATTCTCACAACTAATTGATTTTTAAGTATTTTACTTCTATAGGCGCGTACTTCTATCTCTAAAACTATCCTCAGGCGCCCCCTCTGATGATTAACGAGTCAAGGAAAGCTAAAACAAGAACTTAGGGAATTACACTGCCTCGAGGTTTCGATATCGCAGACCCTCATAGTCGGATGATGGAGGGCACGACCCTACCGCTTAGGGTAAGCGACAGCACATGACCTCGTGTAAAAGGCAAAGCTCGATACTCTTTCAATTTGAGCTGACTGCTATAAATGCGTGGGAAGCGGCCATGGCGGAAAATGGCCGGAAGCTGAAAACAGTGCTAAAGAAATTTTAGCAAAAAAGCCCGGCAAGCGATTGAGCTTACCGGGCTTTCTATCTACATCAGTGAGGCTTGGATGGTGCGCTGTCGTCCGTCAGGTCGAGCGTACCTTGCTCACCGGCTCCTTCTGGTTGCTTCGCCTTCCGAACTTCATCTACCTCAAAGCAGAACGCGGTTTTACCAACCTCGTGTGCGAAAAGGCGTTTGCCGTTGCGGAGGGTAATGAAGGGTCTGCAAATCAAAGTCATACGGATTCTCCAAGAGAACCCGGAAGTACTTGCGACACTGCAAATGCCGCTAGTCAAGCAGGTGTTGTAAAGAGATCGATATGTACGTAGAATCTCTTCCCGAGTATGGAAACCTGACCTCCGGGTTTGTTTTCTAATTGTGCTTTGGAGTTCTGCAAAAACATCCATTGCACGGTTCAAATCGCCTGCCAATGCTGCAAACATTGGTGGGCTTTTTTTGTCGATAAAAAAGCTATCGGCAATTATAATTATCCTGTCATATCATCTTGCCGTCAACCCTTCTCCTCTAATTTTCCCTTCGTTTTCAGGCCGTTGGCTCAGAAGTTGAGATTTTTTCACTCAGACGTCAAAAATTGGCTGCGCTGGGTCGCTTCGCAAGCTCACATAGTCAGCCTGCCATCTGATCAGGTTTAGCGACTGACCATAGGTCAGCGCCTCATCGGATATCACGTTGATTTCTGTCAGCTCGATCCATTCCCAAGCCTGATTCGCGCCTGTTCTGCAGCGGCTCAGAAAAAGTTCGTCGATGGCCTTTGCTGCAGCCAAGGCTGCTTCTTCCGCAGTCTCAGGATCTTCGTCGGTTTTGTAGAGAACCAAGATCGCGAGCTCGTAAAGATCGTCCGATCCTTCTCGGGTTCTCTCCGTCCCCTGATCAACGTCAAAGAACACTGCTGGAATGTGGTTCCCGGACTCTTTAAAAAGCCTGGCAAGTCGATCGGCAACCTTTGTATCTCGCAGCCTGCGGTCAAACTCGTCCGGGAACGATGATCGGCGATATCTTGCTGCTAGCCAGCGCTGGAAGATGCTTCGTTCCTGGCCGTTCATCAAGGCAGCCCGAGTCGGCTCGTAGGACACAAATGCCTTGGACGGATCCTTATGCTCCTTCTGAACCCTAACCCGCTTGCTTGCATCGAATTCGCAAAGTAAGTGCTCGTCCGTGCCAGTCAGTTCGATATGTAGGCGCCTCGCGGTTTTGCAGTGCGTATAGTTCCCATCAAGTTTGTCCGTCAGGACCTTCCCTAAAATGAGCTCCACCTCCGGTTCGCCGTATGCTAGCTGCGCAAGGTCGCAATCATGCGTGGCGACGGCTGCGATGATTTTTTCCTGGTCATCGCCGTCGATGGTGATGCCGAGCTGGGCGAGTGTTTCGCTATCGACAATATAACCTTGTCGCCACGGTGTTGATCGACTCCAGCTCACCATCAACTGCTACCTCATGCTCTGTCTTGCAAATGGGGTGAGCCGATCGACGCGAGATCTACGGCGGCCCGATTTCGAGTTTTCAGTCTCGAGTCCATTGCTGCACGTTGTGCGCCTTCCTTTTGAGCCATAGCGATGAGTTTCCCAGCTGCCTCTACACCCGACATGCCTCCGGCAACAGCTTCAAATAGAGATTTGCCGCCTGGGAGCTTCCGCTTGGCGTTCACTTGTCCTGCTAGCGGATGGGCCACGATACGATCGGCCGCTGCGGCCAGTTCGTAGAGCAGGGCTTGGTTGCCCTCTGAGATGTGCTCACCGGCTTGCCAGTTATAAATCGCCTGCCTCGAAACTCCGAAGATCAATGCCAATTCGGTCACCGCTGGTTTCAAGGTGTTGCGTACGTAAGACATAGCTTCTGCGGTTGTCCGTGGGGCAGTTGTTTGCTCATGCTTGGCGATGCCTTGAGCCGATTCTTTGTATTCCTTGCTAGCCCGGTTCTCGCGAGGTTGGGGTTGTGGTGACAAGGTTCCAAGGCATAGTGCAAAGGCAACAGTCAGGCCGTAGCCCCAAGCCAGTGCTGCGCTGCCTGCCGTGCGCTTGACCTTCTCTCGTTCGGATTCGAGATGCCGGCTTGCTGCATTAAATGATCGGTTTGCCATTCCCGGGTTTGGAGATGGCGCGTACATTGTGCTCATAGGTTAACTCCATGCTTTCCGTGCGTAGTCCGTCACAGTCGCGTTGAAGAACAGCTCAACGAGGTCGTGAAGGTGTTGAAACCTATCTTTGATTTCGGTCGAGTCGTACTTTCGGCGCTCGGAAAAACTGGCGTCGACGTCAACGGTTGCGTGCTGACCATTGAGTCCTCTGAAGCGCTCGCCAACTTTGAGCGGATCTGGCAGCAGGTCTGGTGGAAAGCGCAGTTCGCTGTTCTGGGCAACCACCCGCGAGACCACCTGCCCTATGCTTGGGATGGTGGCCGACGACTCGGCAAAAGAATGATTGTAAGTCAGTGGTTGCCCTTCGAACTGGTACATCTGGTTGAGATCGAGCGAGGCTGGTGTTCCCCACACCTCTCGAGCAAGGTACTGCTGTAAGGTTTCCCCTTCAGCAGGTACTACAGCATCGAGGTACCTCAGGCCTAAGCGCTCAAAATAAGCGAGACCGTCGACCGCTTCCTCCAGAATGCTCAAACCCCGTTCCAATTCAGCATAGAACTTCGGAAAGGTCTCGTATTCAGTGCAGCGAAACGAAAGCGCACTCGGCTCCATCAGAAAGCCTTGAGTACCTTCGAGGTTGGAGAACGTATAGCTTTCGATCTGCTGTACGCCCGGCTGGAAAGGCTGCGTGTCATCCCCGCCTGTAATAGCACCAAAAGAGAATTGCATCTGCTGAGCGCTTTTGAAATCAGGGTAACCAGCCTTGCGCATCCGCTCCTGAATAGCCGGAAGGTAAGCCTTCAGTGACAGCAGTGTGTTGTGACGCACCTGGCCGATGGTGAAGTAGACTGGGGCGTTTGCGTATTTCTTTCCCATTTCGATTACTCAGCTTGACACTTTGATTGACAGTTTACAGCTAGGTTTACACTCTAGCAAGCGGATGAGTGTCCGCTGTGTCTAGAGCTCGACATCAGCGCTCATCAAGGGGAGCTGACTGATGCCTACGCAAAAAGCCACTAGTCAAGGTCAGTTGCTTTTGGGTTGATTGCTATCGGTATCAGGTGCCACTTAGAGATTGAAAGTCCATGACGTCTGTCGGCGCTGAGCGAGCAGTCGGACGGTAAGCAGGTAATAGTAACGAGTCGCTTCACTACGCCCAGCTAGCCGATGGTCCATAAACCAAATTAGGTGTTTTCTCTGCCAGCTCCATGGCGTCTCTCGCCGCCATCGCGCTGCGATCTCGGCGCTAATAATCCTGGCTTGCCGCAAATGCCGCTGCTGCGTTGCATGCGATCCAGTCAGCACGCCACCTAGGAACATCTCCATATCAAACGCCTTACTCATGTCCGTCCTCCAATATAGGCAGCGGCAACGTCGATCCGACTGTGCCCCAGTTCTTTGCTGATCTGCATGCGAGCCTCACAGTCAAGACGCCGATCCACGGCATAGCACTGACCACCATTAACCGGCGCTTGGTGCTGGGTAATTTGCTCATAGCGCTCACAAGCAAACGCCGCCCGTAGCTCGTGAAAGCCTTTGAGGTTGTGCTTATGGAGAAGGTCCCGCGCGGGACGGACGATTTCCCGTTGGAAATCGAGGTATCTTTCATTCGGCGCAAGCAGGTTGTGGCTGCCGCGGGGTGAGACCTGTTCGGCGAATCTCAAAGCTTCGTGAATATGATCATCCACTCTGATCCAGCGAGGTGCCGAGGCACCTGAGCGCCCCCTTTGGTGCCATCCTGGATGTTGATCTTGCCGTAGTGTTCGGACTCACGTTTTAAGCGCGGTAAGTCGGCCAAAATGGCCTCGCGCAGGCGCATTCCGGTGGCCCGCGCTAACTGAGCGATGGCCGCGGCACGAGAGTGCTGTTCGCTGAGCGTCTCGACGATTCGCATCAGGTGTTCGCGATCCTGGCCTTGTGGAGCTGTCGTGCGGATGGTGGTGCGCTGCATTCCCAGCGCTTTGCTCGGACTCGGCACTTTCACGTACTGATCACCGCGAAGCGCCGCCATGGTTCGGTTGACGCTGGACAATCGATTTTGTGCGGTGGCGATGGAGAGGTCGCCGCGATCGACCAAGTGACGCAGATGCGCCACGTAATCCGCCAAGATCTGACGATCTACCTGTCGTGCATCGTTGAGTCCTGGTCCATCGTCTGAGCGGCACCAGCGCACGAATGCCTGCCAACGATCACAGTGCGCTTTAACGGTCCCGTAGTGCCCGCCACCGAACATGTCTCTCAGCGCTTGCGGCCCGGCATAGCTCAGTTGCCGGCCATAGCCAAAATTGCGCCCATCTCGTCTGCCCACCAGCGCCATGATCAAACTCCTCTCGAAGCCAAAACTTTTAAAACTTTCCCCACGTCATCCCGCCAAGAATGTTGAGTGTTATCAGGGATCAAGGCCCCTGCGACCTGTGAGGGTTGTCCATTAACGCGGGACTGGCGGCTCCTTACGACCGGGAGCGTGGGCATCTCATGATCTGGCCTCCTGAACACTTCCGAAGAAGTGGGCGGGTGGAGGCTGTGCTGGCTGACGAAACCAACGCCGCGAGATCCTGAGTCGAGTGAAGGCAGTGATGTGATGACCGGGGCATGCCTGACTGTCAGTCAGGTTCAGTCCATTCCCTGGGCTGCGACACCATCATCTGCATCGCTGTTGCTGGTGACTTCGGTGTTTGTCACGCCGATTGTCACGAGGGGGAATGCCGCAAAGCCTTGTACGAGTTGGGCTGCAGCAGCGGTAGGAGCGCCCGTCTCTTTCCGGGAGAAAGAGACGGGCGCAGGTTGGCGCAAGGAAATGGCCAAGCGGATAGGTTGCTGCAGGGCAGCTATGAAAGGGGTGAGTTGCCGCAGTGGGCACTCTGATAGAAGTAGGCATCCATCACATCGCTGTGACTGTGCGAGCCACCGGACGCTAATCGCACTTTGGGAGAACCACCACCGTGTGGCGTAGCCTTGAAGGTTCTGGCTACCTGGGTTGCTGTCGACGACAGCGCTTTGCTCGATCTTTTCTACGCCTGTGGATAATTTGGGTCAAGGCCCCAATTTTCGGGAGTTCTGCGGCTGTGGATGAAATTATCCACCGGTGGAAATCCGTGGTTTTCCACAGACAGTTGCGTGGGCTTTAGATTTTTAAGTGAGGTCCATCCAAACAGGGCGGCTTTGCAGCCCTGTTTGGATGGACCCGCGTGGCAGAGCAGATTGCGAGAGCCTTACGGATGTACGCTTACTTTACTGCGGCACTTTAAAAGCCAAAGTAGTGTTAGCACCGTCGGCCAAAATAACGTGTTGAGAACGTCGTGAGCGCTTGCCTGCCAGCGCCAGTACCCGAAGCTTCCAATATCGTCTCGCCGATCTACCCACTCGCCTGCACACGCAATGATGAAAACAACCAGCCAGCCAAGGTATGGCCTGAATCGTCGGGTGCCAACGATCAACGTCAAATAGACCGCCATGCCCAAATAGATATGCAGCGCGTCTTTTGACAGTCCGGTTGCCGACACAATGGCGAGCTTGATGCTTTGTGCGGTTGAGATATCCATATCAACTCCTCCTCTCTGCGCCAATGCCAGGCTTCGCCTTTATGCGAGTAACGTTATCTCCAATCTGGTTGGCGAATTCGTGTGGAGTGACATGCTCCTGTCGGTTGGCCTCCAGGTACCGACTCCACCAGTTCATGATCAGCCTGCGTTCCTCAATGAATTCGGCCTTGTGGATGTAAGCGGCGCGGACATTGTTGCGTTCCTTGTGGCTCATCTGCCGTTCAATGGCTGTCTCGGACCACAATCCTGACTCGATCAGTGCGCTGCAGGCCATCGAACGAAACCCATGTCCGCAGATATCGGTTTTGGTGTCGTATCCCATCGTCCGTAGCGCGTTGTTCACGGTGTTTTCAGACATGGGTTTCCAGGGCTTGGCATCGCCTGCAAACACCAGGTCGAATTTACCGGTGAGTGCGTGGATCTGTTCAAGCAAGGCCACTGCTTGCGGCGATAAGGGTACTAAATGGATATCCCCTGCCATCTTCGTACCCCTTGTGGAAAAGGCTACTCCCTCCAACGCGGGTCGAGTGTCCGGGATTTCCCAGACGCCGCGCTTAAGGTCGAACTCGCTCCATCGGGCGAAGCGCAGCTCGCTGGACCGTACAAACACATGGAGCGACAGCATCACCGTCAGACGGGTAAGTGCCCGGCCTTTATAGGTGTCGATCCGCTCTTGCAGTTCCGGCAGTCGCGATAAGGGTAGAGCGGGGCGATGTACCACCCGCGGGGCTTTGATCAAGCCTTCGAGGTCGTAAGCAGGGTTTGCGGTGATAAGCCGGAGTCGCTTTGCCTCGCGCATGATGCTCTGCAGGTAGTTTTGTACCCTTAAAGCAACGTCTATCGTTCCGCGCTTCTTGATCGCTTCCAAGGGCTGCATAAGGTCATGGGTGTCGAGATCAACAATGGCGCGTGCGCCGATCAGCGGGAATACGTGGGTTTTTAGGCGGCTCATCACTGTCTTGGAATGGCCTGGTGCCCACTTGGCCGACATTTCTGTGTGCCAGTCCAGCGCAACGCTTTCAAAGGTTCTGCCTTTGATCACGGCTTCCGCCTTGGCTTGGTGCTTGGTCTCTATGGGATCAATGCCATCCGCCAGCATTCGCTTGATCTCCAAGCGCTTGCGGCGCGCATCGGCGAGGCCAATGACGGGGTAGTTGCCGAACGAGGTCAGTCCTTCCCGTCCGTCAGGTTTGACGTAACGGAGCCGCCAGCCTTTGCGGCCATTGGGTTGGACTAGGAGGTAGAGGCCGTCGCCGTCGAAAAGCTTGTAGGCGCGGTCGGTGGGCTTGGCTGAGCGGCAAGCCGAATCAGAGAGTGGAGCAGTGGTGCGCGACATAAGGGTACTCCCTTTTATCGAAGTGACCTGTATCCCAAACTCTACCCTTAAAACGGTTGGAATCCACCAGTTTCTGACGGAAACCGATGGAACGCCAAAACGAAAAAACCCGCCAGAAGGCGGGTTTTTCGGGGGTTCTAGAGATTTTGAAAGCCTTCTCTGGAACCTTGTATGGTGCCGGCACCAGGAGTCGAACCCGGGACCTACTGATTACAAGTCAGTTGCTCTACCAACTGAGCTATACCGGCGTGTTAGGGCGACGATTATAGCGATTGGTAAGCTTCTGTAAACCCCTGAATTCTGACTATTTTTGCAGACACCACGCTTTTCTCGCGTGCGTCACTTTTTCGGGCTGGCGAGGGTAGGATTTATCCTGGGTTGCAGGGCCGCCTACTGGACGCAATCGTGAATCCATCCAACTCAAAAGCAAGCGCTCCCGCCAGGGTCGGCGCCTGGAATGGCTTGCGCGGTTAAGCCAGTACTTCTGTAGTCCGGGGTGGCCGTTTTGGAAGCGCTTTGCACTCCAACGGGAGCAAGCTCCCTCGCCATGGGGGCGGGATGTCCTTTAAAAGCCTTGATGCCCCTTTGCGCATTCAACACGCCATCGCCCGGCCGGCCATCTTCCAGGCTGACGGCGATCAATGTGCTCCGGTCCAGGGTCGGTATCTTCGGTTTGTGTCTGGCGGCTCGGGTTTTGCTTCGTTCTTTATAGATGCCGCGCCTGTATACCCAGCGATCCACCGGCCGTGGCTTTGCAGGCGACCGTCGGGCGGGTTTGGCCTTGAATCCAGCGAGGGTTTGCGTATTCTGTCGCGCGATATGAACTGTAAGTTTAATCGCAAAATCGTGTAGGCAAATTTCCGAGACAGTTCGGTGCAATCGAATATTTGTTGGTGAGTGTGTCAGTTTTGTGCCGGTTTTGACCGGTCGGCCAACAAAACTTTAGGCAAATTGATGCAAGTGTATGTTCTTACAGAGAATGCGTTTTTCGCCAATAAATAGTCATAAAAATGGCGCATTGCCGTTCGTCGGATAGATTGCGGCTTAAATCATCAAAATACTGACACCATCATTGTGATATCACAGAATGCCCCAGCCAACACATAACTAGAAAAATACAAGGTCAGCTTATTGCTGACCTTTTTATCGCCTTTAAAGCGCAAATCAGGTGGGGAGGGGCAGTGAGTGAGTCGAGCAGATGACATTTCAAAACTATTCAACAAGCTGGGTGCCAACCCGAACGGCTATCGCGAAATCGACTTTGTTTATGAGTTCATCGAAGACATCGAAGACGAAGTAGAGGTGCTGGAAAGCCCGGTGGTCGTTGCTCGTCCGTCTGTGATGGATGAGGCCCCATCGGCGCCGCTGCTGCGTTTGCTGGAAGAGCTGAACCACGGCGAAGCCGACCACCTGCAGCCGCCCGAAGTGGTGGAAGGGCGTGACGGTGTCATGTACTCGGAGCAATCGAGCCCTAAAGTCGTGGTGGTGGTCTCGGTCAAAGGCGGCGTCGGCCGTAGCACCCTGGCCGCCGCGATTGCCAGTGGCTTGCAGCGACAGGGTCGCCCGGCACTCGCCCTTGACCTGGACCCGCAAAACGCCCTGCGCCATCACCTGTGCCTGGGCCTGAATATGCCGGGCCTCGGGGCCACCAGCCTGCTTAATGAGGGGTGGGAAGCCTTGCCGGAGCGCGGTTTTGCCGGTTGCCGCGTGGTTGCGTTCGGTAGCACCGACCACGCGCAGCAGCAGAGTCTGAATCGCTGGCTGGGCGAAGAGGCCGAGTGGCTGAGCAAACGGTTGGCCAGCCTTAAATTGAACGGCCAGGACACCGTGATCATCGACGTCCCGGCCGGCAACACCGTGTACCTCAGCCAAGCCATGTCGGTCGCCGACGCGGTGCTGGTGGTGGTGCAGTCGGATGTGGCTTCGTTCAGCACCCTGGACCAGATGGACAGCCTGCTTGCCCCGTATCTGCAGGGCAAAAAACCGCCACAACGCTTCTATGTGATCAACCAGCTGGACGCCGCGCACCGTTTCAGCCTCGACATGGCCGAAGTGTTCAAGACGCGCCTCGGTGGCGCCCTGCTGGGCAGGGTGCACCGCGACCCGGCCTTCAGCGAAGCCCAGGCCTACGGGCGTGATCCCCTTGACCCTACCGTCAACAGTATCGGCAGCCAGGACGTCCACGCCTTGTGCCGCGCCTTGCTCGAACGCATCGACTCGGAACTTCCATGACCGACAATACGTCCTCCACGCCCTTCGTCGAAGGGCGCGCTGAACAGCGCCTAAATGGCGCCATCGCGCGCTTCAATCGCTGGCCGTCGGTGCTGCGCACGCTGCTGGTGGTGGGCAGTTGTTTGCTCGGTGGCTTGCTGCTGCTGGCCATTATCTGCGCGCCGCTGGACCTCTTCACCCAATGCCTGTTTGCCGCCATCTGCTTCGCGGCGGTGCTGGTGCTGCGCAAGATCCCCGGGCGCCTGGCGATCCTTGCGCTGGTGGTGCTGTCGCTGGTGGCGTCGTTGCGCTACATGTTCTGGCGGCTCACCTCCACCCTGGGTTTTGAAACCTGGGTCGACATGTTCTTCGGCTATGGCTTGGTCGCCGCCGAGTTCTATGCCCTGGTCGTGCTGATCTTCGGCTACGTGCAAACCGCCTGGCCGCTGCGTCGCACGCCGGTATGGCTCAAGACTGAGCCGGAAGAATGGCCGACGGTGGACGTGTTCATCCCCACCTATAACGAAGCGCTGAGCATCGTGAAGCTGACCATCTTCGCCGCCCAGGCGATGGACTGGCCCAAGGACAAGCTGCGCGTGCACGTACTCGACGACGGCCGCCGTGACGATTTCCGCGACTTCTGTCGCAAGATCGGCGTGAACTACATTCGCCGTGACAATAATTTCCACGCCAAGGCCGGTAACCTCAACGAAGCGTTGAAGGTCACCGACGGCGAATACGTCGCGCTGTTCGATGCCGACCACGTGCCGACGCGCTCTTTCTTGCAGGTGAGCCTGGGCTGGTTCCTCAAGGACCAGAAGCTGGCGATGCTGCAAACGCCGCACTTCTTCTTCTCGCCGGACCCGTTCGAGAAGAACCTCGACACCTTCCGCGCCGTGCCCAACGAGGGCGAACTGTTCTACGGCCTGGTGCAAGACGGCAACGACTTGTGGAACGCTACGTTCTTCTGCGGCTCGTGTGCGGTGATTCGCCGTAAGCCGCTGCTGGAAATCGGCGGCGTGGCTGTCGAGACCGTCACAGAGGACGCCCATACCGCGCTCAAGCTCAACCGCCTGGGTTACAACACCGCTTACCTGGCTATCCCGCAAGCCGCCGGCCTGGCCACGGAAAGCCTGTCGCGCCACATCAACCAGCGCATTCGCTGGGCGCGCGGCATGGCGCAGATTTTCCGCACCGACAACCCGCTGCTGGGCAAGGGGCTGAAGTGGGGCCAGCGCATCTGCTACGCCAACGCCATGTTGCACTTCTTTTATGGTTTGCCGCGCCTGGTGTTCCTCACCGCGCCGCTGGCTTACCTGGTGTTCGGCGCAGAGATTTTCCATGCGTCGGCGCTGATGATCGTTGCCTACGTGCTGCCGCACCTGGTGCATTCCAGCCTGACCAACTCGCGGATCCAGGGGCGCTTCCGGCACTCGTTCTGGAACGAGGTGTACGAGACGGTACTGGCCTGGTACATCCTGCCGCCGGTGCTGGTGGCGCTGATCAATCCTAAGGCCGGTGGTTTCAACGTCACCGACAAGGGCGGCATCATCGACAAGCAGTTCTTCGACTGGAAGCTGGCGCGCCCGTATCTGGTGTTGTTGCTGGTGAACCTGGTCGGTATCGGTTTCGGCGTGCACCAGTTGATCTGGGGCGATGCGTCCACCGCTGTGACGGTGGCGATCAACCTCACCTGGACCCTTTATAACCTGATCATCACCAGCGCAGCCGTGGCCGTGGCGTCCGAGACGCGCCAGGTGCGTTCCGAGCCGCGAGTGAGTGCGAAACTGCCGGTCAGCGTGATCTGCGCCGACGGCCAGGTACTCGCCGGTATCACCCAGGATTTCTCGCAGAACGGCTTTGGCCTGATTCTGGATGAAGGGCACTCCATCCGCCAAGGCGAACGGGTCCAGTTGGTGCTGTCGCGTAACGGCCAGGACAGTCTGTTCCAGGCGCGGGTTGCGTTCAGCAAGGGCTCGCAGATCGGCGCGCAGTTTGAATCGCTGTCGCTGCGCGAACAAAGCGAGCTGGTGCGCCTGACCTTTTCCCGAGCCGACACCTGGGCCGCCAGTTGGGGGGCCGGCCAGCCCGACACGCCGCTGGCGGCCCTGCGTGAAGTCGGTGGCATTGGCATTGGCGGCTTGTTCACCCTATGCCGCGCCACACTGCATGAATTGCGAATGGCCTTGCGCCGCACTCCCTCACAACCGCTCGACACGTTGATGGACAAGCCATGACTTCCACACCTTTTTTTGCGCGCGCCCACTCGCGTGCGGCACTCACGTTGCTGATTGCCTCGCTGCTGGGCTTGAGCCCGCTGCTGCAGGCCGCCGACAAACCGTCCGCCGCGCCGGTCGCCAATGACGGCTACAGCTTGACCCTCAAGCAATTGGGCCGTCGCGACACCATGAACCTGCAAGGCGTGGAGTCGTCCGACAGCGTCAACTTCGATATCCGTGCCGACCAGGTAGTGACCGGCGCGCAAGTGCTGCTCAACTACAGTTACTCGCCGGCGTTGCTGGCAGACGTGTCGCAGATCAACGTGCTGGTCAACGATGAAGTGGCGGCCAGCATCCCGCTGACCAAAGAGGGCGCGGGCACGGCGCAACAGACCCTGGTGCAGATCCCGCCGCACCTGATCACCGAATTCAACCGCCTGCGCGTGCAGTTCATTGGTCACTACACCATGTCCTGCGAAGACCCGCTGCACAGCAGTCTGTGGGCCAAAATCAGCAACAGCAGCGAGCTGAAATTGCAGGTGTCGCAGATCCAGTTGAAGGACGACTTGTCGGTACTGCCGCTGCCGTTCTTCGACAAACGTGATGCGCGCCAGGTCAACCTGCCGTTCGTGTTTGCCTCGGCCCCGGATAACGCCACGCTGGAAGCGGCGGCCACCTTGTCGTCTTGGTTTGGCGCGTTGGCCAGCTACCGGGGTGCGACGTTCCCCGCCACCTACGGCACGATCCCGGCCAAGGGCAACGCCATCGTGTTGGTGTTGAGCCCGAGCGCGGTCGACGTCAACGGCGTAAAAGTGGCGCAAGCCAGCGGGCCGACGATCAACCTGATCACTAACCCCAACGACCCGCAGGGCAAGCTGCTGATCGTATCGGGTCGCGACGGTGCCGAACTCAAGCGCGCCGCCACGGCCGTTGCGCTGGGTAATCCAGTACTGGCCGGCAGCAGCGTGGTGATCGACAAGCTCGAAAGCCTCGCCCCGCGCCGTCCATACGACGCGCCGAACTGGGTGCCAAGTGATCGCCCGGTACGCCTGGGTGAACTGGTCGACCTGAAAAAACTCAGTGTCGCAGGCTACAACCCTGGCGCCATCAGCGTCGACTTCCGCCTGCCGCCCGACCTGTTCAACTGGCGTGAAGAAGGCGTGCCGCTGAATCTCAAATACCGCTACACACCGCAACAGGTGTCGACTAATTCGTCGCTGCTGGTTGGCCTGGATGACCAGTTCATGAAGTCCATGCCGCTGCCGTCGATCACCAGCCTGGCGGACGGGAAAACCCTGCTGAGCATGATGCAGAAAGACAACACGCTGCCGCGTGAAGCCAAGGTGCTGCTGCCGATCAGCTCGGCGTCGCCGATGTCCAAGCTGCAACTGCGCTTCATGTACGACTACATCAAGGAAGGCGAATGCCGCGACATTATTGTCGATAACATGCGCGGCACCATCGACCCGGATTCGAGCCTGGACATCACCGGCTACCAGCACTTCATTGCCATGCCTAACCTGGGCGTGTTCAACGATGCCGGCTTCCCGTTCACGCGCCTGGCAGACCTTTCCGAGTCGGCGGTGGTGTTGCCGGATACCTTTGGCACCGATGAGCTGAGCGCTTACCTCACCATCCTCGGCCGCTTCGGCGAGTCCACCGGCTACCCGGCCACCGCCGTCAAAGTGGTGCAGGCCAAAGACGTACAGAGCGTTGCCGACAAAGACCTGCTGGTGATCGCCACCGGCGCCGACCAGCCGCTGTTCAAGCAATGGCAGCAGTACCTGCCGGCCAATGTCGACGGGCCGCAACAGCACTTCAAATTGTCTGACCTGCCGCGCTACGTGAGCACCTGGATCAGCCCCGATGCCGAGGCCAACAAGCACGCTGCCAACGCAGCGATCAGCTTCAGCGGCTTGAGCACCAGCACCTGGTTTGCCGGTTTCGAGTCGCCGCTCAAGGCCGGGCGCAGCGTGGTGCTGATCTCCAGCAGCAAGCCTGAAGGCTTGCAGGCCGCGACGGCGGTGTTGATCGGCGGTGACCAATACAAAGAGACCATTCAAGGCAGCCTCGCTGTGGTGCAGGGCACACAAGTCAGTTCGCTGGTGGCTGACCAGCAGTACTACGTCGGCAAGCTGGGGCTGTTCAAGCAGGTGCAGTGGCAGCTGTCGCAGAACCTGGGCTGGATGCTGCTGTTCACTTTCCTCGGCCTGGCGATCGTGACCTGCCTGATTTACCTGTCCCTGCGTGCACGTGCAAAACGGCGGCTGGCATGATGCGCAAAGCCGGTTGGGTTGCGTTGGGCGCCGCGCTCTTCGCCAGTGCAGCCCAGGCGCAAACGTGCGACGCGCAGTGGCCGCTTTGGCAGAACTACGCGACGCGCTTTGTGCAGGATGACGGGCGGGTGTTGAACTCGTCCCTGAACCCCAGCGAAAGCAATTCCGAAGGGCAGTCGTACGCCATGTTCTTTGCCCTGGTGGGCAACGACCGCGCACGCTTCGAGAAACTCTGGGCATGGACCAGGGCCAATATGGCGGGCGGCGATATCAGCCGCACGCTGCCGGCCTGGTTGTGGGGTAAGAACAAGGACGGCGAGTGGGGCGTGATCGACGCCAACTCCGCCAGCGATGCTGACCTGTGGATCGCCTACGCGCTGCTTGAAGCGGCGCGGGTGTGGAATGTGCCGCAGTATCGCGCCGATGCGCAGTTGATGTTGGCCAATGTCGAAAAGACCTTGATCGTGCGTGTGCCAGGCCTGGGCAAGATGCTGCTGCCAGGGCCGGTGGGCTACAGCTACCCGGAAGGTTTGTGGCGCTTCAACCCTAGTTATCAGGTACTGGCGCAACTGCGACGTTTCCACAAGGAACGTCCCAATGGCGGCTGGAACGATGTGGCCGAGAGCAACGCCAAAATGCTCGCCGACCCCAAGGGCAGCCCCCACGGTATCGCCGCCAACTGGGTGGGCTACCGCGCCACCAGCGCGAATGCGGGCATGTTTGTGGTCGACCCGTATTCCGATGACCTGGGCAGCTACGACGCCATTCGCACCTACCTGTGGGCCGGCATGACCGCCAAGGGCGACCCGCTGGCGGCACCGATGCTCAAGGCGTTGGGCGGCTTTTCGCGTGCGACGGCGGCGTCTCCCAGTGGCTTGCCACCGGAGAAGATCCACGTGCTCAGCGGTGTTGCCGAAAAGAACAACGGCTTTTCGCCGCTGGGGTTCTCGGCTTCCGCGCTGGTGTTCTTCCAGGCGCGTGGCGAAACCGCGCTGATGCAACTGCAAAAAAACAAGCTCGATGAGGTGCTGGGCAAGGCCCTCGCCGCATCGGCGCCCGACAGCGCGCAGCCGGTGTATTACGACTACATGCTCAGCCTGTTCAGCCAAGGCTTTACCGATCAAAAGTACCGCTTCGAACAGGATGGTACGGTCAAATTATTCTGGGAGGCCGCATGCGCCGCCACACGCTAGCCCTCGCGATCTTGGCCACCCTGGCGTCCAGCGCCAGCTTCGCCGCGCCTATCGACCCACAAGCCGTGCTGATTGAGCAGGGTTACTACTGGCAGTCCAAGAAAAACCCGGAACGCGCCCTGGAAACCTGGCAGAAATTGCTCGGCCTGAGCCCTGAGCAACCGGATGCGTTGTACGGTATCGGCCTGATCCAGGTGCAACAGCAGCACCCGGAGGAGGCGCAAAAATACCTGGCCCGCTTGCGTGCGATCTCGCCATTGCCACGCCAGGCGTTGCAGCTCGAACAAGACATTGCGGTGAACACGCCGACTAACGCCAAGTTGCTGGAGCAGGCCCGTGAGTTGGGCGAGCCGGTAGAAGAGCGCGAACAGGCTGTGGCGCTGTACCGCCAGATTTTCCAGGGGCGCCAGCCGCAGGGCTTGATTGCCCGCGAGTATTACAACGCCCTGGCGTTTACGCCCAAAGGCACGGCCGAGGGCATCGCCGGCCTGCAACGCGTAACGCGTGAGCGGCCGGATGATTCGATCGCCGCGCTGTTCCTTGCCCGACACCTGGCGCGCAACCCGAGCACCCGTGTCGAGGGTATCCGCGCCATGGCGCGCCTGGCCCCCAACAACGAAGTTGGCGGCGCCGCCGACGAAGGCTGGCGCTTTGCGCTGGTATGGCTCGGTGCACCTAACCGTGAGCAAGTGCCATTGTTCCAGGAGTTCCTGGCCAAGCACCCGGACGACAGCGAAATCCGGGCGTTGATGAACAAGGGTATCTCCCAGGGTAAAGGTGATGGCGGCTGGCAGCGCGATCCGAAGCTGGTCAAGGCCTTCAAGGCGCTTGACGACGGCGACCTGAAAACCGCCGAGCCGCTGCTGGCGGCGCGTTTGGCAGAAAAGCCCAACGACGTCGACGCCCTCGGCGGCATGGGCGTATTGCGTCAACAGCAGCAGCGCTTCAGCGACGCCGAAGGCTACCTGGTCCAGGCCACGCGCCTGCCCGGTGGCGCCGCTTGGCAAAAGGCCCTGAATGACGTGCGTTACTGGAGCCTGCTGAGCCAGGCCCGGGATGCGCAGACGGCCGGCCGTTCGAGCCAGGCGCGTGACCTGGCGGCTCAGGCCGAGCGCCTGAACCCTGGCCGGTCTGACGCCACCGTGGCGCTGGCCGGTTTTCAGGCCCAGGACAATCAATTCGACGCTTCTGAAGCCAGCTACCGCAAAGTGCTGGCGCGCAACCCTGGCGACCCGGACGCCTTGAATGGTCTGATCGGAGTGCTGTCGCAGTCCGGTCGGCCGGACGAAGCCTTGACACTGATCGACTCGCTGTCACCGGCCGATCGCAGCCAATTTTCTTCGAACGTGAAGATCAAGGCCCTGCGCGCGACCCAGATGGGCAAGCTGGCGGATCAGCGCGGTGATTTGAAAGGCGCGCAAGCGGCTTACCAACAAGCCATCGACGCCGACCCGGAAAACCCCTGGACGCGATTCGCCCTGGCACGTGTTTACCTGCGCGACGGGCAGATTCGCAACGCCCGGGCCTTGATCGACGGCCTGCTCAAAAGCCAACCCAATCAGCCGGACGCGCTGTACACCAGCACGTTGCTGTCGGTGGAGCTGGACGAGTGGAAAGCCGCGGATGCCACGCTGTCGCGCATTCCTGCCGGCCAACGCACCGCGGACATGAATGAGTTGGCGAGCGATATCGCGCTGCACAAGCAGACCGAAATCGCGATTGAAAGCGCCCGCCGTGGTCAGCGTCCCGAGGCCTTGGCACTGTTGGGTCGCAGCGCGACGCTGGCGGGTAAAAAGCCTGAGCGCCTGGCGGTGCTGGCGTCTGCGTATGTGGACGTGGGCGCGCCGGAAGAGGGCCTGCAGATCATGCAGGGCGTGCTGGAAAAAACGCCGAACCCCACGCCCGACCAGAAGCTGCTCTACGCCGGCGTGCTGCTCAAGGCCAACCACTACACCGAGGCCGGTGACATCCTGCGCGACATGCAGGGCCAGCCACTGAGTGACGCCGGGCGCCAGCGCTACGAAGACCTGATCTTCCAGTACCGGGTCAAGCAAGCCGATGCGCTGCGTGAGAAAAACGACTTGGTGGCGGCTTACGACATGCTCTCGCCGGCCCTGGTGCAACGCCCCCACGACACCTCGGCCATTGCGGTACTGGCGCGCATGTATGCCGACGGCGGCGACGGCAAGAAAGCCATGGCGCTCTACGAGCCGCTCGTGCTGCAAAACCCCAACAGCGCACGCCTGCAACTGGGCCTGGCCGGTATCGCCTTGAAGGGCGGCAACCGTAGCCTGGCAGAGTCGGCTACCGACAAGGCGCTGAGGCTGGACCCGACCAATGCCGAGACCCTGACCGCCGCCGGGCAGATCTATCAGGGGCTGGGCCGTAATGCCGAAGCAGCCGAATTGCTGCGTCGCGCACTGGCTATTGAAAACACCCAGCGCACCCAGGCGCGCTCGGCCTTGGCCGACGCCCAGGGCGTGGCTTACAACCCGTTTGTCGGCCTGCCGGGCCAACGGCGCCAGATCACCGACTTGGCCGTCGATCGCGGTGCGGTTCCACCGCCCATAGATGCGCCAGCCAATGTGATGCCGGCGCCGGTTTCGGCCTCCGGGAATACCGTGGCAGCTGCTGGCTTTGCACCCTCGAACAAGCTGAGCGACCCGTTTGTGCCGCCAACGCGCATTGCCGCGCTGGACAACCCGACCTTGAGCCCGGCGCGCCGTGCCCTCGATGGGCTGCTGCGTGATCGCAGTGGCTACCTGGTGCAAGGGTTGAGCGTGCGCAGTAACAATGGTGAAAGCGGTTTGAGCCGAATCACCGACGTCGAGACGCCATTTGAAGCGCGCATGCCGGTGGGTGATTACAACGTGGCGTTGCGTGCGACACCGGTGAGTTTGAGTTCCGGGACGGTCAAGGCTATTTCGGCTGCGCGTTTTGGTGCTGGTGCCGGCACGGATGGTTCCCAGAGAGAAAACGGCGTCGGTTTGGCGGTTGCTGTGGAAGATCCGGCGCAGGGCGTCAAGGCCGATATCGGCGTCAGCCCTTTGGGCTTTACCTATAGCACTGTGGTCGGTGGCGTGAGTGTGAATCGCCCGTTCACCGAAGGCGGCAACCTGCGCTATGGCGTGAATGTCTCGCGGCGCCCGGTCACCGATAGCGTGACCTCGTTTGCCGGCTCTGAAACCACAACCTCCGCTGGAGACCGCAAGAAGTGGGGCGGCGTCACTGCCAACGGCGGGCGCGGCGAGCTGAGCTACGATAACCAGGAAGTGGGCGCCTACGGCTACGCGTCGTTGCACCAGTTGCTCGGCAACAACGTTGAAGACAACACCCGTATGGAGTTGGGCAGCGGCGTCTACTGGTACCTGCGTAATACGCCGACCGACACCCTCACCTTGGGCGTCAGCGGCATGGCCATGGGCTTCAAGGACAACCAGGGTTTCTACACCTATGGCAATGGCGGCTACTTCAGCCCGCAACGTTTCTTCTCCCTGGCCGTGCCGGTTCGCTGGGCACAGAGCTTCGACCGCTTCAGCTACGAGTTGAAAAGTTCGGTGGGCGTGCAGCATATCGCGCAAGATGGCGCCGATTACTTTCCTACGGACAGCACGCTTCAAGGCAATGCGGCCACCAAAAAATACGACAGCAGCAGCAAGACCGGCATCGGCTACAGCCTCAACGCAGCCGCCGAATACCGTCTTACTTCACGCTTTTATCTGGGTGGCGAAGTCGGTGTCGACAACGCCCAGGATTATCGCCAGTACGTCGGCAACGCCTACTTGCGCTACCTGTTTGAAGACCTGAGCGGGCCAATGCCTTTGCCGGTCAGCCCCTACCGTTCCCCCTATTCGAATTGATTGATAGGAGTCATCCATGCCTGTTTCTGCAATTGCCGGCCTGACCCTGCTGGTACTCGGCGAAAGCCACTTGAGCTTCCCGGACCATTTGCTGGACCCGTTGCAAGCCAACCTCACGGCGCAAGGCGCCAAGGTGCACACCATCGGCGCCTGCGGTGCCGGTGCGGCCGACTGGATCGTGCCGAAGAAAGTCGACTGCGGCGCCGAGAACCTGCCCGGCGGCAAGCCCGAAGTGTTCGGCAAGAACGCCATGAGCACCACACCGGTCAAGGACCTGATCGCCAAGGACAAGCCGGACCTCGTGGTGATCATCATCGGCGACACCATGGCCTCCTACCCGGACCCGCAATTCCCGAAAGTCTGGGCCTGGAAGAGTGTGACCTCCCTGACCAAGGCCATCAGCGAAACCGGCACCAAGTGCGTGTGGGTCGGCCCGGCCTGGGGCAAGGTCGGCAGCATGTACAAGAAGGATGACGCGCGCACCAAACTGATGTCGCAATTCCTTGCGACCAACGTCGCGCCGTGCACCTATATCGATTCGCTGACCTTCTCCAAGCCAGGCCAATGGATCACCACCGACGGCCAGCACTTCACCATCGACGGCTACCAGAAGTGGGCCAAGGCCATCGGCGGCGCGCTGTCTGCGTTGCCGGCGGACGCCGTGAAGGGAGCCAAATGATGACGCGCATCACCCTGGGCCTGGCGACCTTGCTTGCCAGTGTCAGCGCCTGGAGCGCCGACATTCCGTTGTACCCCACCGGGCCGGAAAAGGACTCGGCCTTCCTGCGGTTTGCCAATGGCACTGACAGCGAATTGAAACTGGTCGCCGAAGGTTCCAAGGCCAGCCTGGTGCTGGCGGGCGACAAGCTGGTTTCCGATTACCTGCCGGTGTCCGGCGGCAGCGCGCCGATCAAGGGCGTGTTGAGCCAGGGTAGCAACACCGCTGAGTTGG
Source organism: Pseudomonas poae (assembly GCA_028869255.1). Taxonomy (NCBI): domain Bacteria; kingdom Pseudomonadati; phylum Pseudomonadota; class Gammaproteobacteria; order Pseudomonadales; family Pseudomonadaceae; genus Pseudomonas; species Pseudomonas poae. The sequence goes on along the minus strand of CP110972.1, from coordinate 5,497,786 downwards.
CCGTCACCGTAGCCCCGGGCGAATTTGCCACGGTGGTGGCGGTAGCCGATGCCAAGGGCGGTATTCGCCAGGTGGTGATCCATGAACAACCGGACGACTTCAACGCACTGAAAGCCTCGCTGGCCTTCATCAACGCCGACGCCGCGTGCGCCGACGCCAGCCTGGAAGCCGTTGCGCAAAAGGCCGAGCTGTTCAAAAAGGTCGCCGAAGGTTCCGTGCAGCGCCGCATGATCAACCCGGTGGAGCTGTCGGTACAGCTCAAGTGCGCCGGTGCACCCGTCGGCCAGCCGTTGAGCTTCAGCCTCAAGGCGGGCGAGCGCTACAGCGTGTTGGCTTTGCCATCCGCAACGGGCTCCCGGCTGTTGTTCGCGCCTGATTCGCTCGCTAACTGATCGGGCCCGACACCACCATGGTCTTTGCCTCACTCGAATTCCTCACGCTGTTCCTGCCGGCCTTCCTGTTGATTTACGCCCTGGCTCGTCCGAGCTGGCGCAACGTCATCCTGTTGATCGGCAGCTGGTTGTTCTACGGCTGGTTGAGCCCGTTGTTCCTGTTCCTGCACATGGTCTTGACCGTGGTGGCATGGGTCGGCGGCCTGCTGGTGGACCGCTCCCGTGAGGACGGCAAAGGCCGGGTGCGCCTGTTGATTGCGTTGATCGTGTTCAACACGGCAGTGCTGTGTTGGTACAAGTACGCCAACATCGTCGCGGGCACCGTGAGTGAGGTGATCACCTGGTACGGCGCGATGCCGCTGGACTGGCAGCGCGTGGCCTTGCCGGCCGGCTTGTCGTTTATCGTGCTGCAGGCGATTTCCTACCTGGTGGATGTGCACCGGCATACGGTGCCGGTGGAGCGCAGTTTCATCAACTACGCCACTTACATCTCGATGTTCGGCCACTCGATTGCGGGCCCGATCATCCGTTACGACTGGGTCCGCCGCGAGCTGAACCAGCGTTATTTCAACTGGGCGAATTTTGCCCTGGGCGCGCGGCGCTTCATGATCGGCATGGGCATGAAAGTGCTGGTGGCCGATACCTTGTCGCCGCTGGTGGACATTGCCTTCCACCTGGAAAACCCGAGCCTGGTGGACGCCTGGATCGGTTGCCTGGCGTACTCGCTGCAACTGTTCTTCGACTTCGCCGGCTACAGCGCCATGGCCATCGGCCTGGGCCTGATGCTGGGTTTTCACTTTCCGGAAAACTTCAACCGGCCGTACCTGGCCAGCAGCATCCAGGACTTCTGGCGCCGTTGGCACTTGTCGTTGTCCAGCTGGTTGCGCGACTACCTGTACATCGCCCTCGGCGGTAACCGTGACGGCGTGTGGCGCACCTATCGCAACCTGTTCCTGACCATGGCGATTGCCGGGCTGTGGCACGGCGGCGACAGTTGGAACTATCTGCTGTGGGGTTCGGCCCACGGCGTGGCGTTGTGCGTTGACCGGGCCTGGTCGCGGTCGAGCCTGCCAAGCATTCCGCCGGTGCTGTCGCACATTCTGACGCTGCTGTTTGTATGCCTGGCGTGGACCTTGTTCCGGGCGCCGGACTTCCATTCGGCACTGACCATGTACGCCGGCCAGTTCGGCCTGCACGGCATGGCCCTGGGGGATGCAATGGCTGTGGCCATGCGCCCGGCTCATGGTATGGCGGCCTTGCTGGGCCTGGTGTGCATCATCGCGCCGATCTGGCAGGTGCGTTGCGAGCAGCGTTTCGGCACCCAGCCGTGGTTTGTGGTGGCGGCCTCGCTGTGGCCGGTGGCCGGGTTTGTGTTGTCTTTCGCGCTGATTGCCAGCCGCGACGCCGTACCGTTTCTGTACTTTCAGTTCTGAGGACGCCCGACCATGCCCGCTCCTACCGCGCCGACTCCTCCGAGCGACCTGGCCGTTCGCACCAGCCCCCTGGCGGCCTGGGTGCTGGTGCCCTTCCTGGCGGCGGGGCTGTTGTCCTGCGTCTGGCTGATGGTGAAGGGCCCGATCAGCTATGTGCCGGCCAAAGTCGACAGCGACATGCTGCTGCACGGCGACCTGACCCACCGTTTCGCCAAGGAACTGGCCAAGGCGCCGATGGCGATCCAGGCCGCCAACCTGGAGCGCGGCACCAGCTGGCTGGCGTTCGGCGACACCGGCCCACGCGTGCGCCAGGGTTGCCCGGGCTGGCTGTTTATCAGCGATGAGCTGCGCATCAACCGCCATGCCGAGGCCAATGCCTGGACCAAGGCCCAGGCGGTGATCGACCTGCAAAAACAGCTGGGTCAAAAAGGTATCGAGCTGCAAGTGGTGGTGGTGCCGGACAAGAGCCGCATCGGCGCCGCGCAACGCTGTGGCCTGTACCGCCCGGCGGTGCTCGACAGCCGCATCCAGGACTGGACCGCCGTGTTGCAGGCCGCTGGCGTATCCGCGCTGGACCTGACCGACACGCTCAAACCCCTGGGCGCGCAGGCGTACCTGCGCACGGACACGCATTGGAGTGAAATCGGCTCTAACGCTGGGGCCAAGGCCCTGGCGCAGCGCATCCGGCAGCGCGGTATCCAGGCCACGCCCGAGCAGCCTTTCGAGATTACCCAGGCGCCGCTCGCCGTGCGCCCGGGTGACCTGGTGCGCCTGGCCGGCCTCGACTGGCTGCCGCCAACATTGCAGCCGCCAGGCGAGTCCGTCGCGGCCAGCACCGCCCATGAAACCGGCGGAGCGACCAGCAATGCCGATGACCTGTTCGGCGACGCCGGGCTGCCCAATGTGGCGCTGATCGGCACCTCGTTCTCGCGCAATTCGAACTTTGTAGGTTTCTTGCAGGCCGCCCTGAATGCGCCGGTGGGCAATTTCAGCAAGGACGGTGGTGAGTTTTCCGGCGCGGCCAAAGCCTACTTCGACAGCCCTGCCTTCAAGCAAACGCCACCCAAGTTGTTGATTTGGGAGATTCCTGAGCGAGATCTGCAAACCCCGTACGACTCGATCACGGTTAGCCAGTAATTTGACGATTTGCCGCCTGTCTAAAAAATAGGCGGCAAATTAATCAAAATAATGACACATTGCCTGCTCTGTCACAGAATGCGACAACAACAGACGCCTATAAAAAGACCTGCGGCGAGCCTTCTGCTTGCCGACCCTCTACGTCTTTAAGCTGCGTCGTATGGGAGTTCAGGCCATGAGCTTTACTGATCAGCTTTTCGAGTTATTCGGCAAGAACGTAATGCGCGATGCCCAAGGGCTGAATGCGCGGCTGCACTTTTTCGGCAGCATTCCCGTGGATGACGGCACCCCGTTCCCGCCCCAAACCCCCAGCGCCAACGAACCGTCCGAACCGATGGATGCAGCCGCGCCGCGCCCCAAGGTGGTGGCACTGGTGTCGGTCAATGGGGGAGTGGGTCGCAGCACCCTGGTCACGGCGTTGAGCAGCGGTTTGCAGCGCCATGGCGAATCGGTGGTGGCCGTGGAGCTGGACCCGCAGAACGCCCTGCGGCATCACTTCGGGGTCGACCCGGACGTGCCTGGCATCGGCCGCACCAGCCTGGAGAATGCGCACTGGCGGCAGATCCAGCAGCCCGGGTTCGCCGGTTGCCGGGTGATCACCTTTGGCGACACCGATACCCGGCAGCAGGAAAACCTGCAGCGCTGGCTCCGGCATCAGCCGGATTGGCTGGAGCAGCGCCTGTGCGCCTTGGGCCTGAGCGCACGCCACACGGTGATCATCGACACCCCCGCCGGTAATAACGTGTATTTCCACCAGGCGCTGAGCGTGGCCGATGTGGTGCTGGTGGTCGCCCAGGCCGACGCTGCCTCGCTCGGCACGCTGGACCAACTCGACGTGCTCTTGGCGCCGTACCTTCAGCGTGAGCAGCCACCGCGTGTGCATTTTGTGCTCAACCAATTGGACGAGGGCAATGCCTTCAGCCTGGATATGGCCGAGGCGTTCAAGCAGCGCCTGGGAAGCGCGCCGTATGAGGTGCATTGCGACATGGCCATCAGCGAAGCCCTGGCTTTCGGCACCGACCCGCTGGACAGCCACGCGATGCGGCTGGCGGCGGACGATATCAACGACCTCTGCCGGTTGTTGAAAGCCCCGAAAAGGCTTTCGTAAAGCGCGGTTTATACGCTTAACGCCAGATGCTTATGCACAATCGGTTGGACAGGGGGGCACGTAACAGCCTTTTTGTGGAGCGGTTCTCATCACCTCGCAACTGCTTGTTTTACGTGTGTTTTATTTTATGAACAAAAAATGACCAAGGCGGCTTTCGGCCTGTAACGCCGATGGCTACAGGGTCTGTAAAGAATTCATCAACAGAGTTATCCACAGGCTGTGGTGCGGCATTTTTGCCCTTTAATCGCGCTCGGCAAGCACCATTAAGTTGCGCGGGGTCAATGCAGATTCGCAGAAGCTGCCTACCTCGACCTTGTAGCCGTTTTCAGCCAGAAATAATGCCCGATCCAGTACCAGCCATAACTCCAGCGGGCGCCGAAACAGTCCGCGCAGCAATTCCAGGTTTCTGACCTCGGCCAAACGCCGCCAGCCATGCGCCTCCAGCGCCGACCAATCCTGTTCACCTGTGGACAATCCTTTGCGGCGCGCCAGTTCCCGGCAGTAGTCGGCAAACGGGTGGTCCAGCCAACTGGCAGGCAGGGAAGGCGTGGGCAGGTACTCGTCGCGGCCGCGCAAGTGGCGTTGCAACTGATCAAACCCCAGGCGCCGGGCCATGGACGTGTCCCGTTGCAGGCGCACGCGCTTGCCGGCCGTCACGGTTTCGCTCAACGGCAGGCCGAGGTCCTCCACCGATAATTGCAAGCCCGAGGCCCGGCCTTGGTGCGACAGTGCCTGGTAGGTCTGCGTGTTAATCCGGTTGTAGCAGCAGGGCGCCAGTGCCAGTTGCTTGCAGCCGGCGGCGCTGGCCAGTTGCAGCAGGCGTACGTGCAGGTCGCCGCAGGCGTGCAGGGCCACAGGGGTGTGGTCGGCGCTGATCGCCAGCGCGGCCATCACGTCTTGCAGGCGATGAGTGGCGGGCAGGTGGTGATGGTCGCTCAAGGCCTGGCCGGCAGCGATCAGCGCCGGGTCGTATTCCAGGCAGGTCAGCTGTTGCCCGGTTTGCAGCAGGCGACGTCCGAGGTGGCCCTTGCCGGCGCACCAGTCCAGCCAATGTGTGGCGGTTTGCGCAAATGGCAGCGCGGCGCCGAAGGCTTCGATTTGCTGCCATTTGCGACCGGGCACGTCGACATTCAGGCGCTGGCGAGCGGGTTGCAGTGGGTGCGAGGGTAATTTATCCACAGCACTGAGGCGCAAAGCCTGCGCTGCCAGCTGTGGAAACGGTGCAGGCGCCGGTAGTTCATGGGGATGGTTGTGACTGGTTTCGGCATCGGCCAGCGACCGTTGGCGCAGCCAGTCGGCAAGTTCGCGGTGCTCGGTTTCCCAGGGTAACTGGCGATGCGTAAAGGGCCGTGGTCGCCACAGCCCTTGGTGCTCGATCAGAAACGCATCCAGCGCCGCAAAGCGTGCTTCAACGTCCTTGGCAGGCATCGACGCGCAGCCAGCGTTCCAGCAGTTTGAAGCCGCGTACCAGCATGTAGGCCATCAACAGGTAGAACAGCCCGGCGGCGAAGAAAATTTCAACCGGCAAGTAGGTGCGGGCAATGATGGTGCGCGCCATGCCGGTCAGTTCCAGCAACGTCACGGTGCTGGCCAGTGCGCTGGCCTTGAGCATCAGGATTACTTCGTTGCTGTAGGCAGGCAGGCCGATGCGTGAGGCACGGGGCAGGATGATGTAGAACAGCGTCTTGGGCTTGGACATACCCAGGGCGCGTGCCGCTTCAATCTCACCGGGTGGGATCGCCTGGATCGCACCGCGAAGAATCTCGGCGATATAGGCCGCAGTGTGCAGGGTCATGGTGGCCGTGGCACACCAGAATGGGTCGCGCAGGTACGGCCACATGAAACTCTCACGTATAGCGTCGAACTGCGCCAGGCCGTAATAGACCAGGAACAACTGCACCAGCAGCGGCGTGCCACGGAAGAAGAAAATGTAGGCGTAGGGCAGGGCGCTCACGTACCAGCGGCGCGAGGAGCGGGCGATCCCCAAGGGGATCGCCAGCAGCAGCCCGGCGATCACGGCGATGGCCACCAGCTCTAGGGTCAGGGTCGCGCCCTGTGCCAGTTTGGGCAGCCATTTGATGATCACCGCCCAGTTCAGGCCCAGGTCGAAATGCGCCAGCCAGCTGTAGTCGCCGCTCATTGGGTGCTCCTTGCAAAGCCGCGGGCGGCGCGTTTTTCCAGGAAGTGCATGCCGGTCATGGCCAGGACCGTGAGGCCCAGGTACATGAACGCCGCGACCATAAAGAAGGTGAAGGGCTGCTTGGTCACGGTCACGCCGATCTGAGCATGGCGCATGATTTCTTCAAGGCCGATCACCGACACCAGGGCGGTGTCCTTCATCAGGATCATGAACAGGTTGCCCAGGCCCGGCAGGGCGATGCGCCACATCTGCGGCATGATCAGGCGGGTAAAGATGCGAAACTTCGACAGCCCCAACGCCACACCGGCTTCGCGGTGGCCCTTGGGAATAGCGAGGATCGCGCCACGGAACACTTCCGTGGCATAGGCGCCAAAGCACAGGCCCAGGGCGATCACCCCGGCGGCAAAGGCACTCAGGGAAAGCTCGGGGATACCAAAAAACTCCCCCAGGGCGCGCATCATGTTGACCGTGCCGAAGTAGATCAGCAGCACCCACAGCAGCTCTGGAATACCGCGAACGATGGTCGAGTAAGTGCCGCCCAGCCATTGCAGCGGTTTGTACGGCGAGGTCTTGGCCAAGGCCCCGGCCAGGCCGAGCACCAGCCCCAGGCACAGGGCCGTGAGCGCCAATTTGACGGTCATCAGCGCGCCGGCGGCGAGCGCCGGGCCGAATCCGTAGAGATCAAAATTCATGGTGTTTTCATATCGCGGCAGGCATTGCTGAAAGCCGGCGCGCCCAGGCGAGCGCGTCGGTCAGGCCGTTCAGATCATTCGATGCTGAACGGGAAGTACTTGTCGTTGATCTTCTTGTAGGTGCCGTCTGCCTTGATCTCTGCCAGGGCTTTGTTCAGGCGCTCGCGCAGTGGGTCGCCCTTGCGTACGGCGATACCGATCTTGTCGCTTTCTACAACCGGGTCGCCCTTGAACTCGTAGGCCGAACCGTCTTTGCTCTTGAGCCATTCGTACTGCACATATTTGTCGGCGAGGATCCCGTCCAGGCGGCCGGAAGTCAGGTCGAGGTAGGCGTTTTCCTGGGTGTCGTAGAGCTTGGCCTCGGTTTCCGGCAGCTTGTCTTCCAGATAAGTGCCGGCCAGGGTCGCGCGCTGCGCACCGATGATCTTGCCTTTGAGGTAGGCCGCGTCGGGCTTGAAGTCTTTGGTGGCTTTGGGCGCAATGAACTGCAGCTTGTTGGAGTAGTACGGGTCGGTGAAGTCGACGGCCTGCTTGCGCTCATCGGTGATCGACAGCGAAGAGACCAGGAAGTCGAACTTCTTGGCGTTCAGGGCCGGGATGATGCCGTCCCAGTCAGACACATATACTTCGCACTTCTCGACTTTCATCTTGGCGCACAGGGCGTCGCCGATGTCTTTGTCGAAGCCCACGACGTTGCCGCTGGCGTCTTTATTGTTGAAGGGCGGGTAGGCCGCTTCGATCCCCATTTTCAGGGTTTCTGCCATGGCCGTGGCGCTGAACGCCATCGAGACGGCCGCAGCCAGAAGGAATTTTTTATAGTTCTGCATGCATGTTGCTCCGTTAGCGGTTGCTGGACATGAATTGTTTGCAGCGCGCCGAAAGCGGGTTTTCAAACACCTGCTGTGGCGACCCTTGCTCTTCGACCAGGCCTTGGTGCAGGAACACCACTTCGCTGGAAACCTGTCGGGCGAAGCCCATTTCATGGGTGACCAGCAGCATGGTGCGGCCTTCTTCGGCCAGCGCGCGGATCACATTAAGTACTTCCTGAACCATTTCCGGGTCAAGCGCCGAAGTGGGCTCGTCGAACAGGATGACTTTGGGCTGCATTGCCAGGGTGCGTGCGATGGCTGCTCGTTGCTGCTGGCCGCCGGACAGTTGCGCCGGGTAGGCGTGGCGCTTGTCGCTGATACCGACCTTGGCCAGCAGGGCTTCGGCCACTTCTATCGCCTCGGCCTTGCTCTGTCCGAGCACGCGGCGGGGCGCCTCGATGATGTTGTCGAGGACGCTCATGTGCGGCCACAGGTTAAAGTTTTGAAACACAAAACCGATTTCGCTGCGCAGGCGGTTGATCTGCTTACCGTCGGCGGCAATCAGTTCGCCGTTTTTCGCAGCCTTGAGCTTGAGCTCTTCACCGGCGACCAGGATCTGCCCCTGGTGCGGGTTTTCCAGCAAGTTGATGCAACGCAGAAGCGTGGACTTACCGGAACCGGAGGAGCCCAGGATCGAGATCACGTCGCCGTCGCGAGCGGTCAGCGAGATACCTTTGAGTACCTCCAGCTCACCATAGCGTTTATGCAAGTTGCGGATTTCAAGCGCGGGCGTGGCCTCGGCCATGTGCGGTCCTCATTGTGTTCATTGCGTTCGACGCTGTTGGGCCGCCTTCCTGGCGAGGCGCCAAGCTAGCATAGCGTCCTGATGGCAGCCAACAGCGCGCCCAGCGGTAAACAGGCGGTGTGCGGCAGGGTGTCGCATCGGCGCAGCAGCGTGTCGCGCCATCAACAACCGAACAACCGTTTGATCCCGAAAAGCCGCAGGCTTCGCGTAAAAAAGGGCGCGATGGTGCCAGCTTTGGTCAGGTGTTGGAAGGGTTAACCGGGCAAACGGCGCTTATCAGCCCTTTTATGAGGCGTCACGTACTTTTTGTGTGTGTTTTTGGTGCGCGTATTCGTCTGTAATGTGGGTCGCACGGTAACGCTATAGCGGAATGCCATTGTTCTCAATGACTTGCGATTGCTGGGGGATTGTCCTACAGCCCGCGTCAATCGCGGCTCTGTAACATTTTGGCGCAAATCTTGCGTAAAAAATAAAGAACGCTCTGTTGGTTTCTTTTCACGAGAAAGATCCCAGGCCGGGCCGACCGTTTTCGCAATTCCTCGTAAAGGTGTGTCAATGAGTAGTACGCAAAGCTCCAATGACCTCGAACAGGGGCTCAAACCGCGTCACGTCACCATGCTGTCGATTGCCGGCGTTATCGGTGCCGGTTTGTTTGTCGGCTCCGGCCACGCGATTGCTGCTGCCGGCCCTGCCGTACTGCTGGCGTATGCCGCTGCGGGTACGCTGGTGGTCCTGGTGATGCGCATGCTGGCCGAAATGGCCGTGGCGTCCCCGGACACCGGTTCGTTTTCCACCTACGCCGACCGTGCGATCGGCCACTGGGCCGGTTTCACCATCGGCTGGCTGTACTGGTGGTTCTGGGTGCTGGTGATTCCCCTGGAAGCCAACGCCGCCGCGACCATTCTGCATGCCTGGTTCCCGGATGTGGCGATCTGGGCCTTTACGCTGATCATCACGTTGCTGCTGACTGCGACCAACCTGTTCAGCGTGAAGAACTACGGTGAGTTCGAGTTCTGGTTTGCGCTGATCAAAGTCAGTGGCGATTGTGGGCTTCGTGATCCTCGGCCTGGCGGCGATTTTCGGCTTTCTGCCGACCAGCCAGGTCAGCGGCGTTTCGCACCTGTTCGACACCCAAGGCTTTATGCCCAACGGCATGGGCGCCGTATTGGCGGCGATCCTGACCACCATGTTCTCCTTCATGGGCACCGAGATCGTCACCATCGCGGCCGCTGAATCGAAGAACCCTGGCCAGCAAATCACCAAGGCCACCAACTCGGTGATCTGGCGGATTGGTTTGTTCTACCTGCTGTCGATCTTCATCGTGGTGTCCCTGGTGCCATGGAACGATCCGACCCTGGCGGCGGTAGGTTCCTATCAAACCGTGCTGGAACGCATGGGCATCCCGAATGCCAAGCTGATTGTCGACCTGGTGGTCCTGGTTGCCGTAACCAGCTGCCTGAACTCAGCGCTGTATACCGCCTCGCGCATGCTGTTCTCCCTGGGTCGCCGCGGTGACGCGCCGGCTGTGGCCAAGCGCACCAACAAGAGTGGCACGCCTTACTGGGCGGTGTTGCTGTCGACCGGTGCGGCGTTCCTGGCGGTGTTCGCCAACTATGTAGCGCCAGCGGCGGTGTTCGAGTTCCTGCTGGCCAGCTCCGGCGCCATCGCGTTGCTGGTATACCTGGTGATCGCGGTGTCGCAACTGCGCATGCGCCAGAAACGCACGGCGGCGGGCGAGAAAATTGTCTTCAAAATGTGGCTGTTCCCGGGCCTGACCTACGCGGTGATGGTGTTTATCGTCGGTACGCTGACCATCATGCTGTTCCAGGAAGCGCACCGGGTCGAGATCATCGCGACCGGGGTGCTGAGCTTGCTGGTAGTGGCGGCGGGGTTGTTTGTGTCGAGCCGTCGCAAGGCGCAGAAGGTAGGCGCTGCAGTACTCAATTGATGTGATGCGGTTGCTGGAACGCAGCTAAAACCATGTGGGAGCGGGCTTGCTCGCGAAAGCGACGTGTCAGTCAAAGTAAATATTGACTGTTCCACCGCTTTCGCGAGCAAGCCCGCTCCCACATTTGGTTTTGTATCAGTCCTGGGAGTTGACCAGTGCCTGAGACGCGGCGACGTAATCCGCCTGGAACTCCGGCGACTCGATCCACGCCAGTGCGGCCGCTTCATCGTCACTGTCCGTGGCCCACTGCCGATATTCGATCAGTGCCGCCAGGATAAAGTCGGTGGCTTCCTCTTCGCCTTCCTGCTCGAGCACCAACGCCAACAGCGGGTGCGCCAGGAACACCGCGCACAGCGCTTGCTGGCTGGTCTCACCGGCCGTACGCATCTCGACGAACAGCTCGGTCAAGTCCACCGACTCAAGGTCAATGCGGCTGTCATCGCCGGCGAACGCATCCGGCTTGGCGGCGGCGGTGCGTTGGGTGCGGTTCTGCTTGGCTTTGGCCTTTGCCCGGTGGGCACGTTTTTGCTGCTTGTTCGGCGAGGCCATGGGCTCACGTCCTTGGGTCAGGATCTGGGTGGGGTATTGAAGCGCAGGTTGGGGGAAATCCCAAGGATATCCGCAGTTAATTGGCCGTTTTGCAGCCATACCAATGCAATCGGCCACAATCGATCCTGAAACTCGCTACGAAAAAAAGCGAAATGGCCGACCTTTTTCTCGCCGATATCTTCAGGTGCAATCCGCACATGGGTGCGCTCGCAGCCGTCGAAGTAACCCAGCAAGCGTTCAACGGCCGCCACGGTGCCGAACGGGTCATCGGTGATGCTGATCGCCAGCATCTGGGCTTTCACACGGCTGAAAGGCAAGCCTTTCAGGGCCCGGCCGCTGGGGCGCGTCTCATAGCGGGGTGTTGGTGTGCTCCAGTCGCGCACCACGCCTGCCGGCGTATCTTCAAGCCAGCCCAGGCGCTTGCCGGGGAAATACCCGCACATTGCCGTCACCAGCGGCATTACCACATGCCACTTGGCAAACATCCGCCAGCGCCCGCTCGCCTGGTAATCACGCCAGTAGGCGAACTGTGCGCCCACCGTCACGATCCGCCGGATCACCGCGCCCGATGCGCCGAGCCCGGCCGCGCAGCCGCCGAAACTGTGACCGACCACATCAATCGGCTGGCCCGGAAATTCCCGCTGTGCGCGCCGCACAATCGCCTCGAAATCCAGCACGCCCCAATCCGACCAAGAAGCGTTGAAGCCTCGCAACGATCCGCTGCGCGACTCGCCGATGCCGCGATAGTCGTAGGTGATCACGTCCAAACCGTTGGCGAACAGGTAGTCGGCGAAGCGTGAGTAATGGCGGCAGCGCACGGAGGTGGCGGCGTTGATGATCACCACCGGGCGTTCGAGGTCGGTGCGCAGGTGGCGCCAGGTGAAGCCACCGAGGGGGTAGCTGTCGCAAGCGAACTCGCGGAATGCTTCGGGGGCGGTGCGTGATGGCAGGTTCATGGGTGGGCTCGGTCCTTGCGCTTTTTGCTGGGCTTCGCAGGGCCCTGGCGCTTTTTATAAGCAGCCGAAATTAACAAATTTGGCGTGCCATAGGCGTCAAGATTTTCACGGCGCTCGACCTTGTCCATCTGGATGCTTAGGCTGGCGATCTTTCGATCAGCCTGGGCCGGCCCATGACCCGCGACACGCTTGAACACAACCAGATCCCGATCTACTTCGTCGCCGTGCTGCTGGCCGCCGCCTTTGGCCTGCTCGCGCCATCGCCGGCGCATGGCCTCGGTATGCTGTTAACGCCGGCCATCGCGGTGTTGATGTACGCCATGTTCCTGCAAATCCCGTTTCTGGACCTGCGCCAAGGCTTGAGCAATACGCGTTTCCTGTCGGCGTTGCTGCTGGCCAATTTTATCCTGCTGCCCTTACTGGTGTGGGCCTTGACCCGCGGCCTGGTTGAGCGCCCGGCTTTGCTGGTGGGGGCGTTGCTGGTGTTGCTGACGCCGTGTATCGACTACGTGGTGGTGTTTACGCACATCGGCAAAGGCGACTCGCGATTGATGCTGGCAGCGACGCCGGTACTGCTGTTGCTGCAGCTTGCGCTGTTGCCGATGTACCTGGGGCTGATGCTGGGGGCGCAGTCCGAGGTGGTGGTGGCGGCGGGGCCGTTTGTCGAGGCGTTCGTGGTGTTGATTGTGCTGCCGATGGTCCTGGCGGTGCTGACGACCTCCCTGGCGCGGCGATCCAGGGTGATCAGTGCCTGGAACGACGCCTGGGCCTGGTTACCCGTACCGGCGATGGCGCTGGTGCTGTTTGGGGTGATCGGTTCGCAGATTACCTCGGTGGTGCGCGATATCCACCTGCTGCTGCCGGTGTTGGCGGTGTATATCGGCTTCCTGTTGCTGGCCCCGCTGATTGGCGCACTGGCCTCGCGGCTGTTCGCGTTGCCGGCGGTAACGGCGCGGGCGGTGACGTTCAGCGCGTCGACGCGTAATTCACTGGTGGTTCTGCCCCTGGCGCTGGCTTTGCCTGAAGACGTGCGGGGGCTGGCCGCAACGGCGGTGATCCTGCAAACCCTGGTCGAGCTGGTGGGGGAATTGATCTACATCCGCCTGATCCCGAGGTGGGTGTGGCCCGCAGGTCGGTAAGCGGCGCAATGTTCAGGTTTGTTCAGGCGTTATTCAGGGATGTGTTCGGCACCATGGGCCGGCGCTCCCCACCTGACAGGTCTACCGATGGATCATCGCAACCGTTTTCGCCTGGAGTCCCTGGGCATTTTTCTGTTTGCCCTGCTGTTGTTCACTTTGGGCATCTGGGATCAGCAGCCCCAAGGGTTTGATGGACGCTGGGCGCTGTTCCTGCAGGAAATGTTTCGCCATGGCGCGAGTCTTTTTCCTACCACCTATGGGAAGCCTTACGCCGACTACCCTGGCACGGCGACGTTCTTCAGTTTTGTAGTTGCGCGGTTATTCGGCGCGCCCAACCACTTGGCGAATATCCTGCCGACGGCGCTGGCGTCTGCCGGGGTGGTCGCTCTGATTTACCGGCTGCTGGTGCCCTATGCTCGCCATTGGGCGCTGCTGACCGTGTTGCTCACCTTGCTCACCACCCAGTTACTCGAAAAATCGCGCTCGGTGTGCCTGGATCAGATGGTGGCGCTGCTTTGCGTAGGCAGTTTCTACCTGCTGCACAGTGGGGAGCGCCTGGGCTCGCGGCTGCGGCAGCTGGCGGTGTTCCCGTTGTTTATCCTGGGCTTTGCGATTCGCGGGCCGCTGGGGTTGATCGAAGTCTGCGGCGTGGTGTGTGTGTATTGGGCGCTGGGGCGCCCGGGCGAGCGCGTCAGGCAGGTGTTGATTCATGGCGCGGTCGGCCTGGTGCTCCTGGCCGCCTGTTGGTGGCTGCTGGTGAAGCTGGCGCGTATCAGTGGCGGCGATGCGTTTGCCGATGAGGTGTTCAAGATGCAAGTGGGCGGGCGTCTCGATGAAACCGGCGAGCCGTTCTATTTCTATTTTCAGTTGAGTTTGTACCGCTACTTTCCTGTGGTGCCCTTGGCGTTGGCCACATTGGTTGCGCTGCGTCATCGGCGGTTTGAGCGGTTCGACGACACTGTGCAATTGGTGATGCGGCTTGGTGCCTGCGGCTTGATGATCCTGCTCGGGTTGTCGGTGCCGCACTTCAAGCGCGCCTATTACATCCTGCCCATGGTGCCGATGTTTGCCGCTGTCGCCGCCTATGGGCTGCTCCAGGCGCAAGGTTGGCTGGTTGGCGTGCGCCGCTGCTATGAGTGGCTTGTCGCGGCGCTGCCGGGGTTATGCGTGGTTGTAGTCTTTGTCTGTCGGCATGGGTGGCAGAAGCACGGTTACTGGCCCAGCGTTTCGTTGCCGCTGTTGATTGGCGTGCTGGTGATCCTGCAGTTGGCGGCGTTGCTGGCTTGGCGCCGGGCGGGGCGGCTGGTGTGGCTCAGCCTGTTCGCACTGGCGGCGCAGTGGCTGGTGCTGGTAACGGTCGTGGAGCCCGCCAAGGACTTGCAGTTCGACACCCGCCGGTTTGTCAGCCAAGTGGAGGCACTGCGCGTGTCGCAGCCTGGGCCGCTGGTGTTTGTGAACCTTGGTAGAGACACCTGGGCGGTGCGCTACATGATGAACCTGGAGCACGATGAGCAGCCATTGTTTGTCGGCACAGGCGACATTCAACGGTTGGGCGCGCTGCCCCGGCCGTCATGGGTCATCGTCTCGCGCAAGGAAACCGCGCTGCTCAAGGGAACGCCCCTGGAGCATCTGGCTCCAAGCTTTGAAGGGCGATTGAATGACAACCCGTTGATGGTGTTTTTACTGAAATAAATCAGCAGCTTGCTGTATGTTCGCCGGCTGAGTGACCGGCCGGTCACGTGATTGCGCCGTTGTTAGTAAGTGCCGTACTGGAAGCAATATGGATATGACGAAAAAGGACTTTAAGCGGCTCGGCTGTGGCCACGTGATAGAGCGCTCTCGATTTGGCTGGCTGAGCATCTGCTTCGATGGCGGTTGCAGCTACCCCGCGATGATCAATGTGTTGCGAGCGGTGTTTAAGCGCTACGGGCGCCTGGTGCGCTTTGGCGAGCAACTGTCGGCGCAGGGCTGGCTTGATCGGGTGGAGGCGCGGGGGTTTCAGATCTCCGATCAGGAGCGGGTGGCGGTGATTACGTTGATGTGGGATCGGGGGTGATCGGTCTGGTGAGGCGACGCTGAGTCGCCTCAGCCAGGACATCTAAATCCCAGACAACAAAAAACCCGCACTAGGCGGGTTTTTTGTGTGTTTCAGATGATGCTGGCACCACCTGAAACTAATTAGTGGTGCCCAGAGACGGAATCGAACCGCCGACACGGGGATTTTCAATCCCCTGCTCTACCGACTGAGCTATCTGGGCAACGGGGCGCATTAAACGGGTTTTTCAGGGGGTCGTCAAGCAAGTTTTCAAAAAATATTTAATTATTACCGTCGCTTACGTGCCGACCCCGGTTTTTGATCAATTATTGAGCAGGCGGCACGTAGCCGTCGGCCTTGGCGTATTCCTCGCCGGAAAAGAACTTGTCCATTTCGCCCGCGAGGTATTTGCGGTCTTCGCCGTTCATCATGTTCAGGCGTTTTTCGTTGATCAGCAGGGTCTGGTGTTTCAGCCAGTCGCCCCAGGCCTGGGCCGAGATGTGTTCGAAAATATCCTGGCCCTTGGCGCCCGGATACGGAGGGCGTTCCAGGCCTGGCAATTGTTCTTTGTACTTGCGGCACATTACGGTGCGGGTCATGACGACACTCCTGCATTCAATACGTCGGCCGCGCGCTTCAGCAGTTTCTTGACCGGGGCGGCAAGGCCCAGGCGCGGCGGGGTGGCGAGGTTATACCAGAGCCAGTCGGCCTCGGCCACGTGATGGGCGGATTCCTCGACCTGGACCAGCCACGGTTCGATGGCCAGTTGGAAGTGGCTGAAGGTGTGGGTCAGCCCCGGCAGTGCCTGTTGTTTGCCCAGTGCCAGCGCGTGTTGGTGGGCGAGGTGTTCCAGGTCGGTGAGGTCGTCCAGCTCCGGCAGGCTCCACAAACCGCCCCACAGGCCGGTGGACGGGCGACGGTAAAGCAGAATCGCGCCCTCGGCATTCGCCAGCAGCGGCATCAGCGTGCGCTTCTGCGGGATGGTCTTGCGCGGCTTGGGGATCGGGTAGCGCGTCTCCAGGCCGAGCATATGGGCTTCGCAGCCTTTTTCCAGCGGGCACAGCAGGCAGCTGGGTTTGCTGCGGGTGCAGAGGGTGGCGCCCATGTCCATCATCGCCTGGGTGTAGGCGTTGACGCGATCGTGTGGCGTAAAGCGCTCTGCGGTCGCCCACAGCTGTTTGGCGACCTTGGGTTCGCCTGGGTAGCCCTCTTGCGCGGTAAAACGTGCCAGTACGCGTTTGACGTTGCCGTCGAGGATCGGTGCGCGCAGGCCCATGCTCAGGCTGGCAATCGCACCGGCAGTGGACAGGCCGATGCCGGGCAGTTCGGTGAGCTTTTCGACATCCTTGGGAAACTCGCCACCGTACTCGGCCACGACGATTTTCGCGGTCTTTTGCAGGTTGCGTGCGCGGGTGTAGTAACCCAGGCCGGTCCACAGGTGCAGCACCTCGTCTTCCGGCGCGGCCGCCAGGGCTTCGACCGTCGGCAGGGAGGCCATGAAACGGTCGAAGTAATTGAGCACCGTGCTCACCTGGGTCTGCTGCAGCATGATCTCCGATACCCACACCCGATAAGGCGTGATGCCCTGTTGCCAGGGCAGGTCATGGCGACCGTGGCGGTCGTACCAGTCCAGCACCGCTTCTGAAAACTGCTCGTTTCTCATCGTTTAAACAGGCCCTTCAGAGCGTCTTTCAACTGCGGGTTAACCTTGTCGAGTTTTTCTTCCAGCTTCTCGCTGAGCTTGTTGCCGGCCGCCTTGATCGCGACCTGGCTCAAGCCATCTTTGTCCAGGCGGCAGGCCTTGGCGCCCAGTTCCAGCGGGCCACGGCAACGCAGCGGCACTTCGATGTTCTGGAAGTTGGCGCCGACCTGGCAGGCCGGGTCCGGCGTATCGCGCTGGTCGCCTTCGACGATGATGCCCACGCGGTAATCCATGCCCAGCACGCGCAGGTCGATATCCCCGTTGCCGTTGACCGTGAGGCCCGGGATTCGCACTTTCAGGTCAGGGTTGCTGGCCACGCCGTTACGCAGGGTAAGGTTGCCGCGCAGTTCCTGGAACGGCGTGTCCTTGCCGGGTGGCGTACTGCTCAACGTCTTGCGGTTGAGCAGGGCGATGCCGGTGCACAGTTGCTGTTCAAGGTTGGCGTTAAGCAGCACGCCGTTGTTGATCACGAAACTGGCCGTGCCGTTGAGGCTGTCGATCAGTGCCTTTTGGCTGTTGCCACGCCCGCTGAGATTGCTGTCGAGGGTGATCTGGCCTTTCACCGGCGGGGTTTGCCCCTGGGCTTGCAGGATGCGTTCGACCGGCACTTGCTTGATATGGCTTTGCAGCGCCAATACCGGAATGTCCTGGCGCACATCGAGGCTGCCGTTGGCCTGGAACGTGCCGTTGTAGAGGCCGCCGCTGAGGGTGTCGAGCTTGAGCTGGCCGTCGACGCCGGACGCTTTCAGCGCGGCGTTCTGGATCGGCAGTTTGCTCAGGGTCAACTGGCCGAAGGCGAGGTCGGCATTGACGTCGAGCGTACGCAGGCGAGCCAGAGGCAGCAGCTTGTCGGTGCTCCATGCGCCTTTGGTCGGTGCGTCCGGCAGTGGTGTAGTACCGCCGGCGGCCATGGCGCCGGCTTCGCTGTTCTGCACTTCGGCCTGGCGTGCGGCGGCCGCACCTTTGGCGGATTCGGACTTGGCCGGCAGGTAGTTGTCGGCGTTGAAGGTGTCGCCCTTCAACTGCACGCGCAAGGATTGCCTGGCGAAATCATCCACCGCGACGCGACCGGTGAAGGTGCTGCCATCGAGCTTCAGGTTCAGGTCTTCCAGCGCCAGGCTGGTCGGCGTGCCCTTGAGGCGGCTGACCAGTTCGACTTTGCTCAGGCTACCCTCGGCCATCGGCGGCAACGGGTGACCCACGCTGTCGAGGAACTTGGCCAGGTCAAACTGGGCGATGGACAGGGCGCCGCTGAGTTGCGGGGTCTTGTCCAGGCCGTTGACCTTCAGCTCGCCCAGGGCGCGCAGCAGGTTGGCCGACAGCTTCATGTTGGTCCATTCGGCGATATTGGCCGCCTGGTCCACCAGCAGTTGGCCCTGGGTGGAGAAGGTCACAGTCTTGCCTTGCAGCGGCTCGCCTGTGGCTTCACCGGTGACCTTCATGTCTTCGAACTGGTAGCGCTTGAGGGCGCGTTGAATGCGCAGGTTGCCGTTGAGCTCGGTCTTGACGCGCATCACCGGCTGGTTGCTGCCGAAAAATGCGGTGAGCTTCACCGGAATACTGGCGCCTTCGTGCACGGCGCCGGCGCTCAGCTGGATGCTTTCGGCGCTGAATTGCTTGCCGGTCAGTTCGTCGTTGTATTCAACGCGGGCGTTGTTGACGGTCAGGCTGTCGATGTCCAGGCGGATCGGTTTTGACGGCTTTTCCGGTTCCTGTGCCTCAGGCTGTTCTACCGGAGCAGGGGTGCCGGTGGTGGTCGCCACGGTGACGTTCTTGCCGATGTCTTCCCAGTTGCCGTGGCCTTGTTTGTCGCGGTTCAGGCGCAGGTTGAGGCCCTCGACACGCACGTCGCTCATCTGCACTTCACGGCGCAGCAGCGGCAGCACGCGTACCGACAGGCCGAGCATCTGCAGGTCGGCGAACGGCTGGGTCGGGTTGGTCAACGTTGCGACGCTGGCTTCGTGCAATTCAAGGCCCAGCCAGGGGAACAGGCTCCAGCCGATATCGCCATTGAGCGTCAGCTCGATGTGGGCCTTGTCGCGGGCTATCTGGCGAATCTCGTCTTTATAGTCGTTGGGATCGAAGAGGTGGGTCAGGGCAAAACCCAGAGCCACAATGATCAGCAACAGCCCGAGAAGTACCAGACCCAGGATTTTGCCGAACGCTTTCATGGGCGAGTCCTTGTATGTCGATTTCAAAATTTAGCCGCAGAGTATAACGCCCGACGGCCCACGTCAGTTCGCGGATCGTTACATTGTATCCACGGGCGTGGGAACGGGTTTTTGGCGTCAAACAAAACAGATTTCCTGAAAAAGGTGATATCAGTTTGGTTTTTCTGTCATCCACAGGTGCTAATCTGCGCACGTTCGTCTGCCTTCTGCGACACAGCGTCGCGCTTAAAAGGAGCTTTACTCAACAACAACGGCCAACGCTCTGCGTGCAAGGCCGAGGGAGAGAGCGCCTGACGAACACATACTAACAACTGGGGGAAACACCAATGAGCACAAGCACTGCGGCAGGTTCAACTGCTGCACAGCCTGCGTTCCTGTCCAAGGAACGCATTATCGCCAAGCCCGGCTTCAACCGCTGGCTGGTTCCACCGGCCGCCTTGGCCATCCACCTGTGCATCGGCATGGCCTACGGCTTCTCGGTGTTCTGGCTGCCACTGTCCAAGGCGCTGGGTATCACCAAACCGCTCGCCTGCGCGCCGGACATGGGCTTCATCGCCCAAGTCTTCTCGTCCCAATGCGACTGGCCCATCTCCATGCTGGGCTGGATCTACACCCTGTTTTTCATCTTCCTGGGCTGCTCGGCAGCGATCTGGGGCGGCTGGCTGGAACATGCCGGGCCACGCAAGGCCGGCGTCGTGTCGGCACTGTGCTGGTGTGGCGGCCTGCTGATCTCGGCGTTGGGTATCTATACCCACCAGATCTGGCTGATGTGGATCGGCTCCGGGGTCATTGGCGGTATCGGCCTGGGCCTGGGCTATATCTCGCCCGTGTCGACCCTGATCAAGTGGTTCCCGGACAAACGCGGCATGGCCACCGGCATGGCGATCATGGGCTTCGGCGGCGGTGCGATGGTGGGTGCACCCCTGGCCGCAGCGCTGATGGGCCACTTTGCCACGCCAACCAGCGTGGGCGTGTGGCAGAGCTTTGTGGTGATGGCGGCGATCTACTTCGTGTTCATGATCGGCGGCGCACTGCTGTACCGCGTCCCGCCGACCGGCTGGAAGCCTGAGGGCTGGACTGCCCCGGCGAAAAAAGCCAGCAACGCGATGATCACTCACCGCCACGTGCACGTGAACGTGGCGTGGAAAACCCCGCAATTCCGTCTGGTATGGCTGGTGCTGTGCCTGAACGTATCTGCTGGTATCGGCATCCTCGGCATGGCTTCGCCACTGCTGCAGGAAGTGTTCGGCGGCAAGTTGCTGGGTGTGGATGTGCCGTTTGGTCAACTGGACGCCGGTCAACTGGCTTCAATTGCTGCCATTGCGGCGGGCTTTACCGGTCTGTTGAGCCTGTTCAACATCGGTGGCCGGTTCTTCTGGGCGTCGTTCTCCGACTACCTGGGCCGTAAAAACACCTACTTCGTGTTCTTCGCCCTGGGCTTTGCCCTGTATGCGCTGATCCCGAACCTGGGTCACCTGGGCAACGTGGCGCTGTTCGTGGCGGCGTTCTGCATCATCCTGTCGATGTACGGCGGTGGTTTTGCGACCGTTCCGGCTTACCTGGCCGACCTGTTCGGCACCCAGATGGTCGGCGCGATCCACGGTCGCCTGTTGACCGCATGGGCGGCGGCGGGCGTATTGGGCCCGGTGTTGGTGAACTACCTGCGTGAGTATCAGCTGAGCATCGGCGTTGAACGCGCTGCGGCGTATGACATCACCTTGTACATCCTCGCCGGCCTGCTGGTGCTGGGCTTCATCTGCAACCTGCTGGTTCGTCCGGTGGCCGATAAGTACTTCATGACCGATGCGGAGCTGGCTGCCGAACAGGCGCTGGGTCACGACAAAGGGGCTGATGCGTCCACTTCCCTGGAGTGGAAAGCCGCAGCTGGCAGCAAGCCATTGGCGATTGCGGCCTGGTTGGTGGTGGGTATTCCGTTGGCGTGGGGTGTGTGGGTGACCCTGCAGAAGACCGCGGTATTGTTCCACTAACACCGCGTAACCCTTGTGGGAGCGAGCCTGTGTGGGAGCGGGCTTGCTCGCGAATGCGTTGGATCAGTCAGCACATGTATTGGCTGACACACCGCCTTCGCGAGCAAGCCCGCTCCCACACAAAGCAGCTCCCACGCTTGTACTGACATGTCTATCCCCGACACTCCATCAGTCTTATCCCCTCCGATGTTTCTGTTTAGCGCCCACGCCCCTATAATGGCTGCCTTTTTCGCCCAATGATTTTGCGGAGCTGGTGATGGCCGAACGTAAGGCGTCCGTCGAGCGCGACACTCTGGAAACCCAGATCAAAGCCTCGATCAACCTGGATGGCACCGGAAAGGCCCGATTTGATATCGGTGTACCTTTTCTTGAGCACATGCTGGACCAGATCGCCCGTCACGGGCTGATCGACCTGGATATCGTCAGCAAGGGCGACCTGCATATCGACGACCACCACACGGTGGAAGACGTCGGTATCACCCTGGGCCAGGCATTTGCCAAGGCCATCGGCGACAAGAAAGGCATCCGTCGCTACGGCCACGCCTATGTCCCGCTGGACGAAGCGCTGTCGCGTGTGGTCATCGACTTCTCCGGCCGCCCAGGCCTGCAGATGCACGTGCCGTACACCCGCGCTACCGTGGGCGGCTTTGATGTCGACCTGTTCCAGGAATTCTTCCAGGGTTTCGTCAACCACGCACTCGTCAGCCTGCACATCGACAACCTGCGCGGCACCAACACCCACCACCAGATCGAAACCGTGTTCAAGGCCTTCGGCCGTGCACTGCGCATGGCGGTGGAGCTGGATGACCGCATGGCCGGGCAAATGCCCTCGACCAAGGGCGTTCTGTAATGCAGACGGTCGCGGTTATCGATTACGGCATGGGTAACCTGCACTCGGTGGCCAAGGCCCTCGAACACGTAGGGGCCGGCAAGGTGCTGATCACCAGCGATGCCAAGGTGATTCGCGAAGCCGACCGCGTGGTATTCCCCGGCGTTGGCGCGATTCGCGATTGCATGGCCGAGATCCGCCGCCTGGGCTTTGACAGCCTGGTGCGCGAAGTCAGCCAGGACCGCCCGTTCCTCGGGATCTGCGTGGGCATGCAAGCCTTGCTCGACAGCAGTGAAGAGAACGAGGGTGTCGACTGCATCGGCCTGTTCCCCGGCCAGGTGAAGTTCTTCGGCAAAGACCTGCACGAAGACGGCGAGCACCTGAAAGTCCCGCACATGGGCTGGAACGAGGTGCGTCGCACCGTCGACCACCCGCTGTGGCACGAAATCCCGGACATGGCGCGTTTCTATTTCGTGCACAGCTACTACATCGCCGCCGGTAACCCGCGCCAAGTGGTGGGTGGCGGGCATTACGGCGTCGACTTCGCCGCAGCGCTGGCCGAAGGCTCGCGGTTTGCCGTGCAGTTCCACCCGGAGAAGAGCCATACCCATGGCCTGCAATTGCTGCAGAACTTCGCCGCCTGGGACGGGCGCTGGTAAATGGCCAAGAAGCCGAAGCAGCCGGTCTTGAACCTCACTCCCGAGCAGGAGAGTGAGGCTACCCTCAAGATCAAGCGCTTCATGGAAGATCGCTTCGAGCTCAAGCTGGGGTCGTTCGAGGTCGCCGAGATTCTCGAACTGTTCACCACCGAAGTGGCTCCGCACTATTACAACAAGGCGATTTTCGATACGCAGACGCTCCTTAAAGAAAGGTTCGAAAGCATCGAAAGCGACCTGTGGTCGCTTGAGAAACCCTGATTTCCCAAGCATTGCTGAATATCGAATAAGGTTTGCCAGATGCTGATTATCCCCGCTATCGATCTCAAGGACGGCGCCTGCGTACGTCTGCGCCAGGGCCGTATGGAAGACTCCACGGTGTTCTCCGATGACCCGGTGAGCATGGCCGCCAAATGGGTGGAAGGTGGTTGCCGTCGTCTGCATCTGGTGGACTTGAACGGCGCCTTCGAAGGCCAGCCGGTCAATGGCGAAGTCGTAACCGCCATCGCCAAGCGCTACCCGAACCTGCCGATCCAGATCGGCGGCGGGATTCGCTCCCTGGAAACCATCGAGCACTACGTCAAGGCCGGCGTGAGCTACGTGATCATCGGCACCAAGGCCGTGAAAGACCCGGCCTTCGTTGCTGAAGCCTGCCGTGCTTTCCCGGGCAAGGTCATCGTTGGCCTGGATGCCAAAGACGGTTTTGTCGCCACTGACGGCTGGGCTGAAATCAGCACCGTGCAGGTGATCGACCTGGCCAAGCAGTTCGAAGCCGACGGCGTGTCCGCCATCGTTTACACCGACATCGCCAAAGACGGCATGATGCAGGGCTGCAACGTGCCGTTCACCGCTGCGTTGGCGGCGGCTACCAGGATTCCGGTGATCGCATCCGGCGGTATTCACAACCTGGGCGATATCAAATCGCTGCTGGACGCCAAGGCGCCAGGCATTATCGGCGCCATCACCGGCCGGGCGATCTATGAAGGCACCCTCGACGTCGCGGAAGCTCAAGCTTTCTGCGATTCGTACAAAGGCTGAGGACTGACCATGGCGCTGGCCAAACGCATCATCCCTTGCCTGGACGTGGACAACGGCCGGGTCGTCAAAGGTGTGAAGTTCGAGAACATCCGCGACGCCGGCGACCCGGTGGAAATCGCCCGTCGCTACGATGAGCAAGGTGCGGACGAGATTACCTTTCTCGACATCACCGCCAGCGTCGACGGCCGCGATACCACGCTGCATACCGTCGAGCGCATGGCCAGCCAGGTGTTTATCCCGCTGACCGTGGGCGGTGGCGTGCGCACCGTGCAAGACATCCGCAACCTGCTCAATGCCGGTGCGGACAAGGTCTCGATCAACACTGCGGCGGTATTCAACCCGGAGTTTGTCGGCGAAGCCGCGCAGCACTTCGGCTCGCAGTGCATCGTGGTGGCCATCGACGCCAAAAAGGTTTCCGGTCCGGGCGAAACCCCGCGCTGGGAGATCTTCACCCACGGCGGCCGCAAGCCTACCGGGCTGGACGCGGTGGAGTGGGCGATGAAGATGGAGGGCCTGGGTGCCGGTGAAATCTTGCTGACCAGCATGGACCAGGACGGCATGAAAAACGGCTTCGACCTGGGCGTGACCCGTGCCATCAGCGATGCGCTGGGCATTCCGGTGATTGCTTCGGGCGGCGTCGGCAACCTGCAGCACTTGGCCGACGGTGTGATCGAAGGCCACGCCAGTGCAGTGCTGGCAGCGAGCATTTTCCACTTTGGCGAATACACCGTTCCTGAGGCCAAGGCCTACATGGCGGCGCGCGGTATCGTCGTTCGCTAAACGTTGCTGGACACCATGGCAGGGGCGCGGCACTCTCTGCGCTTGCCATGGATTCCGGTAGCCTTCATGTTCAAGACCCTGTTGCTCGCCCTCGCCAGTACCTCTTTGCTGTTGGCAGGCTCGGCCCATGCCGAAGAACCGTCTGACGCCGCCCTGGTGTTACTGACGGAAAATTTCCCGCCCTACAACATGGCGAAAAACGGCAAGAACTTCGCCAAGGAAGAGAACATCGAAGGGATCGCCGTGGATATCGTCCGCGAGACCTTCAAGCGTGCCGGCATTTCCTACAACCTGACCCTGCGTTTCCCTTGGGAACGAATCTACAAACTCGCCCTGGAAAAGCCCGGCTACGGTGTATTCGTGATGGCGCGCCTGCCGGATCGCGAAGCGCTGTTCAAATGGGTCGGCCCGATTGGCCCGGATGATTGGGTGCTGCTGGCCAAGGCCGACAGCAAAATCCAGTTGGCTGACCTTGAGCATGCCCGTCGCTACAAGATCGGCGCCTATAAAGGCGACGCCATCGCCGAGACCCTGGAGAAGCAGGGCCTCAACCCCCTGGTGGTGCTGCGCGACCAGGACAACGCGCAAAAACTGATGGATGGTCAGATCGACCTGTGGGCCACCGGCGACCCGGCGGGCCGTTATCTGGCGCGCCAGGTCGGGGTGACCGGGCTCAAGACCGTGCTGCGTTTCAACAGTGCCGAGCTGTATCTGGCACTCAACAAAAACGTGCCGGACGAACTGGTGGCCAAACTCCAGAAGGCGCTGGATCAGTTACGGGACGAGGGTGTTGTCAACGAAATCATCGAGCGTTATCTCTAGGGTCGTATCGACCGGAGGTGCCAGGGGCGGCACATCTGGGCTCACCGGTTGCCCTGCGGGCAATAAGGGGCCAAGGCCATCACCGGGTTCGGCGTCAGCCGGCAGCGACTCTCGAAAGTACACCTGGTCCGCGTTGACATAGGTGACGGTGTCCGCCAATTGGGTGCCATCGCTGCGCAGCAACGTGTATTCACTACGGATGACGTAAGCCGCAACGGTCTTGTTGGCTGGAATGTAGGCGGCGATGTCGGCGCTGGCGGCCTGTGTCCAGCCCTTTGACGATTGTCCCGTGTGCACAAAGGCGTTGTTCAGTCGTGCGCAGAAGTGTGGTTTTGCGAGGTGCGTCCTGATCGACCAGTCGCCTGCCAATTCGATTCCGGTGCTGGCGGAGAGCGTCAAGGAGCCTTCGCCAATTTCTCCCTTGGCGACGCGCCAGTTGTAGGTCTGGTTGATGTCTGCGTCGTTGGTCCCCAGGCCGACGCGCTGGTATTGATCGCTGCGTTCCAGCCGATAGGTGGGCGATAGCTGCGATTGCTCTGTGGGTTTCAACTCCCAATCTCTCACGGCAAACCACGGTAGCTCGCAACTGTGGACCGTTGTCTCGATCTGCATCTCGGCCTCTTGAACGCCATGCCTGGGCGCGGGTGGGGAGGGCAGTTCATTCATCTGTAACGGCAGGTCTATCCTCAAGGCGAACGCCACCTCCGGGGTTTGCGGCCGCGTGTAGCTGCCTACCCCAAAGAAAGTACCGGGTGCGAGATACGCCTCGTCAGGTTGTGCCTGGGGCGGGAAGATCTCCCAGGCACTGAAGTCCGCTCGCGCTCGGCTGCCCTTGTCGTCCCAGATCATTTGCCCCAGGTGCGAGCCGATCACCAGATCGGCCCTGACACAACGAATAGTGTTGAGGGGCGGGCGCTCGTAGCCCACGCTGCAAATGTGCCCCATGGCCACATAGCCAGCGGGCGGAATGGGCCGCCATACGGCGATTTCGGCTGAGCCCTTCGAGCCCTGGTTGTTCCACACGGCGGTCAACTGCTCGGGTGGGCGCAGGGCGGTACCGTCTGTGGCGTTGGCGTCGCTGACGACCGCAACGATCCGGCGGTTGTTGATCTGGCCGTAGCCTTCAACGGCGATATCGCCCAACGAAAAAAGTTGTTGAGGTGGTTGGCGGAGATTTCAGGGCGCCAGAAGCTGGCTGACTTATGCGCGCCAGAGCCTTTGTCATTCCAGAGCAGATGGAACTCGGTGGTGAAGTTGATCAGCAGGTCTTTGAATTGCAGCGAGGACATTGAGGAACTCTCCAGTGGGTTCGAGAACTCACTATCGAGCAGTTTGCGCAGCTCCCAGCGGTAGCTATGTAGGGCGCAAAAAACTAGCGGTATTTACCGTCTTTACCGTGCCCTGCCATCGCCTGGTTGCTGCGCAGGCTGATCATCAGCTTGATATCGATCCACTCGACGCCCTGGGCCTTGAGCTTGGGCAGTTCACGCTCAAGCACCGCGAGGGTTTGCGGGTACGGGTGGCCGATCATCACTGCCGAGCCCTGCTTGTGGGCCAGCTTGATTGCGGTTTGCAATTGCGTGGTGATCGCCGCTTCGGTGCGCTCGTCATCGAGGAAAACATCCCGCGACACGCTGGCCAAGCCGATCTTCTGCGCTTCGGCGGCGGCGACCGTCTGGGCGCTGGTGCGGCTGTCGACGAAGAACTTGTGGCGCCGTTGCAGCTCACCCATCAGCCAGGCCATGGCCTGCGGCTGGGCGGTCATGCGGCTGCCCATGTGGTTGTTGATGCCGGCCGTGTAAGGCACGGCGTTGAAGGCCGCATCCAGGCGCTTGCCGAGTTCTTCGATAGGCAACTCGGGGTGCCAGGCGAACGGCCCGGTGGCCGGGTCCATGGGCATGTGCAGGATCACGATCTTGCCGGCCTTATGCGCTTCGCGGGCGAATTCGGCGGCATGCGGCGTGTCGGGCATGATCGCCGTAGTGACCGGACCGGGCAGGGCCAGCACACGCCGATCCCGGGGCAGGTTTTGCCCCAGATCGTCGATGATCAGGGTCAGGTAGGCTTTATGCGGTTCGCCGGCAGGGGCCGCGTGGGCCACCCCTGCCAGGCTGCAGAGCACAGCGATGATCAGGGCGAAACGCATATCAACGGCTGCGCGTGATGCTCAGGCCTTTAAGCAGGCTCAGTGCCTGGGCCAGCTGGTAGTCGTCGTCCTGCGGCATCGGCTTGGCTTTGGCGCCGCTGCCGGTCGGCTGGTCGGCGCCGCCGTTGCCATTGCCCAGGTGACCTTGCAGGTCTGCTTCCTTGTAGTACTCGCTGTCGACCTCGTTGGTGATCTTGGCCTTGCGCACTTCGATATCCGGAACGATGCCCTGGGCCTGGATCGAGCGGCCGTTCGGCGTGTAGTACAACGCGGTGGTGATCTTCAGCGCGCGCTCGTTGTTCAGCGGCAGCACGGTTTGTACCGAGCCCTTGCCGAAGCTGGTGGTGCCCATCAATACACCGCGTTTCTGGTCTTGCAGGGCGCCGGCGACGATCTCCGAGGCCGAGGCGCTGCCGCCGTTGATCAGCACGGCCAATGGCACGTTTTCGCTGAGGTCGTTGCCGGTAGCCGAGAAGCGCAGTTCGGAGTTGGCGATACGGCCCTTGGTGTAGACGATCAGGCCCTTGGTGATGAAATGGTCGACCACTTCCACCGCCGCCTGCAGCACGCCGCCCGGGTTGTTGCGCAGGTCGAGCACGATACCGCTGAGCTTCTTGCCGTTGTCTTTGCGCAGCTTGGCCAGGGCCTTGGCCACTTCGTCGCCGGTCTTGACCTGGAACTGGGTGATGCGGATGTAACCGTAGCCCGATTCCAGCAACTGGCTCTTCACGCTCTTGACCACAATGGTGGCGCGGGTCAGCGTCACGTCAAACGGGTTGCCGCCGTCGCGCACCAGGGTCAGGGTGATTTTCTGGCCAATCTTGCCGCGCATCTTGTCGACGGCTTCGGTCATGGTCTGGCCACGGGTCGGCTGGCCATTGATTTTGACGATAAAGTCGCCGGCCTGGATGCCGGCCTTGGACGCCGGGGTGTCGTCGATCGGCGACACGACCTTGATGTTGCCGTCTTCGGCACCAACCTCGATGCCCAGGCCGCCGAACTCACCGCTGGTGCTTTCCTGCAGCTCGGCGAAATCTTCCGGGCCCAGGTAGGCGGAGTGCGGGTCGAGGTTGCTGAGCATGCCCTTGATCGCATTTTCGAGCAGGGTCTTGTCGTCTACGGGTTCGACATAGGCTGCCTTGATCCGGTCCATGACCTCGGCAAAGGTGCGCAGCTCGTCCAGCGGCAACGGGGCCTTGGTGGTCGCGGCCGTGGCGGCGGGTGCAGTTGGAGCGGCCTGGCCGGCGAAAGCCAGAGGCGCGCCGATCACCAGGGCGATCGTCAGGGCCAGCGAAGTGAGGCGGGACAAATGCAGCATGTCGAACGAACTCCTAATGTAGATGCGGCCCTATCCTTGGGAACGGCACCATTGTGCAGGATCGCTCGGGCGACCCTGCTGACGAATAGCGAAGTACAGTGCCGGGGTGTCCTGGCCACCACTGTTACCCACAGTGGAGATGGATTCACCGGCTTTTACAACATCACCTGCCGACTTGAGTAAAGTCTGATTGTGGCCGTAAAGGCTCAAATAGCCATTACCGTGGTCAAGAATTACCAGCAAGCCGGCGCCGCGCAGCCAATCGGCAAACACCACACGCCCGCCATGCACCGCGTGGACCTGGCTACCGGCAGAGGCGCTGATCATCACTCCATCCCACTTGGCGCGGGTGTCATCGCCACGGGTTTCACCGAAGCGTGCCAGTAGTCGACCATCAACTGGCCATGGAAGTTTGCCGCGGGCAGAAGCAAAAGGGCCGCCGAACGACTCGCCGGCGCTGGAAACCAGCGGGCCAGGCGCTGCATGCGCCGGTTTACGTGGTGCCGGGGCGTCCGTGGTGGCTGCCAGTTCGGCCTCACGCTGGCGCTTTTTTCGGCTTCCTGCTGGGCGATCAGCGCTTTTTGCCGCGCTTCTTCGGCCTCGCGTGCCTGGCGCGCCAGGGTTTCTTCGATGGTTTTGAGCACTTTGGCCAGGTCGGCCTGGTCTTGCTCGCGGGCCTGCAGCTTGGCGTCGCGGGCCTTCACGTCGTCATTGAGCTTGGCCAGCGCCAGTTGGCGCTCCTTGCGGACCTTGTCCAGCTCGTCGCGCTGAGTGTCGAGGGCGCTTTTCTGGTCCTGCAACTGCGACTGCTGGTTGGCGATTTCCTGTTCCACGTTGACCAACTGGCGCAGGGTCTCGTTGAAGCTTTTCAGCTGCTCCATACGGGCTTTGCTCAGGTAATCGTAGTAGGTCAGGGTGCGTGCGAATTTTTCCGGGTTCTGCTGGTTGAGCAGCAGCTTGAGGTATTCCTGGCGGCCGTTCTGGTAGGCGGCACGGGCCTGGATCGCGATCAGGCGTTGCTGTTCAACGCGGGCGCTCTGGAGTTTTTTTTCTCAGCGTCGAGTCGCTCCAGTTCCGACTCGCTCTTCTTTAATTCTTTTTGTAGCTCCTGGACCTGCTTCTCGAGCTTGCCCATCTCGGTTTCCGTACCGCGCAGGTCTTTTTGCACCCCGGATTTTTCTTCCTGGAGCTTGCCGAGCAGTTTTTTCAGCTCGGTAATGTCCTGACGCGTAGCGTCCAACTGTTGTTGGGTTTGTGCGCGCTCATCGGCAAACGCCGGTTGGAGCAGGCAGACAAGAGCGAGGGTAATCAAGGCGCGAAGCATAGAGGCGGGCGACACCAGGGAAAGGGACGGCCTAGTATGCCCGCCAAGCGCGGCAAAAAAAACGCCCAATTCGGGCTCAGAGGCAAGATAGGTGCCGAGTGGCGGTGGTATGGCAAAAAGACATCCTTAAAACCACCCTACAACGCTGTGGGAGCTGGCTTGCCTGCGATGCCGACACCTCGGTGCTTCAGAGATACCGAGTTGATGCTGTCGCAGGCGAGCCAGCTCCCACAGGCTGGCGGTGCCTCTCAGAGTCAAACCAGAATCGACGTCCCGGTCATCTCTTGCGGCTTCTCCAAGCCCATCAGCATCAACATGGTCGGCGCTACGTCCGCCAGCACGCCGCCTTCACGCACTTTGAAATCGCGCTTGCCAACGTAGATGAACGGCACCGGCTCGGTGGTGTGGGCGGTGTGGGCCTGGCCGGTGGATTCGTCGGACATCTGCTCGCAGTTGCCGTGGTCAGCGGTGATCAGGGCTTCGCCGCCGACTTTTTCCAGGGCGTCGACGATGCGGCCGACGCACAGGTCCAGGCATTCCACGGCCTTGGTCGCCGCTTGCAGGTTGCCGCTGTGGCCCACCATGTCGCCGTTGGCGTAGTTGACCACGATCACGTCATAACGCTGATGGTCTATGGCGTCGACGATCTTGTCGGTGACTTCCGGTGCGCTCATTTCCGGCTGCAGGTCGTAGGTGGCGACTTTTGGCGAAGGGATCAGGATGCGTTCTTCACCCGGGAACGGTTCTTCACGGCCGCCGGAGAAGAAGAAGGTCACGTGGGCGTATTTTTCGGTTTCGGCGATGCGCAGTTGGGTCTTGCCGTTTTTCGCCAAATAGTCGCCCAACACGTTGTCCAGGCTGCCGGCGGCAAAGGCGGCAGGGGCCGGGATGCTGGCGGCGTATTGGGTCAGGCCCACGTACTGCACTTTGGGTTGGCGGGCGCGTTCGAATTCCTTGAAACCGTCTTCGACAAACACGCGGCTCAGCTCGCGGGCGCGGTCGGCGCGAAAGTTCATGAACACCACGGCGTCGCCGTCTTCGACTTTTACCGGCTCGCCGATGGTAGTGGCTTTGACGAATTCATCGCTCTCGCCACGTGCATAGGCCGCTTCCAGGCCCTCCTGGGCGGTGGCGGCGTTGAATTCGGCCTGGCCGTCGACGATCAGGTTGTAAGCCTGGGACACGCGGTCCCAGCGGTTGTCGCGGTCCATGGCGAAGTAGCGGCCTACCAGGCTGGCAATGCGGCCCTTGCCCAGTGCGGCGAAGGTGGCGTCCAGCAACTCGATGGACGATTGCGCGCTTTTTGGCGGGGTGTCGCGGCCGTCGAGGAAGGCGTGCAGGTAGATCTTGTCGGCGCCGCGCTTGAAGGCCAGTTCGGCCATCGCGACCAGGTGGTCCTGGTGGCTGTGTACGCCGCCGTCCGACAGCAGGCCCATAAAGTGCACGGCCTTGCCGGCGGCGACGGCTTTATCCACCGCTGCGCAGAGGGTCGGGTTCTCGAAGAAGTCGCCATCGCGGATCGATTTGGTCACGCGGGTGAAGTCCTGGTAGACCACTCGTCCGGCGCCGAGATTCATGTGGCCGACTTCCGAGTTGCCCATCTGGCCGTCGGGCAGGCCCACGTCCATGCCCGAGCCGGAGATCAGGCCGTTGGGCACGGTGGCGGTCAGGCGGTCGAGTACCGGCTTCTTGGCCGCGTACACCGCGTTGTCATGGTGGCTTTCACTGTGTCCGAAGCCATCGAGAATTATCAGGACCAAAGGTTTAGGCGTAGTAGTCATAGATCCTCTCGCGGCGGTAATAAAGGAAGACAATTGAAAAGGGAGTGGCAGTTTAAAGCGAAGTTCCGACCACGTCACCGCTTTACGGGGGTTGGCCCCCCCTGACGGCTGTGTATACTTACCGCCATTTTAACGCCCTGGAACCTCCTTGATGGTTGATCACCTGATTGCATTTGCCACTGCCCACTACCTGCTCGCGGGTGCCTTCGTTATCCTGCTGGCGCTGCTGATCGCTCATGAAATGAGCCGCGGTGGCCGCAGCCTGAGCACGTCGGAGCTGACCGCACTGGTCAACAAGGATGAGGCCGTTGTCGTGGATATCCGCCCGGCCAAGGATTTTGCCGCCGGCCATATCGTCGGCGCACTGAATATTCCGCAGGACAAGCTGATCGCACGCCTGGCCGAGCTGGAAAAATACAAGGCCAAGACCATTATTCTGGTCGACGCCCAAGGCCAGCACGCCGGTACCCACGCCCGCGAAATGCTCAAGACCGGTTTCACCGCCGCCAAACTGTCCGGCGGTATCGGCAGCTGGAAGGCCGACAACTTGCCGCTGGTGAAGTGATATGAGCCAGGTTGTCGTGTATTCCAGCGATTGGTGCCCTTACTGCATGCGGGCCAAGGCCCTGCTTGAGAAAAAGGGCGTTGCCTTCGAAGAGATCAAGGTCGACGGCAAACCCCAGGTGCGCGCCGAAATGGCCCAGAAGGCGGGGCGCACGTCCGTGCCGCAGATCTGGATCGGCGCCAAGCACATCGGTGGCTGCGATGACCTGTTCGCCCTGGAGCGCGCCGGTAAACTCGATGCGCTGCTGCTCGTCTGACTCCAACCCCTAAAAGACCCCAAGATCAAGAAGGATCTGCGATGACTGACCAACAGAACACCGAAGCAGCAGAAGCCCAGCCACAATTCTCGTTGCAGCGGATCTATGTACGTGACCTGTCGTTTGAAGCGCCGAAAAGCCCGGCGATCTTCCGTCAGGAGTGGACCCCAAGCGTTGCCCTGGACCTGAACACTCGCCAAAAGCCCTTGGAAGGTGACTTCCACGAGGTGGTGCTGACCCTGTCGGTTACCGTCAAGAACGGCGAAGAAGTAGCCTTCATCGCTGAAGTGCAACAGGCCGGTATCTTCCTGATCCAGGGCCTGGACGACGCTTCCATGAGCCACACCCTGGGCGCGTTCTGCCCGAACATCCTGTTCCCGTATGCCCGTGAGACCCTGGACAGCCTGGTCACCCGTGGCTCGTTCCCGGCACTGATGCTGGCGCCGGTGAACTTCGATGCCCTGTACGCTCAAGAGCTGCAGCGCATGCAACAGGAAGGTTCGTCGACGGTTCAATAAGTCGACTCGGTAAAAAATGTGGGAGCGGGCTTGTGTGGGAGCTGGCTTGCCTGCGATAGCATCACCGCGGTGTGACTGACACACCGAGGTGCCTGCATCGCGGGCAAGCCCGGCTCCCACACAAGCCCGCTCCCACATTTGTTATGCGGTGTTATTTAAAGCCGAGCTGGCGCCAGCCTTCATAAACGGCAACCGCCACGGTGTTGGACAGGTTCAAGCTGCGGCACCCTCACGCATCGGCAGGCGCAGGCGATGGCCGTCCGGCAGGGCGTCGAGCACCTCGGCCGGCAGGCCACGGCTTTCCGGGCCGAACAGGAAGGCGTCGCCTTCGGCAAAGCTGGCATCATGGAATGGCCGCGAACCCTTGGTGGTGAACGCGAACAGCCGTGGGTGGCCCAGGCTTTCCAGGCAACTGGCGAGGTCGGCATGGCGCTTGAGGGTGGCGTACTCGTGGTAGTCCAGCCCGGCGCGACGCAGGCGCTTGTCGTCCATGTCGAAGCCCAGGGGCTCGATCAAATGCAGGTGGCAGCCACTGTTGGCGCACAGCCTGATAACGTTGCCGGTATTCGGCGGAATTTCTGGTTGAAAAAGGATGACGTGAAACATGCACGGCTCCGAAGGCAAAGATGCGCTGCATTCTACCCCCGAAGAGGACCCAAGACCGAAGCTAATGCCACGGGTCATGGGTTCTTTGGCGATTGTCGGCCTGATGGTGGGGCTGATGATCGGCCGCCTGACCACGCCCGATCCGGTCGAGTTGCAGCAGGTAGAGACGGCGGCAGATGGCGTGGTGGTGTGGTTCAACAGCGAGCCCAAACTGCACGGCGAGCATATCGACGGCACGGTGGCGCTGCTGTTTGACGCCCAGGGCAAGGCCAGCGGCGGACAACTGAAGGTCAATGACAAGGACGTGAACTGGCGCGTGCGCAAGACTGATGGCGGCTTGCTGCTGAACCTGGTGGCGGCTCGGCCGTTGCACGGGGAATGGAAGGGCGAGAAGGCCGATGGCCGCTGGCGGCTGGAGATCCATCTCCGGGAGGAATAAAAGAGGGAATCCCCGGCCTGCCTGTACCAAGGTCCCCAAAACGGGTTGGGGCTATGGGCGCTATGCCGCATAAGCCCCGGTGTAAAGAAGGGAGTTCCCGGCCTGCCTGTACCAGGGCTCCCAAAACGGGGTGAAGCCTTACAAGGCTTCGGTGTTAAAGAGGGAATCCCCGGCCTGCCTGTACCAAGGTTCCCGAAACGGGTGTGGGGCGCGACGCGATTCGCATCAAGCACCCCGGGTGTAAAGAGGGGATTCTCGGCCTGCCTGTACCAAGGTCCCCGAAACTGGGTAGTACAAGGGTTATTGCAGGGCGCGTGCCACAGTTGGCAATTTGTGCCAAAAAATTACGCCAGAAAGCGCAAAGCCCCGGAATACGGGGCTTTGGTGTTTTTGGCTTTTAATGTTTTGTTAACAGTGCAGGTATTTCAGGGGTTGGCTCCGTGCCCGATGCCGGTTCGTGGTGCATTGAAGCGGTGCACGTTCATGAAACCCTGTGGAGAACCAAATGTGGGAGCGGGCTTGCTCGCGAAGGCAGTGTGTCAGTCAATAAATGCATCGACTGACACACTGCCTTTGCGAGCAAGCCCGCTCCCACATTAGATCTTCAGTGGATCAGGGATTAGTGTTCAGCCCTCATCGCCTTCATCATCATCCCCACCATCCACCTTCATGCCCAGCTCCTTGATCTTGCGGGTCAAGGTATTGCGGCCCCAACCCAGCAGCACGGCAGCGTCGCGGCGGCGGCCGGCGGTGTGCTTCAGGGCGGTTTCGATCATGATCCGCTCGAAGGCCGGTACGGCGCTGTCCAGCAGGTTCGACTGGCCGCGTGCCAGCGCCTGGTCGGCCCATTGGCGCAGCGCCTGCTCCCAGTTGGTCACCGGCGCCGAGTCCTGCGGCAGGCTCAACAGCTCCGGAGGCAGGTCGCTGATATGCACTTCACGCCCGGAGGCCATCACTGTGATCCAGCGGCAGGTGTTCTCCAGCTGGCGCACGTTGCCCGGCCACGGCAGGTTCTTCAGGTATTCCTCGGTCTCGCTTTTCAGCAGCTTCGGCTCGACGGCCAGCTCCTGGGCGGCGCGGCTGAGGAAGTGGCGGGCGAGGGTCGGGATGTCTTCGCGACGGTCCGACATGCGTGGGATATGGATGCGGATCACGTTCAGACGGTGGAACAAGTCCTCACGGAATTTACCCGCGTGCACCAGGGTTTCGAGGTTCTGGTGGGTCGCCGCAATGATGCGCACGTCGACCTTGACCGGGGTGTGCCCGCCGACGCGGTAGAACTCGCCGTCCGCCAGTACGCGCAGCAAGCGGGTCTGGGTGTCGGCCGGCATATCACCGATTTCGTCGAGGAACAGCGTGCCGCCGTCCGCCTGCTCAAAACGCCCGCGACGCAGGTTGGCTGCGCCGGTAAACGCGCCTTTCTCATGGCCGAACAGTTCGGACTCCATCAAGTCCTTGGGGATCGCCGCCATGTTCAGCGCGATAAACGGCGAGGCTGCCCGTGGGCTGTGACGGTGCAGGGCGTGGGCCACCAGCTCTTTACCGGTACCCGATTCACCGTTGATCAGCACGGTGATATTGGAGTGGCTCAAGCGCCCGATGGCGCGAAACACTTCCTGCATCGCCGGCGCTTCGCCGATGATTTCCGGGGTGCGGGTCAGGGCTGGCGGGGCTTCCTGGTTCTGTTGTTCCTGGGCGTGCTGGTTGGCGCGTTTTACCAGCGCCACCGCCTCGTCCACGTCGAACGGCTTGGGCAGGTATTCAAAGGCGCCGCCCTGGTAGGACGCGACAGCGCTGTCCAGGTCCGAGTGCGCGGTCATGATGATCACCGGCAGGCGCGGGTGCTGCTCGCGGATGCGCGCCAGCAGGTCCAGGCCACTGGCGCCGGGCATGCGGATGTCGGAAATGATCACGTCGGGCTGCTGGCGCGCCAGGCGGCTCATCACCCCATCGGCGCTGTCGAAGCTCTGGGTGGTCATGCCTTCCTGTTGCAAGGCTTTTTCGAGGACCCAGCGGATAGAACGGTCGTCATCGACGATCCAGACAGTTTCACTACGGCTCATGTCGATGGGGCTCCTTGTTCCAGAGGCAGAAAGATCGAGAACGTGGTGTGGCCAGGATGGCTTTCACATTCGATCAGACCCTGGTGCTGGCTGATGATGTTCTGAGTAATGGCCAGGCCCAGCCCGGTACCGTCCGGGCGGCCGCTGACCATGGGAAAGAAAATGGTTTCCTGCAGTTCCGCAGGAATGCCCGGCCCGTTGTCGATGATCTCGACTTTGGTAACCAGGCGATGGCGCACGTGGCCGATGGTGAACTGGCGCAAGGCGCGGGTGCGCAGGCTGATGCGGCCCAGGCGCAATTCGTTTTGGCTGCTGATGGCCTGCATGGCGTTGCGCACGATATTGAGCACCGCCTGGATCATCTGTTCACGGTCGATCAAGACGTCGGGAATGCTTGGGTCATAGTCGCGCACCAAGGTAATGCAGCCCTGGCTTTCGGCTTCGACCAGATGGCAGACGCGCTCCAGCACCTCATGCACGTTGGTCATCGCCAGCGACGGCAACTTGTTGGAGCCGAGCATGCGGTCCACCAGGTTACGCAGGCGGTCGGCCTCCTCGATGATGACGTTGGTGTAGTCCTTGAGGTTCTCGTCCGGCAGCTCGCGGGCCAGCAGTTGTGCGGCGCCGCGAATCCCGCCCAACGGGTTTTTGATCTCATGCGCCAGGCCGCGCACCAGCATCTTGCTGGTTTCCTGCTTGGACAGCTGCGCTTCTTCTTTAGTGATGCGCAGCAGGCGGTCACGCGGGTGCACTTCGAGCAACAGCAACGTCTCGCCGTTGCTCAGGATCGGCGTCACGGCGTAGTCGACGGTCAGGGTCTGGCCGGTGAGCGCCGTGAGCATCGCTTCGCGCTTGGTAAACGGGTGTGCCTGTTCCACCGCCTGGCGCAACGAGCTCAAGGCTTCGGCCGATTCGGTGAACAATTCGCTGATGAACTGCCCATGGCTGCGCTGGCCACTGATGGCCAGGAGCATTTCCGCCGCCGGGTTCATGTACTCAAGGCGCAGGTCGTCATTGAGCAGAATGGTCGCGGTGGTCAGGTTGTCGAGTAATAAACGGTGCAGTGCATCGTTGATGGTCATCAGGACCTCTTTTGGAGCAAGGCGCGGGCTTGAGGCACACGCTGATACAAGGAAAATGCAAAAACCAAACCAAGGCTCCGAAAAGAAGCGTTAAACCCCTGAAATAGGGGTTTCAGGCTCGAAACTGTGGCGTTCTGCCAGCTTGATCAGGAAGTTTCGAACCAAAATGGGCTGGGCAGGTGGGGAGGGTGCAGTGTATTGCACCAATATAGTGCTGTTTTGGCGGGTCCGTTCAGGAAAGCTGAAAAAGGCTTTCCTGGCAGTGGGTCAGGGCGGCAGGTTGCGCAATCTTAGCGTGGCGGATTCAGGTAGGTTTTTTCGGCGTGGTCTTTCGATTGTTCAGGCACGGGGTGATGACTTCGCGCAGGCCGGCGTTGTTTCGTGGCAGTAGAAAATCCGCAGTCAGTGGCGCGTCTCCGGGGGC
Source organism: Pseudomonas poae (assembly GCA_028869255.1). Classification (NCBI taxonomy): domain Bacteria; kingdom Pseudomonadati; phylum Pseudomonadota; class Gammaproteobacteria; order Pseudomonadales; family Pseudomonadaceae; genus Pseudomonas; species Pseudomonas poae. Next base: position 5,460,135 of record CP110972.1, on the reverse strand, counting down.
GGCTGAAGGTAATTTTATCCTGATGAGCTGGCCGGCCATGTCATCGCTGATCCACTCGCGTAACTCGCGGCGATTGGCAGGCATGGTGAACTTGAACAGCACGCCGTGTTGTTGCGTGGGCTCTGCACTGTAGTAGCCCTTGACGCGGTAGGTGTGGGAGGGAGTGCGCCGGTCGTGAGGCTCAGCGGGCCGGTTGACCGGGCATCCGGGCCTTCATAGATGTTGGGGTTGAAGCGCAGTTCATCGGTGTGGGTGTACAGCGAGATCACCGGGCGCAAGGGTGAGCGATAACAGGCGACATGCAGGATCGCGATGCTGGTCTCGTCGGCGTGAGCGGCCATGCCTTCAATGCGCGCGCTGATGATCTTGCTGTCGCGTTCGGGCGCCTGCACGGTCCATGCAGTGGGCACAAAGTCGGTGGTTGGGGAAGGAATGCTCTCTTGTGCGCCGGTCAGGGGGCTGAGCATCAGCATCAGCGAGGATAGGCGCTTGCAGGTGGGGTTCATCGCGAAGTACGTCGGCGGGTGGCGGCAGGTCGCGCAATCGTAGAGGCTCGGTTATCTGGGGTATGTCAGACATTTCTGCGGTTTTACGAGGGGGTGGGAAAGGGCCTTCAGTGAAGCAGGCCCTCGTCCGTCATGGCTTATAGATGCACAGCTCGGCTGTGGCGCGGGTCATTGCGAGTTGGACCAGGGGCTCGTAACGCGGCTCGTGCACGGCCAGGGCTAGCCATTGTGGGCACTGGGGGTTGGTACGTTCGGGGCTGAAGTCGGCCAATTGTTGCAACAGGCGTTTTTGCAGCTGGTCCAGTTCGGGGCGGATCTTGCCGACCAGGTCGGGGCGCGGGGTGTCGGGCGCCTTGCCTTGAAGCTGCCAGTCGGACAGCCGGGCGTATTGCACCAGTTTATTGGCTTCGATCTGAGCGCTGAAGAACTGCTCCGCCGCCTCGGGCGCCACTTTATAGTCGGGCGCCTGGGCTTTTACGCTGGCGATCACGGCCTGTTCCCGTGGGCGGTCTTCCACGGCTTTGTGGCTGTCCCATTTGCTCAGGGCGACCTGGTCGGCGATGGTCAGGCGCTCGGCGATGCTGGTGAGCAGTGGGGCGAGGGTGGTGGGGGGAGCAGCGGATGCGCAGGCGCTGGCGAGCAGCAGGGCGAGTGCAAGGCTATATTTCAACGGTGAACTCCTTGTGGGAGCGGGCTTGCTCGCGAATACGGTGTGTCAGTTGATGCATCTGGTGGCTGATAGACCGTATTCGCGAGCAAGCCCGCTCCCACATTTTTGATTGGGTTTGCAGATTAAGAGCTGCGTCAGTTCGAGGCTACCGCAACTTGCGCGCTTGCCTACAGTTACGCCAGAATCCGCCGGCTTGTACGGCTGGCTTGTCGTCTCTAAGGTTGCTCGGTCGCTGCTTATGAGCGATCAGGTTTAGTAGCCTGAGGGTTAAGTTAAGTCGTACCACACCGGCCTTATATGGCGGCTGTGCGTAGGGCACCTTCGGGTGCGCCGGCTTTTGCTTAACTTCCCCGGTCTACTAACCTGCGCCCAGCTGCCACCCTATCGTTTAGTAGCGAGTCGATGGCGGCCTCATTCGAGGAAGTTAAGACATGTTCAAAGCAACCCCAAATCCGCCTTCATCCGTCTTCACCATCGCCCCCGATACCGACGACGAAGCCCTGATGGTCAATAGCCTGGAAACCTTCTCCTCAGTCAGCGCATTGTTGCTCGACCTGTCTGAAGCGCTGGAAGGTAAAACTCGCGATACGGTCCTGGCCATCCACCAGTTGAGTGCGCTGGGCACGCAGATGGTTGGCAAGATGCTCGACCGCCATACCCCGACCCGCTAAATCCCAGGCAAAAAAAAGACCTCCCGAAGGAGGTCTTTTTTGTCACGCCGCTTCAAGCAGCGGCGCTACCGGATCAGCAGCTGTAGTACAGCTCGTATTCCAGTGGGTGTACGAAGGTGCGAACCTTGATTTCTTCTGCGCTTTTCAGCTCGATGTAGGCATCGATAAAGTCGTCGCTGAACACGCCGCCTTTGGTCAGGAACGCACGGCCCTTGTCCAGCTCTTCCAGGGCTTCTTTCAGGCTGCCGCACACTTGTGGGATCTCTTTGGCCTCTTCAGGCGGCAGGTCGTACAAGTTTTTGTCGGCGGCATCGCCAGGGTGGATCTTGTTCTGGATACCGTCCAGGCCAGCCATTACCAGGGCAGCGAAGGCCAGGTATGGGTTGGCAGCCGGATCCGGGAAGCGTGCTTCGATACGGCGAGCACGAGGGCTGGACACGTAAGGAATACGGATCGAGGCGGAACGGTTGCGAGCCGAGTAGGCCAGCATTACCGGTGCTTCGAAACCTGGGACCAGACGCTTGTAGGAGTTGGTCGACGGGTTGGTGAAGCCGTTCAGGGCCTTACCGTGCTTGATGATACCGCCGATGAAGTACAGGGCGGTGTCGGACAGGCCGGCATAACCTTCGCCAGCGAAGGTGTTCTTGCCATCTTTGGCGATGGACAGGTGAACGTGCATACCCGAACCGTTATCGCCGTACAGAGGCTTAGGCATGAAGGTTGCGGTACGGCCGTAAGCCACGGCAGTGTTGTGTACGCAGTACTTCAGGGTCTGAACTTCGTCAGCCTTGGCTACCAGGGTGTTGAACTTCACACCGATTTCGTTCTGACCGGCAGTGGCCACTTCGTGGTGGTGCACTTCGATGACCAGGCCCATGTCTTCCATGGCGTTGCACATGGAGGTACGGATTTCGTGGTCGTGGTCGAACGGCGGAACCGGGAAGTAACCACCTTTGATACCTGGACGGTGGCCATGGTTGCCGCCTTCCACGTCCTGGTCGGACATCCAGGAGCCTTGTTCGGAGTAGATCTTGAACATGGAACCAGAGATATCGGACTTGAACTTCACTTGGTCGAAGATGAAGAATTCTGGCTCTGGGCCTACGAATACGGTGTCACCGATACCGGTGGACTTCAGGTATTCCTCGGCACGCTTGGCGATCGCACGTGGGTCGCGGTCGTAGCCTTGCATGGTCGAAGGCTCGATCACGTCGCACACCAGGATCAGGGTGGCTTCTTCGGTGAACGGGTCGAGCACGGCAGTGCTGTCGTCCGGCATCAGGATCATGTCGGAGGCTTCGATGCCTTTCCAGCCGGCGATGGAGGAACCGTCGAACATTTTGCCTTCTTCGAAGAAAGCGTCATCCAGCGCGTCGCGAGCCGGCATGGTCACGTGGTGCTGAGTGCCTTTGGTGTCCGTGAAGCGCAGATCAATCCATTTAACGTCATGATCTTTGATGAGTTGAACCGACTTCGACATAGTGTCCTCCGGGTGGCTTCGGGCTGGGGTAGTGGAGTTAGCCCTTAGAATGTGGGTGATGCCGGCGCGGATAGTCCGCCATGGCAACCTGCCTCACAAGAGAGCAAATTGCATGCCAGTGCGCCAACATGGCCTTTTTGCCTCAAAATGGCCCCTATAACGGTGCAATCCGCTGAAGCGGAATAAATAACGCACCGAAAACAGGCGTCCGTTTATATAAATGACCTGTTTTGGTGCGCGCAACCTGTGATGCATATTAACTGGTTAAACCTTGAGCGATTTCCGCTATAATCCGCGCCCCCCTTTTTCAGCAGGCCCGGCGCGCGCTGTTTCCATGAAATTAATCGTAAAAGTCTTCCCCGAGATCACCATCAAAAGCCGACCGGTACGGACGCGTTTCATCCGTCAGTTGGCCAAGAACATCCGTGCCGTGCTCCGCGATCTGGACCCGGCTGTGGTGGTGAATGGCGTGTGGGACAACCTCGAGCTGGAAACCCGTATCACCGACGCCAAAGCCTTGAAGGACATGACCGAGCGCCTGAGCTGCATGCCGGGTATCGCGCATTTCCTGCAGGTGGATGAGTACCCGCTGGGCGACTTCGACGACATCACCGAGAAGTGCAAGCTGCACTACGGCGAGTCGCTGGAAGGCAAGATCTTTTCGGTGCGTTGCAAGCGCGCCGGCAAACACCCGTTCAGCTCCATGGATGTGGAGAAATACGTCGGCAGCACGCTGCGTCGCGAGTGCGGCGCCGCCGGAATTTCCCTGAAAGCGCCGCAAATTGAAGTGCGCATGGAAATTCGCGACCAACGGTTGTTTGTGATCCACAGCCAGCACAACAGCATCGGCGGCTACCCGCTGGGTGCCCTCGAACAGACCCTGGTGCTGATGTCCGGCGGTTTCGATTCCACGGTCGCGGCCTACCAGATCATGCGCCGCGGCCTCATGAGCCACTTCTGCTTCTTTAACCTGGGCGGGCGTGCACATGAATTGGGCGTGATGGAAGTCGCGCACTTTATCTGGAAGAAGTACGGCAGCTCCCAACGCGTGCTATTTGTGAGCGTACCGTTCGAGGAAGTGCTGGGCGAAATTCTCGGCAAAGTCGATAACAGTCATATGGGCGTGGTATTGAAGCGTATGATGTTGCGCGCTGCGTCCCGAATCGCCGATCAATTGCAGATCGATGCGCTGGTGACCGGTGAAGCGATCTCACAGGTGTCCAGCCAGACGCTGCCGAACCTATCGCTGATTGATTGCGTCACCGAGAAGCTGGTCTTGCGCCCGCTGATCGCCAGCCATAAACAGGACATCATCGACCTGGCAGAACAGATCGGCACCGCCGACTTTGCCAAGCATATGCCTGAGTACTGCGGGGTCATTTCGGTGAACCCCAAGACCCACGCCAAGCGCAACCGCGTGGAATATGAAGAACAACAGTTTGATATGGCGATTCTGGAGCGTGCGCTCGAGAACGCCAAACTGGTCCCGATCGATCGCGTGATCGACGAGTTGGGCCAGGATGTGCAAATCGAAGAAGTCAGCGAAGCCCTGGCCGGCCAGATTGTCGTCGACATCCGTCACCCGGATGCCGCGGAAGATGAGCCGCTGGAAATCGCCGGCATCGACGTGCAAACGCTGCCGTTCTACGCACTGAACGCGCGTTTCAAGGAACTGGATAACAGCCGTCAGTACCTGCTGTATTGCGACAAAGGCGTGATGAGTCGCCTGCATGCCCACCATTTGCTCAGTGAGGGGTATGCCAATGTGCGCGTTTATCGACCGAGCTAAGAGCCCGGGGCTGTTTGCCTGTGGCCTGCGTCACCGGCCCCCCGACTCTGCCGTCAAGCTGTAACGGCAAGGCCTGACTCTACTGTTAATCGCTGCCACGACCTGTCAGCACACCGAATCCTCTGATCGAGATACACAAGTGATCGAAAATCTACGTAACATCGCCATCATTGCCCACGTTGACCATGGTAAAACCACCCTGGTAGACAAACTCCTGCGTCAATCCGGCACCCTGGAGCGCAACGAGCTCAACGACGAGCGCGTGATGGACTCCAACGACCAGGAAAAAGAGCGCGGTATTACCATCCTGGCTAAAAACACCGCTATCAACTGGAACGGCTACCACATCAACATCGTGGACACCCCGGGCCACGCCGACTTCGGCGGCGAAGTAGAACGCGTGATGTCGATGGTTGACTCCGTTCTGCTGCTGGTTGACGCTCAAGACGGCCCTATGCCGCAAACCCGTTTCGTGACCAAGAAGGCTTTCGAAGCCGGCCTGCGTCCGATCGTGTGCATCAACAAGGTTGACCGTCCAGGCGCGCGTCCGGACTGGGTTCTGGACCAGATCTTCGACCTGTTCGACAACCTGGGTGCTACCGAAGAACAGCTGGACTTCAAAGTCGTCTACGCCTCGGCCCTGAACGGCATTGCCGGTCTGGAACACACCGACATGGCTGAAGACATGACCCCGCTGTACCAGTCGATCGTCGACAACGTACCGGCTCCAAAAGTTGACCGTGACGGTCCGTTCCAGATGCAAATCTCGGCACTGGACTACAACAGCTTCCTGGGTGTTATCGGCGTTGGCCGTATCGCTCGTGGTAGCGTCAAGCCGAACACTCCAGTTGTGGCTATCGGTGCTGACGGCAAGAAGCGCAACGGTCGTATCCTGAAGCTGATGGGTCACCACGGCCTGCACCGCATCGACGTTGAAGAAGCGTTCGCCGGCGACATCGTGTGCGTGAGCGGTATGGACTCGCTGTTCATCTCCGACACCCTGTGCCAGCCGGACAACGTCGAGGCGATGAAGCCTCTGACCGTTGACGAGCCAACCGTTTCCATGACCTTCCAGGTAAACGACTCGCCTTTCTGCGGTAAAGAAGGCAAGTTCGTGACTTCCCGTAACATCAAGGAACGTCTGGACAAAGAGCTGCTGTACAACGTTGCACTGCGCGTTGAAGAAGGCGACTCGGCTGACAAGTTCAAGGTTTCCGGCCGTGGTGAGCTGCACCTCTCGGTACTGATCGAAACCATGCGTCGCGAAGGCTTCGAAATGGGCGTTGGTCGTCCTGAAGTGATCATCCGTCAGGTTGACGGCGTGAAGCAGGAACCGTTCGAAAACGTGACCATCGACACCCCTGAAGAATCCCAGGGCAAGGTCATGGAAGAGATGGGCCTGCGTAAAGGCGACCTGACCAACATGGTGCCGGATGGCAAAGGCCGTGTGCGTCTGGAATACAACATCCCTGCTCGCGGTCTGATCGGTTTCCGTAACCAGTTCCTGACCCTGACCAACGGTGCTGGCATCCTGACCTCGATCTTCGATCGCTACGACACTATGAAGTCCGGCGACATGTCCGGCCGTCAGAACGGTGTTCTGGTATCGGTAGAAACCGGCAAGGCACTGACCTACTCCCTGGAAACCCTCCAGGCGCGTGGCAAGCTGTTCGTTGAGCACGGTCAAGAGATCTACAACGGTCAGATCGTTGGTCTGAACAGCCGTGACAACGACATGGGCGTCAACCCAACCAAAGGCAAGAAGCTCGACAACATGCGTGCTTCGGGTAAAGACGAAACCATCGCCCTGGTTCCACCTGTTCGCTTCACCCTGGAACAGGCTCTGGAATTCATCCAGGACGACGAGCTGTGCGAAGTGACGCCGAAGTCGATCCGCCTGCGTAAGAAGATCCTGGACGAAGGCGAGCGTACCCGCGCTGCCAAGAAAGCCAAGAACTGAGTTAACTCAGGCTGAATGAAAAACGCCCCCGGTCGAAAGGCCGGGGGCGTTTTTTTGTGCCTGCAGTTTGTGTGGTGACTGTGTTGGCCCCATCGCAGGCAAGCCAGCTCCCACACTTGAATGTGTTCACAGATCAAAATGTGGGAGCTGGCTTGCCTGCGATGAGGCCCGAAAGGTCTCTAGATCTCCTGGATCAGAACTTGTCGAGGGTCTTGAACTTGGTCTCGCGCACCACTTCTTTCGGCTTGTACGCGCAATATCCCGGGCGCGGCCCGATTTTCGGGTGGTTGCGGCAGGTATCCGGGCGCTTGTCATAAATAGTGCAGAAGCGCGTCTTACGATCCAGGTACAGGCAGTCGTTGTTGCTCATGCGCTGCAGGGTAAAAATCTCGGATTTGGAATTGAAGCGCTCGACGATGCCTTCCTTCTGCAAACGCTTGGCGATGTTCTTCGGCGGGTCGCCGCGCTCGAACTCATCGACGATGCCAATGCGGATCAGGTCCTTGATCTTCACCTCAACCGGCAGCGTGCAGCAGCTGGACACGCAGCCACCGCACATGTGGGCGGAATATTTCTGCCAGGTCTCGAGACGGTCGAGTTCCGCGGCGGCGATCAGTTGAGGCTTCATCAGGGTTCCAAGGTGGGGCGGTATCCGGGCGCGCGATCATACCGGGATTGGTGGTTTTTTGAACAATATTTTGCAGATTTCATCTCCAACGGTGCGGGTGACGAAAGCAGGCACGGCCCCTGCATCAATTTCCCGCATACGGTGAATGAGTTAAAAAACTGCCGAACCAGACCGTCTACCGTCTGTCAGACCGACTAGGCTCTAGCAACTCCTTCAATCTCGCCCGAGGTCGCACCGATGTCTCAGGAACCGCTTGCACGAGAAGCAGAGGTAGCCGCATTCCGCGATGCTGTCTTGACCAAACTCACCTATGCGGTGGGCAAGGACCCGGATCACGCCTTCGACCATGACTGGTTCGAAGCGATTGCCCTGGCCGCTCGCGACCAGATGGTCGACCACTGGATGGACCATACGAGGCGTATTTACCGCAAAGGCCAGAAGCGGGTGTATTACCTCTCCCTGGAATTTTTGATTGGCCGCTTGCTCTACGACAGCCTGAGTAACCTCGGCGTGCTGGAGATCGCTCGCGAAGCCCTGTCCGAACTGGGCGTGGACCTGGAGCGCATCCGCCTGCTGGAGCCCGACGCGGCGCTCGGCAACGGTGGCCTCGGCCGCCTGGCGGCGTGCTTTATGGAAAGCATGTCGACCCTGGGCATTGCCGGCCACGGTTATGGCATTCGTTATGAACACGGCCTGTTCCGTCAGGCGATTGTCGATGGCTGGCAGCAGGAGCAGACCGAGCGCTGGCTGGATTTCGGCAACCCGTGGGAATTCGAACGGGCCGAGGTGATTTACCCGATCGGCTTTGGCGGCAGCGTTGAAACCCTGCCGGATTCTTCCGGCAAACTGATCCAGGTGTGGTCGCCCAACGAAACCGTACGCGCAGTGGCGTATGACACCCCGGTCGTCGGCTGGCGTGGCGCCAGCGTCAACACCTTGCGCCTGTGGCGTGCACGGGCGGTGGAAGACTTGCATCTGGAGCGCTTCAACGCCGGTGACCACTTGGGCGCCGTCGCCGAAGTGGCCCGCGCCGAAAGCATCTCCCGAGTGCTTTACCCGGCCGACAGCACCGAAGCGGGGCAGGAACTGCGGCTGCGCCAGGAGTACTTCTTCGTCTCGGCCTCGCTGCAAGACCTGCTGCGCCGCCACAAGAACATGCACGGCTCGGTACTGAGCCTGGGCGAACACGCGGCGATCCAGCTCAACGACACTCACCCCTCCATCGCCGTGGCCGAGTTGATGCGCCAGTTGGTGGATTTGCACGACATCCCGTGGGAAGCCGCGTGGGACGTGACGGTTGAAACCCTTTCCTACACCAACCACACCTTGCTGCCCGAGGCGTTGGAGACCTGGCCTGTAGGTTTGATGGAACGCATGCTGCCGCGGCACATGCAGATCATCTACCTGATCAACGCCCAGCACATCGACTCGCTGCGCGCCAAGGGCATCCACGACTTCGACGTGCTGCGCGCCGTGTCGCTGATCGAAGAAGACAACGGCCGCCGCGTGCGCATGGGTAACCTGGCGTTCCTCGGCTCCCATAGCGTGAACGGCGTGTCCGGTTTGCACACCCAGTTGATGCGCAGCACGGTGTTCTCGGAGTTGCACAAGCTGTACCCCGAGCGCATCAACAACAAAACCAACGGCATCACCTTCCGCCGCTGGCTGTACCAGGCCAACCCGAAACTCACCGAGATGCTGGTGGAAGCCTTGGGCCCGGACATTCTCGACACCATGGAAACCCGCCTGACGGAGCTGGAAACCTTCGCCGAGAAACAGGCCTTCCGCAAAGCCTTCGCTGACCAGCGCCTGCACAGCAAGCGTGCGCTGGCCGAGATCATTCATGAGCGTCTGGGCATTTCGGTGAACCCGGCGGCGATGTTCGATGTGCAGGTCAAGCGCATCCATGAGTACAAGCGCCAGTTGCTGAACCTGCTGCACACCGTGGCGCTGTACCAGGCGATTCGTGCCGAGCCGGGCACCGACTGGGTGCCGCGTGTGAAGATCTTCGCGGGCAAGGCAGCGGCCAGTTATCACCAGGCCAAGTTGATCATCAAACTGACCAACGACATCGCCCGCACCGTCAACAACGACCCGACCGTGCGCGGTTTGCTCAAGGTGGTGTTCCTGCCCAACTACAACGTCAGCCTGGCGGAAAGCATCATTCCGGCGGCGGACTTGTCGGAGCAGATCTCCACCGCCGGCTTTGAAGCCTCGGGCACCAGTAACATGAAGTTCGGCCTCAACGGCGCGCTGACCATCGGCACCATGGACGGCGCCAACGTGGAGATGCACGAGCGCGTGGGCGCCGAGCATATGTTTATCTTCGGCCTCAGCGCTGAGCAGGTGGAAGCCCGCAAGCACGCCGGTGAGTTCCACGCCGGGCCGGAAGTGGCCGCTTCCCATCGCCTCAACGATGTGTTGCAAGCGATTCGGGGCGGGGTGTTCTCGCCGGATGACCCGGGCCGGTATGTGGGGCTGATCGACGGGCTGATCGACTACGACCGCTTCCTGGTCTGTGCCGACTTTGACTCCTACTGGGACGCCCAGGCGCGGGTCGAGGCGCATTGGCATGATTCCAAGGCGTGGTGGCGCTCGGCGGTGCTGAATACGGCGCGAATGGGCTGGTTCAGCTCGGACCGCACCATCCGTGAATACGCGACGGAGATCTGGAAAGCATTGGATTAAACGGCGCAGATCCACATGTGGGAGCGGGCTTGCCCGCGAATGCGGAGTCTCAGTTAACAAATATGTCGACTGGCACACCGCATTCGCGAGCAAGCCCGCTCCCACATTGATTGCGCGTCGATATACTAGGCCTCGGTTCGTCTAGGGAATATCGACCATGCAATGGATTTTCATGCTGATTGGCCTGGTGCTCGGCTGGACGCTCGATGAGTCGTTCAGTGATGCAGGCATCGGTGCGCTGCTGGGCTTGGGCATCGGCCAGGCGATTCGCCTGTCGCGGCTGTCGGCTCAAGCGGACCAGCAAGCTCGTCAGCTGGAAACCACGCAAAAGGCGTTGATCGCGCTGGGTGAGCGCATGCGGCATCTGGAAACACTGCCCGCGCCGACGAGCAACGTCACTGTCGAACCGCCCCTCCCTGAACCGACCCCTGTCATCACCAAAGCACCCGACCTCGTTTGGGAATTGCCGGCGGATCTGGCGCCTGCCCCTGTGGTTGCGCAAGCCAGCCAACCGCTGCCGGATGATGTGTGGGCGCCTGCGCCTAAGCCAGAGCCTGAAGAACCCGCAACCCCCCGTGGCCCCAACCTGATCGAGCGCGCCATCAGCGGCGCACGCAATTGGCTGTTTGGCGGCAACACCGTGCTGCGGGTCGGCGTGGTGTTGTTGTTCCTCGGGCTGGCGTTCCTGTTGCGCTACGCCACCGAAGGCATGGTGGTGCCGATCGAACTGCGTTACGCCGGGGTTGGCGCTGCCGCCGTGGGCCTGCTGGGGCTGGGCTGGTGGCTGCGGCTGCGCAACAGCAATTATGGCTTGATGCTGCAAGGCACCGGGATCGCCGTGTTGTACCTCACGGTGTTTGCCGCCATGCGCCTGCACCCGTTGATCGACCCGAGTGCGGCGCTGGGCCTGCTGGTGGCGGTTACCGTGTTTTCGGCGATTCTGGCGATTACCCAGGATGCATTGGGGCTGGCCTGCGCGGCGGCGCTCGGCGGGTTTGCCGCGCCGATTCTCACCTCAACCGGTGCCGGTAACCATGTGGCGCTGTTCAGCTACTTTGCCTTGCTCAACGCAGGCATCCTCGCCATTGCCTGGTTCAAGGCCTGGCGCCTGCTCAACTTGATCGGCTTTGTCGGCACTTTCGGTATCGGCTTTGCCTGGGGCATGCGTTCGTATACGCCGGAGTTGCTGTGGAGTACCGAGCCGTTTCTGATCCTGTTTTTCCTGATGTACCTGGCCATCGGCTTGCTGTTCGCCCGACGTAAATTGCAAGAAATGGGCGATGCGCCCCAGGGCCGCGATGCGCTGCTGCGCTGGTCTGCCGCCAAGGGCGATTACGTGGACGGCAGCATGCTGTTCGGCCCGCCGCTGGTGGGCTTTGGCTTGCAGTTCGCGCTGGTGCAGCACCTGGAGTTTGCCGCTGCATTCAGCGCACTGGGCCTGGGCATCATCTACATGGGCCTGGCGCGCCTGCTGAGCGGCGGGCGCGCCTTGCTGCTGGCGGAGACTTGCCTGGCCCTGGGGGTGATTTTTGCCAGCCTGGCGATCCCCTTGGGCCTCGATGCGCGCTGGACGGCGGCGGCGTGGGCGGTGGAGGGCGCGGGGATTTTCTGGCTGGGCTTGCGGCAGCAACGGCCGCTGGCGCGGGCATTCGGCCTGTTGTTGCAGTTGGGTTCGGCAGTCACCTTCCTCAGCGAACTGCGCATCGGCGAGCACAGCTTGCTCGACGGCGCGCCGCTGGGGGCGTTGCTGCTGGGCGCGGCGCTGTTGTTCAGCTTCGACCAATTGCGCAGGGCGCCAGTGGAGCAAGCGACTGCGTGGGAGCGCAAGGGCGTACCGGTGTTGGCAAGCCTTGGCCTGGGCTTTTTGTACCTGCTCGCGCCGCTGCTGTTGCTGACCCAAGGCACCGCCATCAGTTGGGCGATTGCCGGTCTGGTGACCCTGTTTATCGGCCTGCGCATTGGCTCGCGGACCTTCCTGTTCAGCGCGTTTGCCGTGCAACTGCTGGGCGGTGTGTTGTTCCTGCTGCGTTTGCAAGGTGGCGACGGGGTAGCGGTGTTCAATGCGGGCTGGAGCGGTTTGCTCACCGCCTCGTTGATCGGCCTGGCCCTGATCGGCGGCATGCTGCTGGCAGCACGCGACACCCTGGTGCGCAGCGATGTGCGGCTGTTGCGCGGGTTGTCGGTGGTGTTGCTGGCGGGCCTCGTACTTATCAACCTCGCGGTGTTGTTCGTGCTGCCGTGGGAAAGCGCCAGCGGCGTGTGGGCGGCCAGTGGGTTGTTGGTTATCTGGTTGAGCCTGTACCTGCAACAGCGCGTCAGTTTTGTATTCGGGTTGTTGCTGCAACTGCTCGGCGGCGCTTCGTTCCTGGTGGCCGTGCCGGAGCTGCTCGGGCCGTTGACCGGCGAGGGTTTGCGCCCGTTGGCCCACAGTGGGTTCTGGACGCCGATGGTGCTGGGCCTGGCCGCGCTGGTCGGTGCCTGGCGCTTGCAGCGTGAACCCCATGCGCCGATGTTTGCCGTGCTTAAGCTGCAACGCTTGTCCGACCTGCTGCTGGTGTGGGGCGCGGCGTGGTGGACGATCGCGCTGGGCGGCGAAGTGTTGCGCTTTATCCCGCAGGCGTTGCAGGGGGCGTTCCTGCTGGGTTGCGCGGCGACCAGCGTGGCGATCTGGACGCTGCTGGCTTCGCGCCTGAAGTGGGGGTCGCTGGGCGTGCTGTCCACAATGCTGATGCCGGCGGTGGGCGTAGTGCTGCTGGTGTGCGCGCATACCTATTACCACCCTGCGGCGCAGTACGGTTGGCTGGCGTGGCCGGCGGTATTCGTGGTGCATTTCATCTCGCTGCGACGTTTGGCGGCGGTCGTGCCCGCCAAGGCACTGAGCGTGGCCCACGTGCTGGGCTGCTGGATGCTGATCGGCATGCTGGCGCTGGAGTTGCGTTACGGCTTGCTCAGGTTGTCTGCCGAATACAACGCCTGGCGCTGGCTGGGCTGGGCGATCCTGCCAAGTCTCTACCTTGTGCTGGCTGCTGCGCCGCGCCATTGGCCATGGCCGGTGGCCGCGTATCCAAGGGAGTACCGAGTATTGGCGGCCTTGCCATTGGCGGCCTTGATGCTCGGCTGGTTCTGGCTGGCGAATATTTTCAGCGACGGCACGGCCAACCCACTGCCCTATGTGCCGCTGCTTAGCCCGCTGGACCTGGGCCTGTTGTTTGCGCTGCTGGGCGTGTACCTGTGGGCACGCAGTGTGGCGCCGCAACGCGGGCCGCGTGCTGAGCTGGTCGCCGAGGGGGTTGCGGGTATTTCGCTGTTTGCCTTCTTTACCGCGCTGGTGATGCGCACCGCACACCATTGGGGCGGCGTGCCGTTCCAGTTGGATGCGTTGCTGGCGTCGATGCTGGTGCAGGCTGGGCTGTCGATCGTGTGGACCCTGATCGCGCTCGGCCTGATGATCGGCGGCCACCTGCGCCATCGTCGTGAAGTGTGGTTGATCGGCGCGGCGTTGATTGCCGTGGTGGTCGCCAAGCTGTTTTTTGTCGAGCTGAGCAACCGTGGCGGGCTGGCGCGGATCGTGTCGTTTATCGGGGTAGGCGGGCTGTTGCTGGTGGTGGGCTATTTTGCGCCGCTGCCGCCCAAGCGTGCCGAACCTGTGGTGGAAACTGAAGGAGCATCCTCTTGATCGGTAAGTTGAGCGTGGTCGTGCTGGGCATCTGTACGACGTGGTCGGTGTGGGCCCAGGAAGCGCCTGCCGATTTCACCACCCACGTGCCGCTGAGCGTCAGTGGCAGCGGGCCCTGGTATCGTCTGGAGCTGCCGCTGGCGGTGCAGTTGGGCGCACGCCAGGCCGACCTCAGCGATGTGCGCGTGTTCAACGCCGCCGGTGAGCCGCAAGCCTATGCGCTGTCACGCCAGCCCGCCCAGCGCAGCGAAAACCGCATGGTCACCGACGTGAAGTGGTTCCCGCTGTACGCCGCCGACACCCAGCAAGCGCTGCCCGGCGTGGTGATGAAAGCCACCACCTCCGGCACCCTGGTGGAAATCAAACCGGCTACCGCAGCCAAACCCGGCAAGCAGATTCTGCGTGGCTGGGTGCTCGACGCCAGCGCGATCAAGGCCCCACTGCAGCAACTGACCCTCGATTGGAGCCACGAGCAGGAAGGCTTCCAGCGTTTCAGCATCGAGGCCAGCGATGATTTGCAGCACTGGCAGCGCTGGGGCGATGGCCAAGTGGCGCGTTTGTCGTTTGCCGACGAACGGGTCGAGCAACATGACGTCAGCCTGCCGGGGCAGTCGGCGCGCTACCTGCGCCTGGTGTGGCAAGGTCAGGCGGCGCCATTGCTGACCTCGGCCAAACTGGTGAGCGCGTCCAGCAGCAGCCTGCCGCTGCCGTTGGTGTGGTCGCAGCCGCTTGCCGGCACGCGGCTCAACGCGGGGGAATACAGCTGGCAGCTGCCTACGGGGCTGAATCTCGAACGGCTGCGCATCGAGCTGAAGCAACCCAACACGCTGGCGCCCGTCACGTTGTCGGGGCGCAGGGACAGCAAGCAGGCCTGGCAGCCATTGAGTAACGGTTTGCTGTACCGCCTGAGCCAGAAAGGCCAGGACGTGGTGCAGGATGAATTGCAGTTGCCTGGCCAGGCGGTCAGTGAACTCAAATTGCAGGTGGACGAGCGCGGCGGCGGCCTGGGCGTTGAAGCGCCGGCCCTGCGTTTTGCGGTGCGCGCCACGCAGTTGGTGTTCCTGGCACGCGGTGAGCCGCCGTTTACCCTGGCGCTGGGGAGTGCGACGGTGAAGGCGGCGAATTTGCCGCTGTCGACGCTGATTCCGGATTACAGCGCCGAGCGCTTCAACACGCTGGGGCAGGCCAAGGTGGCCGGCGAAGTCGTGGTCACCTCGCCGGCGGTTGCCGCCGCTGTCGAGGCGGCGCCGGGCTGGCAAAAGCTCGGGCTCTGGGCCGTGTTGCTGCTCGGCGTGGCGGCCCTGGGCGCCATGGCCTACAGTTTGCTGCGCAAGCCGCCGGTGGCACGTTAAATAAAGTCCATGAACTCTATTGGGTTTAAATCCTCTGATAGGAGGAAATACGCCCCGACTCGCGCTAAACTGCGCGGGTTTTTAGCCCCCCCATTCTCCGGAGCCTTCCATGTCCCGCGTTACCTTGAGTCGCTATTTGATTGAGCAGACCCGCAGCAACAACACGCCTGCCGATCTGCGCTTCCTTATCGAAGTGGTGGCGCGTGCTTGCAAGGAAATCAGCCACGCCGTCTCCAAAGGCGCACTGGGCGGTGTCCTGGGCAGCATGGGCACCGAGAACGTGCAGGGCGAAGTGCAGAAGAAACTCGACGTGCTGTCCAACGAGATCCTGCTGGAAGCCAACGAATGGGGCGGCCACCTGGCCGGCATGGCGTCCGAAGAAATGGACAACGCCTACCAGATCCCGGGCAAATACCCGAAGGGCGCCTACCTGCTGGTGTTCGACCCACTGGACGGCTCGTCCAACATCGACATCAACGCACCGGTCGGCACCATCTTCTCGGTACTGCGTTGCCCGAACGAATACCTGAGCCAGAACGAAGCCCTGAACGAAAAAGCCTTCCTGCAGCCGGGCACCGAGCAGGTGGCTGCCGGTTACGCGATCTACGGCCCACAGACCATGCTGGTACTGACCCTGGGCGACGGCGTAAAAGGCTTCACCCTGGACCGCGAAATGGGCAGCTTCGTGCTGACCCACGAAGACATTTCGATCCCTGCTTCCACCCAGGAATTTGCGATCAACATGTCCAACCAGCGCCACTGGGAAGAGCCGGTCACCCGCTACGTAGGTGAGTTGATGGCAGGCGAGGAAGGGCCGTTGAAGAAGAACTTCAACATGCGCTGGGTCGCTGCGATGGTGGCCGACGTGCACCGCATCCTTACCCGTGGCGGCCTGTTCATGTACCCACGCGACAGCCGCGAGCCGTCCAAACCGGGCAAACTGCGTTTGATGTATGAAGCCAACCCGATGTCGTTCCTGGTTGAGCAAGCGGGCGGCGCGGCCACCGACGGCCACCAGCGCATCCTCGACATTCAGCCCGAAGGCCTGCACCAGCGTGTGGCGGTATTCCTGGGTTCCAAGGAAGAAGTTGAGCGTGTAACGGCCTATCACAAGAAGTAACCCGCTGCGATAAGTAAGCGGCGTTGTTGTGAGCCGGTTCACCCTTAAAGAAGCCCCGAAACGTTTCAGCGTTTTCGGGGCTTTTTTGTTTTCGCTGGTCGGGAACCAGACACCTCTTTTCCCTTCTAAGCTTCTGGCAGATACCCAAGCTGCTTGGCCCTTCCAGGAGTTTTTCCATGTCGTTACGCCGTCTCGCCCTGCTGGCTTTTTGCGTGCTGTTGGCCGCTTGCAGCAAGGTCAATCAAGAAAACTATGCAAAGTTGTCGGCCGGCATGGCCAAGGCCGAGGTGGAGTCGCTGCTGGGTACGCCAACCGATTGTTCCGGCGCACTGGGTATGTCCAGCTGCACCTGGGGCGATAAAAACAGCTTTATCAGCGTTCAATATGCCGGTGACAAAGTTCTGATGTTTTCCGGGCAAGGCCTGAAGTAAACCGGGGCGAGAGCCTGCGGGAGAAGAAGAATGATGCGTTTTGTTTTGTGCCTTTGTGCCAGCCTGTTTTTGGCGGGCTGCGCCAGTCATTCTGGCGATGATCTGCAACCCAAGACGGCGAGCAACGTCAACCTCAAGCGTTACCAGGGCACCTGGTATGAGTTGGCCCGCTTGCCGATGTACTTCCAGCGCAACTGCGCGCAGTCCGAAGCCCGTTATACCCTGTTGCCTGATGGCGATATGTCGGTGTTCAACCGTTGCCTGACGACTGAGTGGAAGTGGGAAGAAGCCAAGGGCACGGCCACGCCGCAAGTGCCCGGCAAGACCGACAAGCTCTGGGTGGAATTCAATAACTGGTTTACCGCGCTGTTGCCGGGCGTCGCCAAGGGCGATTACTGGGTGCTGTACGTCAGCGACGATTACAAGACCGCCCTGGTCGGCAGCCCAAGCCGACGCTATATGTGGATTTTGTCGCGTACGCCGACGGTCAGCGCCGACACCCGCGAAGACCTGCTGAGCAGGGCGCGGCAGCAGGGGTATGACACCACGCGGTTGATCTGGCGTACGTCGGACAAGCAGATGGCGAAGACCTCGCAATAATTCTGGATCGGCGCCAATCCAAATGTGGGAGCGGGCTTGCTCGCGAATGCAGAGTGACAGTCGACAGATGTATTGACTGATACACCACATTCGCGAGCAAGCCCGCTCCCACAGTGGTTATGGGTTGCGGGTTAGCCGAGTAGATCCCTCAAAACCTGTGTGAATGCCTGGCTGCTGTCTTCCTCGCCGGCATGATGCCCATCGCGCACCACCCACTTCCCGTTCACCAGCACATCGCGCACTTGCCGATCTCCACCGGCGAACAGCCAGCGGTTGAGAATGCCGTCTTCGGTCGCCGTCGCCAGGTACGGGTCGTTACCGTCCAGCACTATCCAATCCGCCCGCTTGCCCACTTCCAGTCGACCAATGGGCTGGCCCAAAGCCTGGGCGCCGCCGTCCAATGCTGCATCAAACAGCGTGCGCCCGACCATCGGCTGATCAGTGCGATACAGGCGATTACGCCGTTGGTCGCGCAGGCGCTGGCCGTATTCAAGCCAGCGCAGCTCTTCCACCACGCTCAGTGAGACATGGCTGTCGGAGCCGATGCCCATGCGCCCACCCTGGGCGAGGAAATCCACCGCCGGGAAAATCCCGTCACCCAGGTTGGCCTCAGTAGTCAGGCACAAGCCTGCAATCGCTCGGCTCCTGGCCATGCGCGTCACCTCGTCAGCGTCCGCGTGAGTGGCGTGCACCAGGCACCAGCGCGCATCGACTTCAACATTGTCATACAGCCATTGCAGCGGGCGTTTGCCGCTCCAGGCCAGGCAATCGTCGACCTCTTTTTGCTGTTCGGCGATGTGGATATGCACCGGGCAGGTCTGGTCACTGGCGGCCAGCACTTCGCTGATCTGTTGCGGTGTGACGGCGCGCAACGAGTGAAAGCACAGGCCCAGTTGCTGCGCGGGTTGCGCGGCCAGGATGGGGTTGAGGCGCGCTTGCAGGTCCAGATAGTTTTCAGTGCTGTTGATAAACCGTCGCTGCCCGTCGTTGGGCGCTTGTCCACCAAAGCCTGAGTGGGTATAGAGCACCGGCACCAACGTCAGGCCGATCCCGCTGCTGGCGGCGGCCTGGCTGATCTGCCGCGACAGCTCCGTACGGTCCGCATACGGCTGGCCGCTGACGTCGTGGTGCACGTAGTGAAATTCGGCCACCGAGGTGTAACCGGCCTTGAGCATCTCGATATACAGCTGGCGTGCGATGACCTGCAGTTGCTCCGGGTTGATCTTGCCGACCATGCGGTACATCAGGTCGCGCCAAGTCCAGAAACTGTCATTCGGGTTGCCGGCCACTTCCGCCAAACCCGCCATTGCACGCTGGAACGCGTGGGAATGCAGGTTCGGCATGCCCGCCAAAACCGGGCCTCTCAGCCGTTCGGCAGCGTCTGCGACGGCATTCGGCTCAACGTGGGTCAGCAGGCCATCGGCGCTGACTTCAAAGCGTACATCGTTGGCCCATCCATTAGGCAGCAGTGCGCGTTCGGCGAAGAAAGCGGACATGATCATGGCACCCCGGTCGTGTGTTTATTTGTATATACATATACAGACGTTTGCCTGCTCGGTAAACTCCGGCAATCTATGCATCTTTTCCCCCTGCAAGGATTCCCTGTGCCGACTCCGCCTGCCAAGTCTTCGCTGGCTGCCCACATGGACGAAAGTCCGGCGCCCTTGTATGCCCGCGTCAAACAGATGATCAGCCAGCAGATCCTCAACGGCAACTGGCCGCCGCATTACCGCGTACCGTCCGAGAGCGAGCTGGTCAGCCAACTGGGCTTCAGCCGCATGACCATCAACCGCGCCCTGCGCGAGCTGACTGCCGAAGGTCTGCTGGTGCGCATGCAAGGCGTCGGCACGTTTGTCGCCGAGCCCAAGAGCCAGTCGGCGCTGTTTGAAGTACACAATATTGCCGATGAGATCGCCTCGCGCGGTCATCGGCATACCTGCCAGGTGATTCACCTGGGCGAAGAGGCTGCCGGTTCCGAGCGTGCCGTCGCCCTGGAAATGCGCGAAGGCGGGCGGGTGTTCCATTCGCTGATCGTGCACTTCGAAAACGATATCCCCGTGCAAATCGAAGACCGGTTCGTCAACGCCCTGGTCGCGCCGGAATACCTGCAGCAGGACTTTACCCAGCAAACGCCGTACGCCTACTTGAACCAGGTCGCACCGCTGACCGAAGGCGAGCACGTGGTAGAGGCGATTCTCGCCGATGCCGCCGAGTGCAAGTTGTTGCAGATCGAGCCGAGCGAGCCGTGCCTGTTGATTCGCCGGCGTACCTGGTCCGGTCGCCAGCCGGTGACTGCCGCACGTTTGATCCACCCCGGTTCCCGTCATAGCCTGGAAGGACGTTTCAGTAAATGAGTGCAGTGAAAGTCTGGCGCGCCGCCGATTACATCCGTATGCCGTGGAAAAACGGCGGCGGCAGTACCGAAGAAATCACCCGTGATGCAGGCACCGGCCTGGATGGCTTTGGCTGGCGCCTGTCGATTGCCGATATCGGTGAATCGGGCGGGTTTTCGACCTTCGCCGGTTATCAGCGCGTGATCACGGTCATCAAGGGCGCGGGCATGGTGCTGACCGTGGATGGCGAAGAGCAGCGCGGGTTGTTACCGCTGCAGCCTTTCGCGTTCAAGGGCGACAGCCAGGTGTCGTGCCGTTTGATCACCGGGCCGATCCGCGATTTCAACCTGATCTATTCGCCCCAGCGTTACCATGCGCGCTTGCAGTGGGTGGATGGCGTGCAGCGCTTTTTCAGTACCGCGCAGACGGTGCTGGTGTTCAGCGTGGCCGATGAGGTAACAGTGCTGGACCAGGTGCTGGGCCATCACGACTGCCTGCAAGTGGACGGTAACACTGGCTTGCTGGATATCTCGGTCAGCGGCCGCTGCTGCATTATCGAACTGACCGCACGCGCTTAAAACCTGTGGGAGCTGGCTTGCCTGCGATAGCGATGTGACTGACACGCCGCCATCGCAGGCAAGCCAGCTCCCACAGTTATTTGTGTGTCGTAACCCGCGCACCAATTTGTTACCGAATGCCCCAGCGTGGCGCAAAACCACGCCGTCGTGACAAGCCTCCCTCGCTGTAAAACCCCCTCCTGAGAAATTTCATCAAGCCCCGAGCCCTTATTTTTCAAGGCTCGCGCACGCATTCCAAAAATATCTCGACACCCCTCGCAGAAAGTTGGCCGCTTGATTGCATATGCTTGTATGTACAAGTAAAGATGTGTGCGTAAGACTCTCCTTCGCACCATCAATGTTCGCGCATCGATCGCTGAGGAGTTCTGGTTGTGACCGATTTTTCGAAAGCCAAGCCTACTAAATACCGTGACGTTGAAATCCGTGCCGCTCGTGGTAACACGCTCACCGCCAAAAGCTGGCTGACTGAAGCGCCGCTGCGCATGTTGATGAACAACCTCGACCCGCAAGTGGCCGAGAACCCCAAAGAACTGGTGGTGTACGGCGGTATCGGCCGTGCGGCGCGCAACTGGGAGTGCTACGACCAGATCGTCGAGAGCCTCACTAACCTGAATGACGACGAAACCCTGCTGGTGCAATCCGGCAAACCGGTCGGCGTGTTCAAGACCCACAGCAACGCCCCGCGTGTGCTGATCGCCAACTCCAACCTGGTGCCGCACTGGGCCAGCTGGGAGCACTTCAACGAACTGGATGCCAAGGGCCTGGCCATGTACGGCCAGATGACCGCCGGCAGCTGGATCTACATCGGCAGCCAGGGCATCGTGCAGGGCACCTACGAAACCTTCGTCGAAGCCGGGCGCCAGCACTACGATTCAAACCTCAAAGGCCGCTGGGTCCTCACCGCCGGTCTCGGCGGCATGGGCGGTGCCCAGCCGCTGGCTGCAACCCTGGCCGGCGCGTGCTCGCTGAACATCGAGTGCCAGCAGGTCAGCATCGACTTCCGCCTGAACAGCCGTTATGTCGACGAGCAAGCCAGCGACCTCGACGACGCCCTGGCGCGCATCGCCAAATACACCCAGGAAGGCAAGGCCATCTCCATCGCCTTGCTGGGCAACGCTGCGGAAATCCTGCCGGAGCTGGTCAAGCGCGGCGTGCGCCCGGACATGGTCACTGACCAGACCAGCGCCCATGACCCCCTCAACGGCTACCTGCCGGCCGGCTGGACCTGGGACGAATACCGCGCCCGCGCCAAGACCGAACCGGCTGCCGTGATCAAGGCCGCCAAGCAGTCGATGGCCGTACACGTCAAAGCCATGCTCGAGTTCCAGAAACAAGGCATTCCGACCTTCGATTACGGCAACAACATCCGCCAGATGGCGCAAGAAGAAGGCGTGGAAAACGCATTCGACTTCCCAGGCTTCGTACCGGCCTATATCCGCCCACTGTTCTGCCGTGGCATCGGCCCGTTCCGCTGGGCTGCGCTGTCGGGTGACCCGCAAGACATCTACAAGACCGACGCCAAAGTCAAAGAGCTGATCCCGGACGACGCCCACCTGCACAACTGGCTGGACATGGCCCGCGAGCGCATCAGCTTCCAGGGCCTGCCGGCGCGTATCTGCTGGGTCGGCCTGGGCCAGCGCGCCAAGCTCGGCCTGGCGTTCAACGAAATGGTGCGCAGCGGCGAGCTGTCGGCGCCAGTCGTGATCGGCCGTGACCACCTCGACTCCGGCTCGGTCGCCAGCCCCAACCGCGAAACCGAAGCCATGCAGGACGGCTCCGACGCCGTGTCCGACTGGCCACTGCTCAACGCCTTGCTCAACACCGCCAGCGGCGCGACCTGGGTTTCGCTGCACCACGGCGGCGGCGTGGGCATGGGCTTCTCGCAGCACTCCGGCATGGTGATCGTCTGCGACGGCACTGACGAAGCAGCCGAGCGGATTGCCCGTGTACTGCACAACGACCCGGCCACCGGGGTGATGCGCCATGCGGATGCCGGTTACCAGATCGCAATTGATTGCGCCAAAGAGCAGGGTTTGAACCTGCCGATGATCAAGTAAGGGCTGGTCAGGTTTGTGTGGGAGCTGGCTTGCCTGCGATGTCGTCACCTCGGTTCTACTGCGGGGCCGAGTCGCTCGCATCGCAGGCAAGCCAGCTCCCACAGAAGAGCAAAGCTGCGCACAAAACAATCCATCAGAGGTTGAACACACATGGCTGCAAATGACACCACCCCGTTGATCGAAAGGCGTTCGATCGACTACATCCCGGAAGCGGAAAGACACGGTCGTCTGTTTAGCCAGTTCACCCTGTGGATGGGTGCCAACCTGCAAATCACCGCGATTGTCACTGGGGCTTTGGCCGTGGTGCTGGGCGGTGATGTGTTCTGGTCGTTGATCGGCCTGTTGGTCGGCCAACTGATCGGCGGCGGCGTCATGGCGCTGCACGCGGCGCAGGGGCCCAAGCTGGGCCTGCCGCAGATGATCTCCAGCCGCGTGCAGTTTGGCGTTTACGGCGCGGCGATTCCGATTGTGCTGGTGTGTTTGATGTACCTCGGGTTCACCGCCACCGGCACCGTGCTTTCCGGGCAGGCGCTAGGCCAGTTGTTTGGTGTCAGCGACAGCGTCGGCATCCTGATCTTTGCCAGTGTCATCGTGCTGGTGACGGTGCTGGGTTACCGGGTGATCCACTTCATCGGCCGTGTCGCCAGCGTCATTGGGGTGGTTGCTTTTGTCTACCTGTTCAGTCGCCTGATCAGCCAGACCGACGTCGGTGCGCTGCTGCAAATCCGCCACTTCAGCTGGAGCAGTTTTCTGCTGGCGGTGTCGCTCGCGGCCTCCTGGCAGATCGCCTTCGGCCCTTATGTGGCGGACTACTCGCGTTACCTGCCAAGCGCTACGTCGTCGGTGAAAACCTTTTTCGCCGCCGGTGCGGGTTCGGTGATTGGCGCGCAGGTGGCGATGGTCCTCGGGGTGTTTGCCGCGGCCATGTCCAACGGGCAATTCGCCGGTCACGAAGTGGCCTACATCGTGGGTTTGAGCGGCACTGGTGCCACCGCTGCACTGCTGTATTTCAGCATTGCGTTCGGCAAGGTCACCATCTCCACGCTGAACTCCTACGGCAGCTTTATGTGCATCGCGACCATCATCAGCGGCTTCCGTGGTCGCCTGGAGGTCACGCGCTTGCAGCGTCTGGTGTTTGTGCTGGTGATTGTCGGTACGGCAACCCTGATCGCGTTGCTCGGTCAGCACTCGTTCCTCGGTGCGTTCAAGTCTTTCATCCTGTTCCTGCTGGCGTTCTTTACGCCCTGGAGCGCGATCAACCTGGTGGATTACTACTGCATCACCCGCGAGCGTTATGACGTGCCGGCGCTGGCTGATCCGAGCGGTCGCTACGGTCGTTGGAACCTGCTTGGTATCAGCGTCTATGTGTTCGGTGTGCTGGTGCAATTGCCGTTCATCTCCACCAAGTTCTATACAGGCCCGCTGGTGGCCGCGCTGGGTGATGTGGATATTTCCTGGATCATCGGCCTGGTGCTACCGGCAGCGCTGTATTACGTATGTGCAAAAAAATGGCACGGCGCGGTACCTGATCAACTGATCCTGCCGGTAGAGCAGGGCGCTATACCAAGAGCAAACGGGCTGGCTGCACAAGCCTGATGGGACGTGGACAGGGCAGGACGCCTACTGACTGCCGTAATCCATTTCAAGATTGGGAGCGTCACAACAATGAAAATGCATAAGACCCTGCTGGCCACGTTGCTCTGCACAGGTTTACTGGCCTCCGCTGGCGCGCAAGCGGCCGGCTGGTGCGAATCCGGCAAACCGGTGAAGTTCGCCGGCCTGAACTGGGAAAGCGGCATGTTGCTCACCGACATCCTGCAAACCGTGCTGGAAAAAGGCTACGACTGTAAAACCGACAGCCTGCCGGGCAACTCCATCACCATGGAAAACGCCCTGAGCAGCAATGACATTCAAGTGTTTGCCGAAGAGTGGGTCGGCCGCAGCGAAGTCTGGAACAAAGCCGAGAAGGCCGGAAAAGTCGTCGGCGTCGGCGCGCCGGTCGTGGGTGCTATCGAAGGCTGGTACGTGCCGCGCTACGTGATCGAAGGCGACGCCAAGCGCAAGCTGGAGCCCAAGGCGCCGGGCCTGAAAAACATCGCTGACCTGGCCAAGTACGCCTCGGTCTTCAAGGACTAGGAAGAGCCGTCCAAAGGCCGTTTCTACAACTGCCCGGCTGGCTGGACCTGCGAGCTGGATAACAGTGAGATGCTCAAAAGCTACGACCTGGAAAGCACCTACACCAACTTCCGCCCTGGCACCGGCCCGGCGCTGGATGCGGCGGTACTGTCGAGCTACAAGCGTGGCGAGCCGATCCTGTTCTACTACTGGTCGCCGACGCCGCTGATGGGCCAAGTCGACCTGGTGAAGCTGGAAGAAAAGCCCGGCGTGGATAAAAGCGTGAGCATCAAGGTCGGCCTGTCCAAGACCTTCCACGAGCAAGCGCCCGAACTGGTTGCCGTGCTGGAAAAGGTCAACCTGCCGATTGACCTGCTCAACCAGAACCTCGGCCGCATGGCCAAAGAGCGAATTGAGTCGCCAAAACTGGCGAAAATATTCCTCAAGGAACATCCTGAAGTCTGGCACGCATGGGTGAGCGACGACGCAGCCAAGAAAATCGACGCGGCCTTGTAGGTTGAGCGTTTCCGGTTGCCCCAACAGGCAACCGGACGCCCGGCCACAACCCACTGGATCGAGAGCACGATATGTTTCCTGAGAGTTTTACGTTTTCCATCGCCGACTGGGTCAATGGTTGGGTGGATTCGCTGGTCACCAACTACGGCGATGTGTTCCGGCACATCTCCGACACCCTGCTATGGGCCATCGTCAACCTGGAGGGCTTGCTGCGTGCGGCGCCCTGGTGGCTGATGCTGGCCATCGTCGGCGGCGTCGCCTGGCATGCGACCCGCAAGGTGCTGACCACGGCGGTGATCGTCGGCTTGCTGTTCCTGGTGGGGGCGGTCGGCCTGTGGGACAAGCTGATGCAGACCCTGGCGCTGATGATGGTCGCCACGGTGATCTCGGTGCTGATCGGCATTCCGCTGGGCATCCTGTCGGCGCGTAGCAATCGCCTGCGTTCGGTGCTGATGCCGTTGCTCGACATCATGCAAACCATGCCCAGCTTCGTGTACCTGATCCCGGTGCTGATGCTGTTCGGCCTGGGCAAGGTCCCGGCGATTTTCGCCACGGTGATCTACGCCGCCCCGCCGCTGATTCGCCTGACCGATCTGGGCATTCGCCAGGTCGACGGCGAAGTCATGGAAGCCATCAATGCCTTCGGTGCCAACCGCTGGCAGCAACTGTTCGGCGTGCAACTGCCGTTGGCGTTGCCGAGCATCATGGCCGGTATCAACCAGACCACCATGATGGCGCTGTCGATGGTCGTGATCGCCTCGATGATCGGCGCCCGTGGCTTGGGTGAAGACGTGCTCGTTGGCATCCAGACCCTCAACGTCGGCCGTGGCCTTGAAGCCGGGCTGGCGATCGTGATTCTCGCAGTGGTCATCGACCGCATTACCCAGGCCTATGGTCGTCCACGGCATGAGGCGAGCAAATGACTACCGTCAGCAAAATCGAAGTTAAAAACGTCTTTAAAATCTTCGGCGCCCGTTCCAAGGATGCACTGGCCATGGTCGGCCAGGGCAAGACCAAGGATCAGGTGCTGGCCGAGACCGGTTGCGTGGTCGGCGTAAATGACCTGTCGCTGAGCATCGGCACCGGCGAGATCTTTGTGATCATGGGCCTGTCGGGTTCCGGCAAATCCACGTTGGTGCGCCACTTCAACCGCCTGATCGACCCTACCAGCGGCGCGATCCTGGTGGACGGTGAAGATATCCTGCAACTGGACATGGAAGCCCTGCGCCAATTCCGTCGGCACAAGATCAGCATGGTGTTCCAGAGCTTCGGCCTGCTGCCCCACAAGAGCGTGCTCGACAACGTCGCCTACGGCCTCAAGGTGCGTGGCGAAACCAAGCAAGTGTGCGCCGAACGCGCCCTGCACTGGATCGAAACCGTGGGCCTCAAGGGCTACGAAAACAAATACCCGCACCAGCTCTCCGGCGGCATGCGCCAGCGCGTCGGCCTGGCCCGCGCCTTGGCGGCCGACACCGACATCATCCTGATGGACGAAGCCTTCAGCGCCCTCGACCCGCTGATCCGCGCCGAGATGCAGGACCAGTTGCTGGAGCTGCAAAAGACCCTGCACAAAACCATCGTATTTATTACCCACGACCTCGACGAGGCCGTGCGCATCGGCAACCGCATCGCGATCCTCAAGGACGGCAAGCTGATCCAGGTTGGCACCCCGCGAGAGATCCTGCATTCGCCGGCGGATGAGTATGTGGATCGGTTTGTCCAGCGGCGGGCGGCGGTGGTCTGAGCCGGGTTGTGTGGTGAGCCGTCTGGCCTCTTCGCGAGCAAGCCCGCTCCCACATTTGGAACGCATTCCCCCTGTGGGAGCGGGCTTGCTCGCGAAGAGGCCGGCAAAGCTGCACAAGAATTAAAGAAGGTATGAAGATGTCCCAGGCAACAAAAATCACCATCGCCGATACGCCATCGCGCTGGCAGGACGTAGTCGCCGTCGCCCGCCATGGTGCGCTACTCGAACTCTCGGGCCAGGCCTGGGCGCGCATCGACAATGCCCAGGCCATCGTGCAGCGCATTGTCACCAGCGGTGAACGCGCTTATGGCGTGAATACCGGCCTGGGCGCGCTGTGCAATGTGTCGCTGGCGGGTGAGCAACTCAGCCAACTGTCGCGCAACACCCTGCTGAGCCACGCGTGCGGCGTCGGCCCGGTGCTGAGCGACGAACAGACCCGCGCGATCATCTGCGCGGCGGTCATCAATTACAGCCACGGCAAGTCCGGCCTGCATCCGCAGGTGGTGCACTCGCTGCTGGCGCTGCTCAACCACGGCATCACGCCGCAAGTGCCGTCCCAGGGCTCGGTGGGCTATTTGACCCATATGGCGCATGTCGGCGTTGCGTTGTTGGGTGTTGGCAATGTGAGCTATCGCGGCCAGATCGTTTCGGCGCAGCAGGCCTTGGCTGCCGAAGGTTTGCAGCCGGTGGTGCTCGGCGCCAAGGACGGCCTGTGCCTGGTCAATGGCACGCCGTGCATGACCGGCCTGAGCTGCCTGGCCCTGGCCGATGCTCACCACCTGCTGCAATGGGCCGACGTGATCGGCGCCATGAGTTTTGAGGCCCAGCGTGGGCAGATCGACGCCTTCGATGAAGAAATCATCGCCCTCAAGCGCCACCCGGGCATGCAGCACGTCGGCATCAACCTGCGTGCGCTGCTCGATGGCAGTGAGGTGATCGCCAGCAGCAAAGGCATTCGCACCCAGGACGCCTTGAGCATCCGTTCGATCCCGCAGATCCATGGTGCGGCGCGTGACCAGGTGGAACACGCCACTCTCCAGGTCGAGACCGAACTCAACAGCGCCACCGACAACCCGCTGGTCCTCGGCACCCCGGACAACTACCGCGTGGTGTCCCAGGCCAACCCGCATGGGCAGTCTGTGGCCCTGGCCGCCGACATGCTGGCCATCGCCATGGCCGAAATCGGCTCGGTGGCCGAACGCCGCCTGGACCGCCTGATCAACCCGCATGTCAGCGGCTTGCCGGCATTTTTGGTGAGCAACCCCGGGGTCAACTCCGGGATGATGATCGTGCAGTACGTCGCCGCCTCGCTGTGCGGGCAAAACCGCCAGTTGGCGCAACCGGCGGTGCTCGACAATTTCGTCACCTCGGGCCTGCAGGAAGACCACTTGAGCATGGGCACCAATGCCGCGCTCAAGCTGCATCAGCTGTTGGCCAACGTCACGCAGATTCTCGCCATCGAGTACCTGCTGGCGGCCCAGGCGTTCGAGTTTCTCAAGGACCAGCGTTTCGGCGCGGGCACCGGCAGCGCCTGGCGGCTGTTGCGTGAACAGATCTCCCCGTACGAGCAGGACCGCTGGCTGGCGCCGGATATCGCAACGACCGCCGCGCTGCTCAAAGATACGACTTTGCTGCACCGCGTATTACCCCATTTGCACTGACCACTTATATTCAAAAGAATAATTCAAAGGAGCATGAATGTGACTGCGCTAAATCTGATTCCAGGCCAACTGAGCCTTGCCCAACTGCGGGCCATCTACCAGCAGCCGGTAACCCTCAGTCTGGATGAAAGCGCCTCGGCCCAGATCGAAGCCAGTGTGGCCTGCGTGGAGCAGATTCTCGCCGAGAATCGCACCGCCTATGGCATCAACACCGGTTTCGGCCTGCTGGCCTCGACCCGCATCGCCAGCGAAGACCTGGAAAACCTCCAGCGTTCCCTGGTGCTGTCCCACGCCGCCGGCGTCGGTGAGCCGATCAGCGACGCGCTGGTGCGGCTGGTCATGGTGCTCAAGGTCAACAGCCTGAGCCGTGGGTTCTCCGGGATCCGTCGCCAGGTGATCGACGCGCTGATCGCGCTGATCAACGCCGAGGTGTACCCGCACATTCCGCTCAAAGGTTCGGTCGGTGCCTCCGGCGACTTGGCGCCATTGGCGCACATGTCCCTGGTGCTGCTGGGCGAAGGCAAGGCGCGCTACAAAGGTGAATGGCTGGAAGCGACTGAAGCGCTGAAAGTCGCCGGCCTGACGCCGCTGACCCTCGCCGCCAAAGAAGGCCTGGCGCTGCTCAACGGTACTCAGGTGTCCACCGCCTATGCGCTGCGTGGCTTGTTCGAAGGCGAAGACCTGTTCGCCGGCGCCCTGGCCTGTGGCGGCCTCACTGTAGAAGCCGTGCTGGGCTCGCGCTCGCCGTTCGATGCGCGGATTCACGCCGCTCGTGGCCAACGTGGGCAGATCGATTCGGCTGCAGCTTATCGCGACCTGCTGGGCGACAGCAGCCAGGTCTCGCAGTCGCACCAGAACTGCGACAAGGTGCAAGACCCGTACTCCCTGCGTTGCCAGCCGCAAGTCATGGGCGCCTGCCTGACCCAGTTCCGCCAGGCCGCCGAAGTGCTGGTGGTGGAAGCCAACGCCGTGTCGGATAACCCGCTGGTGTTTGCCGCTGAGGGTGATGTGATTTCCGGCGGTAACTTCCACGCCGAACCAGTGGCCATGGCCGCCGACAACATGGCGTTGGCCATCGCTGAGATCGGCTCTCTGAGCGAGCGTCGTATCTCGCTGATGATGGACAAGCACATGTCGCAACTGCCGCCGTTCCTGGTGGGCAATAGTGGGGTCAACTCCGGCTTCATGATCGCCCAGGTGACGGCTGCGGCACTCGCCAGCGAGAACAAGGCGCTGGCTCATCCGCACAGCGTCGACAGTTTGCCGACCTCGGCCAACCAGGAAGACCACGTGTCCATGGCCCCGGCTGCCGGCAAGCGCCTGTGGGAAATGGCTGAGAACACCCGTGGCATCCTCGCCGTGGAATGGCTGGCAGCGTGCCAGGGCCTGGACCTGCGCGAAGGTTTGAAAACCTCGCCAAAGCTGGAAACCGCCCGTGGCATCCTGCGCGCCAAAGTGGGCTTCTATGACAAGGACCGCTTCTTCGCCCCGGACATCATCGCCGCCACAGAGCTGCTCGCCAGCCGCTGCCTGAACGAGCTGGTGCCGGCCAAGTTGCTGCCGAGCCTGTAAGAGCGACTCCGAACCATTGTGGGAGCTGGCTTGCCTGCGATAGCGGTGTGTCAGCTCCAGATGAGCTGTCTGGACGTCCGTCATCGCAGGCAAGCCAGCTCCCACATTGATTTTCGCCAGATTTGGATTTTCTCAGGATAAAAATAATTAAGGACGAGAAATGCACCAGCAAGAAAAAGGTTTGAAACGCGGGCTCAGCGCCCGACATATTCGCTTCATGGCACTCGGTTCCGCGATCGGCACCGGGCTGTTCTATGGCTCCGCCTCGGCTATCCAGATGGCCGGGCCTGCCGTGCTGCTGGCTTACCTGATCGGCGGCGCCGCCGTATTCATGGTGATGCGCGCCCTCGGCGAAATGGCCGTGCACAACCCTGTGGCCGGCTCCTTCGGCCAATACGCCAGCACCTACCTGGGCCCCATGGCCGGGTTTATCCTCGGCTGGACCTACGCCTTTGAAATGATCATCGTCTGCCTCGCCGACGTCACCGCCTTCGGCATCTACATGGGTTTCTGGTTTCCCGACGTGGCGCGGTGGGTGTGGGTGCTCGGTATCGTGTTTTTGATCGGCGGCCTGAACCTGTGCAACGTCAAAGTGTTTGGCGAGATGGAATTCTGGCTGTCGCTGCTCAAGGTCGGCGCCATCGTGGCGATGATCCTCGGCGGCTTCGGCATCATGCTGTTCGGCATTCATTCGGCCGGCGACACTCAAGCCAGCGGCCTGAGCAACCTGTGGGCCCACGGCGGCTTCATGCCCAATGGCATCGGCGGCCTGATCGCCTCGTTTGCAGTGGTGATGTTCGCCTTCGGCGGCATCGAAATCATCGGCATCACCGCCGGTGAAGCCAAAGACCCGCAGCGCGTGATTCCCAAAGCGATCAATGCGGTGCCGCTGCGCATCCTGTTGTTCTACGTGCTGACCCTGTTTGTCTTGATGGCCATTTACCCGTGGCCGCAGATCGGCAGCCAGGGCAGCCCGTTCGTGCAGATCTTCAGCAACCTGGGCATTGACTCGGCAGCGACCATCCTCAACATCGTGGTGATCTCGGCAGCCGTCTCGGCGATCAACAGCGACATCTTCGGCGCCGGCCGCATGATGTACGGCCTAGCTCAGCAAGGGCAGGCGCCCAAGGGCTTTGCGCAGTTGTCCAGGCACGGCGTGCCGTGGATGACTGTGGTGGTGATGGGCGCAGCGCTGTTGGGCGGCGTGGTGCTCAACTACCTGATCCCGGAAAACGTGTTCCTGCTGATCGCCTCGATTGCCACCTTCGCCACCGTGTGGGTGTGGCTGATGATCCTGTTTACCCAGGTCGCCATGCGCCGCTCGATGAGCAAGGCACAGGTGGCCGAACTGAAATTCCCGGTGCCGTTCTGGCCCTATGCGCCAGCGGCGGCCATTGCGTTCATGCTGTTTGTATTTGGCGTGCTGGGTTACTTCCCGGACACCCAGGCGGCCTTGCTGGTCGGCGCCGTGTGGATCGTGTTGCTGGTGGTGGCTTACCTGCTGTGGGTCAAGCCCGCAGCGGGGCAAGCGGCCAAGGTCGACTACGACCCGGCTTTGTCTCATCGTTAATTTAGGGAGGCGTTGATGAAAACGCTTTGGCAACACTGCCACGTCGCAACCATGGCCCAGGGCAAATACTCGATCATCGAGGATGCCGCCCTGGTCACTGCAGGCTCGCTCATTGAGTGGGTCGGCCCGCGCAGCCAAGTGCCGCCGGCGGATTACGCCCAGGTGCATGACCTGCAAGGCGCGTGGGTGACCCCCGGGCTGATCGACTGCCATACCCACACGGTGTTCGGCGGCAATCGCAGCGGCGAGTTCGAGCAGCGCCTTGAGGGCGTTAGCTACGCCGAAATCGCGGCCAAGGGCGGCGGTATTGCCAGCACCGTGCGCGCCACCCGCGCCGCCACTGAGGATGAATTGTTCGCCAGCGCTCACAAGCGCCTGCGCAGTTTGCTGCGTGACGGTGTGACCACGGTAGAGATCAAGTCCGGCTACGGCCTGGACCTGGCCAGCGAGCGCAAATTGCTGCGGGTGATTCGTCGCCTCGGCGACGCGCTGCCGGTCAGCGTGCGCGCCACGTGCCTGGCGGCCCACGCGTTGCCGCCGGAGTACAAGGACCGCGCCGACGACTATATCGATCACATCTGCAACGAGATGCTCCCGGCCCTGGCGGCGGAAGGGCTGGTGGATGCGGTGGACGCCTTCTGCGAATACCTGGCGTTTTCCCCGGAACAGGTGGAGCGCGTGTTCAAGGTCGCCCAGCAACTGGGCCTGCCGGTGAAGCTGCACGCCGAGCAGCTTTCCTCCTTGCATGGCTCCAGCCTGGCGGCACGCTATCACGCACTCTCGGCGGACCATCTGGAATTCATGACCGAAGCAGACGCCATCGCCATGGCCGCCTCGGGCACTGTCGCCGTACTGTTGCCGGGCGCGTTCTACTTCCTGCGTGAGACCCAGTTGCCGCCGATGGACGCCCTGCGCAAGCACGGTGTGAAGATCGCCATCGCCAGCGACCTCAACCCAGGCACCTCGCCGGCGTTGTCGGTGCGCCTGATGCTGAACATGGCCTGCACCCTGTTCCGCATGACCCCGGAAGAAGCCCTGGCCGGCGCCACGCAACATGCGGCCACCGCGCTGGGCATGGGCAACACCCATGGTTCGCTGGAAGTCGGCAAGGTTGCGGATTTTGTCGCCTGGCAGATTGATCGCCCCGCTGACCTGGCTTATTGGCTGGGCGGCGAGCTGGATAAACGCGTCGTGCGCCATGGCGTCGACGTCACTGTTTGAGGAGCATTTTTTGTGGATAAGGTTCTGAACTTCAAACAAGGTCGCGTGCCGCTGCTGATCAGCATGCCTCATGCCGGCCTGCGCCTCACGCCTGCGGTCGAAGCCGGGTTGATCCCCGAGGCGCAAAGCCTGCCGGACACCGACTGGCACATACCTGCGCTGTATGACTTTGCCGAAGCGCTGGGCGCCAGCACCCTGGCGGCCGAGTATTCGCGGTTTGTCATCGACCTCAACCGGCCGTCCGACGACAAGCCGCTGTACGCCGGCGCGACCACCGGGCTGTACCCGGCCACGCTGTTTGACGGCGTGCCGTTGTTCCGCGAGGGGCTGGAGCCGAGCGAGACGGAACGTGCCAGCTACCTGCAAAAGGTCTGGGGCCCGTATCACCGCACCCTGCAAGAAGAGCTGGCGCGGCTCAAGGCCGAGTTCGGCTATGCGCTGCTGTTCGATGCGCACTCGATTCGCTCGGTGATCCCGCACCTGTTCGACGGCAAGCTGCCGGACTTCAACCTCGGCACCTTCAATGGCGCGTCCTGTGATCCTGAGCTGGCCGGCCAGCTTGAAGCGATCTGCGCCGCCCATCCGCAGTACACCCACGTGCTGAACGGGCGCTTCAAGGGCGGGCATATCACCCGGCACTATGGCGACCCGGGGCAGGATATTCACGCGGTGCAGCTGGAGTTGTGCCAGAGCGCGTATATGGAAGAGTTTGAGCCGTTTCGTTATCGGCCGGACCTGGCTGAACCGACGCGGGTGGTATTAAAGCAATTGCTGGAAGGGTTGCTGGCCTGGGGGCAGCAGCGCTACCGGTAATTTTCGGTGTTGCTGCAATAGCTTTCGCGAGCAAGCCCGCTCCCACATTTTGACCGCATTCTCATGATTGAACTCGGTCAAGTGTGGGAGCGGGCTTGCTCGCGAAGGCGGCCTCTCGGTCGCCCCAGTGCAACTGCCGGTCGCCACAGTTCGTGTTAACCGAGATCCCGCTGGGTAAGGTTGTGGGTACGGCGCGTCAGACGCCACTCCCCACAATAAAGCTGCCGAGTGAGACCTCTTTCATGAAAAGACTGTTCAACCGTTACCTGTTGACCCTCACCGGCGCTGCACTGCTCAGTGCGCACGCCATGGCCGCCGAGCCGGCCTCCTGCAAAACCGTGCGCATGGGCGTGGTCAGCTGGACCGATGTGATCGCCACGTCCGGCATGGCCGATGTGCTGCTCAACGGCCTGGGCTACGACAGCAAACAGACCAGCGCGGTGCAACAGATCATCTTTGCCGGCATCCGCGACAAGCGCCTGGATATCTTCCTCGGCTACTGGAAACCGGCGATGGACAACAACATCGCGCCGTTCCTGGCCGCCAAGCAGGTCAAAGTCTTCGACACCCCCAGCCTCGCCGACGCCCAGGCCACCCTGGCCGTGCCGCAGTACGTGGCCGATGCCGGGTTGAAAACCTTTGCCGACATCGCCCGTTTCAAGGACAAGCTCGGCGGCAAGATCTATGGCATCGAGCCCGGCAGCGGCGCGAATACCGATATCCAGAAAATGATCGACACCCACCATTTCGGCCTGGGCGGCTTCAAGCTGGTGGCCTCCGGTGAGGCGGGCATGCTGGCGGCGGTGCAGCGTGCCGTGAACCGCAAGGAGTTCGTGGTGTTCGTGGGTTGGACCCCGCACCCGATGAATATCAATATGAAAATGGCCTACCTCACCGGCAGCGAAGACGTATTCGGCCCCGATGAAGGCCGGGCGACTGTTTCCACCGTCACCGCGCCGGATTTTGCCGAGCGCTGCCCCAACGCCAATCGCCTGCTTGCCAACCTGACGTTTACCGCCGCCCAGGAAAGCCAGTTGATGGTGCCGATCATGGAGCGCCAGTCGCCCCAGGACGTGGCCAGGCAGTGGCTGCGTGATCATCCCGAGGACTTGCAGCGCTGGCTGGCCGGGGTGAAGGCGTTTGAGGGGGGTGATGGCTTGGCGGCGGTACAGGCAAGCCTGAAACCCTGAGCACTTACACCGACCAAATGTGGGAGCGGGCTTGCCCGCGAATACGGTGTGTCAGTCGCCAGATAAGTTGTCTGACTGACCGCTATCGCAGGCAAGCCAGCTCCCACATTGGGATCTTCATTGTCAGGGATATTTGCACATGTATCCGCTCTCTTTGCAGCTCGCAGCCTTTGTCGCCAAGACCGAATCCTTCACCAGCGATGATTCGTCGCTGGCGGGGCTACGCCAGAACTACGACCGAATGTGCCAGGCATTCACCCCACCGCCACCAGAGGACTTGCTGGTCGAGGACCTCATCCTGGGCGGCGTTCGCGTGCGCAGTTATCTGCCGACCTGGCCCACTCCACCCGACGGCTGGCCCTGCCTCCTTTATATGCACGGCGGCGGCTGGGTGGTCGGTGGGCTGGACTCCCACGACTTCATCTGCTTCGAACTGGCAAGCGCGCTGCAACTGCTGGTGATCGCCATTGACTACCGCCTGGCACCGGAACACCCGTTCCCGGCGGCATACCAGGATTGCCGCGCCGTGTGGCAGGCGATCCAGGCGGGGAAGGGGCCGCACCCCATCAACCTGCAACGCCGGGTGGTGATCGGCGACAGTGCGGGCGGCAATCTCGCGGCGGCTTTGTGCCTGGGGCTGCGCGATGAGGGGCAACCGCTGCCCCAGGCCCAAGTGTTGATCTACCCCGGCCTGGGCGGCCCGGCCGACTTACCGTCGCGCCGCGATTGCAGGGATGCGCCCCTGCTCAGCACGGCCGACACCGACTGCTACCTGGCGCTGTACCTGCGTGGCAC
Source organism: Pseudomonas poae (assembly GCA_028869255.1). Lineage (NCBI taxonomy): Bacteria > Pseudomonadati > Pseudomonadota > Gammaproteobacteria > Pseudomonadales > Pseudomonadaceae > Pseudomonas > Pseudomonas poae. Next base: position 5,424,399 of record CP110972.1, on the reverse strand, counting down.
ACGCGAGCCATCAGCCTACGCCCTGCCGCTGCTGGCCGAGGATTTCAGCGGTTTGCCCAAGGCCCTGATTGCCGTGGCCCAGTTCGACCCGCTGCGCGATGACGGCATGCTCTACGCCGAACGCCTGCAAGCGGCCGGGGTGCCGACCGTGCTGTATCCCGGCAAAGGCCTGGTCCACGGCTGTTTACGCGCGCGCGGCCAGGCGCCGGAGGTGGATCAGCTGTACAGCTATCTGCTGGGCTACCTAAGGAGCGAACGGCTGACACAGGTCTAAGTGCTCAAGGACATGCTCATTGCACAATTCGGGTTTATAGTGCCAGACGGCAAAATAAAAGACGTCCCCCCAGGGATGAACCCGACCCCCTACGGAGCGCGCAATGCAGACTTGGTACCCGCAGATCAAACCCTACGCCCGGCACGATCTGGCCGTCGATGACACCCACACCCTGTACGTCGATGAAAGCGGCTCCCCCGAAGGCTTGCCTGTCGTATTCATCCATGGTGGCCCCGGCTCCGGTTGCGATGCCCAGAGCCGCTGCTACTTTGATCCGAACCTGTACCGCATCGTCACCTTCGACCAGCGTGGTTGCGGCCGTTCCACCCCGCGTGCCAGCCTTGAAAACAACACCACCTGGGACCTGGTCGCCGACCTTGAGCGCATCCGCGAACACCTGGGCATTGAAAAATGGGTGTTGTTCGGCGGCTCCTGGGGCTCCACCCTGTCCCTGGCCTACGCGCAAAGCCACCCCGAGCGCGTGCATGGGCTGATCCTGCGCGGCATTTTCCTCGCCCGTTCGCAGGATATTCACTGGTTCTACCAGGAAGGTGCGAGCCGCATGTTCCCGGATTACTGGCAGGACTACCTGGCCCCGATCCCGGCGGATGAGCGCCACGACCTGGTCGCCGCCTACCACAAGCGCCTCACCGGCAACGACCAGATCGCCCAGATGCACGCGGCCAAAGCCTGGTCCGGCTGGGAAGGCCGCATGCTGGGCCTGTGCCCGAGCCCGCAGCATGTGGAGCGGTTTTCCGAGCCGCAACGGGCACTGTCGATTGCGCGTATCGAATGCCACTACTTCACCAACAACTCCTTCCTGGAGCCTAACCAGCTGATCCGCGACATGCACAAGATCGCCCATCTGCCTGGCGTCATCATCCATGGCCGCTACGATATGATCTGCCCGCTGGACAACGCCTGGGAGCTGCATCAGGCATGGCCCAACAGTGAGTTGCAGGTGATTCGCGAGGCGGGCCATGCGGCGTCCGAGCCCGGGATTACCGACGCGCTGGTGCGCGCCACCGGTGAGATGGCACGGCGCCTGCTTGACCTGCCGCCAGAAGAAGCATGAAGGGTCTGTTGCAACGGGTGCGTGGCGCCCGGGTCGAGGTCGCGGGCGAAATCGTGGGGGCCATCGACCAGGGTTTGCTGGTGCTGGTGGCCGTCGAACCGTCGGATACGCCCCAGAGTGCCGACAAACTTCTGCACAAACTGCTTAACTACCGGGTGTTCAGTGACGACGAGGGCAAGATGAACCTGTCGTTGAAGGATGTCGGCGGTGGTTTGCTGCTGGTGTCGCAATTCACTCTGGCGGCGGACACCAAAAGCGGGTTGCGGCCAAGCTTCACCTCGGCGGCCCCTCCGGCGCTGGGAGCGGCGCTATTTGATCACTTGCTGTTACAAGCGCAACAATTGCATGGCAAGGTGGCGTCGGGGCGTTTTGGCGCCGATATGCAGGTGCATCTGGTCAATGATGGCCCTGTGACCTTCCTCTTACAGACATGAATGTATTAAAAACGACTTTAATGCCTAAAAACGCAGGGTTTCGCTACAAATACTTCGTTGTCCCTGATGCGTTGTATCGCGGGCTACTAGATAATCGCGCGCTACGGGGATCAGCGTTGATTGGTCCATTTTTGACTTAGGTAGAGACTTGTCCGACGGCGATTGGGGAATCATTCTGATCCAATGCAGTCGGAACAATGCTCGCCAACCTGGCATATAGATAGCTGGCCGTTGGTTTTTTGATCTGTTTTCGGCGAGGGTTGCTCGTGATTGTTAGTCCCTGTAATGCACCAAAATTGTCTGCCAAACGGTTACGAAACGCACTGGTGACGGGCTCTGCCCTGTTTTGCCTGTTCGGCGCGGGTCAACTGTGGGCATTCAGTCTGGATGATGTGTCGGCCAAGGCAAAAGAGCTGGCCGGGCAGAAATACGAAGCTCCGCGCAGCAATCTGCCGAACGAATTTCGCGAAATGAAATTCGCTGATTACCAAAAGATTCGTTTCCGCAGCGACAAAGCCGAGTGGGCTGATCAGAACACCCCGTTCAAGCTGTCCTTCTATCACCAGGGTATGCACTTCGATACACCGGTGAAAATCAACGAAGTCACTGCCGACAGCGTCCAGGAAATCAAATACGACGCGGCGCGTTTCGATTTCGGCGACGTCAAGGTTGATCCCAAGGCTACTGAACAGCTGGGTTATGCCGGCTTCCGTGTGCTTTACCCGATCAACAAGGGCGACAAGCAAGACGAAATCATGACCATGCTCGGCGCCAGCTATTTCCGCGTCGTGGGCAAGGATCAGGTGTATGGCCTGTCCGCCCGTGGCATGGCGATCGATACCGCGCTGCCGTCCGGTGAAGAATTCCCGCGTTTCACCGAGTTCTGGATCGAGCGTCCGAAGCCGGGTGACAAGCACCTGGTGATCTTCGCTCTGCTGGATTCGCCACGTGCCACCGGCGCCTATCGCCTGATCCTGCGTCCGGGCACCGACACCGTGGTCGATGTGAAATCGCAGATGTTCCTGCGCGACAAGGTCAGCAAACTGGGGGTTGCCCCGTTGACTTCGATGTTCCTGTTCGGCGCGAACCAGCCGTCCAAGGTGCTCAACTACCGTCGTGAGCTGCACGATTCCAGCGGCCTGTCGATCCATGCCGGCAATGGCGAGTGGATCTGGCGCCCGCTGAACAACCCTAAACACCTGTCGGTCAGCAACTTCACCGTAGAAAACCCGCGTGGTTTCGGTCTGCTGCAACGGGGTCGCAACTTCAGCCACTACGAAGACCTGGACGACAACTACGACAAGCGCCCAAGCGCCTGGATCGAGCCTGAAGGCGACTGGGGCAAGGGTTCCGTCGACCTGGTAGAGATCCCGACCGCCGATGAAACCAACGACAACATCGTGGCTTTCTGGAGCCCGGCCGAACTGCCGGAAGTCGGCAAACCGCTGGATGTTTCCTACCGCCTGCACTGGACCCTGGACGACGCTGCGTTCCATTCGCCGGAAAGCGCCTGGGTCAAGCAGACCCTGCGTTCCACGGGGGATGTGAAGCAATCCAACCTGATCCGTCAGCCGGATGGCAGCGTGGCCTACCTGGTGGACTTCGAAGGCCCGTCGCTGAAAAAACTGCTGCCGGACGCGCCGGTGCGCAGCCAGGTGAGCGTCGGTGACAACGCTGAAGTGGTTGAAAACAGCGTGCGTTACAACGAGCACACCAAAGGCTGGCGCCTGACCCTGCGCTTGAAGATCAAGGACGCTGGCAAGCCGACCGAAATGCGTGCAGCGCTGGTGCAAGACATCGTGCAGCCTGAGCCGGAGAAAGTGTCGACCCAGGTGCTCAAGGCCGACAAGGTCCTGGCCAAACAGCACGAGAAACAGGCCAAGAAAGACGCCAAAGACAAGGAAGCCAAGCAGCCAGAAGCTGCCCCAGCCACACCGGAGCCGATCAAGACCGAGCAAGTCCTGACCGAAACCTGGAGCTATCAGTTGCCTGCCGATGAGTAATTCTCAAGCCACGCCCGAGACTCTGTCCGAGTATCTGGCGCACCTCCCGATGACCGCTGAGCAGCGCGCCGAACTGGCGGGCTGCTCGTCCTTCAGCGAGCTGCACCAACGCCTGTCGTCCTCCACGTTCGACGCGCCGGTTGACGCCGCACAAGCGTCGGTTGGCCGCCGGTTGACCCTCAACACGGCTGAAGAACTGCAGGACGCCGAAATGCTGGGGCTCGACGCCAGCGGTCGCGTGTGCCTGAAGGCCACGCCGCCGATTCGTCGCACCAAGGTTGTGCCGGAGCCATGGCGCACCAATATCCTGGTGCGCGGCTGGCGCCGGTTGACCGGTCGCACCAACCCGCCGAAGCCGCCGAAAGACGAGCGTGTGTTGCCGGCTGCGCGCTGGCGCACCGTCGGTTCGATCCGCCGTTATATCCTGCTGGTGCTGATGCTCGGCCAGACCATCGTCGCCGGCTGGTACATGAAAGGCATCATGCCGTACCAGGGCTGGTCGCTGGTCGACTTCGACGAAATCCGCAACCAGACCCTGCTGCAAACCGCTACCCAGGTACTGCCTTACGCCCTGCAAACCAGCATCCTGATCATGTTCGGGATCTTGTTCTGCTGGGTTTCGGCCGGTTTCTGGACCGCGTTGATGGGCTTCCTCGAGCTGCTCACCGGCCACGATAAATACCGGATCTCCGGTAAAAGTGCCGGTGACGAGCCGATCCCAAAGGATGCCCGCACCGCGCTGGTAATGCCGATCTGCAACGAAGACGTACCGCGCGTATTCGCCGGCTTGCGTGCGACGTTCGAGTCGGTGGCCGCCACGGGCGACCTGGACCGCTTCGATTTCTTCGTCCTCAGCGACAGTAACGATGCCGACATCTGCATCGCCGAGCAGCAAGCCTGGCTGGATGTGTGCCGCGAAGCCGGTGGTTTCGGCAAGATCTTCTATCGCCGCCGCCGTCGTCGCGTTAAGCGTAAAAGCGGCAACCTCGACGACTTCTGCCGTCGTTGGGGCGGTGAATACAAGTACATGGTGGTGCTCGACGCCGACAGCGTGATGAGCGGCGAATGCCTGACCAGCCTGGTACGCCTGATGGAAGCCACGCCGGATGCCGGGATTATCCAGACCGCGCCGCGTGCGTCGGGCATGGACACCCTGTATGCGCGCATGCAGCAGTTCGCTACCCGTGTGTATGGCCCGCTGTTTACGGCCGGCCTGCACTTCTGGCAGTTGGGTGAATCCCACTATTGGGGTCACAACGCGATTATCCGCATGAAGCCATTTATCGAGCACTGCGCCCTGGCGCCGTTGCCGGGTAAAGGTGCATTTGCCGGTGCGATCCTCTCCCACGACTTCGTTGAAGCCGCGCTGATGCGCCGTGCCGGCTGGGGCGTGTGGATTGCCTACGACCTGCCGGGCAGTTACGAAGAACTGCCGCCGAACCTGCTGGATGAACTCAAGCGTGACCGTCGCTGGTGCCACGGTAACCTGATGAACTTCCGCCTGTTCCTGGTCAAAGGCATGCACCCGGTGCACCGTGCGGTGTTCCTGACCGGCGTGATGTCCTACCTGTCGGCGCCGTTGTGGTTCTTCTTCCTGGTGTTGTCGACGGCCCTGCTGGCGGTGAACACCTTGATGGAGCCGCAGTACTTCATGGCGCCACGCCAGCTGTACCCGCTGTGGCCGCAATGGCATCCGGACAAGGCGGTGGCGCTGTTCTCCACCACCATCGTGCTGCTGTTCCTGCCCAAGTTGCTGAGCATCATCCTGATCTGGGCCAAGGGCGCGAAAGAGTTCGGCGGCAAGTTCAAAGTGACCTTGTCGATGCTGCTGGAGATGCTGTTCTCCATGCTGCTGGCGCCGGTGCGGATGATTTTCCACACCCGCTTCGTGCTCGCCGCATTCCTCGGCTGGGCCGCGACCTGGAACTCGCCGCAGCGTGACGACGACTCCACGCCATGGAGCGAGGCGATCAAGCGCCACGGCACGCAAACCCTGCTGGGCTTCTTCTGGGCGGCGTTGGTGGTGTGGTTGAACCCAAGCTTCCTGTGGTGGCTGGTGCCGATCGTCGGTTCGCTGATGTTGTCGATTCCGGTGTCGGTGATTTCCAGTCGCGTGAACCTGGGCCTCAAATCCCGCGACGAGAGCCTGTTCCTGATACCTGAGGAATACAACCCGCCGCAGGCGTTGCTGTCGACCGAGAAGTACACTCACGAAAACCGTTGGCACGCGCTCAACGACGGGTTTGTGCGTTCGGTGGTCGACCCGCAGCAGAACGCCCTGGCCTGCGCCCTGGCGACCTCGCGGCACCGTGAGGCAGAGCCGATTGAATGGCTGCGTATCGAACGTGTGCGCCATGCGTTGAAAGTCGGCCCTGCCGGCCTCAACAACGCCGATCGCCTGGCGTTGCTCAGTGATCCAGTAGCCCTGGCCCGTCTGCACGAACAGGTCTGGAGCGAAGGGCATCCTGAGTGGCTGGCGGCGTGGCGGGATTCGATCAAGTCCGACCCACACGCGCCGTTGCTGCCGCTGCAACCGCTGTCGTCCCAGGCCCAACCGGCCTGATTCAGACGCCCCCGAAGGTTCACTTCGGGGGCGTTCGAAGCGCTGGTCCTACAGCGTTTCCTGCCTCTTCTTTATCGCGCTAACCCCTTGTTATTTCGAAACAAAAGACCCTGGTTCAAGGCGTATTGCCGTGCCCGTGGCTGAGTTAGCATCGCCCCGAATTTGACGTGGCCACAGGGGTATTTATGAACAAACGGTATTGTTTGGCGCTGCTGACCGGCGCCCTGGCATTCATTCAACTCGGCCTGGTGCAGGCCGGGGCCATTGACGACGCCGTGCGGCGCGGCGTGCTGAAGGTCGGCACCACACCGACCTATGTCCCCTTCGAAATGAAAGACAAGCAGGGGCGCATCGTCGGCTTCGAGATCGATTTGCTGCAGGCCATGAGCCGCGCCCTGGGCGTCGAGCTTGAACTGGTGGCGGTGCCCTATACCGAGCTGCTGCCGGGGTTGATGGCAAAGAAATTCGATCTGATCGGCAGCGGCATGACGGTGACCCAGGAGCGCAACCTCAAGCTGAATTTCAGCGACTCCTTTATCGTCGTGGGCCAGACCGTGCTGCTGCATCCGAGCCTGGCCGGCAAGGTGTCCAGTATCGAAGACCTCGACGAGGCCGGCTACCGCATCGCGGCTACCGAGGGCACGACCGGCGAGACCGCAGCACAACGCTTCCTGACGGCGGCCCAGCTCTACAGTTTTGCCACCTCGGAAGAAGGCATACGCCGGGTGGTAGAGGGCAAGGCCGATGCGTTTATCCATGACGCGCCCTACAACCTGATCGCGATGACCCGGCCAGAGAACAGCAGCTTGCTGGCACTGGAACAGCCCTTCACCTTTGAGCCGCTGGCGTTTGGCCTGAAGAAAGGCGACTACGACAGCCTCAACTGGATCAACCATTTCCTCAATCAAGTGGCGCAGGACGGGACCTACGATCGCCTGCACGACAAGTGGTTCAAGGACACCGCGTGGACCGCAGAGATCGACTGACCGTCATAACTTCTTACACATCAAGCAATTGCCGACGATAGGTCTATCCCATGCGCTCGGCTGCACCGTTGTGGGGCCTTTGCGATATACGCGATAACAATTACCCGTGAAACCTTTGTGACGGGCAACGAGTGGGGTAGGATCGCACCCCGAAATGGTGCAGCCCTTTTGCGCGCCCACCTCACAAGAATCGTTCAGGGGACTTGATGATGAAAAAGTATCTTTCGATGCTGCTGCTAGGCGTCACCGCACTGGTTGCCGCGAATGCGGCGCAGGCCGGTGCCATCGATGATGCGGTCAAGCGCGGCACGCTGAAAGTGGGCATGGACCCGACCTACATGCCGTTCGAAATGACCGACAAGCGCGGTGAAATCATCGGCTTCGAAGTCGACATCCTCAAGGCGATGGCCAAGTCCATGGGCGTCAAGCTGGAGCTGGTGTCCACCGGCTATGACGGGATTATCCCGGCGTTCCTGACCGGCAAGTTCGACATGATCGGCAGCGGCATGACCCTGACCCAGGAGCGCAACCTGCGCCTGAACTTCAGCGAACCCTTCATCGTGGTCGGTCAGACCCTGCTGATTCGCAAGGACCTGGAAGGCACCATCAAGTCCTATAAAGACCTGAACGACGAGAAATACCGCCTGACCTCCAAGCTCGGCACCACCGGTGAGATGGTCGCCAAGAAGCTGATCTCCAAGGCCAAATACCACGGCTACGACAACGAGCAGGAAGGTGTGCTGGACGTAGTCAACGGCAAGGCCGATGCCTTTGTGTATGACGCGCCGTACAACGTGGTGGCCGAGAAGAAAGTCGGCAACGGCAAGCTGGTGTTCCTGGAAGAACCCTTCACCTTCGAGCCTCTGGCATTCGGCCTGAAAAAGGGTGACTACGACAGCATCAACTTCATCAATAACTTCCTGCACCAGATCCGCAACGACGGCACCTACGATCGCATCCATGACAAGTGGTTCAAGAGCTCCGAGTGGCTCAAGGACATGGAATAAGGCCGTATTGGTAGGCGCTTTTTGTGGCGAGCGGGCTTGCCCGCGTTGGGTCGCGAAGCGACCCCAAAAATGGGACTGCTACGCAGTCCAACGCGGGCAAGCCCGCTCGCCACAACAGCGAGTGCGCTCCCGACCTTTTGGATGTTGAGTAATGAAACAGAAAAAAGCCCAATGGCCCTGGCACCTGCTGACCGTGGTCGTGCTGGTCGGCCTGGCCGGCGCCTTGTACTACGCCACCTCGCTGATGTCCTACGAGTGGCGCTGGAACCGTGTGCCGCAGTACTTCGCCTATCAGGCCGAGACGTCCCAGCGTGCCGCCGACATCTCCACCGTCGTCGAGCTGGTGCGCAACGGCGATGTGGCTGAAGTCACCCTGCGCAATGACGCCGGCACCCTGCAAACGCTCACGGTGGCCGACAACAGCCTGCAAGTGGCACGCGGCGACGACGTGGCCGAAGGCGACGTGGTGGGCGTGACCCGGCAATGGGCGTTGGGGCCGTTGATGTGGGGCTTGTGGACCACGTTGTGGCTGTCGGTGGTGTCCGGCATCCTGGGCTTGGCGATTGGTTTGGCGACCGGCCTGTGTCGGCTGTCGACTAACCCGACCTTGCGCGATCTGTCGACGATCTACGTCGAACTGGTGCGCGGTACGCCGCTATTGGTGCAAATCTTCATTTTCTATTTCTTTATCGGCACGGTACTCAACCTGTCCCGGGAGTTTGCCGGGATCGCCGCGCTGTCGCTGTTCACCGGTGCTTATGTGGCGGAAATCGTGCGCGCCGGCGTGCAGTCGATCACCCGTGGCCAGAACGAAGCTGCGCGCTCCCTGGGCCTGAGTGCCGGCCAGTCGATGCGCCATGTGGTGCTGCCGCAGGCGTTCAAGCGCGTGCTGCCGCCGTTGGCGGGGCAATTTATCAGCTTGGTTAAGGACACATCCCTGGTCTCGGTGATTGCGATTACCGAACTGCTCAAAAGCGGCCGCGAAGTGATCACCACCTCGTTTTCGCCGTTTGAAATTCTGTTCTGCGTGGCAGGCCTGTACCTGCTGATCAACCTGCCGCTGTCGAAAATGGCCAGCCGGCTTGAGCGGAGGCTCGCGCAAAGTGATTGAAGTCCGCGATCTGGTAAAAGTCTTCGACACCCGTGGCCATGTGGTGCGGGCGGTGGATAACGTCACCACCCAGGTGGCCAAGGGTGAAGTGCTGGTGGTGATCGGGCCGTCCGGCTCGGGCAAGTCGACCTTCCTGCGCTGCCTCAATGGCCTGGAAGCGTTCGATTCGGGCTCGGTGAGCATCGATGGCCTGCAACTGGCCGACCCGAAAACCGACGTGAACGCCTATCGTCGCGAAGTCGGCATGGTGTTCCAGCACTTCAACCTGTTCCCGCACATGACCGTGCTGGAAAACCTGTGCCTGGCGCAAAAAGTCGTGCGCAAGCGCAGCAAACCAGAGCGCGAGGCCAAGGCCATGGCGCTGCTGGAAAAAGTCGGCATCGCGCAGAAAGCCAATGAGTTCCCGTCGCGGCTCTCCGGCGGCCAGCAACAGCGCGTGGCAATTGCCCGAGCGCTGGCGATGGAGCCCAAGGTGATGCTGTTCGACGAGCCCACCTCGGCCCTCGACCCGGAAATGGTCGGCGAAGTGCTGGACGTGATGAAGACCCTGGCCCTGGAAGGCATGACCATGGTCTGCGTGACCCACGAAATGGGCTTTGCCCGTGAAGTGGCGGATCGCGTGCTGTTCTTCGATCACGGCAAGTTGCTGGAAGACGCGGCCCCGGCCGAGTTCTTCGATGCGCCGAAAGACCCACGGGCCCAGGCGTTCCTGCGCCAAGTGCTGTAGCCCCGCAACAGCGGGAGGTCATACCTTGAACCTCCCCACGCACGCCTGCAATTCCATGCCGAGGCGCGCCAATTCGAGGCTCGCCGTCGCCGTCTGTTCACTGGCGGCGGCGGTTTGCTCCGAAACATCGCGGACTTTCAAGACGCTGCGATTGATCTCTTCGGCAACCGCGCTTTGCTCTTCGGCCGCTGCGGCAATCTGCGGGTTCATTTCCTGGATCACGGCCACGGTGCGGGCGATCTCCGTCAGGGCGTCCCCGGCATTGCGCGCCAGGTTGACGCTGTTGTCGGTCAGGGTGCGGCTGTGGTCCATGATGTCCGCCACCTGTTGCGTGCCGCTGTGCAGGCCGCCAATGAGCTCTTCGATTTCCTCGGCGGACTGCTGGGTCCGTTGGGCCAGGCTGCGAACCTCGTCGGCGACCACCGCAAACCCACGGCCGGCCTCTCCGGCGCGGGCGGCTTCGATCGCGGCGTTGAGCGCCAGCAGGTTGGTCTGCTGCGACACCGACTTGATCACATCCAGCACGCTGCCGATCTTCTGGCTTTCGCGTTGCAGCCCCAGCATGGCTTGGCTTGAGCGCGCCATTTCATGGGCCAGGTGCTCGATTTGCGCCACGGCATCCGTCACCACTTGATCGCCCCGTTCAGTCTGTTGATTGGCCTCGCCCGCTGCAACCGAGGCCTGTTCGGCGTGACGCGCCACCTCCTGGGCGGTGGCCAGCATCTGGTTCATGGCCGTTGCCACCTGCTCGGTCTCCTCACGCTGGTTATTCACCCCGCTGCGAGTTTGCTGGGTAACCGTGGAAAGCTCCTCGGCAGCGCTGGCGATCTGCCGGGCGTTGTTGCTGATATTGCCGATCAGTTCCCGCAGGTTCTGCGTCATCCGGGTCATGCTGCTTTGCAACTGGCCCAGTTCGTCCTTGCGCCGGGTCTGTGCGTCGTGGCTGAGGTCGCCTTCGGCAATGCGGTTGGCGGCTGATAACGCCTTGCGCAATGGTTTTACGATTTGTCCGGCAATCACCCAGGCCGCCAGCGCGCCGAAGAGCAAGGCGGCGCCCGTGATGCCCAGGGTTTGGGTGCGGGCTTGTTCGGCTTCAAGGTCGCGGCGCTGGGTCTGGTCCTGGCTCAACAGGTCACTCTGGCCGAGCAACTGATCGAGCTGCTGTTCCAACTGGTTCTGAGTGTTTTCGGTGCTGAGCTGGGTTTCCTTGAGGCGTGTCAGTTGGGTGCGGATGCCGAGCAGGGTGTTTTTCAGCGCGGCGCTGTCGACCGGCAGCTTCGCCACGGCGGCCTCGGTGAGTTCGAGGTTGCGCTCGGCGTCGCTGACGGCCTGGGCATAGGCCTCCAGCGAGCTGGCGGCCCAGGCGGGGCTCTGGGCGCGGTCCTCGGCCTGTTCGATGGCCTGGCGCAGGTTTTCGATGGCATCCAGGGCTTTTTCATCCTCTTGATTGGGCAGGTCACTGGCCAACTGGGCCAGCACATCTCCGGTTCGCGTGGAGCTCTGTTTCAATTGCTCGCGGGCACTCTCGCGTTTTTCAACCTGCGTGGGCACGTCCTTGAGCGTGGTTTTGAACGTCGCGCTAAGACGGGTCATTTCCTGCAGGAATGCGATGGCTTGCGACGCTTTCAGGCGGTCGGACAGCTCCGTGAGGGCGCCGTCGATTTTGCCCATGCTCACGCTCAATTTATTCAGGCTGTTTGCGTCATCCAGGGTGCGGTAGACGATGCGGTCGGCGCGCATTTCTTCACCGGCCACCGCCAGTTGTGCGAGCAGCGTCAGCGTTTGCGAGCGGTAAAGGGACGCGGCCAGGGCCTGCCAACCGGTTACGGCAATCACAAGGCTCAGGGCCAGTACCACGGAAAATCCCAGGGCCAGTTTGAGGGTGACACTGGTGTCGCCCAGCAGATCAGTGATTCGGCGAAGCATGGTTAACCTCCGGCAAGTGAATAGCGCTGGCTTGAAAGCTAGTGCTCTTGACGGTGGGTCGGGCCTGAAAAACGCGTAGGAAATTTCAGAGGTTGCAGGCGGCGACCCAGGGCAGGCCGCCGCGCAGGGGAGGCGTCAGACCCGGAAGCGGCCGACCAGTGATTGCAGATGGGTGCCCAGGCGCGCCAGTTCGGTGCTCGACGCCGCAGTCTCTTCACTGGCCGCAGCCGTCTGTTCCGAGATATCGCGCACGTTCAGCACGCTGCGGTTGATCTCTTCGGCCACGGCGCTTTGCTGCTCGGCGGCGGTGGCGATCTGCGAGTTCATCGCCTGGATGGTCGAGACCGTGCGGGTGATGCTGCCCAGGGCGCTGCCGGCGCGGCGGGTCAGTTCGACGCTGCTGTCGGTGAGGCTACGGCTGTTGTCCATGATGCTGGCCACCTGCTGGGTGCCGTTTTGCAGGCCGACAATCAGCTCTTCAATCTCTTCGGTGGACTTCTGGGTGCGCTGGGCCAGGCTGCGCACTTCATCGGCCACTACCGCGAAACCGCGCCCGGCTTCACCGGCACGCGCCGCTTCGATGGCGGCGTTGAGCGCCAGCAGGTTGGTTTGCTGGGCCACGGACTTGATCACGTCGAGCACGCTGCCGATTTTGTCGCTTTCGCGCTTCAGGTCGCCCATCGCCGCCGTGGAGTTACCCACCTCGGTCGCCAGGCGCTCGATCTGGGCGATGGCTTCACCCACCACTTTGTCGCCTTCACGGGCCTGCTGGTCGGCGGCCACGGCAGCTTCGGAGGCTTCTTCGGCGTTGCGTGCCACTTCCTGCACGGTGGCGGCCATTTCATTCATGGCGGTGGCCACCTGGTCGGTCTCGACCTTCTGGCTGTTGACCCCGGCGCTGGTTTGCTCGGTCACGGCCGACAGTTGCTCGGCGGCGCTGGCGATCTGGGTGACGCCGTCGCTGATCCCGCCGATGAGTTCGCGCAGGCCGACGCTCATGCTTTGCATGGCGCGTTGCAACTGGCCCAGTTCGTCCTGGCGCGTGGAGGTCAGGTTATGGCTCAGGTCGCCCGAGGCTACGCGCTCGGCCACTTTGAGCGTCTGCTCCAGCGGGATGATGATCTGGCGTGTAATGGCCCACGCCGCTACCAGCCCGAAGATCAAGGCGAGCACGGTTGCCAGCAGCAACAGGTTCTTGGCCTGTGCGGCGTCGGTATCGCGCACGACGGTTTGGGACAGGGTCAGTTTTTTACTGCGGTCGAGCATGATGTCGCCTTGCTCGGCCATGGTTTTCATGGCGACGACACTCGCCACCTGAGAGTCGCGGTATTGGCTGACGGCTGCACGGTAGGCTTGCAGCGAGACGCTGGCCTGTTGCAGGTTGGCCGCGTATTGCTCCGGCAGTTCGCCATTGAGGGCGGTGATTTTCTTCAGTGCGTTATCGATGGCGTCCAGGGCGGGTTGTTCTGCTTCAACCTTGCCGCTGTAGGTGTAGCCGCGCACTTGGAAGCGCGCTTGCTGGATCAGCTTGCTCAAGTCGACCACGCTGTTGAATTGGGTCACGCTGTCGCCTTGCAGCAGGGCTTTTTCGATCTGACCGATTTTGAGCACCGCGTTGTCGGCGGTATCGCCCAGCTTGCTGCGGGCGTTTTCACGGTTGGCGCCAGCCTGGACCATTGCGTCAAAGGCACGCTTGTATTGATCGAGGGCGGCCAGTTGCTCATCTACCAGCACATTGTCGGCAGGCTGATCAATCAGGGTGTCCGCGGTTTTCAGGGCGCCTTCCAGTTTGCCGATCAGGTCATTGACCGCCGTTGGGCCTTGTTCGCCACGGCGCATTTCATAGTCCAGGCGAGCGAGGCGCAGGTCCTTGGTCAGCTCATTGACGCTGGAGATATAGCCCAATTTGTCACCGCGGCTGATCACCCCGCTCAGGCCGCTCCAGCCGGTAAACGTGATCAACAATGTCAGGATCAATACCAGACCAAAACCGACGGCCAGTTTGGTTTTGACGCTGACATTCCCCAGCTTTTCGGCTAACCAACGATACATGCTGCGAACTCCCCTGGAACAAGGCTTGAACTTATTCAGGAGCTATCGGCTGTCAGAGAAGAATCTGTAGGAAATACAGCCTTTATGGCCAGAGCGCTGGTTGTGGCGAGTGGGCTGTTTGTGGCGAGCGGGCTTGCCCGCGTTGGACCGCGAAGCGGTCCCATTTAGGCTTGCGCGGTGTGTCAGGCGTAAGGCGTTGCAGGTTTTGGGGCTGCTACGCAGCCCAACGCGGGCAAGCCCGCTCGCCACAACAAGAGTGCTTGCCATAGGGGGCAGGGTTAGAACAGGCGGGCGAGCAGGGCGGTCACGGCGGTTTCGACCCGCAGGATGCGAGCGCCAAGCTGTACCGGCTGTAACCCGGCCTTGGTCAGCAGGTCCACTTCATAGGGGATCCAGCCGCCTTCCGGGCCAATCGCCAGGGTCACCGGCTCATCCAGGCCACGCGGGCAGGCGGGGTAGTCGCCGGGATGGCCGATCAGGCCCAGGGTGCCGTCGGTCATGGCCGGCAGGCGGTCTTCGACAAACGGCTTGAAGCGCTTTTCGATGATGATCTCGGGCAGCACGGTGTCCCGCGCTTGCTCTAGCCCGAGGATCAGTTGCTCGCGAATCGCCGCGGGCTCCAGAAAGGGGGTTTGCCAGAAGCTTTTTTCCACCCGGTAGCTGTTGACCAGCACCACCTTGGGCACGCCCATCGCCGCCACGGTTTGCAGCACCCGGCGCAGCATCTTCGGGCGCGGCAGGGCCAGCAGCAGGGTCAGGGGCAGTTTGGTCGGGGGCGGCAGGTCGAAGCTGACTTGCAGCTCGGCTTCACCGGCTTCCAGGCGCACCAGCTGCGCATTGCCCATCAGCCCGCCGAGACGGCCCACGCGCAGGTTGTCGCCTACCGCCGCACGGTGGACCTCCTGCATATGCACCAGGCGCCGATCACGCAGCACCACCCGGTCGGCCGCGATAAAGTCGGCCTCTTCAAGCAGCAGCAGGTTCACGGCTGGGTCGCTGGCGGCTGGTCGTCGTCGGCGGTTTGGTCATCCGGGTGCTCGCCACGCTTGCTGATCAAGCCGCTGAACAGAATGCCGATTTCGAACAGCATCCACATCGGCACGGCCAGCAGGGTCTGGGAGAAGATGTCCGGCGGCGTGAGGATCATGCCGACCACAAAGCAGCCGATGATCACGTACGGGCGGATTTTCTTCAGGTACGCCACGTTGACCACGCCGATCCATACCAGCAGCACCACGGCCACCGGGATTTCGAAGGCCACGCCGAAGGCGAAGAACAGCGTCATCACGAAGTCGAGGTAGCTGGTGATGTCGGTCATCATCTCCACACCGGCCGGGGTGGCGGCGGCGAAGAACTTGAAGATCAGCGGGAACACCAGGAAATAGGCGAACGCCATGCCGGTGTAGAACAGCAGGATGCTCGACACCAGCAACGGCACCGCGATGCGCTTTTCATGCTTGTACAGGCCCGGTGCGATAAAGCCCCAGATCTGGTGCAGGATCACCGGGATCGCCAGGAACAGCGAGACCATCATGGTCAGCTTCAACGGTGTCAGGAACGGCGACGACACATCGGTGGCGATCATCGTCGCGCCCGCCGGCAGGTACTGGCGCAAGGGCGTGGAGACGAAGGTATAGATCTGCTGGGTGAAGGCGAACAGCCCGGCAAAGATGATGAAGATCGCCGCTACGCAACGCAGCAGGCGGGTCCGCAACTCGGTGAGGTGCGAGACCAGCGGCATGTGCTGGTCGTTTTCCGGTTTATCAGCGCTCATGGGGCTCGCGGCGGCAATGTAGGGTCATGGGGCGCGGGCGACGCAACGGGCGTCGGCGCGGGCTCGGTCGGAGTGGCAACGGCGGGCGGCGTTTCGGCTGCAGGGGCCGGCGCGATGCTGTGCTCGGCCACAGGCTCTACCGGCTTGGCGGGCTCCTGCACGGGCGACAGGATCTTGCGTGCTTCCTGCTCCAACGAGAGGATGTGCTCGTTGTGCAGTTGCCGGCGGATTTCGTCGGCGCCGATTTCCCGTTCAACTTCCTGTTTGATCGCATTGAAACTGCGTTTCAGGCGCCCGATCCACAGGCCGGCCGTGCGCGCCGCACCGGGCAGGCGTTCCGGCCCCAGCACCAGCAGGGCAACCAGGCCGACGAGCAGCAGTTCAGAGAAGCTGATACCAAACATTAGTCAGTGCTCACGAGTCTTTGCGGGTCGGCTCTTCGACTTTCTCAGCCTGCACGTCGAAGGTACGACGCTCGGTGATCGGCTGGGTGGCCTGCGGGTGTACGGGTTGCGCCGGCGGTACCGGATTGACGGCAGGGTCAGCTGGTTTTTCGTCATCGTTCATGGCTTTACGAAAGCCCTTGATCGACTCGCCCACGTCGGTGCCCAGGTTCTTGAGTTTCTTGGTGCCGAACACCAGTACCACCACTACCAGAATGACGATCCAGTGTTTCCAGTCAAAAATGCCCATGCTGCAATTCCTCTGTAAAAGTTATTCAGGCGGACGGGCGCGAGGCCTTTTCGGCGTGCCCGGACAAGCCGAAGCGACGGTCCAGTTCATCCAGCACCGCCTGCGGATGCTGCCCCAGTTGGGCGAGCATGACCA
The DNA here is from genome assembly GCA_028869255.1 of Pseudomonas poae. Taxonomy (NCBI): domain Bacteria; kingdom Pseudomonadati; phylum Pseudomonadota; class Gammaproteobacteria; order Pseudomonadales; family Pseudomonadaceae; genus Pseudomonas; species Pseudomonas poae. The sequence continues at coordinate 5,407,639 of CP110972.1, read as the reverse complement.
GACTGTGAAACCACAAGTCGGCGGTTTCGTAGATCACATCGCTGCAATCGCCGCTGATTTGCGCGTCCTTGGCGGCGATGATGGTCTCGATGGACTCTTCGCCGAGTTTTTCCAGAATCTTGTTCAGGCCCTTGTGGTACAGGCTGGCGACATAGGAGCTGTCGGCGTCCGCGCCTTTACGGTCTTCCAGCACCTGGGCCACACGGTTCAGGGTATCGCTCATGTTCAGTGTCCTGCCGAGTAAATGGCGTGCGGGTCTTTGAGCACCGGCTCCACAACCTTCCATTCGCCGTTCTCGAACACGCGATAGAAGCAGCTGTGACGACCGGTGTGGCAGGCGATGTCGCCGATCTGCTCAACCATCAGGATCACCACGTCGGCGTCGCAGTCGATGCGCATCTCGTGCAGGGTCTGCACGTGCCCGGACTCTTCGCCCTTGCGCCACAGTTTGCCACGTGAACGTGACCAGTAAATGGCGCGCTGCTCAGCGGCGGTGAGGCTCAGGGCCTCGCGGTTCATCCAGGCCATCATCAGCACGCGCCCGGTTTTGTAGTCCTGGGCAATGGCCGGCACCAGGCCGTCACTGTCCCACTTGATCTCGTCCAGCCAGTCTTTCATGTTCGGCTCCGGCAATTTGCGACAGTGTATAACCGGATCGGCTATCGACGCACGATCAGATACACACCCACGGCGACCATGATCCCGGCCGGCCAGTGGCCCAGCTGGTTCAGCGGCCCGCCGATGGCCAGCATCACGCCGCCCACCAGGTGCGCGGCGCCCAGCAGGCGCAGGAACCAATCGTCCTTGCGCTTCTGCCACGGCGGCGCAGGATCTTTGGCATGGGGCTGGGACATGCGCTCCAGCAGGTCGCGGGTCATGTTGGCCAGGTGCGGCAGCTGTTCCATCTGGCTGTGAAGGTTGCCCAGCAGGGTTTTCGGGCTGACGCGCTCGCGCATCCAGCGTTCCAGGAACGGCTGCGCGGTGTTCCACAGGTCGAGGTCCGGGTACAACTGACGGCCCAGGCCCTCGATGTTCAGCAGGGTTTTCTGCAAGAGAACAAGCTGCGGCTGCACCTCCATATTGAAGCGGCGCGCCGTCTGGAACAGGCGCATCAGCACCTGACCGAAGGAAATATCTTTTAACGGTTTTTCAAAGATCGGCTCGCACACGGTCCGGATCGCCGCTTCGAATTCGTTGAGTTTGGTTTCCGCCGGCACCCAGCCCGAATCGATGTGCAACTGCGCCACGCGGCGGTAGTCACGCTTGAAGAAGGCGAACAGGTTGCGCGCCAGGTAGTCCTGGTCTTCCGGGGTCAGGCTGCCGACGATGCCGCAGTCGATCGCGATGTACTGCGGGCTCCACGGGTTGACGGTGCTGACGAAGATATTGCCCGGGTGCATGTCGGCGTGGAAGAAACTGTCGCGGAACACCTGGGTGAAGAAGATTTCCACGCCGCGCTCGGCGAGCATCTTCATGTCGGTGCGCTGGTCGGCCAGGGTCGCGAGGTCGGTGACCTGCACCCCGTAGATGCGCTCCATCACCAGCACTTTAGGGCGGCACCAGTCCCAATACACTTGTGGCACGTACAGCAGCTGCGAGCCTTCGAAGTTACGCTTCAGCTGGCTGGCGTTGGCCGCCTCGCGCAGCAGGTCGAGTTCGTCGTAGATGGTTTTTTCGTAGTCGGCGACCACGTCCACCGGGTGCAGCAGGCGTGCATCGGCAGAGAAACGCTCGGCGGCGCGGGCGAGGATAAACAGCCACGCCAGGTCCTGGCCGATGATCGGCTTGAGGCCTGGGCGGATCACCTTCACCACCACTTCTTCGCCGGTCTTGAGCTGCGCGGCGTGCACTTGCGCCACCGAGGCCGACGCCAGGGGCTCGACGTCGAAGCGGCTGAATACCTCGCTGATTTTTTTGCCCAACTGTTCTTCGATCAGCTTCATCGACTGCTGGGAGTCGAACGGCGGCACGCGGTCCTGCAACAGCATCAGCTCGTCGGCGATGTCTTCGGGCAACAAGTCGCGGCGGGTCGAGAGGATCTGCCCGAACTTGATAAAGATCGGCCCCAGGTCCTGCAACGCCAGGCGCAGGCGTGCGCCACGGCTCAGCTCCAGCGGTTTGCGCGGGAACCAGCGCCACGGCAGCACGTAGCGCACCGCCAGCAGGAACCACGGCAAGGGCAGGGCGAACAGCAGGTCATCGAGGCGGTAGCGGATTACGACGCGCTGGATACGAAACAAACGGCGGACGGCGAGCAGCTTCATGCGTTATCGCTTGGATCAAGGGAACGGCTCAAGCGCTCGAAGCGCGCCTCAAGGCGTTCCAGGTCGATTTTGGCCTTGTCGAGTTCGCGAAAGCGCGCTTGCGCTTCACGTTCTCCGACCAGGGTGCGCGATTCTTCGCTCAGGTATTCGGCGAGGTTCTGGTTAAGGCTGGCGAACCCCTGCTGGTACCAGCGCGAGCGGCTGCGCAGGTGCCCGCTGATCAACTGGGTGGCCACGGGGCCGATCCAGCGTGACAGCTCGTATTCCCAGTCCAGCTCCAGGTCTTGCAGCACGGCGGCCAGATCCATCAGCACTGCGCTGTCGCCTTCCAGCTCCAATTCAGGGCTGTGCAGGATCGCGGTTTTGTTGCGGCTCAGCGCCAGGTGCAACAGGCTGGATGCCGGCGCACGCAAGGTGCAGTCGGCCTCGGCCGCCCATTGGGTGGCCAGCAGCAGGCCTTCATCGCTGGGCAGGATAAACAGCTGCAAGGCAGGGCTGCGGCAATCGACGGCAATCACCTTGCCGTTCAAGTGCGCGAGCCGCGCCAGGGCGGTGCTGTCCAGGCGCAATACACGATTGAGGCCGTGTTCGACGCTGGCGAGAAGGCCTGCGAACAGCATCAGGGCTTGATGCCGCGGTGCAGGGCGACAATGCCAGAGGTCATGTTGTGGTAGGTCACGCGGTCGAAACCGGCTTCCACCATCATCGACTTCAGGGTTTCCTGGTCGGGGTGCATGCGGATCGATTCGGCCAGGTAGCGGTAGCTCTCGGCGTCGTTGGTGATCAGCTTGCCCATCAGCGGCATGAAGGCGAACGAGTAGGTGTCGTAGACCTTGGACATCAGCGCGTTGGTCGGCTTGGAGAACTCCAGCACCAACAGGCGGCCACCCGGCTTGAGCACGCGCAGCATCGAGCGGATCGCGTCTTCTTTGTGGGTGACGTTGCGCAGGCCGAAGGCGATGGTCACGCAGTCGAAATGGTTGTCCGGGAACGGCAGCTTTTCGGCGTCGGCCTGGACGAATTCGATATTGCCGGCCACGCCTTTATCCAGCAGACGGTCGCGGCCGACCTTGAGCATCGAGCCATTGATGTCTGCCAGCACAACCTGGCCGGTCGGGCCGACCAGCTTGGAGAACTTGGCCGCCAGGTCACCGGTGCCGCCGGCGATATCGAGCACGCGGTTGCCGGTGCGTACGCCCGACAACTCGATGGTGAAACGCTTCCAGAGGCGGTGCATACCGCCCGATAGCACGTCGTTCATCAGGTCGTACTTGGCCGCTACGGAGTGAAACACCTCAGCGACTTTTTCCGCTTTCTGGCTTTCCGGGACGTTCTTGAAGCCGAAGTGAGTGGTGGGTTCGGCATCGCTGCCTTTGCGCTGATCAGTCATATCGCTGTCACCAAAAGAGAATGCGGGACATGATAATCCCCAAGGCCTGCTTTGTCTTGGCAAGGCTGCAGGTAAGATAGGCGGTCACCGAGACCTTTTGCCGCATGGCAGGTGTTCTGAGTCGTTATAAAGAGGAGTCATTGCAATGGCCCGTATTACCGTTGAGCGTGCACATTCCCTGGGTAAAGAAGGGGCACGCGCCAAGGCCGACAAGTTGGCGAACAAACTCCAGGAGCAATATGGTCTGGAACCGTCGTGGTCCGGCGATACCTTGAACCTCAAGCGTTCGGGGGTTAAAGGCACGGTATTAGTCACTGATGATGCACTGCGCATCGATGTTGAGTTGGGCCTGTTGATGTCGGCCATGAGTGGCACCATCAAGTCGGAAATCGAAAAGGCCCTGGATAAAGCGCTGGCCTGATCCCATGTACTTAGGGTGCCGATTCTAATTTTTCACCCTACTTTGTGCCCACGCCCTCAACTCCTGTGGGCCGTTCCTCCCCCCTATCTTGCGTGAGGTGCACCATGGCCAAAGTTATCCTGAAGAAAAAAATCGACGCCCAGACTACTGCCCTGAGCGACGTTAAAACCTATGCCCGCAAGATCTGGCTGGCGGGTCTTGGGGCCTACGCCAAGGTCGGAAGCGAGGGCGGCGAGTACTTCAAAGAGCTGGTTAAGACCGGTCAACATGTTGAAAGTAAAGGTAAAAAAGTTGCAATTGAACAACTTGAGGCCGCCAACAGTCAGATTGATCAAGTAAAGAGTAATGTCTCCTCCGTCAAAGGTCTGGTAGAAGTTCAGCTGGATAAAGTTGAAAAAGCTTTTGATACTCGTGTGGCCAGTGCCTTGAATCGAATCGGCATTGCGTCTAAACATGACGTGGAGACACTCTCTGCTAAGCTCGAAGAGCTGACGGCATTGCTCGAACGTGTCGCGCGTAAACACTAAGGAGACATCGGGATGGCTGTTAAAAAGACTACTCAGAAAGAAGGCAGCTCGTGGGTCGGGAAAGTTGAAGAATATTCCCGCAAGATCTGGCTGGCTGGTTTAGGCGTTTACTCGAAGATCGACAGTGACGGCAGCAAACTCTTCGAGACGTTGGTTAAAGACGGCGAGAAGGCCGAGAAGTTGACCAAGAGCACAGTGGGTAAACAAGTGAATGCCGCCAAGGCTACTGCCGGTTCGCGCATCAGTGATGCGAAGAAACAGGTATTGGGTACTTGGAGCGAGCTTGAAGGGGCATTGGACACCCGCCTCAACAAGGCTATTTCGCGACTCGGTGTCCCTAGCCGTACAGAAGTGAAAGCGCTGCACACCAAGGTCGATACGCTGACCAAGCAGATCGAAAAACTGACCGGCGCTAAAGTGACTCCGGTGAAAACCGCAGCCGCTAAACCTGTGGCCAAAACCGCGGCGGCCAAGCCGGCTGCCAAACCTGCCGCCAAGGCACCTGCCAAAGCAGCAGCGAAACCGGCTGCCAAGCCAGCTGCCAAAACCGCCGCTGCCAAACCGGCTGCCAAGCCTGCCGCTAAACCAGTGGCCGCTAAAGCAGCTGCCAAGCCCGCTGCAAAACCTGCAGCCAAGGCGCCAGCAAAAACGGCCGCCAAGCCAGCGGCTAAAACTGCAGCCGCCAAGCCAGCCGCCAAACCGGCCGCAGCCAAGCCTGCAGCCAAGCCAGTCGCAGCAAAACCTGCCGCCAAACCGGCTGCAGCCAAGCCAGCTGCAAAACCCGCAGCTGCGAAGAAACCGGCCGTAGCGAAAAAGCCAGCAGCGGCCAAGCCCGCTGTGGCAGCCAAGCCTGCGACTGCGCCAACCTCAACCGCTTCCTCAGCCAACTCGGTCTCCGCGCCGACGCCCGCTGCCGTAACCCCGACTGCAACGCCGGCAACCCCGACGCCATCCAGTCAGTCCTGATTTTTTCGGGATGCACAAAAATGCCCGGTCTGCGAAGGTCGGGCATTTTTTATGGCGCGTGATCCACATATTTGAGTGCGAACCGCTCCGTCGCTTGGCGTGCCGGCGGTAACAGATGTGGCGCCACCAGCATCATCACCTGGTACACAACCACCTGCACCTCACCTTCCCGATCGAGAATCCGCTGGTAGTCCAGGGAAAACAGCAGGGTCAGGGTGATCTGTTCCACCAGTTGCCCCAGCGCCTGGGTGTCGCTGACCAGTTGCCCCGCCGCCTTCAATCGTGCGAGCAATGAAGCGAGGGTGCGCTTGAGGGCCGTCAACAGGTTGCGAACGCCCTTCGCCAACTTCGGCAGGCGCCCGGCCAGGTTGGACAGGTCCTGAAACAAAAACCGGTAATGGGCCATGCGCTCCACGATCAGGTGCAGGAACAGCCAGTAATCCTCGGCTTCCAGCTGCGCATCCGCCGGCGGGTCGAGCAATGGCGCCAGTTCATTTTGAAAGCGCTCGAACAGCCCGAGCACCAGCGGCTCCTTGCCATGGAAGTGGTAGTAGAGGTTGCCGGGGCTGATCCCCATCTCATTGGCCACCTCCATGGTCGACACGTTCGGTTCGCCCTTCTGGTTGAACAACTGCAGGGCACATTCAAGGATACGGTCGCGGGTCTTCATCCAGTCTTCTTAATGTGATCGTTGAGCTCAGCGCACTCGCACGTAAGTGCCGGGCGCCGCTTCCATTGGTGGGTAATTCTGGTTGCCCAGGGCGGTCAGGGTTTCGCGCTGCACGCCCGAGCGCTGCTGGATCCACTCCAGCCACTGCGGCCACCAGCTGCCTTCGACGTGACTGGCGTCGTAGTACCAGGCGCGGGGGTCGCTGCTCAGCTTGGGGTTTTCGACGTAATTGGCCTTGGGGTTGCCCGGCGGGTTGAGGATGCTTTGGATGTGCCCGCTGTTGGACAGCACGAAGCGCCGCTCACCGCCCAGCAATTGCGTGGAGCGGTACACCGCGTCCCACGGCGTGATGTGGTCGTTGATCCCGGCCACGCTGAAGCTGTCCACCGTGACCTTCTGCAGATCGATGGGCGTGCCGCACACCTCCAGGCCGCCGGGATGGCTCAGCGGGTTGTGCTTGAAGAAGTCCAGCAAATCACCATGCAGCGCGGCGGGCAGGCGCGTGTTGTCGTTGTTCCAGTACAGGATGTCGAAGGCCGGCGGCTCCTTGCCCAGCAGGTAATTGTTGATCCAGTAATTCCAGATCAGGTCGTTGGGGCGCATCCAGGCAAACACCCGGGCCATGTCGCGCCCGTCCAGCACGCCTTGCTGGTAGGAGCGGCGTTTGGCCGCTTCGAGGGTTTGCTCGTCGACGAACAGGGTGGCGGGGCTGTCGATCTGGCTGTCCAACAGGCTTACCAGGTAACTGGCGCTGGAGATACGCCGCAGCTGGCGCTTGGCCTGCAAATGGCCTTGCAGCGCGGCGATGGTCAGGCCACCGGCGCAGGCGCCCATCAGGTTGACCTCGCGGGCGCCGGTGATCGCCCGGCACACGTTGAGCGCCTCTTCCAGGGCCGCCACGTAGGTGGACAAGCCCCACTCGCGGTGCCGCACATCCGGGTTGCGCCAGCTGACGATAAAGGTCTGCAGGCCGTGCTTCAGCGCGTACTGCACAAAGCTGTTGGTGGGGCTGAGGTCGAAAATGTAGTACTTGTTGATTTGCGGCGGCACGATCAGCAGCGGCTTGGCGTACTGTTTTTCGCTCATGGGCTTGTACTGGATCAACTCCAGCAGCTCATTGCGAAACACCACCGAGCCCGGGGTGGTGGCCACGGTTTTGCCGACCTCGAACGCCTGCTTGCTGACCTGACGCGGCAGGCCGTGGTTGTGCAGCAGGTCGTCAAACAGGTTGCTCACCCCGCGTACCACGCTGTTACCGCCGGAGTTGAGCAGCTCCTTGATGGCCAGCGGGTTGAGCAGGGTGTTGGAGGGTGAGACGGCGTCGTTGATCAGGGCGAAGGCAAAGTGCGCGCGGGCGCGGTCATCGGCGCTCAGTGCGCTGTCATCGATCCAGTGTCGGGTCTGCTTCTGCCAGCTCAGATAGGCTTGCAGGCTGCGTCGGTAGAGCGGGTTCAGCTTCCAGGTCGGGTCGGCAAAGCGGCCGTCGTGAGGGTTGGGTTCATGCACCGTTTCACCCAGCAACACGCGGCCCAGTTGCCCGCCGAGGGCCAGGGCGTGGCGGGCGGTATGCACCGGGTTGCGCAGGCCGTGGGCCGCCACACTGCGCAAGGTCGACAGCAAGTCCCGACCACGCAGGCCGGTAATAGCATTTTGCGCATTGATGAACGCAGCGGGGGTGGGCGCCGGGTTCGTCACGGGTCTTTCTCGCATGAGCCAACACTCCTTCGTCAAGGCAACAACAGGCACACCAATTCAGAACCATAGCCGGTTCTCGACAAGTTGCCCGGCGGTGTAGTCCTTACACGGCCGGTCGCGGGTGAATCACTGCGCGCAGGCGCTCCTCCTGAAGAAACTTCATGATGATCGGCGCCACGGCTTCAGCCCGGGTGATCAGAAACAGGTGACCATCATCGATGATGTGCAACTGCGCGTTAGGAATGCGCCAGGCCAGCATGCGCATATTGATCAGGGGGATCAGCGGGTCGTCGTCGCCGGCCAGTACCAAGGTCGGCTGGCGGATCTTGTGCAGCCAGTGAATGCTGGTCCAGCCCAGCCCCGCGAACAGCTGCCAGTAGTAACCCAGCTTGCCGGCCGAGCGCACTTTGCTGGCGTGTTCGGCCGCCAGTTTTGAGTCACGGCGGAACGAGCCGCCGTAAATCATCGGTGCAATGCGCACCACGTGGGACGGCTGGATATAGCGCCGTGGGCTGGCCATCAGCCACAACACCTTGGGCTTGCCCGGCACCATAACGGCCCCGGCGGCGGTGGCGGCAAGAATCAGCTTCTTGCAGCGTTCCGGGTAGTCATAGGCGAACTGTTGCGCCAGCGCGCCGCCCCAGGACACCCCCACCGCATTCACCTGGCCGTAGTCCAGGTAATCGAGCATGCGCGCCGTGAGCTTGGCCAGGCCGGGAAAACGGTATGGTCGGTTGGGCGTGGAAGAGCCACCCACGCCCGGCACGTCGAAGGCGATCACTTCCAGGTCCGGGTCCAGCGCCTGGACGAACGGAAACACCAACTCAAGGTTGGCGCCGATGCCGTTGAAGATCAGCAGCGGCGTCAAGTGAGGCTTGCCCGGGCGTACCGCCGTGCGGATGGTCTGGCCATCCAGGTCGATGGTACGGAAGATGAACGGTTGCGGCATGCTCAAGCCCTGTCAGGTGGTGCATAGGTCTAATGGGCGATGCGGTCCCTGTGGGAGCTGGCTTGCCTGCGAAGGCGGTGTGTCAGTCACTGAAAATGTTGACTGTTGTATCGCCATCGCTGGCAAGCCAGCTCCTACATTGATCTCGTTTCAGCCACGCATTCTGGTTACCGTTCGTGAACATATGTACCCGGCGCCGCCTCAGCCGCGGCATAGGTTTTATTACCCAAGCTTGTAGGCGCCTTCTTCAATTTACCCGCCCGCTCCGCCTGCCAGGCTTGCCAGTGCAACCACCAGGAGTCGGTGTGCTTGGTGGCGTTCTCCTGCCAGTCCAAGGGCTTCGCCGTAAGGCTGTCGCTGGTCTGGTAGCGCGCCTTGGGGTTGCCCGGCGGGTTGAGGATGCTCTGGATATGCCCGCTGCTGGACAATACAAACTCCACCTTGCCGCCAAACAGCTGCGCTGACTTATAGCAGGACTGCCAGGGCGTGATGTGGTCGTTGGTGCCGGCCAGTGAGTAGATATCAGCGGTAACCTGTTTGAGGTCGATCGGCGTGCCGCACACTTCGAGGGCATTGGCGCGCACCAGCGGGTTGTTTTTGAACAACTCGATCAGGTCGCCGTGGAATGCCGCCGGCAAGCGCGTGGTGTCGTTGTTCCAGAACAGGATGTCGAACACCGGCGGCTCATTGCCCAGCAGGTAGTTGTTGACCCAGTAATTCCAGATCAGGTCGTTGGGGCGCATCCAGGCGAACACCTTGGCCATGTCGCGGCCTTCCAGCACGCCGGCCTGGTAGGAATGGCGCTTGGCCGCCTCCAGGGTTTGCTCGTCGACGAACAGCGCCACCTGGGTGTCCAGGGTGGTATCCAGCACGCTCACCAACAGCGTCAGGGCGTTGACCTTCTTCTCCCCCAGCGCCGCGTAGTGGCCCAGCAGCGCGGTGCAGGTGATGCCGCCGGAGCAGGCGCCGAGCATATTGATATCTTTGCTGGCGGTAATCGCCGTGACTACATCGACGGCTTCCTTGAGCGCCTCGATATAGGTCGACAGGCCCCATTCGCGCTGGGCCTTGGTCGGGTTGCGCCAGCTCACGATAAACGTCTGCTGGCCATTGCGCAGGCAGAAGCGCGCCAGGCTCTTATCCTGGCTCAGGTCGAATACATAGAATTTGTTGATCTGCGGCGGCACCACCAGCAGCGGGCGTTCGTGCACCTGTTCGGTGATCGGTTTGTACTGGATCAGCTCCAGCACGTCGTTGCGAAACACCACGGCGCCTTCGGTGGTACCCAGGGTCTTGCCCACTTCAAACGCGCCCATGTTGACCTGGCTCGGCATGCCGCCGTTGTGCACCATGTCCTTGGCCAGGTGGGACAGGCCATCGAGCAGGCTTTTGCCGCCGGTTTCAAAGAAGCGTTTGACCGCCGCCGGGTTGGCCGCGCTGTTGGTGGGGGCCATGGCTTCGGTCATCAGGTTGATCACGAAGTGGCCACGGCTGATGTCTTGTTCCGACAGGTTGCTGTCGCCGATCCAGTCGTGCAGTTCCTTGCGCCACGCCAGGTAGGTTTGCAGGTAGCGCTTATAGAGCGGGTTCTGGCTCCAGGCCGGGTCGTGGAAGCGGCGGTCGTCGCTTTCGGGTTGCAGCTGCGATTTGCCGAACATCACGTTCTTCAATTCGACGCCAAAATGGGCGACGTGCTTGACGCTGTGCAATGGCTGTTTGATGGCTTGGGTCAGCACCATCTTCGCCGAGGCCAGTAAATCCTTTTTACGTAACGCGATGATCGGGTTGAGCCCCAAGGTGTTTTCCGAGGCCTGGCGTTTCAAGTCATCGTTGTTCTTGTTACTCATCTACGACGCTCCATTGTCCGAAAGACGAGTACCGGGTACCGCTGCGCACGAGGTTTCGATACACAACACAAGCCTGGTACTGCGACTCGGGTGACCGTTGATACCGCATCGTCAAATGCAGGGAACTTGCCAGTTCCATTGGTTACCCGAGTTTAATTTTTTTCGCAAGCGGGCCAATCGTTGGCCACGAGACAGGGCATTCAAGCAGATGAAATTAGAAAATGCCCTCTAAAGAGCGAGAAGCCTGGGCTAGAGCATCAGCCGCACGACCGACTGGCTCGGGTCGCGGGTTTTACCGGCCGCTTTGAGCTCGGCAAGATAATCGGCCCACAACGCCTCTTGGCGCACGGCCAACTGGTAGAGGTAGTCCCACGTGAACAAACCGCTGTCATGCCCGTCGTCGAAGGTCAATTTCAGTGCGTACTGACCGGCCGGTTCAATCTTGATCAACCGGACATTGAGCTTGCCGAATTGCAGGATGGGTTTGCCGTGGCCCTGGACTTCGGCGGACGGCGAGTGGGTGCGCAGCAGTTCGGCGGGAAGCTGGTACACCTCATCGGGCCCGTAGGTGAGGCCGAGGGTGTTGGAGGTTTTGTGCAAATTAACAGCGGTGGGGAATTTCGGCATTGGGGACACCTTGGGCTACAAGCTACAAGTTGAATGTGCTCAACTTGCGGCTTGTAGCTTACAGCTTGCGGCTTACAGAATGTACCGCGACAGATCTTCGTTCTGCGCCAATTCGCCCAAATGGCTGTTGACGTAATCAGCGTCGATCTTGATCACTTCGCCGTTCTGCGCACCAGCCAGGTCACCAGCACTGAAGGACACTTCCTCCAGCAAACGCTCGAGCAGGGTATGCAGGCGACGCGCACCGATGTTCTCGGTCTTCTCGTTGACCTGCCAGGCGATCTCCGCCAGGCGCTTGATGCCATCGGGTTGGAACTCGATCCCTAAGCCTTCGGTTTTCAGCAGCTCGCGGTACTGCTCTGTCAGCGAAGCATGCGGCTCGCTGAGGATGCGCTCGAAGTCGCCCGGGGTCAGCGCCTTGAGCTCCACACGAATCGGCAGACGGCCTTGCAGCTCGGGCACCAGGTCGCTTGGCTTGCTCAGGTGGAACGCACCGGAGGCGATAAACAGGATGTGGTCGGTCTTGACCATGCCCAGCTTGGTGTTCACGGTGCAGCCCTCGATCAGCGGCAGCAGGTCGCGCTGTACGCCTTCGCGGGACACATCGACGCCGCCGGAGTTGCCGCGCTTGGCCACCTTGTCGATCTCGTCGATAAACACGATGCCATGCTGCTCGACCGCTTCCAGGGCCTTGGCCTTGAGTTCTTCCTCATTTACCAGGCGCCCGGCTTCTTCGTCGCGCACCAGTTTCAGCGCTTCCTTCACCTTGAGCTTGCGGCTTTTCTTCTTGCCCTTGCCCATATTGGCAAACAGGTTCTGCAACTGGCTGGTCATTTCCTCCATGCCAGGCGGTGCGGAGATGTCGACGCCGGACACTTCGGCCACTTCGATCTCGATTTCCTTGTCGTCCAACTGGCCTTCACGCAGGCGCTTGCGGAACAGCTGGCGGGTGTTGGAATCCGAGGCCGGTGCCGCGTCTTCGTTGAAGCCCATGCGCGCCGGTGGCAGCAGGGCATCGAGGATGCGCTCTTCGGCGGCGTCTTCGGCGCGGTGGCTGACCTTGGTCATTTCCTGTTCGCGCAACAGCTTCAGGGCGGCGTCGGCCAGGTCACGGATGATCGACTCGACGTCACGGCCCACATAGCCGACTTCGGTGAACTTGGTGGCTTCGACCTTGATAAACGGGGCGTTGGCCAGTTTGGCCAGGCGCCGGGCGATTTCGGTTTTACCGACGCCGGTCGGCCCGATCATCAGGATGTTCTTCGGCGTTACTTCAACGCGCAGTTCTTCGGGCAGTTGCATGCGGCGCCAGCGGTTACGCAGCGCAATGGCAACGGCGCGCTTGGCATCGTCCTGGCCGATGATATGGCGATTAAGTTCATGGACGATTTCGCGGGGAGTCATGGACATAGTGTTTGGCGGCCTCAAGCGGGAATAAGCCTACGGCTTATTCGGCGAGGTCCTGCTCCTCAATGGTGAAGTTGTGGTTGGTGAACACGCAGATATCGCCCGCGATGCCCAAGGCAGTCTCGACGATTTCGCGGGCCGACAGGTCGGTTTTCTTCATCAGTGCGCTGGCGGCCGCTTGGGCGTAGCCGCCACCGGACCCCATGGCGATCAGGCCATGTTCAGGCTCAACCACATCGCCGTTACCGGTGATGATCAGGGAAGCGTCTTTGTTGGCGACGGCCAGCATGGCTTCCAGGCGGCTGAGGGAGCGGTCGGTGCGCCATTCTTTGGCAAGCTCGACAGCGGCGCGCACGAGGTGGCCCTGGTGTTTTTCCAGTTGGCCTTCAAAACGCTCGAAGAGGGTGAAGGCGTCGGCGGTAGCGCCGGCAAAGCCTGCGAGAACCTGGCCGTGGTACAGGCGACGGACTTTCTTGGCGTTGCCTTTCATCACGGTGTTGCCAAGGGAAACCTGGCCGTCGCCGCCCATGACGACTTTGCCGTGGCGACGTACTGAAACGATGGTGGTCAAGGGGAGAGTCTCCACGCAGCGGGGCGAAAATGCCCTGATGGAAACTGATATGGGGGTGGTGGGGATGATTTCAACCGTAGGACGTGAGTGCGGACGAGCGGTGTTTATTGGTCTTACACGTTCTCAAGCACACCACAAAACCAAATGTGGGAGCTGGCTTGCCTGCGATAGCGGTGTGTCAGTCACTGAAAATATTGACTGTTACATCGCTATCGCACGCAAGCCAGCTCCCACATTTTTATCGGTGTTGAGCCTGAATCAGCGGCTCTGGCGCTGTTGTAACAACAGGTTGCTAAAGCCTGCGCCCGCCAGTTGCTTCTGCGCCACGGTCAGCTGTTCACGGTTGCTGAACGGCCCCACGAGCACGCGGTACCAGGTCGCATCCTTCACCGTGCCGGACTCCACAGTCACCGTCTGTCCCAGCAAAATGATCTGCGCCCGTACACGATCCGCATCCGCCTGTTTCGGGAACGAGCCCGCTTGCAGGAAGAACTTGGTCACCGGCGCGGCTTTGGTTTCTGCAACCGGTGGCGGTGGCGGCGGGGTGATCCCGGCCAGCGCGGCCTGGGCGCGCGCGGTGTCGATTTTCGCGGCTTCTGCCGGGGTCACCGGCGTTGTCGGCACTTGCGGGGTCGGCAGGGTTTTTTCCGGCACGGCGTCCGGCGGTACGATTACTTCCGATTCCGGCAGCAGCGTGTAGAAATCGTACTTCGGCTTCACCGGTGCAGTCGGGCTAGGCGCGGTCTTGTTGGCTTCGGCCATTTTGGTGGCCTTCTGCTGCTCTTGTTTGACGCGCTTTACGTCATCACCCTTGCCCGGGTCCAGCTTCATCAGAAACACGATAAACGCGCCGACCGTGAGGCCGATGGCCATCCACAGCCAGCCCGGAATAGGCTTCTTTGCCGGTGCCTGATAGCGGCTGGCGCCGCGCTTGGGTGCAGGTTTTTTCTTGGCAGCCAACTTACATACGCTCCAGAGTTTCCAGGCCCAACAGCTCCAGGCCTTGCTTGAGGGTCCGTCCGGCCAGTGCGGCGAGGCGCAGGCGACTCTGCTTCTGGGCTTCGTCGTCGGCGGTGAGGATCGGGCAATTCTCGTAGAAGCTGGAGAACAGACCCGCGACTTCGTACAGGTAGGTGCACAGGATATGCGGCGTGCCTTTCTCGCCGACGCTGTTCAGCACTTCGCCGAATTGCGCGAGTTTGGCTGCCAGTTCCTGTTCATGCGGGGCATCGAGCACGATCTGGCCTTCAACTTCGCTGAAGTCCTTGCCCAACTTGCGGAAAACGCCCGCCACACGGGTGTAGGCGTACAGCAGGTAGGGCGCGGTGTTGCCTTCAAAATTGAGCATCAGCTCGAAGTTGAAGCTGTAGTCGCTGGTACGGTGCTTGGACAGGTCGGCGTATTTCACCGCGCCGATCCCGACTACGCGGGCAATATTGCGCAAATCGGCTTCGGCCAGCTCCGGGTTCTTTTCCTTTACCAGCAGGTAGGCGCGTTCCTGGGCTTCGTTCAGCAGGTCGATCAGCTTCACGGTGCCGCCGTCGCGGGTCTTGAACGGGCGGCCATCGGCGCCGTTCATGGTGCCGAAACCCATGTGTTCCATGTGCATCGGGTGCGTGACGAAACCGGCGCGGCGTGCCACTTCGAACACTTGCTGGAAGTGCAGGGCCTGGCGCTGGTCAACGAAATACAGTGCACGGTCGGCTTTCAGCACGCCGCTGCGGTAGCGCACGGCCGCCAGGTCAGTGGTGGCGTACAGATAGCCGCCGTCGGCCTTGACGATGATCACCGGCAGCGGCTCGCCGTCGGCGGTCTTGAATTCTTCGAGGAACACGCACTGCGCGCCGTTGCTCTCCACCAGCAGGCCCTTGGCCTTGAGGTCGTTGACCACGTTGATCAGGTCGTCGTTGTAGGCGCTTTCGCCCATCACGTCGGCCATGGTCAATTTGACGTTGAGCAGTTCGTAGATTTCCTGGCAGTGCGACAGCGAGATATCCCGAAAGCGCGTCCACAGCTCCAGGCACTCCTGGTCACCGGCTTGCAGCTTGACCACCAGCCCACGGGCGCGGTCGGCGAATTCTTCGGATTCGTCGAAACGCTTTTTGGCGGCGCGGTAGAAGTTTTCCAGGTCCGCCAGCTCGTTGCTGGTGATCGGGTTTTCCTGCAGATAGGCCATCAGCATGCCGAACTGGGTGCCCCAATCGCCCACGTGGTTCTGGCGGATCACGGTATCGCCCAGGAACTCCAGCACCCGCGCCACGCCGTCGCCAATGATGGTCGAACGCAGGTGGCCGACGTGCATCTCTTTGGCCAGGTTCGGCGCGGACAGGTCAACGGCCACGCGTTGCTGCGGGCCAGCCTTGCGCACGCCGATTTTGCTGTCGGCGAGGGCCGCGTCCAGGCGCGAAGCCAGGGCCTGGGTGTTCTGGAAGAAATTGATAAAGCCCGGGCCGGCGATTTCGGCCTTGGTCACACTTTCGTCGGCCGGCAGCGCGGCGATGATTTTTTCCGCCAGGTCACGCGGTTTCATGCCCGCAGGCTTGGACAGCATCATCGCGATGTTGCTGGCGAAGTCGCCGTGGGTCTTGTCGCGGGTGTTTTCCACCTGGATCGCCGGCGTCAGGCCTTCAGGCAACACACCTTCGTTGACGAGTTGGGTGAGGGCTTGTTGGATCAGCTGGCGAATGGTGTCTTTCATGGTGTTCTCTTTCGACCGCAAGCGGCGGCGCGCGATGCGCAGGTGGAAAAACTGGGCATTATCCGTGGCGAGGGCGGGCTTGCCAACCGTTCAGACCAGATGGCGGACCTGCGGGCCTCATCGCGGGCAAGCCCGCTCCCACATTTAAGGGTGTTCACATTTCAAAACGTGGGAGCTGGCTGGCCTGCGATGGCGCAATTGCTATCAATACAGATCTACCGGGTCCACATCCAGCGACCATCGCACCTGGCGGCCGCTGGGCATTTGCTCCAGAGCAAGCAACCAGCTACTTAATAGCCGGTGCAGCGGTGCGCGGGACGTTGCTTGCAAGAGTAGCTGAGCGCGATAACGCCCGGCGCGGCGCTCCATGGGGGCGGGCACCGGGCCAAGCAGCTCGATGCCGGTCAGACCCAGTTCGCCGAGCAATCGTTCGGCGATGCTGCAGGCTTCATCCAGAAAACCTTCGGCCTGTCCCGGTTTGTGGGCTTCGGCACGCAGCAGCGCCAGGTGCGCGAACGGCGGCAGCCCGGCGGCCCGGCGTTCGCTCAGCGCCTGTTCGGCGAAAGCAAAGTAGCCTTGTTCTGTCAGCTGAATCAGCAGCGGGTGGTCGGCCAGGTGCGTCTGGATAATCACCTTGCCTGGCTCCTCGGCACGCCCGGCGCGGCCTGCGACCTGCACGATCAACTGCGCCATGCGCTCGCTGGCGCGGAAATCCCCGGAAAACAGGCCGCCGTCGGCATCGAGGATCGACACCAGCGTCACCCGTGGAAAGTGATGTCCTTTGGCTAGCATCTGCGTGCCCACCAGAATGCACGGTTGGCCCTTCTGGATGGTGGCGAATAACTGGTTCATTGCGTCTTTGCGCGAAGTGCTGTCGCGGTCGACCCGCAGCACCGGGTAATCCGGAAACAGAATGCCCAGGCGTTCTTCGGCGCGCTCGGTGCCCGCGCCCACCGGGCGCAGGTCGACCTTGCCGCATTGCGGGCAATGGCGCGGTACGCGCTCCACATGGCCGCAATGGTGGCACCGCAACTCGCCGTAGCGCTGGTGCACGGTCATGCGCGCATCGCAGCGCTCGCACTCGGACATCCAGCCGCAGTCATGGCATAACAGTGTCGGCGCAAAGCCCCGGCGATTGAGAAACACCAATACCTGCTGGCCAGCGGCGAGGGTCTGGCCGATGGCTTGTTGCATCGGCCCGGAAATGCCGCTGTCCAGCGGGCGGCTTTTTACATCCAGGCGCAGGAAGCGTGGCTGCTTGGCGCCGCCCGCCCGCTCATTCAAGCGTAGGAGCCCATAACGGCCGGTGTAGGCGTTGTGCAGGCTTTCCAGGGACGGCGTGGCCGAGCCCAGCACAATCGGGATGTCTTCCTGGCGCGCCCGCACCAGCGCCAGGTCGCGGGCGTGGTAGCGCAAACCTTCCTGCTGTTTATAGGAGCCGTCGTGCTCCTCGTCGATGATGATCAGCCCGGGGTTTTTCATCGGCGTGAACAGCGCCGAACGGGTGCCGATAATAATGTCGGCCTCGCCATCGCGCGCCGCCAGCCACGACTCCAGCCGCTCGCGGTCGTTGACCGCCGAGTGCACCAGGGCAATGCGTGCATTAAAGCGCTGTTCGAAGCGCGCCAGGGTCTGCGGGCCCAGGTTGATCTCCGGGATCAGCACCAGCGCCTGTTTGCCGGCCTGCAGGGTTTCGCGGATCAGCTGCAAATACACTTCGGTTTTGCCGCTGCCGGTGACGCCGGCCAGCAGGAACGCGTGGAAACTGTCGAAACCTGCGCGAATGGCCTCATACGCCGCCCGCTGCTCGGGGTTCAGCGGCAGTTCGGGCTGCGCCAGCCAGTGTTCGTGGCGTGGGTCGGGGGCGTGCTTGCGGATTTCCACCTGCACCAAGCCCTTGGCCAGCAGCAGGTCGAGGCTGTCTTTGCTCAGCATCAGCTTGCTTAATAGCTGATGGGCCACGCCGTGAGGGTGCTGGGCCAGGGTCGCCAGGGCCTCACGCTGGCGCGGGGCACGGGCGATACGCGGGTCGTCGAAACGCGCACCGGGCACCATCGACCAGAAGCGCTCCTGGCGTGCTTCGGCCAGTTCGCCCTGGCGCAGCAACACCGGCAGGGCCCAGCTCAGGGTGTCGCCCAGGCTGTGTTGGTAATACTGGGCGGTCCACAGGCACAGCTTGAACAGCGCGGGCGGCAGCGGCGGTGTGGCATCGAGGATCGCCAGGGCCGGCTTGAGCTTCTCGGCCGGGACTTCGCTGTGGTCGGCGACTTCTATGAGGATGCCGATCATTTCCCGTCGCCCGAATGGCACGCGCACCCGCATGCCCGGCTGCAACTGCGCCCGCAGCACGCCGGCCGGGGCTCGGTAATCGAACAGGCGGCGCAGGGGCGAGGGCAGGGCTAGGCGCAAGATGGCGTCGGGCACGCGAGGGGTCTCATATAAAGGCAGGCGGTGGCGCAGGGGCGGGAGCCTAGCAGACCGGCGGCATCGGTATCTACACAACTGCCTCTAGCTCTGGATTCGCAGGCGACGCGCCGCGGTGGCGAGCGGGCTTATGTGGCGAGCGGGCTTGCCCGCGTTGGGCCGCGAAGCGGCCCCAGTAAAAGCACCGGTTTTTTTCGAACAAGCCGGGTGGCCAGTTTTGGGGCTGCCTCGCAACCCAACGCGGGCAAGCCCGCTCGCCACGTAGGTCGATAAAACGGTATAGCGGTCGCGGATATTTTCTGATGAAAGGGCCTTTTATAGGCGCAAACCATAGGGTCCGCCGCTTGCGCGATTAAAAAGGTCTGGTAGAATCCGCGGCCTAATTACGTGCGGTATTCGACAATAGTGTCGAGTGGCGGCACGCTAGCCCGAGGAAGTCACCATGAAAGCCGATATCCATCCAGCGTACGAAACCATCGAAGTAACCTGCAGCTGCGGCAACAAGTTCGAAACTCGTTCGAACCTGTGCAAGCCACTGGGTACTGACGTATGCAACGAGTGCCACCCGTTCTACACCGGTAAGCAGAAAACTCTGGACACCGGCGGCCGTGTACAGCGCTTCGCAGATCGCTTTGGTGCTTTCGGCAAGAAGCCTGCTGCTACTCCAGCAGAGTAAGGCTCAAAAGCCTTATGGGCTTTTGCCAGCTGTTGAAAAAGGCGTCCCTTGCGGGCGCCTTTTTTGTGCCTGCGATTTGGCTGTCGGCTGCCCAGGCCGAGGTGTTCTGCCCGGCGCCGGCGTCTATGGCCCGCGTCGAAGTGCAGCGCGTGGTGGACGGCGACACGGTACGCCTCAAGGATGGCCGCAGCGTGCGCATGATCGGTATCAATGCCCCGGAGACCGGCAAGAAGGGCCGTGCAGACGAGCCTTTCGCCGTCGCCGCTCGCCAGCGTTTGCAGGCATTGCTGGATGCCGGCGGCGGGCGCGTCGGCCTGGTGCCTGGGCGTGAAAGCCAGGATCGCTACGGTCGTGCCCTGGCCCACCTCTATGGTGCCAATGGCGAGAACCTGGAAGCACAGCTGCTGGCCGAGGGCCTGGGGTTCCAGGTAGGGGTTGCGCCGAATGTCGACCTCGTCGCTTGCCAGCAGGCCGCTGAAAACAGCGCTCGCCAGTCCCGTCTGGGGCTATGGCGGCAGTCGCCGGTGCAGGCCGTGGCACAACTTCGGCAATCAGGCTTTGCGCTGATCAGTGGGCAGGTGAGCAAGATCGAGCGCAATCGTGGTGGTATCTGGATCGAATTGCAGGGTTCACTGGTATTACGCATTGCACCCGATCAGGTCCGCGAGTTCGACGTGGGCATGCTCAATGGTCTGCAAGGCCGTACGGTCGAGGCGCGTGGCTGGGTGCAGGATCGTTCGCGGCGCGGCGGCCTGAAAAACGGCCAGGCGCGTTGGCTGCTGCCACTGACCGATCCCGGCATGCTCAAACCGATGCCTTAAGAAAAAAATTGTAGACATTTTTATAGTCGATTGTGAACAGTTGAGCCCTTGTATCCCGTGGCTCTTGGCCGAAAGTCTTAGTGCAGGGCCCTTGACACCTGTGACTGCCCAGTCTTGTGGGGACTTTACGACACGCGTATCCTCGGCGGTCCGTCGACCAACAGTAAAAGCGGAATGCCGATATGTCTGATTTGAAAACTGCCGCTCTCGAATATCATGCCCATCCTCGTCCAGGAAAGCTGAGTGTAGAGCTCACCAAAGCCACTGCCACCGCCCGCGATCTGTCGCTGGCCTACAGCCCTGGCGTTGCCGAGCCCGTACGTGAAATCGCCCGCGACCCCGAACTGGCGTACAAGTACACCGGCAAAGGCAACCTGGTTGCAGTGATTTCCGATGGCACCGCGATTCTGGGCTTGGGTAACCTCGGCCCATTGGCTTCCAAGCCAGTCATGGAAGGTAAGGGCGTGCTGTTCAAGCGCTTTGCCGGCATCGACGTTTTCGACATCGAAGTCGATTCCGAAAGCCCGCAGGCTTTCATCGACACCGTAAAGCGCATTTCCATCACCTTCGGTGGCATCAACCTGGAAGACATCAAGGCACCTGAGTGCTTCGAGATCGAAAAGGCGCTGATCGAACAGTGCGACATTCCGGTATTCCACGATGACCAGCACGGCACCGCGATCGTTACCGCAGCCGGCATGATCAACGCCCTGGAAATCGCCGGTAAAACCCTGGCTGACGCGCAAATCGTCTGCCTGGGCGCTGGTGCTGCGGCCATCTCCTGCATGAAGTTGCTGGTGAGCATGGGCGCCAAGCTGGAAAACATCTTCATGGTCGACAGCAAGGGCGTGGTCCAGTCCGAGCGTACCGACCTGAACCAGTACAAGGCGATGTTTGCCCACGCCACCGACAAGCGCACCCTGGCTGACGCCCTCGACGGTGCCGACGTGTTCGTTGGCCTGTCCGGCCCGAACCTGCTGAGCGCCGAAGGCCTCAAGTCCATGGCGGCCAACCCGATCGTGTTCGCGTGCTCCAACCCTGATCCGGAAATCTCCCCGGAACTGGCGCACGCCACCCGTAACGACGTGATCATGGCCACCGGCCGTTCGGACTACCCGAACCAGGTCAACAACGTACTGGGCTTCCCGTTCATCTTCCGTGGTGCCCTGGACGTTCGCGCCAAGCGCATCAACGAAGAGATGAAAGTGGCTGCCGCCAACGCCCTGCGCGAACTGGCCAAGCTGCCGGTGCCTCAGGAAGTGTGCGACGCCTACGGTGGCATCAAGTTGGAATTCGGTCGTGAGTACATCATCCCGAAACCAATGGACAAGCGCCTGATCACCCTGATCTCCGACGCCGTGGCCAAGGCCGCAATCGAGACCGGTGTGGCCACCCTGCCGTATCCGAAGCACTACCCGCTGCAAAGCGTGGATGATGTGTTCAACGGCTAAGCCGTTGTAGCGCACCCACAAAAAAAGCCCCGGCTCTCGCGAGTCGGGGCTTTTTTGTGGCTAATCGGAATGTAGCTGGGCCCTGTGGGGGCCGGGCTTGCCCGCGATGCAGGCACCTCGGTTATTCAGTTGCACCGAGGTGTATCGCAGGCAAGCCAGCTCCTACAGTGGAGCTGTGTCAGAACAAATCGATTGGCGCCGCCTCATCCGCCGGCAGCGGGCTGCCCGGTGCAACGCCATTGCCCAGCTCGTTGACCGACGGCGGCGTGTCTTCGCTCTTGAACAGTTCGAAGTACGCATTCGGCGTGCTTGGCGAGGCCGCCCGGCCGCTGACCGGGTCGATCCGCAGGCTGAGGATGCCTTCCGGTTCCGGCTGGGTGTGCAGCGGCTTGTCCTTCAAGGCCGCGCCCATGTAGCTCATCCAGATTGGCAGCGCCACGGTGCCGCCGAACTCGCGGCGGCCGAGGCTTTCCGGCTGGTCGTAGCCGGTCCACACGGTGGTCACGTAGTCGGCGTTATAGCCGGAGAACCAGGCATCCTTGGATTCGTTGGTGGTACCGGTCTTGCCCGCGATATCCGCCCGGCCCAGGGCCAGGGCGCGGCGGCCGGTACCCTTCTTGATCACGTCCTCAAGGATGCTGTTGAGGATATACGTGGTACGGCCGTCGACGATGCGCTCGGCGACTGCAGGCGTCTGGGGCTCAGCCGGCGTGCCGCTGGCCGCAGGCGTTGTGCCCGGAGTCGGCTCGATGGTGATACCGCCGTGGCTCGGCGCCGCCAGTCCGTCAGTGGCTGCGACACCGTTGACCACATCCCCCGGCACTCGAGGCGGGTTGGCGGTGAACAGTGTGTCGCCATTGCGGCTTTCAATCTTGTCGATCAGATACGGCGCGATCTTGTAGCCGCCGTTGGCAAACGTGCTCCAGCCGGTAGCGATTTCCATCGGTGTAAGGGTTGCGGTACCCAGGGCCAGCGACAGGTTCGGCGGCAGATCCGACTTGGCGAAACCAAAGCGGGTGATGTAGTCGATGGTCTTGCCCACGCCCATCGCTTGCAGCAAGCGGATCGACACCAGGTTGCGCGACTTGTACAGCGCCTCGCGGATGCGGATCGGGCCGAGGAAGGTATTGGTGTCGTTCTTCGGGCGCCAGACCTTGTCCAGGTACTCGTCGACAAACACGATCGGTGCATCGTTGACCAGGCTAGCGGCGGTGTAGCCGTTATCCAGGGCGGCGCTATAGATGAACGGCTTGAAGCTCGAGCCCGGCTGACGCTTGGCCTGGGTGGCGCGGTTGTAGTTGCTCTGCTCGAAGGCGAAGCCTCCTACCAGGGCGCGGATTGCGCCGTTCTGTGGGTCCAGCGACACCAGAGCGCCCTGGGCCAACGGCACCTGGCTGAATTTGAGGCTGTCGTCGGGCTGGCGTTGCACGCGGATCAAGTCACCCACCTGCGCAACGTCCGATGGCTGCTTGGGCATCGGGCCCATGCTGTTGGTGTTCAGGAACGGGCGCGCCCACTTCATGCTGTCCCAGGCCACATGCGCTTCGCCGGTGCGGGTCAGTACCTGCACGCCATCCTTCTTCACCTGGGTGACGATGGCCGGCTCCAGGCCGCTGATCGGGCGCTGTTTGCCCAGCTCGGTGGACCACGCGCTAAGGGTCTTGCCCGGCAGGCGCGATTCAGGGCCGCGGTAGCCGTGGCGCTGGTCATAGGTAATCAGGCCGGAATGCACCGAGTTATTGGCGATGTCTTGCAAGTCGCTCGGAACGGTGGTGGTCACACGGAAGCCTTCGGTGTAAGCCTCGCTGCCATAACGGCCGACCATCTCGGCCCGCGCCATTTCAGCGATGTACGGCGCATTCACCTCCGGTGTCGGCACGTGGTAGCTGGCGTTCAGCGGCTCGGCCACGGCGCTTTCATAAGCGGCCTGGTCGATCTTGCCCAGCTTGTACATGCGCCCCAGGATCCAGTCGCGGCGTTCTTTGCTGCGCGCCGGGTTGGCCAGGGGGTTAAAGCGCGACGGGGCCTTGGGCAGGCCGGCAATCATGGCCATCTGCGCCAGGCTGGCGTCACGGATCGACTTGCCGTAGTACACCTGGGAGGCCGCCTCGATCCCGTAGGCGCGGTTGCCCAAGTAGATCTTGTTGACGTACAGCTCGAGGATCTCGTCCTTGGTCAACTGGCGTTCGATCTGCAGCGCCAGAAGGATCTCGGTGGCCTTACGCGAAAAACTGCGCTCACTGGTGAGGAAGAAGTTCTTCGCCACCTGCATCGTGATGGTGCTGCCCCCGGACTGAATGTGTCCGCTTTTTACCAATTGTGTGGCTGCTCGCACCAGGCTGCTGGGGTCGACGCCATAGTGGTTGGCAAAATTATCGTCTTCGGCCGACAGCAAGGCGCTGATGAAATTAGGCGGAATGTCGGCAAAACGGATCGGTGTGCGGCGCATTTCGCCGAACTCCGCGATCAGCTTTTCATCGCTGCTGTAGACCCGCAAAGGAATCTGCAACTGGATGCTTCTCAGGGCCTCTACGGAGGGCAAACCCGGACTAAGGTAGAGGTAGGCCCCGCTGAGAACGAGCATCAGCCCGCAGACGATCGCGACAATGGAGTACCCGAAAAACTTCAGCAGACGAATCAAGGCTTTTGGATTTCCAGAGAAAAGAATGAGTTAGGCGTCGGGGCATGCATGGCAAACGATGGATCAACCCGAGCTGCAGATAAAAGCGGGAAAAAACGCTGGGCATTAAAGCATTTTCGGCCTGGGGCGTCATTCGCACCACTCAAACAAGTCGACCGAATGCACCACCCACGGTACCAATCAGGCGGTATGACAGACAAAGTTTTAGGGAGTTTTATGGGAAAGGGATTTTTCAGGCGAAAAGGCGAAGGCCTACTGGGCGTCGACATCAATGACACGGCGATCCGGCTGGTCGAGCTGGGCCGTTCAACCTCCGGTTACACCATTCAGGGCTATTCCACGCAAGGGTTGCCCGCCCATGCGGTGGTCGATGGTACCTTGCTGGATCTCGAGGCGATCGGACGCGCCTTGCTTACGGCGCTGTCTCGGTTGCACACCCGTGCCCGTGGCGCCGCCGTTGCGGTGGCCGGGCCCTCGGTGATTACCCGGCTGGTAGAGCTGGAAGCCGGGCTCAGCGACGACGAAATGAGCTGGATGATCCAGATGGAGGCTGATCAATACATTCCCTACCCGCTGGATGACGTGGCCATCGACTTTCAGGTGCAGGGGCCGTCGATTGCCGACCCGGCGCGGGTGCAGGTGCTGCTGGCGGCTTGCCTGAAGGCGCAGGTGGAAGCCCGCGAGGCGGTTTTGACCCTGGCCGGGCTGGTGCCCAAGGTGGTGGATGTCGACGCGTTTGCATTGGCGCGCGCTTGCGGTCAGGATTTCGCCAGCTTCATGCCGGGCCATCAAGTCGATGGTGCACAATGGGTCGTGGATGCCCAAGGGATGGGAATTGCTTGCGGGCTGGCCCTGAGGAGTTTCGCTTGATGACACGAATCAATCTTTTGCCTTGGCGCCAGGCGCTGGCAGAGCGTCGGCGCAAATACTTCCTGGCGTTTTTGCTGGCGTTCGCCTGTGTGGCGCTCGCGGCCGTGTGGCTGGCAGACCAGGTGATCGACCAGGCGATTGACCGTCAAGTGACGCGCAATGACCATTTGGGCAAAGACGTCGGCATCCTCGACGCGCGCATCAAAACCATTGACGACCTGCAGGCGCAGAGCCAGCAACTGGCGCAGCGCATGAAGGTGGTGCAAGACCTGCACGATTCCCGTTCGTCCGGTGCCCAGTTACTGGACCAGTTGGCGCGTGCAGTCCCTGAGGGTGTGCATCTGCATGAGGTGGTGGCCAAGGGCGACACGCTGAGCATCAGCGGCAGTGCCGAATCCAGCCAGGACATCGCCCAGTTGATGCGCCGCCTGGAGGTCTCCGAGGGGCGCAACGCCGCCCGCTTGCAGCATGTGCGCACCGAAGGCGCTCGCGGCAACAATGAATTCCAGTTGATGGTGCGCCAGGGAGAGTCCACCGAGGCTCAGCCATGAGCCTGCCCAGGCTCGATATTTTCGCACTCACTCACAACGCTTCGAAATGGCCCCTCCCCGGCAAGGCCCTGCTGGGCTGTGCGCTGGCCGGCATGGTGTGGGTGGCGGGTGAACTCGCGTACCTCAGCCCGTCGCGGGAGCGGTTGCACCAGGTCGAGGCGCAGGAAGTGCTGTTGCGAAAGCAACTTGCGCAAAAATCAGCGTTATCCGCCAGTCTTGAGGCGCGCACGCAGCAGCTTCAGCGTTTGCAGGCGAAGGTCGACGCGTCCTTGCAGGCGTTTCCGGGCAAATCGGAAATGCCTGGCTTGCTGGAAGACATCGCTCGTTTGGCGCAGGCCAATGGTTTGCTGATCGAAAGCGTCATCCCGCTGGATGAGCAGCCTCGGGCGTTCTATAGCGAGCAGCCCGTGCAGATCGGTGTGACCGGCGTCTATCACGACCTGGCGACGTTCGTAAGCGCCGTGGGCGGCCTTTCGCGAATCGCTACGGTGCATGAGGTTGCAATGCGCCGTGAAGGCAAGCTGCTGCGCCTTGATCTGCTGGCCAAGACCTACTGGCATAGTCAGTCCGGTGGCGGGTCGGGCGAACCTGGCGTGCGCGGGCAGTCTTTCGTCTACGAAGCCTTCGGCCTGCGCGATCCGTTCCAGCCGCTGGTGGTTCAGGTCGATCACTTGCCTGGGCGGCCCGCACGTGCGCCGGACCTCACCCGGTTGCGTGGTGTGCTGGAAAGCCTCGCCGTGGATCAGTTCGAAATGGTCGGAACCCTGTCGCGTGGGGTGCATACCTTTGCGCTGTTGCGTTCGGCGTCCACGGTGCACCGCCTGGCCGTCGGCGACTACCTGGGGCCCGATCACGGCCGGGTGACGGCCATTCACGATGGCCATATCGAACTGGTGGAGCTGTTCCCCGGTGAACGCGGCGGGTGGTTGGAGCGTTCGCGAACCCTGTTGTTAAACGTCAACTCATAACGGAATCAAAAAATGAAAAGGACTTTTTCGTCCTTCGGTGTGGCGCTATGGATAGCGTTCACGGCACCGATGGCTGCTGCTGTGCCCAACCGTGTGGATTTGATCCATCTGCCACCGTCTGGCAATGCGGTTGCGAGCATTACCTATACCGGCGACAAGCTGAACCTCAACTTCCAGAACATCGATTTGCGTGCGGTACTGCAGCAGATTGCGGATGTGGCCGGGCTTAACCTTGTGGCCAGTGACGAGGTACAAGGCTCGATCACGTTGCGCCTCAAGGACGTGCCCTGGGACCAGGCGCTGGACCTGGTGCTGCAAGTCAAGGGGCTGGATAAGCGGGTGAAGGCCGGCGTATTGCTGGTGGCGCCTGCCGAGGAGCTGGCTGCGCGTGAACTGTTGGTGTTGGAGTCGAGCAAGCAAATGGCCGAATTGGCGCCGTTACGCCGGGAGCTGTTGCAGGTCAACTACGCCAAGGCGGCGGACCTGGCCAAGCTGTTCCAGTCGGTGAGCGGCCTTGAGGGCGCCACTGATGAACGTGGCTCGGTGGCGGTGGATGACCGCACCAACAACATCATCGCCTACCAGACCGGCGAACGCCTGGAGGAGCTGCGACGGATCGTGGCGCAACTGGACATCCCGGTACGCCAGGTAATGATCGAGGCGCGGATTGTCGAGGCCAACGTCGATTACGACAAAAGCCTCGGCGTACGCTGGGGCGGGCGCCTGAATCGAGGCGACTGGGAGGCGGGCGGCATCCGCAAACCCCTGGCGCAAGGCACTGAAGCCCCGGCAAACCCACCCAGCTCACCCTTTGTCGACCTGGGTTCGCTGACCGCCACCTCAGGCCTGGGCATCGCCTACATCACCGACAACCTGTTGCTGGACCTGGAGCTGACCGCCATGGAAAAAAGCGGTAACGGTGAAATCGTCTCGCAGCCCAAGGTGGTCACCTCCGACAAGGAGACGGCGCGCATCCTCAAGGGCACCGAGATTCCCTACCAGGAATCCACCTCTCAGGGCGCAACATCGGTGTCGTTCAAGGAGGCCTCGCTGTCGCTGGAGGTGACCCCGCAAATCACCCCGGACGACTATGTGATCATGGTGGTCAAGGTCACCAAGGATGAGCCCGACTACCTGAACAAACTCAACGACGTGCCGCCGATCAAGAAAAACGAGGTCAACGCCAAAGTGCTGGTCAAGGATGGCGAGACCATCGTGATCGGCGGGGTTTTCTCCAATACCCAAAGCAAAGTGCTAGATAAAGTGCCATTTTTGGGCGATGTGCCGTATCTTGGCCGCCTTTTCCGGCGCGATGTGCTGGCGGAGAAAAAATCCGAGCTGCTGGTATTCCTGACTCCGCGTATTATGAATAACCAGGCGATTGCTGTGAGTCGTTGATTCTGTGCGAAATTTGATTCTTGTAGGACCGATGGGGGCTGGAAAAAGCACCATCGGCCGTTTGCTGGCCAAAGAGCTGCGCCTGCCTTTCAAAGATTCCGACAAGGAAATTGAATTGCGCACGGGTGCCAATATCCCATGGATCTTCGATAAGGAAGGCGAACTGGGCTTTCGCGACCGCGAGCAGGCGATGATTGCCGAGCTGTGCGGCTGCGATGGCGTGGTATTGGCCACCGGCGGTGGCGCGGTGATGCGCGATGAAAACCGCCGGGCGCTGCACGCCGGTGGTCGCGTGGTCTATCTGCATGCGTCGGTGGAGCAGCAAGTGGGTCGTACCGCCCGTGATCGCAATCGCCCTTTGTTGCGCACCGCCGACCCGGCCAAGACCCTGAGGGATCTGCTGGCGCTGCGCGATCCGCTGTATCGGGAGATCGCCGATCTGGTGGTAGAAACCGATGAGAGGCCACCGCGGATGGTGGTGCTCGACATTCTTGAGCGCCTGCAACGGCTGCCACCCCGTTAAAGCCAGGCCCGAAATGCGCTATTCTCGGCGGCGCGCCATCACCCTTTGGGGTGTGGCGTAGAGCCATCAGGCAACGTCAGGTTTCGACATTGCCGGTCGTCAATACATCTTCAACGCGGGGACACATGCAGACACTTAAGGTCGATCTAGGCGAGCGCAGCTACCCGATCCATATTGGCGAAGGCCTGTTGGACCAGCCCGAGTTGCTTGCACCGCATATTGCCGGGCGGCAGGTGGCGATCATCTCCAACGAAACAGTCGCGCCGCTGTATCTTGAGCGTCTGAGCCGCAGCCTGGCGGCGTACTCGGTGATCTCCGTGGTGTTGCCGGACGGCGAAGCCCACAAGAACTGGGAAACCCTGCAACTGATTTTTGATGGCCTGCTGACTGCACGCCATGATCGGCGCACCACCGTGGTCGCCCTGGGCGGCGGGGTGATCGGCGATATGGCCGGCTTTGCGGCGGCCTGCTACCAGCGTGGCGTGGACTTTATCCAGGTACCGACCACGTTGCTGTCCCAGGTCGATTCGTCGGTGGGCGGCAAGACCGGTATCAACCACCCGCTGGGCAAGAACATGGTCGGCGCGTTCTACCAGCCCCAAGCCGTACTGATCGACACCGCGACCCTCAACACTTTGCCTCCGCGTGAACTGTCGGCGGGCCTTGCGGAAGTCATCAAGTACGGGCTGATCTGTGACGAGCCGTTCCTGACCTGGCTGGAAGAACACGTGGACGCCTTGCGCGCCCTCGACCAAGGTGGCGCTGACCGAAGCGATTTCCCGCTCCTGCGCCGCGAAGGCGCTGGTGGTCAATGCCGACGAACGGGAGTCCGGTGTACGGGCCACTCTGAACCTGGGCCACACCTTCGGCCATGCGATCGAAACCCACATGGGCTATGGTGTGTGGTTGCATGGGGAGGCCGTAGCGGCTGGCACTGTGATGGCATTGGAGATGTCGCAACGCCTGGGCTGGATCAGCGCCCAGGAGCGCGATCGCGGCATTCGCCTGTTCCAGCGCGCCGGTTTGCCGGTCATTCCGCCTGAGGAGATGACCGAGGCTGACTTCCTCGAACATATGGCGATAGACAAGAAAGTGATCGACGGTCGCCTGCGACTGGTGCTGCTGCGCCACATGGGCGAAGCGGTAGTGACCGACGATTATCCGAAAGAGATTTTACAGGCCACGCTGGGAGCGGATTACCGCGCCCTGGCCCAGCTTAAAGGTTAATAAGATCCCGATGACTAGTTTGCATGCCGACGAGGCGTTCCTCGGCCATTACCAGTTAAGCCACGACCCTTTTGCTCCACGGGTGCCTGGTTTCAAATTTTTCCCGGCCCAGCGCAAGCCGGTGCTCGGGCAGTTGCACCACCTTGCGCGCTACAGCCAGTTGCTGCTGGTTGTGACCGGGCCGTTGGGCAGCGGCAAAACCTTGCTGCGTCAGGCGCTGGTGGCTAGCACCAACAAGCAATCGGTACAGAGCGTGGTGGTGTCGGCCCGTGGTGCGGGTGACGCGGCGGGCGTGTTGCGCCAGGTTGCACAGGCGCTGGACGTGTCCACTGCTGAGCCGAACGCGATCCTCAAGCAAGTTGTGCAACTGGGCCTGACCGGCCAGGAAGTCTACTTGCTGGTGGATGACGCCGAGCAGCTCGACGAGTCCGCCCTTGAAGCGCTGTTGGCACTGGCGGCGGGTACGCCGGAAGGTCGCCCGCACGTGTTCCTGTTCGGTGAGTCGTCGTTGATCGCCGATCTGGAGCAGATCAGTGGCGATCAGGAGCTGTTCCACGTCATCGAGCTGCAGCCGTACGAAGAGGAAGAAACCCGCGAATACCTGGCTCAACGCCTGGAAGGCGCAGGGGCCGGCATCGAACTTTTCTCCGCTGCGCAGATCTCTGATATTCACGAAAGCTCCGACGGCTGGCCCGGCACCATCAACCAGGTCGCCCGCGATGCCATGATCGAAGCCATGATTGCCAGCCGCTCTGCGGTCAAGCGTCCAAAGATGGGGTTCACTATGCCTAAGAAACACGTATTGGCTATTTCCGCCGTTGTCGTGGTCGCTGTCGCCGCCGCCTGGTTGATCCCAGGTCGCAGCAAGGCACCGACGACTGCCGGCGCGCCAACCGAACAGGCGCAGTTGCCACTGGGCAAGCCCACGCCAAACGTAGAATTCGCCAACTCCGGCCAGCCGACCAACCTGCCAATGGTCGGTCAGCCTGTAATGCGCGGCCCGCTCGCTGAAGAAGCCGGTGGCATTTCCGAAGGCGACGACGGCGTGCCGGTGGAAGGCTCCAGCGCCACGCCGCCAACCGTGACCACCACCGCGCCACCTGCGGGCGTGCCAGCGGGTCAGCCTGCAGCCAAGCCGACACCTGCGCCAACGGTCGCTACCGCCAAGCCTGCGCCAGTGACCAAGCCGGTCGCGCCTGCGCCAGCTGCCAAGCCAGCGCCTGCACCGGCAGCCAAGCCTGCTGAAAAACCCGCCGCCACCGTTGCCAAAGCCGGTTCCGCCGGCAGCAGCTGGTACGCCAGCCAGCCTACCGGTAACTTCGTGGTGCAGATCCTCGGCACCAGCTCTGAAGCCAACGCCCAGGCGTTCGTGAAAGAGCAGGGCGGTGAGTACCGTTATTTCAAGAAAGTGCTCAACGGCAAGCCTCTCTACGTGATCACCTACGGCAACTTCGCAAGCCGTGCTGCAGCTGATTCTGCGATCAAAACCTTGCCAGCGAAGGTTCAGGCTGGTAAACCTTGGCCTCGCACTGTCGCCAGCGTTCAACAAGAACTCGCAACAGCTCGCTGAAGACCCGGCGGCCTTACCCAGGCCGCTCTCTCAGCACCTCAAAAAAAACAACAAAGCGTGCAGCCCTGAAGGCCGCGCGCTTTGTGGTGTCTGCGTCACGGTAGCTTTTGAGTCGTAGCGGTCAGAATTAAAAAAGTTTTGACTAGCACAGCATATCGCTTTAAACCTTTCATAAATGCGACATAGATTTGCGACATTTCGTCGCTAAATTTGTGAGCGTTCGTGTCGGTGTGTACAATGACCTCCCTTTTGCCCCCGCTAAGCCGGCGTACGTTCGGCGTGGAAGGTAACCGGTTGAATTGAAAAGAAATTTGCCTCGATATAAGAGGCAGCCTGGTGAGAAAGTGTCTATGAAAGCAGGTCTGTACCAACCCGATGAATTCAAGGATAACTGCGGTTTCGGCCTGATAGCCCACATGCAGGGCGAGCCCAGTCATACCCTTTTGCAAACGGCCATCGAGGCCCTGACCTGCATGACCCACCGCGGTGGGATCAACGCCGACGGCAAGACCGGTGACGGTTGCGGCTTGCTGATTCAAAAGCCCGACCAGTTCCTGCGCGCTGTCGCCAAACAGCATTTCGCGGTCGAGCTGCCCAAGCAGTACGCCGTGGGCATGGTGTTTTTCAACCAGGACCCGGTCAAAGCCGAAGCCGCTCGCGAGAACATGAACCGCGAGATCCTGGCTGCCGGCCTGCAACTCGTCGGCTGGCGCAAAGTGCCGATCGACACCAGCGTGCTCGGCCGCCTGGCCCTGGAGCGCCTGCCGCAGATCGAACAAGTGTTCATCGCGGGCGACGGCCTGAGCGACCAGGACATGGCGATCAAACTGTTCACATCGCGTCGTCGCTCGTCCGTGGCCAACGCCGCCGATGCCGACCACTACATCTGCAGCTTTTCGCACAAGACCATCATTTATAAAGGCCTGATGATGCCGGCGGATTTGACCGCCTTCTATCCGGACCTGAGCGACGAGCGCCTGCAAACCGCAATCTGCGTGTTCCACCAGCGCTTCTCCACCAACACCCTGCCGAAATGGCCGCTGGCTCAGCCATTCCGCTTCCTCGCCCACAACGGCGAGATCAACACCATCACCGGCAACCGCAACTGGGCCGTGGCCCGTCGCACCAAGTTCGCCAACGACTTGATGGATTTGGAAGAGCTCGGCCCGCTGGTCAACCGCGTGGGTTCCGACTCCTCGAGCATGGACAACATGCTTGAGCTGATGGTCACCGGTGGCATCGACCTGTTCCGTGGCGTGCGCATGATCATTCCGCCTGCGTGGCAGAACGTCGAAACCATGGATCCGGACCTGCGTGCATTCTACGAGTACAACTCGATGCACATGGAGCCGTGGGACGGCCCGGCCGGCGTGGTCATGACCGACGGTCGCTACGCGGTGTGCCTGCTCGACCGTAACGGTCTGCGCCCGGCGCGTTGGGTCACCACCACCAACGGTTTCATCACCCTGGCGTCGGAAATCGGCGTGTGGGACTACAAACCCGAAGACGTGATCGCCAAAGGCCGCGTAGGCCCTGGCCAGATCCTGGCCGTGGACACCGAAACCGGGCAGATCCTCGACACCGACGCCATCGACAACCGCTTGAAGTCGCGTCACCCGTACAAGCAATGGCTGCGCAAGAACGCCCTGCGCATCCAGGCGACCATGGAAGACAACGACCATGGTTCGGCGTTCTACGACGTCGACCAGCTCAAGCAGTACATGAAGATGTACCAGGTTACGTTCGAGGAGCGCGACCAGGTGCTGCGCCCGCTCGGCGAGCAAGGCTACGAGGCCGTCGGCTCGATGGGCGACGACACGCCGATGGCCGTGCTGTCCCAGCGCGTACGCACGCCGTACGATTATTTCCGCCAGCAGTTCGCCCAGGTGACCAACCCACCGATCGACCCGTTGCGCGAAGCGATCGTGATGTCGCTGGAAGTGTGCCTCGGCGCCGAGCGCAACATCTTCCAGGAATCGCCTGAGCACGCCTCGCGTGTGATCCTCAGCTCGCCGGTCATTTCCCCGGCCAAGTGGCGCTCGTTGATGACCCTGGAGCGTCCGGGCTTTGACCGCCAGATCATCGACCTGAACTACGACGAGAGCCTCGGCCTTGAAGCGGCTGTACGCAACGTCGCGGATCAGGCTGAAGAAGCTGTGCGCGCCGGTCGCACCCAGATCGTGCTGACCGACCGTCACATTGCTCCCGGCAAGCTGCCGATCCACGCCTCCCTGGCCACCGGCGCGGTGCACCACCGCTTGACCGAAAAGGGCCTGCGTTGCGACTCCAACATCCTCGTGGAAACCGCTACCGCCCGCGACCCGCACCACTTTGCGGTGTTGATCGGTTTCGGCGCCTCGGCGGTGTACCCGTTCCTTGCGTACGAAGTGCTGGGTGACCTGATCCGTACCGGTGAGGTGCTGGGCGACCTCTATGAGGTGTTCAAGAACTACCGTAAGGGCATCACCAAGGGCCTGTTGAAGATCCTGTCGAAGATGGGCATCTCCACTGTCACCTCGTACCGTGGCGCACAACTGTTCGAAGCCATCGGCCTGTCCGAAGAAGTTTGCGAGCTGAGCTTCCGTGGCGTGCCAAGCCGTATCAAGGGCGCGCGTTTCGTCGACATCGAAGCCGAGCAAAAAGCCCTGGCGGCCGAAGCCTGGAGCGCACGCAAGCCGATCCAGCAAGGCGGCCTGCTCAAGTTCGTGCACGGTGGCGAATACCACGCGTACAACCCGGACGTGGTCAACACCCTGCAAGCCGCTGTGCAGCAGGGCGACTACGCCAAGTTCAAGGAATACACCGCGCTGGTGGATAACCGCCCGGTGTCGATGATCCGCGACCTGTTCAAGGTGAAAACCCTGGACACGCCGCTGGCCATCAGCGAAATCGAACCGTTGGAGTCGATCCTCAAGCGCTTCGACTCCGCCGGTATTTCCCTCGGTGCTCTGTCGCCTGAGGCTCACGAAGCCCTGGCCGAAGCCATGAACCGCCTGGGTGCGCGTTCCAACTCCGGCGAAGGCGGTGAAGACCCGGCGCGCTACGGCACCATCAAGAGCTCGAAAATCAAGCAGGTGGCGACTGGCCGTTTCGGTGTAACCCCGGAATACCTGGTCAATGCCGAAGTGCTGCAGATCAAAGTCGCCCAGGGCGCCAAGCCCGGTGAAGGCGGCCAACTGCCAGGTGGCAAGGTCAACGGTCTGATCGCCAAGCTGCGTTACGCAGTGCCGGGTGTGACCCTGATTTCGCCGCCGCCGCACCACGACATCTACTCGATTGAAGACTTGTCGCAGCTGATTTTTGACTTGAAACAAGTCAACCCGCAGGCCCTGGTCTCGGTGAAACTGGTGGCGGAAGCCGGCGTGGGCACCATCGCCGCCGGTGTCGCCAAGGCTTATGCCGACTTGATCACCATCTCCGGCTACGACGGCGGTACCGGCGCTTCGCCGCTGACCTCGATCAAGTACGCCGGCGCACCGTGGGAACTCGGCCTGGCCGAAACCCACCAGACCCTGCGCGGCAACGACCTGCGCGGCAAAGTCCGGGTGCAGACCGACGGCGGCCTGAAAACCGGCCTCGACGTGATCAAAGCCGCGATCCTCGGCGCCGAAAGCTTCGGCTTCGGCACCGCGCCAATGATCGCTTTGGGCTGCAAATACCTGCGCATCTGCCACCTGAACAACTGCGCCACCGGCGTCGCCACTCAGAATGAGAAGCTGCGCAAGGATCACTACATCGGCACCGTCGACATGGTGGTGAACTTCTTCACCTACGTCGCCGAAGAGACCCGTGAGTGGCTGGCCAAGCTGGGTGTGCGTTCCCTCGAAGAACTGATCGGGCGTACCGACCTGCTCGACATCCTCGAAGGCCAGACCGCCAAGCAGAACCACCTGGACCTGACGCCGCTGTTGGGCAGCGATCACATCCCGGCAGACAAGCCGCAATTCTGCCAGGTGGACCGTAACCCGCCGTTCGACAAAGGCCTGTTGGCCGAGAAGATGGTCGAGATGGCCGGCTCCTCGATCAATGACGCCAGCGGCGGCGAATTCGCTCTGGATATCTGCAACTGCGACCGTTCCATCGGCGCACGCATCTCCGGCGAAATCGCACGCAAGCACGGCAACCAGGGCATGGCCAAGGCGCCGATCACGTTCCGCTTCAAGGGCACTGCGGGTCAGAGCTTCGGCGTGTGGAACGCTGGCGGCCTGCACATGTACCTCGAAGGCGACGCCAACGACTACGTGGGCAAGGGCATGACCGGCGGCAAGTTGGTGATCGTTCCGCCTAAAGGCAGCATCTACAAGACCCAGGACAGTGCCATCATCGGCAACACCTGCTTGTACGGTGCCACCGGTGGCAAGCTGTTCGCCGCCGGTACCGCCGGTGAGCGTTTTGCCGTGCGTAACTCCGGTGCCCACACCGTGGTGGAAGGCACTGGCGATCACTGCTGCGAGTACATGACCGGGGGCTTTGTCGCGGTACTGGGCAAGACCGGTTACAACTTCGGTTCGGGCATGACCGGCGGTTTCGCCTACGTGCTCGACCAGGACAACACCTTCGTCGACAAGGTCAACCACGAGTTGGTCGAGATCCAGCGGATCAGCGGCGAAGCCATGGAATCCTACCGGAACCACTTGCAGCACGTGCTGGACGAGTACGTCGAGGAGACCGGCAGCGAATGGGGTCGTAACCTCGCCGAAAACCTCGATGATTACCTGCGTCGTTTCTGGCTGGTCAAGCCCAAGGCTGCCAACCTGAAATCGTTGCTTTCCAGCATCCGTGCCAACCCGCAGTGATATGCGCCTGAAGAGTTTGATGAGGTTTTAACATGGCTGAACGTCTGAATAACGACTTCCAGTTCATCGATGTCGGGCGCAAAGATCCGAAGAAGAAACTGTTGCGTCAACGCAAGAAAGAGTTCGTGGAGATCTACGAACCCTTCAAACCCCAGCACTCGGCCGACCAGGCCCACCGCTGCCTGGGGTGCGGTAACCCGTATTGCGAATGGAAGTGCCCGGTGCACAACTTCATTCCCAACTGGCTGAAATTGGTGGCCGAGGGCAACATCCTTGCCGCCGCCGAGCTGTCGCACCAGACCAACACCCTGCCCGAAGTGTGCGGCCGTGTGTGCCCGCAGGACCGTCTGTGCGAAGGTGCCTGCACCCTTAACGACGGCTTCGGCGCGGTGACCATCGGTTCGGTGGAGAAGTACATCACCGACACCGCGTTCGCCATGGGCTGGCGCCCGGACATGTCCAAGGTCAAGCCGACCGGCAAGCGCGTCGCAATCATTGGTGCGGGCCCGGCGGGCCTGGGCTGTGCCGACGTGCTGGTGCGTGGCGGCGTGACCCCGGTGGTGTTCGACAAGAACCCGGAAATCGGCGGCCTGCTGACCTTCGGTATCCCCGAGTTCAAGCTGGAAAAAACCGTACTGAGCAACCGTCGCGAAGTGTTTACCGGCATGGGTATCGAGTTCCGTCTCAATACCGAAATCGGCAAAGACATCACCATGGAGCAACTGCTCGAAGAATACGATGCCGTGTTCATGGGCATGGGCACCTACACCTACATGAAGGGCGGCTTTGCCGGTGAGGACCTGCCGGGCGTGTATGACGCGCTCGACTTCCTGATCGCCAACGTCAACCGCAACCTGGGCTTTGAAAAGTCGCCGGAAGACTTCGTCGACATGAAAGGCAAGAAGGTTGTGGTACTCGGCGGTGGCGACACCGCGATGGACTGCAACCGGACGTCGATCCGCCAGGGCGCCAAGTCGGTGACCTGTGCGTATCGTCGTGACGAAGCCAACATGCCGGGCTCGCGCAAAGAGGTGAAGAACGCCAAGGAAGAAGGCGTGAAATTCCTCTACAACCGCCAGCCGATCGCGATTGTTGGTGAAGATCGCGTCGAAGGCGTGAAGGTGGTCGAGACCCGTCTCGGCGAGCCGGACGCCCGTGGCCGTCGCAGCCCAGAGCCGATTCCAGGTTCCGAAGAGATCATCCCGGCTGACGCCGTGGTCATCGCTTTCGGTTTTCGTCCAAGCCCGGCGCCGTGGTTCGAACAGTTCCAGATCCAGACCGATAGCCAGGGCCGCGTCGTAGCCCCGGAACAAGGCCAGTACAAACACCAGACCAGCAACCCGAAAATCTTCGCCGGTGGCGATATGGTGCGCGGGTCGGACCTGGTGGTAACCGCGATCTTCGAAGGCCGCAACGCCGCTGAGGGGATCCTGGACTACCTGCAAGTCTGATCCTGATCCCGAGTTGAAATGGGATCAAAATGTGGGAGCGGGCTTGCTCGCGAATACGGTTTATCAGTCACTAGATGTATCGACTGACCCACCGCTTTCGCGAGCAAGCCCGCTCCCACATTTGTTTTGCAGCACTTTCATGTCCGCGACAAATTGACCCGATAGACAAAAGGCACGGCGCATTCCGTGCCTTTTGCGTCTGGCTCTGAGAAAATGCCCGCACTTTTTTTGCGGATGCCGACATGACTGCCCTCAAGAACGACCGTTTCCTTCGTGCCCTGCTCAAGCAACCCGTGGACGTCACCCCTGTGTGGATGATGCGCCAGGCCGGTCGCTACCTGCCGGAATACCGCGCCAGTCGCGCCAACGCCGGCGACTTCATGAGCCTGTGCATGAACCCGGAGTTCGCCTGCGAAGTCACGATGCAGCCGCTGGACCGCTACCCACAACTGGACGCGGCCATCCTCTTTTCCGATATCCTCACCATCCCCGACGCCATGGGCCAGGGCCTGTATTTTGAAACCGGCGAAGGCCCGCGTTTTAAAAAGGTCGTCAGCACTCTGGCTGATATCGAGGCCCTGCCGATCCCGGATCCGCATAAAGACCTCGGCTACGTGATGGATGCCGTCAGCACCATCCGCCGCGAGCTGAATGGCCGCGTGCCGCTGATCGGTTTCTCCGGCAGCCCCTGGACCCTGGCCACCTACATGGTCGAAGGCGGCTCGTCGAAAGACTTCCGCAAGACCAAGGCCATGCTCTACGACAACCCGCAAGCCATGCACCTGCTGCTGGATAAACTCGCGCAGTCGGTCACCAGCTACCTCAACGGCCAGATCATGGCCGGCGCACAGGCTGTGCAGATCTTCGATACCTGGGGCGGCAACCTGTCGGCGGCGGCGTATCAGGAATTCTCCCTGGCCTACATGCGCAAAATCGTCAGCGGCCTGATCCGCGAACACGAAGGCCGCAAAGTGCCGGTGATCCTGTTCACCAAGGGTGGCGGCCTGTGGCTGGAAAGCATCGCCGATGCCGGTGCCGATGCATTGGGCCTGGACTGGACCTGCGACATCGGCGAAGCCCGCCGTCGCGTCGGCAACCAGGTGGCGCTGCAAGGCAACATGGACCCGACCGTGCTCTACGCCAAGCCGGAAGCGATCCGCAGCGAAGTCGGCCGCATCCTGGCCAGCTACGGCAAGGGCACCGGGCACGTGTTCAACCTCGGCCATGGCATCACCCCGGAAGTGAACCCGGAGCATGCCGGCGCGTTCCTGCGAGCGGTGCATGAGCTGTCGGCGCAGTATCACGAGTAAATGCGAACAAATGTGGGAGCGGGTTTGCTCGCGAATGGGGTGTGTCAGTCGACAAATTCGTCACTGACCCACCGCATTCGCGAGCAAGCCCGCTCCCACATTTAAAGCAAAATCGCCTCAGGCTTTCACATTCCCCAACGGCGGCAACTTCGCCAACTTCAACGCCACCAGCAGCGCGCCGATCAACAGCGCCACGATAAACCCGCCGATTCCGTTCCACCCGCCGAAGTGCCAGAAGAACCCGCCCGCCGTACCGGCAATGCTCGAACCTGCGTAGTAGCAGAACAGATACAGCGACGACGCCTGCCCCTTGGCCTTGACCGCACGGCGACCGATCCAGCTGCTGGCCACCGAGTGGGCGCCGAAGAAGCCGAAGGTGAAGATCAGCATGCCCGGCACCACCAGCCACAGCGGGGTGAACAGGGTCATGGCCATACCGGCGAGCATCAACACGATGGTGCCCCACAGCACGCGACGACGGCCGAGGCGGTCGGCCAGGGAGCCGATTTTCGCCGAGCTGTAGATGCCCGACAGATACACCAGCGACAGCAGGCCGACCACGGCCTGGCTCAGGTCATAGGGATCGGCCAGCAGGCGATAGCCGATGTAGTTGAACATCGTCACGAACGCGCCCATCAGCAGGAAGGCTTCGAGGAACAGCCACGGCAGGCCCGCGTCCTTGAAGTGCATCACGAAGCCATCCACCAGGCTGCGTGGCCTGAGGCTGCTGGCGCGGAAGTTGCGCGATTCAGGGAGGATTTTCCAGAACACCGTGGCCGCGATCAGTGCCAGGGCGCCGATGATCAGCATTGCGGTGTGCCAGCTGACGAAGTCGATCAATACGCCGATGATCAGGCGCCCGCTCATGCCGCCAATCGCGTTGCCGCCGATGTACAGGCCCATGGCCAGGCCGATGTGCTGTGGGTGGATCTCTTCGCTCAGGTAAGTCATGGCCACGGCGGCCAGGCCGCTCAGGGACAAACCCACCAGCGCACGCATCAGCAAAATCCCCTCCCAGGTCGGCATCAGGCCGCTGGCGATGGTGGCCAGTGCCGCGCAGAACAGCGCCGCGACCATTACCGGCTTACGCCCCAGGGTGTCGGAAATCGGCCCGGTGATCAGCAAGCCCAACGCCAGCATTGCCGTGGCCACCGACAGGATCAGGCTGCTCTGCGCCGCATTGATGGAAAACTCATGGGACAGCGCCGGCATCATCGGCTGCACGCAATACAGCAGGGCAAAGGTGGCGAAACCGCCGGAGAACAGCGCAAGCACCGTGCGCATGAACATCGGTGTGCCTTTTTCGATGTACTGCTCGTTGAGTTGGGCCACCACTTCATCGAGGGCGGTGGGCGGGACTTCTTGAGCGAATGGCGCGACAGCAGATTTCACGGGGACCTCGGGGAGGAAAAGCGTGCCAGGACTGGCAATGCAAAAAAGAATATAGCTGCCTAATGATTCTTTCCAATATATTGTTCGACCTGTTTGATAGCTTTTACGACCTAATGAGGTTGGCATGGAATTACGTCATCTGCGGTACTTCATCGCCGTCGCCGAAGAGCTGCATTTCGGCCGCGCTGCTCAGGTGCTGGGCATCTCGCAACCGCCGTTGAGCCAGCAGATCCAGGCGCTGGAGCAGGAGGTCGGCGCGCGCTTGTTCGAGCGTACTAACCGTC
Source organism: Pseudomonas poae (assembly GCA_028869255.1). NCBI lineage: Bacteria > Pseudomonadati > Pseudomonadota > Gammaproteobacteria > Pseudomonadales > Pseudomonadaceae > Pseudomonas > Pseudomonas poae. The sequence goes on along the minus strand of CP110972.1, from coordinate 5,367,254 downwards.
GGGTTGAGTTGAGCGAGGCGGGTCGGCTGTTCCTGCAAGAGGCGCGGCTGGTGCTGGCGCAAGTCGATAAAGCAGCGGACGTGGCGCGCCGGGCGCAATTGGGTGAGCTGGGGGAACTGAAGATCGGCTTCACGTCGTCGGCACCGTTCAACTCCAGCATCCCGCAGGCGATTTTTGCATTTCGCCAGGCGTTTCCGGCAGTGCACCTGAACCTGCAAGAGATGAGCAGTACCGAGGTGGCCGAGTCGCTGGTGGATGAGTCGATCCAGGTAGGGCTGATGCGCCCGCTGCCGTTGCCGGATTCGCTGAGTGTCATCGAGCTGATGCGCGAGCCTTTGGTGGCGGTGCTGAACGCCGGTCACCCGTTGGTGGAAGGCAGCGAGCGCGGCTTGCATTTGGCGCAACTGGCTGACGAACCGTTCGTATTTTTCCCACGCACTTACGGCAGTGGTCTTTACGCCCAGCTCCTCAACCTGGCGCGGGACGCCGGCTTCAGCCCGCACTTCGCCCAGGAAGCGGGAGAGGCGATGACCATCATCGGCCTGGTGGCGGCGGGGCTGGGGGTGTCGGTGCTGCCGGCGTCCTACCAACGCATCCGCATTGATGGGGTGGTGTATCGCACCTTGCTCGATGAGGAGGCGGTGACGGCGGTGTGGCTGGTGCAACGCAAGGGCGCGCAAACGCCGATGGCGAAGGCGTTTGTGGAGCTTCTAGTGGCGAGCGGGCTTGCCCGCGTTGGGCTGCGAAGCAGCCCCAATACCTGACACGGTGAGCTGTCAGTTAGAGCGCGGGGGCCGTAATGGGGCTGCTGCGCAGCCCAACGCGGGCAAGCCCGCTCGCCACAGCAAGCTCGTCACACTCAATTCTGCGGCAAGGAATTGGCTTCATTCACGCCGTAGTTGCGCAAGCTGGCCATGATGTCCCGATCCAGCATGCTCACCCAACGGTTGTAATTGCGATGGATCTTGCCGTCCTTGTAGCCCAGGTCGCGGCTGTCGCGGTAGGTGATGGCGTAGCTGTTGCGGGTGTAACGGATATCGATTGCCGCGTAGTACTGGTTACGCACGGTGATCTCGGCCTGCACCAATTGCGGGCTCAGGCGCTGTACGGTCCATTCGCGCTTTTGCAGGGCGTTGATGATGACCGTTTTCATTTTCTCTTCGCTGACCTGAGCGTTGGCTGGCAGCTCGTGCTGGGTGTTGAGGATCGGCTTGCTGGTGCAGCCGGCAGTGGTCAGCAATGCCAGGGTGATCAGGGTGGCGCGTAGCAAGGAAGACATTCCGTTTTCTCCAATCGATTAAAAATTCAGGACCAGCGGCGGAAGATCAGCGAGGTGTTGACGCCGCCGAAGGCAAAGTTGTTGTTCATCACGTAGTCGTGGTGCATCTCGCGAAACTCACCCTGCAGGTAATCCAGCTCGCCGCATTGCGGGTCGACGGAATCCAGGTTGAAGGTGTGCACGTATTGGTCACGGTTCAGCATCTCGATGCTGAACCAGGACTCCAGCGCGCCGCACGCTCCGAGGGTGTGGCCGAGAAAGCTTTTCTGCGAACTGATGGGCATACGGCTGCCGAAGAGGCTGCTGGTGGCCAGGGTTTCGGCGATGTCACCTTGGTCGGTGGCAGTGCCATGACCGTTCACGTAGCCGATGGCGCAGGGCTCTAGCCCGGCGTCTTCCAGGGCCAGCTCCATGGCTCGGCGCATGGTTTTCTGCTCTGGACGGGTGGTGTGCTGGCCGTCGGCGTTGCTGCCGAACCCGACCAACTCGGCGTGGATATGTGCTCCGCGAGCCAGGGCGTGCTCCAGTTCCTCCAGCACCAGCATGCCGCCGCCTTCGCCGATCACCAGGCCATCACGGCCGCTGTCGTAGGGGCGCGGGCTGGTCTGCGGGGCGTCGTTTTTCAGGCTGGTGGCATAGAGCGCGTCGAACACCATGGCTTCGGTTGGGCACAGCTCTTCGGCGCCACCGGCAAGCATCAAGGGCAGGCGGCCGAACTTGATCGCCTCGTAGGCGTAGCCGATGCCCTGGCTGCCGCTGGTGCAGGCGCTGGACGTCGGGATCAAGCGCCCGGTCAGGCCAAAAAATATGCTGATATTCGCCGCCGTGGTGTGCGGCATCATGCGCACATACGAGTTGGCATTCAGCCCCTCGGCCACCGAGTTCAGCAGCATATTGCCGAACGCCTTGATCTCATCGGTACTGCCGGTGGACGAGCCGCACGCCACGCCCATGCGCCCGTCCTTGATCGACTCGTCACCCAGCAAGCCGGCGTCCTGCAACGCCTGCTCCGCCGCCCACACCGCCAGGCGCGACACGCGGCCCATGCTGCGCAGTTGCTTGCGCGTCCAGTGCGCGGGCACCACGAAATCGTCGATCGGCCCGGCCAGGCGCGTGTTCAACTCGGTAAAACGGTCCCACTCGTCCATGCGCCGGATGCCGCTGCGGTTGGCGCGGAAGTTGGCCGCGATGGTGTCCCAGTCGCTACCCAGGGAGGTCATGCCGGCCATGCCGGTGACGACAACGCGCTTCATCAGCACAGGCCTCCATTCACGGCCAGGACCTGGCGCGTGATATAGCCGGCTTCGGCCGACATCAGGAAGTTCACCGCACCGGCCACCTCTTGCGGGGTGCCCATGCGCTGCGCGGGGATCATCTTCATCAGTTCCTCCACCGGAACGTTTTCATCCAGCATGGCGGTGTCGATCAGACCCGGGGCCACACAGTTGACGGTGATCTTGCGCTTGCCCAACTCGATAGCCAGCGCCTTGGCCGCGCCGATCAAGCCGGCTTTGGAGGCACTGTAATTGACCTGGCCACGGTTGCCGATCAGCCCGGACACCGACGTAATGCACACGATACGCCCAGCGGCGCGGCGGCGAATCATCGGCATCATCACCGGGTGCAGCACGTTGTAGAAACCGTCCAGGTTGGTGCGCATCACCACGTCCCAGTCGTCTTCCGACAAGGCCGGGAAGGCGCCGTCGCGGGTCAGGCCGGCGTTGAGCACCACGCCGTAATAGGCGCCATGCTGCTCAACATCGGCTTCGAGAATTTGCTTGCACAGCGTGCGATCCGCCACGTCGAACTGCAGCACCCGCGCCTTGCGCCCCAGGGCTTCGATCTCGACCTGCACCGCGTCGGCTTCCGCCCGGCCGCTGCGGCAATGCAGCACGATGTCATGCCCGGCCTGCGCCAGGCGCAGGGCAATGGCGCGGCCGATACCACGGCTGGAGCCGGTGACCAGTACGGGTTCAGTCATGGCGTTTCGTCCTTCGATTCATCTAAATAGTTGGCCGCCTGGGGCGGTCGAAATACATTCAAGCGGGCGCTGGCCTGGATTCCGTCACCGGTAAGGTGGCATTCGAACACACCCATGCCGTTGTCGTCTTCCAGCGAACGCAGGCCGTGGATCTTCAGCTCGGCGCCCGCCGGGAACTGTGCCACGTTGCACTCGAACTTGCGTGTGCCCAACAGGAAGCCCAGTTCCACGGCTGCGCCTTTGCGGCGTGCGTGGCAACCGGCGTAGGCGGCGACGCTTTGCGCCATCAGCTCGATGCCGACCCAGGCCGGCAGGCTGCCGTCGGGGCGGTTGAACAGGCCGCCGGGCTTGACGGTGGCGCGGGTGTGAATCTGCTCTTCATCGAACGACAGCACCTGGTCGATCAGGATCATGTCGCCCGCATGGGGCAGCAGTTCGGCGAGTGGCCAATCGATCATGGGGCCTCTGCGATTATCAGGCTGACGTTATTGCCGCCGAAGGCAAACGAGTTGCTCATCAGGCAGCGTTTTTTCAAGGTGTCGCCGGTGCGCGCCCACTGCAAGGTCGGCAGTGCCGGGTCGGCCTGGCCGTCCCACACATGGGGCGGCACCCGGCCGTGGCTCAGGCTCAGCCAGCAGAACGCCGCTTCCAGCGCGCCGGCGGCGCCGAGGGTGTGGCCGCTCATGGGTTTGGTCGACGAACACGCGACCCCTTCCGGGAACAGGCTCGCAACGGCCAGGCTTTCCATGGCGTCGTTGTGCTGGGTGGCGGTGCCGTGCAGGTTCAGGTAACCGATCTGCTCGGGTTGCAATTTTGCGCTGGCCAGGGCCTTGCGCATTGCCTGCAGCGCGCCTTTGCCGGTGGGTTCGGGTGCGGAAATATGGTGGGCGTCACAGCTGGCGCCGCTGCCCAGCAGGGCGATAGGCGCCGGCTCTTTACTCATCACAAACACAACTGCGGCTTCGCCGATATTGATGCCGTTGCGGTTTGCCGAAAACGGGTTGCAGCGCTCGCCGGATACCGCCTCCAGCGCGCTGAAGCCGTTGAGTGTGAGCTTGCACAGGCTGTCGACGCCGCCGCAGATCACGGCGTCGCACACACCCAGGTCCAGCAGGCGCTGGGCGCTCATCAGTGCGCGGGCACTGGAGGTGCAGGCGGTGGAAATCACATAGGCCGGGCCGCTCAGTTGCAGCCAGTCGGCGAGGAAGTTTGCCGGTGCACTGAGTTCCTGTTGCTGGTAATCGTAGTCACCGGGGAACTGCCGGTCGCGCAGGTAATGGGCAATGCCGCGACTGGCTTCGTCGATACCCGAGGTGCTGGTGCCCAGCACAATGCCGACCCGCGAGGCGCCGTAGCGCTGGATCGCCTGGCGAATCTCGCCCTCGATCTGCAAGGCGGCCTCGAGCAGCAACTGGTTATTGCGGCTGCTTTGCTGGCCCAGTTCCACCGGGATGGTCGCCAGTTCGCCGTGCACACCGGCTACCGGCAGCACGCGCTCCGGCACCCAGCCGCTTTCGGCGCGCATGCCCGAACAGTCACCGGCAAACAGGTTGCGGCTGACCTCGGCCTGGCCACGGCCCAGGGCGCAGATCACACCGAGTGCGTTGAGGTAGGCGGTCATCGCGCAACCCCGAGCGGTGTGATGCGGTAGCTCAACGGTTGCCCCGTGATATTCACGCTGAACACCTCTGAAGACTGATACACAATTTGCCAATGCCCCGGCAGCGTACGCGTCAGGTCCATCGCCTGGGCACTCGGGTACAGCGCACGCAGGTCATCCGCCGAAGTCAGGGCGAACAGCAGCGCAGCAAACAGTTCGCGTGCCTGGGGGTTGGGCGGCAGCAAGCCATCGGCCTGCCACTGGCCATCGATCAGCTTTTGCCGGGCCTGGGGGATGCCCAGCGGGTCCATCATCGACCAGCGAATGCCGCCGCCTTCGCGCTGGATCACCAGCAGCCAGTCCTGGCTCTGGCCGTCTGCCAGGCGCTGCACATGCAATTGCAGCGGCAGGGCAAGCGTTGGGGCTTTCTCGGGCAGCGGCGGCTGGCTGGCGCACGCGCTCAGCAGCAACAGGCAGCCGATCAAGAGCAGGCGCCTCATGCTTGCGCGCTCGCCAAGGGTTTGCGGGCCACGCAATTGACCAGGGTTTCTTCACGCTGGCCCACCGGTGGCGCCTGGCGCAGGCCCCAGCGCTCCAGCAGGCCAAAATCGCTGGAACGGCTCCACCACAGATACGGGTACGAGACGTTCTGCGCGTCAAACTCGAAGCCCTGCTCGTGCAGCATCTGCAGGTACTCTTCGGCGCTTTTCTGCACATGCATCGGGTGGCGGAACAGCCAGCGGATCACCCAGGTGTCGATATAGGCTTCGGTGGATTCGGCAAACAGCAAGTAGCCGCCGGGCTTGAGCACCCGGTAGAACTCTTGCAACGCACGATGCTGTTCAACCAGATGGTGAAAGGTCTGGTGGCAGAACAGGATATCGACGCTTTCGTCCGGCACGTCTAGGGTCGCGCAATCACTGCCGATCAGCTCCACGGCCAGGCCCTGGCGTGCGGCTTCGGCGTGGCTCAGTTCCAGGCTGTGAGGGTCGGCGTCCAGGCCGATCAGGCGTGATGGGGCGAATGCCTGGTGCAGCAGCTTGAAGGACTTGCCCTGGCCGCAACCGGCGTCCAGCAACACCGGCGCCACCGGCAGTGGCTGCGTAAACAGGCTGCGCAGGTCGTTGATCGCCACGCGCAGCACGTGATGCTGCCAGGTGTGGCTGCGCAGAAACCAGAAGCCAAAGCGGGTTTCTTCGACGTAGTTTTTACTCAGGTAGTTTTTTTCAAGAGAAGGGCTATTCACGCTGCATCCCCTGCACAAATCTCCGACAACATCCGCAACCGCCGCTTGGGCTCGCTGACAAACGGGTTGCGCTCGTCCCACGCATAACCGGCGAGAATCGAGCTGATCATCCGGCGAATCTCCGGCGCGCTGCCCGGGTGGAAAATCACATCCTGGAACGTCCCCGCGTACCAGCCTTCGACGTAGCAACGGAAGGTGTCGACACCGCGCTTGAGCGGTGCGGCGAATTCGGTTTGCCAGTCCACGGCTTCGCCTTTGAGCTGACGGTCCAGCAGGCCGGCCGCCATGCTCGCCGAACGCATGGCGATGGTCACCCCGGAGGAGAACACCGGGTCGAGGAATTCCGCCGCATTGCCCAGCAACGCGAAGCCAGGGCCGTGCAGGGTTTTGACGTTGGCCGAGTAACCGCCGATGGTGCGTGCGGGGGTATCCCACACGGCGTGTTGCAGCACGCCGGACAGGCTTGGGGTTTCATCGATAAAACCGCGCAGGCAGGCGTCGAGGTCGCTGTCGCGGCCGTCGAAATGTTCCTTGGCCGCCACCACGCCCACCGAGCAACGGCCGTTGCTGAACGGGATGGTCCAGAACCAGATATCGCGCTTTGTCGGGTGGGTGGTCACGAGGATCTTGGTGCGGTCAAAACCTGGGTGTTCGATGCGGTCTTCGACGTGGGTGAATACCGCCTGGCGCACCGGAAAATTCGATGGCGCCTCCAGGTCCAGCAGGCGCGGCAGCACGCGGCCGTAGCCGCTGGCGTCGAGGACGAACTTGGCCTTGAGGTGGTACTCGCTGCCGTTCTCACGGCGCACATGCAGGTAACGACACTCGCCTTTGAAATCCACGCCGATGATGGTTTCGCCGTAGCGAATTTCCACGCCTTGCAACGCCGCCTGGTCCGCCAGCAGCTTGTCGAATTCGCCGCGCTGCACCTGAAAGGTCGTGGGTTTGCCGTTGCTGAAGGTGTCGCCGAAATCAAACGCGCTGTAGCGCTCGCCCCAGGCGAACGCGGCGCCGGTTTTTACCTGGAAGCCCGCCGACTGCACGGCCTCGAGCATGCCGGCTTCTTCGATAAAGTCGATGCAGTGCGACAGCAGGCTTTCGCCGATCGAAAAGCGCGGGAAATGCTGGCGCTCGATGATCAATACATCATGCCCTTGCGCTTGAGCAGCGCGGCGGCGATGGCGCCGGATGGGCCGGCACCGATCACCACCACTTGGCGACGTTCCATTTCAACTGTGGGCACGAAGGCTCCTTGCCGCATTGGCGATAATCACATTCATAAGGCGTGCTCGCGTTGGCCGGCCCAGGGCGCCAGCATAAAGCTGAATGCCAGGCCCAGGCTGACCGACAGGCCGAAATTACTCACCGCCGGTGTACTGGACACCGCCAGCAGGCCGAACGACAACCAGGTCGTCAGCGCTGCCAGCAGCGTCCCTAAAAGGCTGACGGCAGGGCCGCCAATTTGTTCGCGCATCAAGATTGCGTAGTCGACGCTGATGGCGGTGACCAGCAACAGGCCGAACAGGCTGAACAGGGTCAGCGGCTGGCCCAGCCAACCCAGGCTGGCGAGGCTGCACAGCGCGGCCAGCAAGGGCAAGGCGACGATGCGCAAGGCACCGCCGACGCCGAACGGCAGGATCAGCAGTAACACGATCAGCACGCAGGACATCAACTTCAATTCGGCCGCGCTGATCTGCGTGTCGGCGAACACCCGGTTCAAATCCCCCAGGCGATCGACCAACTGCACACCGGGCAAGTCCACCGCCTGCACCCGCAGCAGCGCCGGGTTGTTCAAGCCTTGCAGGCTGACCATCGCCGCCACGCCGCCGTCTACCGGGCCCAGCCACAGGGTGCGCCACGGTTCGGCCAGGGGCCCGACCAGTGCGGCGTCGATGTCTTCGCTAGGCAGCGCCTGCAGTTGCGCGACTTCGGCTTGCAGCGCGCTGGCGGGTACGCCCAGGTCCAGCAGCGGCTGCCAGTGTTGGGGGAGCTGGTTCAGCGCAGCGCGCAGTTGCTGCTGTTCGGCGGGCAGGTTGACCAGTTGATTGAGCGCCAGGTAGCCCTGCAGTTTGTCCATATTCACCAGCTGGTCCAGGCGTTGGCCCAGTGCCGCCTGGCGTTCCAGCAACTGCTGTTGGTTGTCGGCCCGTACCAGGAAAAACTGGCTGGTGGGCTGGAACCCGGTAATCCGCGCCACGGCCTGGGCTTCTTGCAACAGCTGCGGCGGTGCGCCGATCCATTGGCGGATATCGTTTTTGCTGTTCAGTTGCCACAGGCCACCGGCACAAAACAATAGTACCCACGCCAGCAAAAAGCCGCTGGGTATGCGCTTGAGCAACGAGGCACGCGCCAGCCACAGGCATTCGGCGACGCGCAGCGGCCATTGCGCCGGGCGCAGCTCCACGCCCTTGAGCAGGGCCGGCAACAGGCACACCGCGGATAGGTATGCTCCGACCAGGCCGGCCGCCGAGAACACCGCGATTTGGGTCAAGGCCGGGAACGGCGTCCAGGCCAGCGCCAGATAGCCGATGCAACTGGTGGCCAGGCTCAGGCTCAGCCCCGGCAGGGTCAGGCGCAAGGCTGGCCAGCTGCGCCAGGGTTGCAGGCTCCAGCTTTTGGACAGGTAGTGCAGCGGGTAATCCACCGCCACGCCAATCAGGCTGGAACCCAGCACCAGGGTCATAACATGCATATGGCCGAACAGCGCCACACAGGCCACCGCGCCAAACAGCATGCCCACCAGCACCGGCACAAAGGCCAGCAGCACCCGCCAGCGTCGGAACGCCAGCAACAGCAATAACAGGATGCCAAGGGTGGCGCCGCCGCCGACCCAAGTGATCTCCCGCGTGGCCTGTTGCTGCCCATTGGCCGCGTAGAGCAGGCCGCTGGCGGCGAGCAATTGTGCACCTTGCCCGCTGGCTTGCTCGCGGCTGGCCTGGAGCAAGTCCGCCACTTGCAGCGGCAGTTTCATATCAAAGGCATTGCCGGTGGTGCGCGCGCGCAGCAGCACCCAGCTTTGGCCGTCGGCATCGGCGATCAACGCGCCGCTGCCGATATCCAGCTGCACCGAGCCGTGCTGCGGCTGGCTGTTCTGGATGCGCCCGGTGAGGCCCAGCCAGTCATCCTGGCTCGGCACCAGGCTGAAGCCGGTGAACGGGTCGAACAGCGCTTGCACGCGCTGTTGGATAAACGCGTCGGGCTGCTCGATCAGTTGCTCTCGGTCCTTGGCCGAGAGCATCGCCAGCCGCCCGCGCAGCAGTTGCTCACGTAACGCCGGCAAGTCGGCTTGCAGGTTCCATTGGACCTTTTCAAACAGGCCGCTGGCCTGCCAGCGCTCGCCCAATTGTTGCGCCACCGCCACCGCTTTTTGGCGATCGGCATGCCCCACCAGCACCAGCATCTCGCGGTTCAGTGGTTCCTGCATGCGTTGCTCGGCTTTTAGCTCCAGCGCATCCGGCGTGCTGCCCGGCACCAGCTCCATCAGGTTGGCCGACAGCGGCGCGCCATGGCGCCACTGCCAGCCGGCCAGGGCCAGCACAGCCACCAGCAGGATCAGGAACAGGCGGGGCAACAAGCGCTCACTGGGCAAAGTCGTGTTGCTCCGCATCGCTCAACGGCTGCTCGGCGGTGCTGTCCTGCATGCGCAGCACCGTGCTGTCGCCTTGGGTTTCCAGCAGTTCGATTTTCTGCACCAGCTCGCCGCCGTCGATATTGATCTGGGTGAAGACTTGTTTGAGCAGCAGCGAACGCGGGATCAGCGTGAGCTTCCAGTGCTGGGCTTCGCCTTGCAGTTGCAATTCGAAGTCGCGCTGCAAGCCGCTGCTGTCGCCCTGGAGCACGGCGAGGAACAGGCGATTCTGTTCGGCGCCGGCGCTCTTGTTCGGCAGCCATTGCCAGCCATTGGCGTCACGCCGGGCGATGCCTTGGGCGCTGATGCGGTAGTCCTGTTGCAGCGGGGTCTTGAGCAGCCAGAGCAGGCCGTGGTCTTTGGCGAGCACGAAGGTGCCCTTGCTGACCAAGGGTTGCGGCAGGGCGCGCAGGTGTTTTTCCTGGGTGAAGTTGCCGTGGATCACGGAGGGCTTGGCCAGTTGATCGCTGAGTTGTTGCAGGTCAAAGGCGTGAGCGAATCCTGGCATACCCAGCAACAGGCACAGCGCGAGTAATGTGGGAGCGGGCTTGCTCGCGAAAAGCCTGAGTGCGCCGCGCAGTGTCAGGGGAGCTGCGTCATCGTTAACGTCCATCGCGGGCAAGCCCGCTCCCACAGGGGTCAGCATTTCAAGGCCCTTTCTACGGCGTCGGTGAAGACTTTGGGGAGGCCAGCTGCATCTCGCGGCTGGCGATTTCGACGGCTACCTGCACGGTGCTGGCGCGGGTCAGGCGTTCGCCGCTGGCAAGGTCGGTGATCAGGTAATTCACCTTCAGACGGTTCTCCCATTCCACCAAACTGGCGCGCACGTTGATGGTCTGGCCAAAGGTGGCGCCGCGCACATAGCGCAGCTGCATATCGATCACCGGCCACGCGTAGCCGGCTTCGAGCATCGCCGTGTAGTTGTGGTCGAGCTTGTCCAGCAACGCGCAGCGCGCCACTTCCAGTACTTCACGTAGTGCCCGTGCCACACCACATTCATGGTGTCGATATCAAAAAACGGCACGAGGATTTGTGTGTCGCTGTGCAACACGCCCGGGCTACGCATGCAGCCTCCAGTGTTGCTCGGCGATGCGCTTGAGGCACAGGCGCAGCTCGCCTTCCAGGGCGCGGTCTTCGATCACCGGCGGGAAGTCCTTGGCCAGTGCCGCGTGCATGGCCGCCAGGGCCGGTGGCAACGGGCGCGCATCCTCAGCCTGGGCGCGCAGCCACACGCCCTGGTTGGCCGCCAGCAAGGTGGCGGCGGCGACCTGTTCGGTCAGCTCCAGCACACGGATTGCATCGCGGGCGGCGATGGTGCCCATGCTCACCTTGTCCTGGTTGTGGCACTCGGTGGAGCGCGAGAACACGCTGGCCGGCATGGTATTTTTCAGCGCTTCGGCGGTCCAGGCGCTGGTGCCGATCTGCACGGCCTTGAAGCCGTGGTTAATCATTGCGCGGTCGGCCGGCGCGCCGGACAGGTTGCTCGGCAGGCCGTGGTTGTAACGCACGTCCACCAGCAGCGCGAGCTGGCGGTCGAGCAGGTCGGCAACGTTCGCCACCAGGGTTTTGAGGCTGTCCATGGCAAAGGCGATATGCCCGCCGTAGAAGTGCCCGCCATGCAGCACGCGTTCTTCTTCGGCGTCGATGATCGGGTTGTCGTTGGCGCTGTTCAGTTCGATCTCGATAAACGAGCGCAGCCAATTCAGGCTGTCGGCCAACACCCCGAGCACATGCGGCGCGCAACGCAGCGAGTAGCGGTCCTGCAGGCGGTGCAGCGGCGCGGTCGGCGCATCAATCGCCAGGTCCTTGCGCAGCCAGGCGGCGACCTGCATCTGCCCCGGGTGCGGTTTGGCGGCGAACAGGCGCTCGTCGAAGTGCTCCGGGTTGCCTTGCAGCGCCACCACGTTCATGGCGGTGATGCGCGTGGCCAGTTGCAGCAGGTAGTCGGCGCGGGCGAAGGCCAGGCAGGCCAGTCCGGTCATCACGGCGGTGCCGTTCATTAACGCCAAGGCTTCCTTGGGGCGCAGCACCAAAGGCTCCCAGCCCAGCTCGCGGTGCACATCGGCGGCCTGGCGGCGTTCGCCACGGAACAACACTTCGCGCTCGCCGGACAAGGTCGCGGCGACGTAGGACAGCGGCGTCAAATCACCGCTGGCGCCCACTGAGCCTTCTTCCGGGATCAACGGCAGCACATCGTGCTCGAGGAACGCATGCAGGCGCTCCAGCAGCTCTACACGCACGCCCGACACGCCATGGCACAGCGACTGCAAACGCGCCGCCAGCACGGCGCGGGTCGCCTGGGCGTCGAGCAGTTTGCCGAGGCCGCAGCCGTGGAAGGTGTAGAGGTGACGTGGCAACGCCTCGACGTGCTGCAACGGCACCGCCACCACGCACGAGTCGCCGTAACCGGTGGTCACGCCGTAGATCACGCCTTCCTTGTCCAGCAGCGAGTCGAGGAACTGCGCGCCTTTGGCAATGCGCTGGCGATAGGCCGCATCGCCCTGTAACTGCGTGGGCGCCTGGCGGTTGGCCAGGGCCAGCACGTCTTCAATGCGCAAGGCGCGTTCGCCAAAGGTTACCGGCTCAAGATGCGTCGTCATCGGTCTTCCAGAAAGGGTAAAAGTTGAACCATTGTTGGGGCGCTTCCAGGCAGAACTGACCCAGGCGTGCGGCGTAGCGTGCGGTCCACTCGGCAATCACCTGTTCGCGGGTGCTGCGCTTCCATTCGATCAAGGGGGTGAAGGGCTCGATGGTCAGGCGATAGCGGTTTTTGTGCTTGAGGCACATCAGCAGGTTCACCGGGCATTTGAGCAGGCCGGCCAGCAGCCACGGGCCCTGGGGGAACGCGGCGCGATGCCCGAGGAAGTCCACGCGCACCTTGCGCCCACCGTGCAGTGGCACGCGGTCACCGGCAATCGCCAGCCACTCGCCGTCGTCCAGGCGCTGGCTGAGCAGCAGCATGGTGGCCGGGTCCAGCTCGCTGACCTGAATCAGGCGCAAATGGGTGGCCCCGGCTTCGCCGAGCAGGCGGTTGAAGCGTTCGGCATGCTTGGTGTGTACCAGCACGTTCATGGTGACTTGTTCACCGATCTCGGCGAGTGCGCGGCACACTTCGAGGTTGCCCAGGTGCGCGCCCACCAGCATCTGCCCGCGCTCACCGCGCAGTTGCCCGCGCAGCTTGGCCGGGTCGTTGATCTCGATCTGTTCCAGGCGCAGCTTGCCGTTCCACACGTCGAGCTTGTCGAGCAGCGCGTCGGCAAAGGCCATGAACTGGCCGAAGACTTTGCGGTGGGTGGGGCGCAGCTCATCGCGCCCGCTCCAGTCGGCCAGGCGCTGCTGGTATTGCCAGGCGCTTTGGCGCGCCGTGCGGCCAAACACGAAAAAGTACAACACGATGCCATACAGCAGCGGGCTCAGCAGGCGGCGGCCGAGGACCTTGGCGGCGATGGCGGTGAGTTTCATCAGCCAGAAGCTGCCGCGTTCCTCGCGGTCGGCCCAGTGTTTGCTGCTGTCGCTCATGCCTGCCACCGTCGCCACAGGATCATCGGGGCACGCACCAACATGCCGAAAAACAAGCGGGTGTGCATGGCCGAGATACGCACGTTGTCGTGGAACAAGCGGAAGTGCGACAGGCCGTCGGCGGGGTAATGCACTTTGGTCGGCAGCCAGCGCATCGGCTGGTTGCGCCACGCCAGGCGTACCAGGATGTCCGAGTCAAAATCCATGCGCGTGCCGATGTAGGCCGAGTTCATCAATGCCAGGGTGGGCGCCAGCGGGTACACGCGAAAGCCGCACATCGAGTCGCGAATCTGCAGCGACAGGGTGTTGATCCACACCCAAACATGGGTCAGGTAGCGGGCGTAGAGGCGGCCTTTGGGCACGCTCTCGTCGTATTCTGGGTAGCCGCAGATCACGGCGTCGGGGTGCGTGCGCGAGGCGTCGAGGAAGCTCTCGACCTCGCGCAGGTCGTGCTGGCCGTCGGCATCCACTTGCAGGGCGTGGCTGAAACCCAGGCGCGCCGCCTCACGGAACCCGGCCATGACCGCGCCGCCCTTGCCTTGATTATTCGGCAAGGTCAGCAGGGTGACGTTATCGAGTGTCGCCAAGTGCGCCAATACCGCCGCGCACGCCGCGCTGCTGCCATCATCGACCAGCAGGCACGGCAAGCCGCTGTTCAACAGGCTATGCACCACGGCCGGCACCGCAGCTTCATGGTTGTAGACCGGGATCAGGGCGCAGGGGTTATGCATGACCCGTACCCCGAAGTCGCCACAGCCAGCCCGCTCGCCACAAGAGCTTATTCACTTGGCGTCTCCAACACTATCCGGCCGCTGGAGCAGGCGGCGACGCCGTTGCGGTAGGCGAAATAAAGCTTGGCGCGGTCCGCGTCGAAGCGCAGGTGCAGTTCGATGCGGTCGCCTGGGCGTACCAGTTGCTGGAACTTGAGCACTTCCATCCCGGCAAAGGTGGCGGGCAGGTCCAGCAGTTGCTGGCCGAGGTTGAAGGCCCATTCCACCTGCACCACTCCTGGCAGCACCGGTGTGACCGGGAAGTGGCCGCTGAAATAGGCCAGGTCCGGCGGCACACTCAGTTGCAAGGTCCATTCGCCGTCGGCTTCGACTTGCTCCAGAACCTCCGGGGCTTTCGTCCGGGGCGCCAACAGCAGCGCTTCGATGTCGGCCTGGGGCAGCTTGCCCTGGCTGTTCAGCGGCAGCTGGCGCAGCAAGCGCCAACGCCGCGGCAGCGCCAGGGCTTCGCAGTGTTGGCTCAAGTGCTGGCGCAGGGTCTGGGTGACGCTGCGTCGGCCCTGGTTGCGCAAGGCATGCAAGCCTTCGGCGCTCAGCACCACCAGCGCGCCGAGGGAGGCGCGGTTTTCCTGCACCACACCCAGGCGGGTTTCGGCGACCCACGGGTGGGCCATCAGTGCCTGTTCGAGCATGGGCAGGGAGATGCGTTTTTCTTCCAGTTTGACGATGCGGTCCAGGCGGCCCAGCAGTTCGAAACGGCCGTCCGAGTGGATGCGCGCCGCGTCGGCGGTGTGTTCGATATGCCCCTCGGGCAGGTAGGGCGAGGCGATACGCAGCGCGCCGTCGGGATCCTGGCTCAATTGCACGTCGGCAAACGGCTGCCACGGCTGCGCGCCCTGGCGCCAGGCGATGCCGCCGGTTTCCGAGCTGCCGAGGATTTCCGTCGGCCATTGCTGCAAGCGGTCGTAAAGGCTACCGGCCGCTTCGACGGGCAACGCACCGCCTGAGGAGAACACCCGAGCGACCTGGCTCAGCGCAGGCCAGTCGAGGTTGTCGCCCATGCGCTTGAGCAGCGCGGGGCTGGCGACCCAGGCAAATTGTGGGTGCTCGCGGCTGGCGCGCTGCAGGTCTTCGGGGAAGGCCAGTTGCTTGCGCACAAAGGTGCGACCGGCGCACAGCGGCCACAGCACGCGGAACAGCAAACCGTAGATATGCTGGGTGGCCACGCTGCCGATGATGCAGGCGCCTTTGAGGTCTGCGCCCCACAGGGCTTCCAGCGCCTCAACTTCGTTGGCCAGTTGGCGCAGGGTTTTGTCGATACGCTTGGGCTCGCCGCTGGAGCCGGAGGTGCACAGGCTCAGTTGGCAGGCGTCCAGGTCGAGCGCGGCGGGGCTCAATGGCGTTTGGTACAGCGCGTCGAGATCGGCGCCTGCAACCAGCCACGCGTCCACGGCGGCGTCCCAGCGTTGGCGGGTCTGGGGTTGCAGGTCGGCGGGCAGCAGTACGCTGACCCCGGCGCGCCAGGCGCCCAGCAGGGCAATCGCCAGTTCGCCGGCGTCTTCCAGGTGCACCGCCACACGCCGGATGCCACGGGCTTGCAGGCCCGCCGCCAGGCTCAGGGCGTGCGCCCACAGCTGGGCGTGATTCATCGCAGGTTCGGTGGTGACCAAACGGTGTTCCAGCGGCTCAAGCAGCACGTGCTCAAGTTTCAACCCATTCATACGCGGCCTCGAACCCTTTGTCGTACCAGCCATTCCACGGCAAACAACAGCCCCATCAGCCCGTAGGCGATCAGGCCGTTGTACAACGTCCACCAGCTCAGCGGCGCCCACAGGGTGAGGGCGGCGGCGAGCAGGCCATTACACAGAAAAAACACACTCCACACCACGGTGACCTGGCGGGTATACACAATGGCGTGCGGTGGCAGCTGCGGCTCGCTCATGCGCGCCAGGCGCTCGACCATCGGCGGGCCGTATTTCAGGCTCAGGCCGAACAGCGCCAGCATGAACGCGCTGACCAGGCTCGGGTACCAGCGCAGCAGGTGCGGGTTGTCGAACCAGGCCAGCAGCAGGCAAAACACGATCACCGCCACGGCCATCCAGCGGCTGCCCGGGCGCCGTGCGCCGGTGAGTGCGCGCAACAGCCACAGGCTGCCGAGCAGCAGGCCGAATTGCCACGGCGCAAAGTGCTCGGTGCCGTAATACACCGCAAAGGGGTACAGCAGCCCCGCCAGCAACAGGCCAAGGCCGATCAGCCGGCTCATGCGGCAGGCGTGACCAGACGGTACACCGCCTCAACCACGTCGTTGACGGTGCGCACGGCCTTGAATTCTTCGGCGGCGATCTTCTTGCCGGTCTGGCGCTTGATATGGTCGATCAGGTCCACGGCGTCGATGCTGTCGATTTCCAGGTCCTGGTACAGGTTGGCGTCGAGCGTGACGCGGGCAGGGTCCAGTTCAAACAGTTCCACCAAGGCATCGCGCAGGGTGTTGAAAATATCGTCACGAGTTTGCATGGTCCGGTCTCAAGCTGCCTGTCTGGCCGTGACGAACGCCGCAAGGCTGGCCACGTTGGTGAAGTGATTGCGGGTGTCTTTGGCGTCGGCGTCGATTTTTATGCCGTACTTTTTCTGAATCGCCAGGCCCAATTCCAGGGCGTCTACCGAATCCAGGCCAAGACCTTCGCCAAACAGGGTCTGGTCGCTGCCGATGTCGTCGGCGCTGATGTCTTCCAGGCCCAGGGCCTCGATGATCAGCGTCTTTATGTCGTGCTCAAGGCGGTGTTGGTCGCTCATCTTCGGCGAGCTCCTTAATAAAATAGTGATGCAGGTAATCGTTGAGCTTGCGTGAAGCCTGGGGCGCGGGCCCCAGTGCAGCAAAGGCTTGTGGTTCTATATCGGCACCCACCCGCAAACTGAAGTGCACACGGCATTTTGGGATGCGGTACCAGGGTTCGGCCTTGGTCAGGGTAGTGGGGCTGACCTTGATCACCACGGGGGTGATGATTGTCGCACCGCGCAGCGCAATGGCGGCGCCCCCGCGATGAAAGGCAGGCGCCGCGCCGGGTGTGGTGCGGGTGCCCTCGGGAAAGATGATCAGGGTCTGGCCGGCTTGCAGGGCGCCGGCGGCGGCATCAAGCATCTCGGCGCTGCCGTCGTTGCTGATATAGCCCGCGTCGCGAACCGGGCCACGGGTGAAGGGGTTCTGCCACAGGCTCTGCTTGACCACGCAGTTGGCCTGGCGCACCAGGCCGATCAGAAACACCACGTCGATCAGCGACGGGTGGTTGGCGATGATCATCTGGCCGGGGCGGCCGAGTTTTTCAGCGCCCTCGACGGTGTAAGTCAGTACGCCGGCTTTTTGCATCAGCTGAATGAAGAACCAGAACAGCTTGCTGATGGTGTGACGGGCGCGGCGCTGGTGTTTTTCAGCGCTGCCCGGCAGGCAACCGAGCAATGGAAATACCAGTAAACGCAGGCACAGCCCACCGAAGCCGAACAGCGCGAAGCTGGCAGCGGTGGCGAACAGACGCCAGTAATAGGCGTCCCGGTGCTTGTCGGTCAGGGCTTGCGTTGCCAGTTCCATACGCGGTTCTTCCAGGCATGTTGGCAGGCAACCTGTTCGGTGAGCAGGGTGCGCAGCAGGTTCAGGGCATGGGGCCACTGGGTTTGAGTGGGTTGGACAGTGGCGGTGCTCAGTTCCAGCTGCCACTCGTCGCCCGGTGTCAGCAGCAGGCCGAGGGCGTAGGGGAACGGCACGTCCTGGATCCACCCGGCGTAGGCTTCGGGCGGCTGTTCTTCGGTGATCACCAGCAAAACGGCCGGGGCGCCTTCATTCAGCAGCGCGGCGGCTTCGAGCATGCCGTGCTCCAGGCCATCGCCGGCAGCGGCGAGGGCAGTCATCTCGCTGGTTTCATTGCGCAGGATCGACCACAGGCCGATCACCGCGTTATGCACCGACAGGCTGAACTGGGTTGGCGACAGCGGCTGGTCGTTGGCCAGGTCACTCAGGATATCCAGGGTGCGCGGGGTTTCGCCGTGCCGCGAAACAAACACCAGCGGCAGATCCTGCAGGCCCTCGGCCAGCGGCCAGCCCACGCTGAATGCCATGCGCGCCAGACGGCTCAGGCGGCGGCGTTGCATCGCCGGCAGAAATGACACATCGGGGCAGGCTTCGCTTGCAGGCAGCAACACCGGGTTCCGGCACCAGGCGTGCCAGTCGTCCGCGCTCTCAAGGCCAGGGGCCCAGGCACGCCATTGGGCGATGTTGAAAGTGATCACTGAGAAAGTATCCCGCCCCTGCGGGCTTCCATGTGCGGCTTTTGGCCCCGAATACCGGGACAGGGAGCAATAGCCGAATGGCGCGCATTATCCGGGTGCCGTGGGGTTCTAGCAAACATTGGTAAAGAAATGTTCACGGGTAATTACAATTTGCTGGAAGAGATTTACAGATTGTCCTTTACCTGGCGCTGGATTTGACTGTCGGACCATTCCTAATAGCCTGTGTGTCACGTGCGGCCCACCGCTTTAATGCAGCAGTGCATGGATGAACGAGGTAGCTAACAGGCGCTTTTGCCCTCTACACTCGGACATTCATTGATACACGGAGGTTTTTCCATGCGGCGTGTGGTGTTCAATCAGAAAGGCGGGGTTGGCAAGTCCAGCATCGCCTGCAACCTGGCGGCGGTCAGCGCCAGTGAAGGCTATCGAACCCTGTTGGTGGACCTCGATGCACAAGCCAACTCAACCCAGTACCTCACAGGGCTGACCGGCGACGATATCCCGATGGGCATTGCCGAATTTTTCAAGCAAACCCTGTCTTCCGGGCCGTTTTCCAAGAAAAACCGCGTGGATATCTACGAAACACCGTTCGATAACCTGCATGTGATCACGGCGACCGCCGAGTTGGCCGATCTGCAACCCAAGCTTGAGGCCAAGCACAAGATCAATAAGCTGCGAAAGTTGCTCGATGAGCTGAGCGAAGATTACGACCGGATCTACCTGGATACGCCGCCAGCGCTGAACTTTTACGCGGTTTCGGCGTTGATCGCCGCTGATCGTGTGCTGATTCCCTTCGATTGCGACAGCTTCTCGCGCCAGGCGCTGTATGGCCTGCTGGCGGAAATCGAAGAACTGAAGGAAGACCACAACGAAGGCCTGGAAGTGGAAGGCATCGTGGTCAACCAGTTCCAGGCCCGGGCGAGCTTGCCGCAGCAGATGCTCGATGAATTGATTGCCGAGGGCTTGCCGGTGTTGCCGGTGTACCTGGCCAGTTCCGTGCGCATGCGCGAGTCGCACCAGGAGAACAAACCGCTGATCCACCTGGACCCACGGCATAAGCTGACACAGCAGTTTGTGGAGTTGCATAACCTGCTGGAAAACGCCTGATTTCGCGGGTGACACAGCTCCCACATTTGTACCGCGTTTCTGCAGGGGGATTTGGATTGTTCCCACAGAGGCTGTAGGAAGGGTCTTGCAAGCTGCCTCGCGGCTTGTCTCGTTGCCTACAGATAAGCCAGAATCGCCCGGCTTGTGCGTCTGGATGGGCGTCTCTAAGGTTTGCCGGTCACTGAATGTTCAGTGATCGGGTTTAGTAGCCCAATCAGACGAAAGCATGTGCACCGTTCCAAAAGTATGGCGTTTTATCGCCTATCTGATGGTGGCTGTGCGCAGGGCACCTTCGGGTGCGCCGGGTTTTGCTTTCGTCTACCGGTCTACTAACCTGCGCACAGCTGCCACCCCTCGTTTAGTAGCGAAAAGGTGGTGGCCCCAGTAGAGATCGAAAGCATGTTCAAAGCAGATTCCAACGTATTCACCATCACACCCAACCTCCCCACCGAAACCCTCGTGCTCAACAGCTACGAAACCTTCTCCAGCGTCCGAACCCTATTGCTCGGCCTGTCCAACGACCTCGCCGGCGAACACCGCGATGTGGCCCTGGCTATCCATCAATTGAGCGAGCTGGGCGTATTACTGGTCGGCCAGATGATGGACCGCGAAGCCCCGGTGGCCCAAGCCTAAAACGCGGTCAAAAATGTGGGAGCGGGCTTGCTCGCGAATGCGCAGTGTCAGCTGATACATGTGCAAGCTGACACCGCGCATTCGCGAGCAAGCCCGCTCCCACACTGTCCGGTGTCGTCCAGAGGATCTGTTTTACACCCCTTGGCTACGCAACCACCCCATCAACTGCGGCAACGGAAACGCCCCACTCTGGCGCGCCACTTCGCGGCCGTTCTTGAACAGAATCAAACTCGGAATCGAGCGAATCCCCAACTGCGCCGACAACTGCTGGTTGGCCTCGCTGTCCAGCTTGGCCAGCCGGCACTTGCCCTCCAACTGCCCGGCCGCCTGCTCAAACACCGGCGCAAACGACTTGCACGGCCCGCACCACTCAGCCCACACATCCACCAGCAACGGCAAATCGCCCTTGATCTGGCTGGCGTAGTCGCCCTGTTTCAACTCAAAAGGCTTGTTCAACAACACCGGCTGCTTGCAGCGCCCGCATTTCGGCGCATCACCCAGGCGTTCGCCGGGGATGCGGTTGAGGCCGTTGCAATGGGGGCAAGGGATTACAAGAGGTTCGGACATGGTGGGTTCCTTGGGGGCCAATGGAGTGTATTTGGAGCCAAGCCCGAGGTTTATCAAGGCACAAACCCGACGACTCATCCACTCACAGTTTGCCGATGCTGATACGAGCCCGAGTATCTAGGCTGTTGGTGCTTGTTCTGTTTTGCGCCACCTGTCTGTTTGCGGCTATAGCAAATTGCGATAGTCGGGAATCGGGTTTAACCTTCATAGCAAGATGCGATAAGGATGTTGCATGCGAGTGATCAGCGAGAAAAGGATATGGGAAGCGAAGGGAAAGTGGCCACGCTCGGCATCGGCTTTGGACCAGTGGTATCGGGTAATAAGGCGAAATTATCCCAAAGACTTCGCGGCGATGAAAACCATGTTTCCCGCCACGGATAAAGTCGGGGAGTTTCACGTATTCGATATTGGCGGCAACAAACTGAGGTTGATCGCGGGTGTGGAGTATCAGGCGCAGCGCGTTTACATCAAGCACCTGCTTGATCATCGCGATTACGAGAAAGATAAATGGAAGGAAAAAATCAGATGAGCGCGCTTATGCGAGTAGCGGCCGAACACTGGCAATTCGTTTCGCCAGTGATGCGCAAACCAGAAAACGAGGCAGACTACGACGCGCTGGTGTGTGGTTTGGACGAGCTGCTGAGCCTGATCGGCGAAAACGAGGACAGCCCGCTGATGAGCTTGGTGGACATCCTCAGCGACTGGATCGAAGCCTATGATCATGAGCATCGCCCCATGCCCGTCGCCAGTGGAGTCGATGTGCTGCGCTATATGATGCGCGAACATAACCTTACCCAGAGTGACCTGCCGGGTGTGGGCGCGCAATCGGTTGTGTCAGAGGTGTTGAGCGGCAAGCGCCAGCTCAACGTGCGACAGATTCGTTGGCTGGCTGAGCGGTTCGGGGTGTCAGTGGAAACCTTTATCTGAGGTTTTCAAGATGAACAACTGATCTCCAAATGCTTCCCCCAATCCGGCGGCCGCTGGGCGTACTGCTCCATCCCCGCTTGCTCCTCAAATGGCTTGCTCAGCACCTCATGCAGCCGCCGCACTTCGCTGTAATCGCCCGACTCGGCGGCGGCGATGGCGTTTTGCGCCAGGTAGTTGCGCAGGATGTACAGCGGGTTGACTGCATGCATGCGCTCACGGCGCTCTGCCTCGGTGCTATCCCCGTCTCGCTCAACGCGGGCTTTGTACAGCTCGGCCCAGGCATCGAAGCCGGCCATGTCGACGAAGTCATCGCGCAAGCGGGTTACCGCCAACGCCGCCGACTCATCGCCCAGGCGGCGGAAGAACAGCGTGTAATCCACGCCGCTGTTCTGCATCAGCTTCAGTAACTGCTCCACCAGCGTTTGGTCATCGTCTTCGGCGGTGGTCAGCCCCAGGCGACGACGCATCAGGTCCAGGTAATGCGCCTGGTACAGCGGCAGGTACAGGCCAAGCGCTTCTTTCAAGGCGTCGACGCTGATAAACGGCGTAAGCGCCTGGGCCAGCGCGCTCAGGTTCCATTGCCCGATCGGCACCTGGTTGCTGAAGGAGTAACGGCCTTCATGATCGGAGTGGTTGCAGATGAAGTGCGCATCGAAATCATCCAGAAACGCAAACGGCCCGAAGTCGAAAGTGATGCCGAGGATCGACATGTTGTCGGTGTTCATCACGCCGTGGCAGAAGCCGTAAGCCTGCCATTTGGCGATCATTTCGGCATTGCGTTCGACGATTTCGCGGAACATCGCGAGGTAAGGTTCAGGCTGTTCCTTGCACTCGGGGTAGTGCAGCGAAAGCACGTGTTCGGCCAGTTCCGCCTGCTGTTCGGGCTTTTGGTGTAGTAGAAATATTCGAAATGCCCGAAGCGGATATGGCTGGGTGCCAGGCGCAGCACCATGGCGCCGCGTTCCTGTTTTTCGCGCCATACCGGGGTGTCGGAGCCGATCACGCAGAGTGCGCGGCTGCTGGGAATGCCCAGGGCATGCAGGGCTTCGGAGGCGAGAAACTCACGAATCGAGGAACGCAGCACCGCGCGGCCATCGCCCATGCGCGAGTAGGGGGTCATGCCGGCGCCCTTGAGGTGCAGGTCCCAGTGCTCGCCAGCCTGGTTATACACCTCGCCCAGCAGCAACCCACGGCCATCGCCCAGTTGCGGCGTGTAGCCGCCGAACTGGTGTCCGGAATAGACCATCGCCCGGGGTTCCGCTTCGGCCCACAGCTTGTGGCCGCCGAACAGTTCGGCGAACACCGGCGTTTCGGCCACGGCCGGGTCGAGGTCGAGCAGGGCCATGGCGGCATTGCTTGCCACGACAAGGCGCGGTTCGTCGAGGGGCTCGGGTAATACGTGGGTTGAGAACGCGTCGCCCAGGCGTGCGAAGCGGTTGTCGAAGGTCAGTTCGTCGAGGGCTTTCACCGGCCATCTCCAGCAGAATGTCCGAGCATTCTGCTGGGGATAGGGCGTTTAGTCGACTTTGCTGGGCGGTGGTTCCGGCGCATCGTCGACTTTGCCGGGTGGCGGCTCGGGCGCGTCCTGCTCTGCGGCAGGCCCGGCGATGGTCTTGCGATCATCCTCGACCGGCACCAGTTTGTACTCTTGGCCGTGCATGTTCTTGAGGTACACCTCCATCTGCCGGAACGAGATGTTGATGTGCTGCTTCTTGAACTCACGGTTGATATAGCGGTTGACCTCGTCCAGCACCGGGTTGCGGTCACCGAGGTCGCGCACGTGCATGCGCAGTTCGTGGTCGAGGGTGCTTTCGCCGAAGTTGAGGAAGTACACGTGCGGTTCTGGTTCTTTCAGCACGCGCGGGTTTTCCCTGGCGGCCTTGAGCAGCAATTCCTTCACCAGGATCCAGGTCGGAGCCGTAGTCCACACCCAGCTTCAAGGTGACGCGAGTGATGGTATCGGTCAGCGACCAGTTGATCAGTTGTCCGGTGATAAACGTCTTGTTCGGGACAATGATGTCCTTGCGGTCGAAGTCGGTGATGGTGGTGGCGCGGATACGGATCTTGCTCACCGTGCCCGACAGGTTGCCGATGGTGATGGTGTCGCCGATGCGCACCGGGCGTTCGAACAGGATCATGATGCCGGAGATAAAGTTGGCGAAGATCTCCTGCATCCCGAAGCCCAAGCCTACCGACAGCGCCGCCACCAGCCATTGCAACTTGTCCCAGCTCACGCCGAGGGTGGACAGGGTGGACACAAAGCCCACGCCGGCAATCACATAGGACAGCAGTGTAGTGGTCGCGTAGGCGCTGCCCTGGGCCAGTTCCAGCTTGGACAGCACCAGCACCTCCAGCAAACCTGGCAGGTTGCGCGCCAGCGCGAAGGTAATACCGATGATGATCAGCGCGCCGAGCAAGTCGCCGATGCTGATCGGCACCATGCTGATATTGGCGCCGGTGCCGCTGGTGTATTCGTAGAGGGTGACGTTGTCGAGGTACGAAAACACCGAGATCAGGTCGGACCACACCCAGTACAGCGCGGCGATAAAGCCGCCGAGCAAGGCCAGGCGGATCAGTCGCATCGACTGTTCGTTGACCTGTTCGATGTCCAGGGTCGGCTCTTCGATCACCGCTTCGCCGTCGCCGGCCTCTTTGGCGGCCTGGCGTTTGGCCAGGGCCCGCGCATAGGCCAGGCGTCGTGCGGCGACGCCCAGGCCGCGTACGAAAGTGGCTTCGATCACCAGCCAGAACATCAGCAGGTACAGGGTATTGATCAAGCGGTCACTGAGCTTGAGCGCGGTGTAGTAGTAGCCAAAGCACACCGCGATAAACAGCGCGACGGGCAGGGCGGTAAACAGCAGGCCTACGGCTTTGCGAAACAGCGAGGCTTTTTCGTGGGTCGGGCTATTCAGCAGCAGGCGGCCGAGCAGCCAGGCCATCAGGGCGTAGCAGGTCAAGACCACGCCGATGCCCAGCACGTCGTCGGCGAGCGCCGCCGGTTGATGCTCGGCAATCGCCACCACGGCCACCAGCGCCAGCACCACCAAGCCGAGCTTGCGTACCCAGCCCTGGAGGAATTCGACCTGGGGTTTTTCCCAGCGGAAATGCAGTTCGGCCACGCCACCCGGCGCCAGGATGCGGTAGGCGGTGTAGAACACCAGCCATGCCTGGGCAATTTGCAGCAAGGCCGCGCCGAGGTTGGCGTTTTGCCCACGGGCGTCGATCTGCAGCGCATAGCCGCACAGCGCCAGGCCCAGGGCGACCGGCATGGCCAGCAGGATATTGATCAGGATGGCCTGCGGCGTGTGCCACTGGCTGTCGCGCTTGAAGTGGCCGATGTCCAGGTGCACCTTGTTCAGGCGCTGGTACAGGTTTTTGCGACGCCACAGCAGCGCGCCGATCAACAGCAGCAGCGGCAGGAACAGCAGCGGGCGCTGGGTCAGGCCGTCGTACAGTTCGCTGACGCTGGAGGCCCAGGGCAGGGTGGTGACCTGCTTGCTCAGGTGCGACGGGACGGTTTCCAGCCACTCGGTGTCCAGCGGCTTGTTGCTGGGGATCCAGAACATTTGCTCATCCAGCGTCGCACGCAGGGTGGTGGCGGTGCTGAGCAGTTGTTTCTGGTTCAGTTGCAGGGTGATGGATTCGTTCAGCAGCGCGCTCAGCTCACGGCTCAGGCGCTCCAGCAGGTCGCTGCGGGTGATCGCCAGTTCCAGCAAGGTGCGGCGTAACTGCGGGGTAACGTCTTGCGGTGGCTGGTTGGCCAGCAAGTTATCCACATAAGTGCTCGGGGAGCTGATCAGTTCGCGCTGCTGGTTGACCTCGAACTGGTATAGGCGAATGTTGGCGATATCGTCCGCCAGGTCGCGGTCGACCGTCAGGCGTGGCAGCGCCTGTTTCTGTTTATAGAGAATCTTGGACAGCAGCAGGCTGCCCTTGAGCACGTTGATCTGCTCGTCCAGGGCCGAGTCGCTCTGGGTCACGGTGTCCAGTTGCTGCTTGGTCTGCAGGTTTTTCTGGGTCAGGTCGTTGAGGC
Source organism: Pseudomonas poae (assembly GCA_028869255.1). Lineage (NCBI taxonomy): Bacteria > Pseudomonadati > Pseudomonadota > Gammaproteobacteria > Pseudomonadales > Pseudomonadaceae > Pseudomonas > Pseudomonas poae. The sequence goes on along the minus strand of CP110972.1, from coordinate 5,341,728 downwards.
GGTCGGTGCTTTTAAGCAGGTAGTCGGACAGCTTCAGGTTCGCCGCGCTTTCGGTGGCCAACAGGCCGCTGCCGCCGGCTTTCTGCGCTTCGATGGACTGTTGGGTCACGGTCTGTTGGGACTGGGCCAGGCGTTTCTGGTTGATCAGGGTTTGCAGGTCCTGGATCTCTTGCTCAAGACGTGCGGTTTTTTCCACCACCAGGTCGTGCTGGCTGTTGCCCAGGTCTTGCAATTGGCTGTTGCCGGCCAGTTCCTGGCGGCGCAGGGGGATCAGCGCATTCAGCGCGGCGAGTTCGGCGTTCAGCTGGTTGCGCTGGTCGCCGCTGAGGGTTTTGCCATTGTCTTTGCCGGCCTTGAGGATCGCGTTGATCTGCTGGATGCGCGTCTGGCTGCTGCTGATTTCGGTTTGGGCGCGCTCAGGGCGGGTCTGGGCGGCGATGGTCAGGCTGTTGGCGTCGGCCAGTTCCTTTTGCAGGTCACCTTGCTGGGTGGTGCGCTGCACCAGCAATTGCTCAAGCTGTGGCACCGGCAGGGTGGCGTAGCGCTGGGCCACCGGGATCACCTTGGTGGCCTTGAGCCGGACCAGGTCGCGCTGGTTGTCGGTGGTCTGGCGCGGCGCGTCCTCCAGCTGGCGCTTGAGGTCGGCCAGGCGCTGCTCGTAATCCTGCTTGTTGCCCAGGTAGGTCAGGGTCTGTTGCAGAATCGACTGCAGCGCCTTCATGTCGGCGTCGGGCAGCTTGCGGTCAGGCAGTTTGTCCAGGCTTTGCTGGATGGCGTCGGCGCTGGGCGGGTCGGCGGCGTATACGCTGCCGACACAAAGGGTCAGGCCCAGCAGGGCAGTGGCTAAGAAGGTGCGCAGGATTGTCATGGATACCGATCGAGCAAGGCAAAGAAAGTGAGGGCGTGGCGCCATAGCCCCGCAGTTTAGAGGAAGAGTCCAGGGCCTGGACGACTCCCTTCGGGGAATTTGACGCCGACTTTTCCGATCTTGTTCCCGTCCATGACCGCAACGGTCCAGAGGGTGTTGTTCCACTCTACCTGATCGCCCACTACCGGTGCGCCGCCGACTTTTTGAGTGATGAAGCGGCTCAATGGCATATCCGGGTCGATCCCCTCGAGCTTGAGCCCGTACAACGCGGAAACCGCGCCCAGCTGGGCGTCGCCTTCGAGTACGAAGTCGCCGAAGAAACGCAGGTCGAGGCCGCGTTGTGGTGCCTGGCTGAACAGTTTGCCCAAGGCCGGGAGGTTGTGTTCGTGGCCGATCACGCAGAGCAGATCGTCGACTTCCAGCACGGTACTACCCGACGGATGGAGCAGTTGTTGGCCACGGAACAGCGCGGCGATCCGCGTGCCTTCAGGCATTTTCAGCTCGCGCAGGGCCGCGCCGATGCACCATTTTTCCGCGCCCAGGCGGTAGACAAACAGCTCCCACTCGCTGGTGACGTGCACTTCCAGGGCGGCGCGGGAGATCGGCGCAGGGTCCGGCGGTACGGTCACTTTCAGCAGCTTGGCCACCCACGGCAGGCTCGTGCCCTGTACCAGCAGCGAGACCAATACGATAAAGAACGCCAGGTTGAAGTACAGCTGCGCATGGGGCAGGCCGGCCATCAGCGGGAACACCGCCAGAATGATCGGCACCGCGCCGCGTAGGCCGACCCAGGCGATAAAGGCTTTTTCGCGACCGTGGAACGCCTTGAACGGCAGCAGGCCGACCATCACCGACAGCGGCCGTGCAAACAGGATCATCCACAACGCCAGGCCCAGCGCGGGCAGGGCGATTGGCAGCAAGTCATGGGGCGTGACCAGCAGGCCCAGCACCAGGAACATGCCGATCTGCGCCAGCCAAGCCATGCCGTCGAGCATATGCAAAATGCCATGACGGCTGCGCACCGGGCGGTTGCCGATCACCAGGCCGCACAGGTACACGGCGAGGAAGCCGCTGCCGTGCAGGGCGTTGGTCACCGCAAACACGAACAGGCCGCCGGCGATCACCAGGATCGGGTACAGGCCGGTGGCCAGGTTGATGCGGTTGACCATCTGCAGCATCAGCCAGCCGCCGCCCAGGCCGACGATGCCGCCGATGCCGAACTCGCGGATCAAATGGGTCAGCAGGCTCCAGTGCAGGCCGGTCTGGCCGCTGGCGAGCATGTCGATCAGGGTGACGGTGAGGAACACCGCCATCGGGTCGTTACTGCCGGATTCGATTTCCAGGCTGGCGGTGACCCGTTCGTTCAGGCCCTTGCCGCCGAGCAGCGAGAACACCGCCGCGGCGTCCGTGGAGCCGACAATGGCACCGATCAGCAAGCCCTGGATGATATTGAGGTCGAACAGCCAGGCGGCGGCCATGCCGGTGAGGCCGGTGGTGATCAACACCCCCACTGTGGCCAGCGATAACGCAGGCCAGAGTGCCACACGGAAACTCGCCACCCGTGTGCGCAGACCGCCGTCGAGCAGGATCACGGCCAGGGCGAGGTTGCCCACCAGAGTAGGCGGTCGGGTAGTTATCGAAAATGATGCCGCCGCCGTCGACGCCGGCGACCATGCCCACGGCCAGGATAATCACCAGAATAGGGATACCGAGGCGGGACGAAAGAGAACTCACCAGAATGCTCGCACTCACCAGCAACGCGCCGATCAAGAACAGGCTGTTGATGGTCGTCGCATTCAAAGGCAGTACTCCATAAGCAAACAAGACGGGGCGCAAACTGACCATGCAGTCTGCGTGCCAGCGATTCTAACCTGTTGAATTGCTGCGCTGTCAAAAAGCTTTTAAGGACATGCGTTATCCAATGTGGGAGCTGGCTTGCCTGCGATGCTGGCACCGCGCTGGGTCAGGTTCACCCAGGAGATGCCATCGCAGGCAAGCCAGCTCCCACAGAAATCGCCTACAGGCGGAACCGCCCCACCATCCCGTTCAGGTCCACCGCCAACCGCGACAGCTCACTGCTCGCAGCGCTCGTCTGGCTGGCACCCGTTGCCGACTGCACCGACAAATCACGAATGTTCACCAGGTTACGGTCCACTTCCCGCGCCACCTGCGCCTGTTCTTCCGCCGCGCTGGCGATGACCAGATTGCGCTCGTTGATCTCGACAATCGCCGTGTTGATGGTGTCCAGCGACATTCCGGCGCCTTTGGCGATGTTCAAGGTTGATTCTGCGCGTTCGGTGCTGTTGCGCATCGAGTCCACGGCATGCTCGGTACCGGCCTGGATGCTGCCGATCATGCGTTCGATTTCGCTGGTCGATTGCTGAGTGCGATGGGCCAGAGCGCGCACTTCATCGGCGACCACTGCAAACCCACGGCCGGCTTCCCGGCCCGTGCGGCTTCAATCGCCGCGTTCAAGGCCAGCAGGTTGGTCTGGTCGGCCAGGCCGCGAATCACGTCCAGCACCTTGCCGATGTCCCGCGACTCGTTGGCCAGGTCGCCAATCAGGGTGGCCGTGGCTTGCACGTCACCGCTCATGCGTTCGATGGCGCTGACGGTTTCCTGTACTATAGGTCACGGCCGTCACCGGCCGAGGTGGTGGCGTTGCGTGAGGCTTCGGAGGTGCTCACCGCGTTGCGGGCGACTTCTTCGACGGCACTGGTCATCTCGTTGACGGCAGTGGCGGCTTGTTCGATTTCGTGGTTTTGCTGGGTGAGGCCACGGGCGCTCTCGTCGGTGACGGCGTTCAGCTCTTCGGCCGCAGAGGCAAGCTGGGTGGCGGAACCCGAGATACGTTGCAAGGTGTCGCGCAACTTGTCCTGCATCTTGGCCATGGCGGCCAGCAGGCGGCCGGCTTCGTCGCTGCCGTCGACCGTGATCGGGCGCGTCAGGTTGCCTTCGGCGATTTCTTCGGCGGCACCCAATGCCTGGGAGATCGGCAAGGTGATGCTGCGGGTCAGCAGCCAGGCGAACAACAAGGTCAGTGCCGTGGCGATTACCAGCAGGCCAATCACCCAGTCAAAGGCCATGTTGTACTGGTCTTCGGCCTGTTGGTTGGTGGCCAGGGCCGCCTTGTTGTTGTAGTCCAGCAGGCGGTTGAGCACGTTGTTGACCTGAGTCGGAGTTGCTCAACAGCTCGGTGTTGAGCAGGGTGCGCAGCTCTTCGATCTGGTTGGCACGGGACAGGCTCTTCATGCGCGCTTCAATTTGACGGTACTGGTCAAGCAGGCCCATGTATTCGTCGTAGATCGAGCGCTCTTCACGGCTGTCGATCAGCTTTTCGTAGATGGCCTGGGCGGTGCGGATCTGCTGGTTGCGCAGTTCGAAGTTTTCCAGGGTTTTTGCTGAACCTCCGGTTCGCGGTTGGTCAGCAAGCGATAGGACAAAACCCGCAGGCGCAAAGTGAGTTGGGTGAATTCATCGAGGGCGCGAATGCTCGGCACGCTGGACAGGGTGATGTCTTGGGTGGCGCTACGGATCTTGCTCATCTGGTTCAGCGCGAACACACCGAGAAACAACATCAATGCGCCAATTAACGCGAAGCCGAGGAAGGCCCTCGGAGCGATATTCATATTACGAAGCGACATGCGGCAATCCTGGGGATAAGCGCGATCCGTGCGGCCATGAGAGGGGGTGTGCTTCGCTATCGGTCGTACGACTAAAGTCTAAAGGGGGCTGTGCGTTTTTGTCGCATCTGACGAGGGGTTGCGCGGATTCAGGAACCAGATGGGGTAAATGCAGTCACTAAGGCTCGAAAGTGTGGCCCGCCCCTTAAAAAACGGGCTGCACGCCGGGGATAACCCTGGCTTGCGAGGTGAATTTTCTTTATCGTCACCGCCCTTTGAAAAAACCCGAGAAATCAAAATGTTAGAAGCATCCCTCAGCCAGCTTGAACAGCTTGTCACTGACCTGAGTACAGCAGAATCAGGACCTGCTCGGCAGCAACGAATCCCTTAAGGCGGAACTGGCCCGCGCCAAGGATGAGAACGACAGCCTGCAATTGAACCTGATGGAACAGGAAGAAAAGCACGGTGCCACCGCCGCCCGTATCCAGGCGTTGGTTGAGCGTGTGAGCGCAGGGCCTGTCAGCGCATGAATGAAGGGATAAAGGTCGTTTCGATTCTCGGAGAGGATTACTCGATCAAGGCACCGGCCGGGGAAGATAAAACCCTGATGCACGCCGTGACCATGCTCAAGGCGTCCCTGGCCACCACCAAGAAAAAGTACCCGACCCTGATCGGTGACAAATTACTGGTGCTGGCGGCGCTGAACCTGTGCGCCGAGCAGATCGAGCTGCAGCAGGCTCACCAGCAGGAACTCGACCGTTACCAAGAGCAAGTCAGCGCCACGGTCGAGGTGATTTCCAAGGCGATCCAGCCTTAGAACCACTCATCCTGCATGCCCAGGCACGTGTCATCGCGTGCCTCCAGTATTGCCAGTTCATGATGGCAGCTTGGTACCTCCCAGGTCAGGAAGTACCGAGCGGCCTGGAGCTTGCCTTTATAGAAGGCCGCATCCGCCGCATTGCCCTTGGCCAACCCCTCTTCGGCGCGAATCGCCTGTTCCAGCCAGCGCCAGCCAATCACCGTATGCCCGAATACCTTCAGATACAGCACCGAGTTCGCCAGGCTGCTATTGACCTTGCCCTGGGCGAGATCCGTCAGCAGGCCAAGTGTTACGCGTTGCAGGTTCGCCACCAATTGTTCCAGTGGTTCTCGAAGTGCCGTCAGTGATGAGTATTCCTGCGCCCGGGCGCCGGTCTCGGCGATCAGGCGAATCAACTGTTTCAAGCCTGCGCCGCCGTTCTGCGCGAGCTTGCGCCCCAGCAGGTCCAGGGACTGGATGCCATGGGTGCCTTCATGGATCGGGTTCAGGCGGTTGTCGCGGTAGTACTGCTCCACCGGGTATTCACGGGTGTAGCCGTGGCCGCCGAGGATCTGGATCGCCAATTCGTTGGCCTTGAGGCAGAACTCCGAGGGCCAGGATTTGACGATCGGCGTCAGCAGGTCCAGCAGTTCGTGGGCGTGCTTGCGTTCGGCGTCGGTGGGCAGGGTGGTGGTGTCATCGAACAGCCGTGCGGCGTAGAGGCCGAGGTCGAAGGCGCCTTCCACGTAGGATTTTTGGGTCAGCAGCATGCGTTTTATGTCTGCGTGCTGGATGATCGAGACCGGCGCTGTTGTGGGATCTTTGCTATCGGGCAGGCGGCCTTGCGGCCGTTCGCGGGCGTACTCCAGCGAGTACAGGTAGCCGGCGTAGCCGAGCATCACCGCGCCCATGCCCACGCCGATGCGCGCTTCGTTCATCATCTGGAACATGCAGCTCAAACCCTGGTGCGGCTTGCCCACCAGGTAGCCGACACAGTTCCCGTTATCGCCGAAATTCAGCGCGGTGGAGGTGGTGCCGCGCCAGCCCATCTTGTGAAACAACCCAGCCAGCAGCACATCGTTGCGCTCGCCCAGGCTGCCGTCCTCGTTTACCAGGAATTTAGGCACGATAAACAGCGAAATGCCTTTCACCCCTGGCGGCGCGTCCGGCAACTTGGCCAGCACCATGTGCACGATGTTTTCCGACAGCGGGTGGTCGCCGCCGGAGATGAAGATCTTGTTGCCCTTGAGCCGATAGGTGCCGTCAGCCGCAGGCTCTGCGCGTGTACGAATATCCGACAACGACGAGCCGGCATGTGGTTCGGTCAGGGCCATGGTGCCGAAAAAACGACCGTCGATCATCGGCTGCAGGAAGCGCTGTTTTTGCTCCTCGGTGCCGAAGCTTTCGATCAGGTTGGCGGCGCCCATGGTCAGGAACGGGTAAGAAGTAGACGCCGCGTTGGCCGACTGGAAGTGCGCGAAACACGCCTGGGACAGCAGGGTTGGCAACTGCATGCCACCGGCTTCGAAGCTGCGGGCGGCGTTCAGGAAGCCCGCTTCGAGGAACGCGTCCACGGCCGGTTTCACTTCGGGAATCAGAATCGCCTTACCGTCTTCGTAGCGCGGTTCGTTCTCGTCATTTTTGCGGTTATGGGGCGCGAAGAACTTCTCGGCGATGTTTCGGGCCGTACTGATGGCGGCGTCGAAGGTTTCGCGATTGTGCTCGGCAAACCGCTCGCGCTGGGTCAGGCCCTCGGCATCGAGGACTTCGTACAGCTCGAAAGCCAGATTGCGGGAACTGAGCAGCGTCTCGGACATGGCGGCTTACCTTCTAAAGGGAATGGCCTGAGTCTAAGTGCGCGAATAGAGGCTGGATAGCAAGATTGATCTGGGTGATGGAGCGGCAAAACAACAGCGCAAGGCTTGCACAGTCCATGTGGGAGCTGGCTTGCCTGCGATGGCATCGCGGCGGTCTGTCAGTAGCACCGCGTCGCTTGCATCGCAGGCAAGCCAGCTCCCACAGGGAGAAGGGTTTAGCCGATAGTCATCAGGCTGGCGTTACCGCCCGCCGCCGCCGTGTTAACGCTCAGCGCACGTTCAATCACCAGACGCTCCAGCGCAATCGCCGTCTCGCCCTGCGACAAGCCATGCACCCCGACAATCGCGCCACCGCGCTGCGCCACTTGCTGGCAAACGGCACGCAGTTGGTCGGAGTCCCCGTGGTGCAGGACCGCGTCGAACACCACTTCGTCCTTGGTCCAGTCGGCCACGCGCTTGACCTTCGCCTGAATCTCCTTCGGCAGGCGTGGGAGCAAGGCTTTGGTCAGGTCGGTTTCCGGCCAGACCGCCGCACCGCCCACCGCCAGAACCGCCGCCAGTTGGGTCAGCAGGTCGCCTTCCACTTCGGCCAGGCACAGTACGTGCTCGCGGGGCAGGATCGCGTAGCTGTTGCGCTCGCCGGTCGGGCCGGCCAGTTGGCGGGTGATACCGCTTTGCGATTGCGCGGCGAACTGGCTGCACAGGGCGCTCAGTTCGCTGAACTGGTTGCTGTCGGCCCAGGTTTTGAGGGCGGTCAGCGGCTGGCTCATGGCATCACGCAGGCGTACATCCGGTGCAGCCAACTTGTCGCCACGTACGAAGGATTGCTCGATCGCATCGGTAGGGCGCGTCGACAGCAGGCGGTACAGGTACAACGGACCACCGGCTTTCGGGCCGGTGCCCGACAGGCCTTCGCCGCCGAACGGCTGCACGCCGACCACGGCACCCACAATGTTGCGGTTCACATAGACGTTACCGGCATTGACGTTATCGATCACCTTGGCGATGGTTTCGTCGATGCGGGTGTGCACGCCCAGGGTCAGGCCGTAGCCGGACGCGTTGATCTGGCCGATCAACTGGTCGATCTCTTTGCGCTTGTAGCGCACCACGTGCAGCACGGGGCCAAAGATCTCGCGTTGCAGCTCGTCGAAGCTTTCCAGCTCGATCAGGGTTGGCATCACGAAGGTGCCGCGCTTGATCTCTTCGCCGTCGGCAATCGCCACTTGGTACACAGCGCGGCCTTTGTCACGCATGGCCTGGATGTGTTTCTCGATGCCGGCCTTGGCTTCGGCGTCGATCACCGGGCCGATATCCACCGACAGGCGCTCAGGGTTGCCGAGGCGGCATTCAGCCATGGCGCCCTTGAGCATTTCGATCACACGGTCTGCCGAATCTTCCTGCAGGCACAGTACACGCAGGGCCGAGCAACGTTGGCCGGCGCTGTCGAAGGCCGAGGAGACGACGTCGATCACCACTTGCTCGGTGAGGGCCGAGGAGTCGACGATCATCGCGTTCTGGCCACCGGTTTCGGCGATCAGTGGAATCGGACGGCCCTGGGCATCCAGGCGCCCGGCGACGCTGCGTTGCAGCAGGCGGGCAACTTCGGTGGAGCCGGTGAACATCACGCCTTTGACGCGATCATCACCCACAAGGCGCGCACCGACGCTTTCGCCCTGGCCCGGCAGCAGTTGCAGCACGCCTTCCGGAATACCGGCTTCCAGCAAAATGCGCACCGCTTGAGCGGCCACCAGCGGGGTTTGCTCGGCAGGCTTGGCCAGTACCGGGTTACCGGCGGCCAATGCAGCGGCGACCTGACCACTGAAGATCGCCAGCGGGAAGTTCCACGGGCTGATGCACACCACCGGGCCCAGTGGGCGGTGGGCGTCATTGGTGAAGTCGTTGCGCGCCTGCACCGCGTAGTAACGCAGGAAGTCCACGGCTTCGCGCACTTCGGCGATGGCGTTGGCGAAGGTCTTGCCGGCTTCACGGGCCAGCAGGCCCATCAGCGGCTGGATCTCGCCTTCCATCAGGTCGGCGGCGCGTTCCAGGATCGCGGCGCGCTCGGCGGGCGGGGTGGCCTGCCAGATCGGGCCGGCATTGATGGCGCACTGGATGGCATTGTCGACGTCTTCGACGGTGGCTTCCTGTACATGGCCGACCACATCACGCAGGTCGGACGGGTTCAGCACGGGGGCGGCGGCTTCATTGCTGGCGGCGCAACCCAGCATCGGCGCGGCTTTCCAGTTGTTATGCGCGGTGGCCAGCAACGCGCAGGACAGCGACGCCAGGCGGTGTTCGTTGGCCAGGTCGATGCCCGCCGAGTTGGCGCGGTCGCTGCCATACAGGTCACGCGGCAGCGGGATACGCGGGTGCGGCAGGCCGAAGCCGCCTTCCAGCGTCGCCATCTGCTCGATGCTGGCCACCGGGTCGGCCACCAACTCCTGAATCGAGATGGACTGGTCGGCAATCCGGTTGACGAACGAGGTGTTGGCGCCGTTTTCCAGCAGGCGACGCACCAGGTAAGCCAGCAGTGTTTCGTGGGTGCCAACCGGTGCATACACGCGGCACGGACGGTTCAGCTTGCCTTCGGAGACCTTGCCTACAACCTGCTCGTACAGCGGTTCACCCATGCCGTGCAGGCATTGGAACTCGTACTGGCCGGGGTAATAGTTCTGACCGGCGATGTGGTAGATGGCCGACAGCGTGTGGGCGTTGTGCGTGGCGAACTGCGGGTAGATGACTTCCGGTACCGACAGCAGTTTGCGTGCACAGGCAATGTAGGAAACGTCGGTGTACACCTTGCGGGTGTACACCGGGTAGCCTTCCAGGCCCTCGACCTGGGCGCGCTTGATTTCGCTGTCCCAGTAGGCGCCTTTTACCAGGCGGATCATCAGGCGATGGCGGCTGCGGCGGGCCAGGTCGATCACGTAGTCGATCACATACGGGCAACGCTTCTGGTAAGCCTGGATCACGAAACCGATGCCGTTCCAGCCGGTCAATTGCGGCTCGAAGCACAGGCGTTCCAGCAGGTCCAGCGACAGCTCCAGGCGGTCGGCCTCTTCGGCGTCGATGTTCAGGCCGATGTCGTAGTGCTTGGCCAGCAGGGTCAGGGACAGCAGGCGCGGGTACAGCTCGTCCATCACACGCTCGTATTGCGCACGGCTGTAGCGTGGGTGCAAGGCCGACAGCTTGATGGAAATGCCCGGGCCTTCATAAATCCCACGGCCGTGGGAGGCTTTGCCGATGGAGTGAATGGCTTGTTCGTACGAGGCCAGGTACTTCTGGGCATCGTGCTCGGTCAGTGCGGCTTCGCCGAGCATGTCGTAGGAATAGCGGAAACCCTTGGCTTCGAACTTGCTCGCGTTGGCCAGGGCTTCGGCGATGGTCTCGCCGGTGACGAACTGCTCGCCCATCAGGCGCATGGCCATGTCGACGCCCTTGCGGATCATCGGCTCGCCGCTTTTGCCGATGATGCGGCTCAGGGAAGAGGTCAAGCCCGCCTCGTTGTGCGTGGCGACCAGTTTGCCGGTCAGCAGCAGGCCCCAGGTGGCGGCGTTGACGAACAGCGACGGGCTGTTGCCCAGGTGCGGCTGCCAGTTGCCGGTGCTGATCTTGTCGCGGATCAGCGCGTCACGGGTGCCTTTGTCCGGGATGCGCAGCAGCGCTTCGGCCAGGCACATCAGGGCCACGCCTTCCTGGGACGACAGGGAAAATTCCTGCAACAGGCCCTGAACAATACCGGCACGGCCGCCGGCACTTTTCTGATTGCGTAGCTTCTCGGCGATCGAGGCCGCCAGCTTGTTGGTGGCTTCGGCCATTTGCTGCGGCAGGCGGGCCTGCTCGATCAGCATCGGCACCACTTCCGGCTCAGGGCGGCGGTAAGCGGCGGTGATCGAGGCGCGCAATACGGATTGCGGCAGGATACTCTCGGCGAATTCAAGGAAGCACTGGTGAGCGTGGTCGGGCTGGACCTCGCCTGCGTCTTCAGCGTCCTTGCTGCTCAAGCCATTGAGCTCGGACAGGGTTGCACCACCCTCGAGTTTCTCCAGGTAATTGAAAATCGCCTGTTTGATCAGCCAGTGCGGCGTGCGATCAATGGAGGTCGCGGCCGCCTTCAGGCGTTCGCGGGTCGGGTCGTCGAGTTTGACCCCAAGGGTGGTCGTAGCCATTTTCTTATCCTCATGGGTGCCACTACCGAGTGGCATCAGCTGGCGGCAAGATTAGCTGCGCCCATGAAGAGGTGCAACCGGGTGCAACCCATTTTGTGCATGATTTTTTTGATGGTGATCGGGAAAAAATCCGGCCTTCGACGGAAACCGCTTTGAGTTGGTGCATTTGCTTCTGAGATCGGCTGTTCTTGCTCCGAAAAGGAGCAAAAACCCGGTGTTTTTCGCAAAACACACTTAGGTGCAACTTATTCTCAAGAAACTGGTTGCACCTTATTTGCTTTGTTGAATAGCATTCGCGCCCAAGGTGCAACCAGCTTAAACGTCTGGTTCATCGGCTGACGGCTTTCCTGGGGAAACGTCAGTCATAAATGCACGGCACGCAGTTACGTTTACCTACTTTCCGTGGGTGGCCGTCTGACAGACCGCTGCTACATAAAAAAAAAGCCAGGGCGTCACTCTTATGAGCGTTAGCAATCCCACCCTGATCACGTTTGTGATCTACATCGCAGCAATGGTGCTGATCGGCTTCATGGCCTATCGATCCACCAACAACCTTTCCGATTACATCCTCGGCGGTCGCAGCCTCGGTAGCGTGGTCACGGCCTTGTCGGCCGGTGCATCCGATATGAGCGGCTGGTTGTTGATGGGCTTGCCGGGCGCGATCTACATGTCCGGCCTGTCGGAAAGCTGGATCGCCATTGGCCTGATCGTCGGTGCCTACCTGAACTGGCTGTTCGTGGCCGGTCGCCTGCGAGTGCAGACCGAACACAACGGCGACGCCCTGACCCTGCCGGACTACTTCTCCAGCCGCTTCGAAGATAAAAGCGGCCTGCTGCGGATCATCTCTGCGGTGGTGATCCTGGTGTTCTTCACCATTTATTGCGCCTCCGGCATCGTGGCCGGTGCCCGCCTGTTCGAAAGCACCTTCGGCATGTCCTACGAGACCGCCCTGTGGGCCGGCGCTGCAGCGACTATTGCCTACACCTTCGTCGGTGGTTTCCTGGCGGTGAGCTGGACGGATACCGTACAAGCTACGCTGATGATCTTCGCGCTGATCCTCACGCCGATCATCGTGCTGCTGGCCACCGGCGGCGTCGATACCACCTTCCTGGCCATCGAAGCCAAGAACCCCGACAACTTCAACATGCTGAAAAACACCACCTTCATCGGCATCATCTCCCTGATGGGCTGGGGCCTGGGCTACTTCGGCCAGCCGCACATCCTGGCGCGCTTCATGGCGGCGGATTCGGTGAAGTCGATTGCCAATGCACGTCGCATCTCCATGACCTGGATGATCCTGTGCCTGGGCGGCACCGTGGCCGTGGGCTTCTTCGGCATCGCCTACTTCTCGGCGCACCCTGAGGTGGCTGGCCCGGTGACCGAGAACCACGAACGTGTGTTCATTGAACTGGCCAAGCTGCTGTTCAACCCATGGATCGCGGGCGTGCTGTTGTCGGCGATTCTGGCGGCGGTGATGAGCACCCTGAGCTGCCAGCTGCTGGTGTGCTCCAGTGCCCTGACCGAAGATTTCTACAAGACCTTCCTGCGCAAGAACGCCTCCCAGCTTGAGCTGGTGTGGGTCGGCCGCGCCATGGTGCTGGTGGTTGCGCTGATCGCCATCGCCATGGCCGCCAACCCGAACAACCGCGTACTCGGCCTGGTCAGCTACGCCTGGGCCGGTTTCGGCGCCGCGTTTGGCCCTGTGGTGCTGATCTCGGTGATCTGGAAACACATGACCCGCAACGGCGCACTGGCCGGTATCCTGGTGGGCGCGATCACCGTGATCGTGTGGAAGCATTTCGAACTGCTGGGGCTGTACGAAATCATCCCAGGCTTTATCTTCGCCAGCCTGGCGATCTACTTCGTGAGCAAGATGGGCGCACCGACTGTCGGTATGGTTGAGCGTTTTGATGCGGCGGAAAAAGACTACAACCTCAACAAGTAATTCGCCGGGCGTTCGGCGCCCGTTGAGTTGAAAAAAAGGCCCGCGTCCTACGGATGGCGGGCCTTTTTTTGTGTGTGATTTGCGCCGGTCCGAGGAATATTCTGACGCTGGCGTGTAGGGTTTTACTGATTTATCCGGGGCATGCTCAGCAGGGCGTAATCGTGGTGCAGAATCGGTCGCCTATTCCTTCGCAGAGAAACACCGGATGTTCGCTTCTGCCAATCAAACTGCCTTTACCCTGACGCTGGATGGGGTCGCCAGCGATCTTAAGGTCTACAGCTTCCAGGGCGTGGAAGCGCTCAGCCAGCCCTACCGTTTTGACCTGGAACTGGTCGGCGAGCAAGCCGATCTGGACCTCGAAAGCCTGCTGCATCGCCAGGTGTATCTCGGTTTCGACGCACAGGGCCATGGCGTGCATGGCCTGGTCGAGCGGGTGGCGCAGGGCGATTCCGGGCGGCGTCTCACGCGCTATCAGCTAAGCCTTGTGCCGCAGTTGGCCTACCTGAAACACAGCAGCCACCAGCGTGTTTTCCAACACAAAACCGTGCCGCAGATTGTGGCGGCGGTGCTGGCCGGGCAGGGCATTCAAAGCGACCAATTCGAGTTTCACCTGAGCGGTACTTACCCTCAGCGCGAGTATTGCGTGCAGTTCGGCGAAACCGATCTGGCGTTTATTCAGCGCCTGTGTGCGGAGCTGGGGATTCACTATCACTTCCAGCATTCAACCGAACGGCACCTGCTGGTGTTCGGCGATGATCAAACCCTATTTGCCCAGGCTGATCAGCCGACCCCTTACATGCCCGGTTCCGGGATGGTCGCGGATACCCCGGCGATCAAGCGGTTCGGCGTGCAGTTGGCCACCCGCACCACGGCGGTGAATCTGCGCGATTACGATTTTCGCAAGCCAGGCCTCGGGCTGGAAACCGCTGCCAATGGTGAGAGCCTTCCCCAGCTTGAGCAGCAGCTCTACCCCGGCCACTTCAGCGACCGCGCCCAGGGTAAATACCTCGCGCAGCGTGGGTTGGAGCGGCATCGCAGTGACTACCGGCTGGCCCAGGGGCCGGTGATGAGCCAGCACTGGTCAGTGGCCGGTTCCTCACGCTGAGCGGGCACCCGCGTGCCGAGTGGAATGCGTTGTGGCTGGTGACGCAAGTAACCCACTGGGGCAAGCAGCCCCAAGTACTGGAGGAGGCTGTAACCGAGGTCGCGGGTGGGGATTTTCGTCAGGGTTATCACAATGAATTTGCCGCCACGCCCTGGGACGTGATCTATCGTGCGCCGCTGCCGGAACAGCCGCGTCCAAGCATTTCCGGCTTTCAGAATGCTGTGGTTACGGGCCCTGCCGACAGTGAAATCCATTGCGACGAGTACGGCCGGGTCAAGGTGCAAATGGCCTGGGATCGCGTGGGGGCGCATAACGACCATTCCAGTTGCTGGTTACGGGTCGCCACTGGCTGGGCCCATGACCGTTATGGCGCGGTGCTGATCCCCAGGGTGGGCATGGAAGTGCTGGTGGGCTTCGTCAATGGCGACATGGACATGCCGCTGGTGATGGGCTGCCTGCCCAACGCGGCGACCTCGGTGCCTCTGGACCTGCCGGCTGACAAGACCCGCAGCATTTTCCGCAGCCAGAGCAGCCCCGGCGGTGGCGGCTACAACGAGCTGCGTATCGAGGACCGCAAGGGCGCCGAGGAAATCTACCTGCGCGCCCAGCGTGACTGGACCCAGCATGTGCTGCATGACCAGCAGCTTCAGGTTGAAAACCGGCGCCGGGTGAGGGTCGGCGGCGAGTCGCACCATGAGCTTCAGGGCGAAGAACAGCGCATCACCCACGGCAACCGCCTGACTGAACTCAAGCAGGATGATCATCTGGTGGTCGGCGGTTCACAGCAGATGCGGGCCGGGCAGACCATTCAGATTGGCGCAGGGCAGAGCATCGTCATCGATGCCGGGGCCAGCGTGACGATTCAGGCGGGCGGGCAGTCGATCACAATTTCTGCGGGCGGGATTTTCAGCAGTGTGCCGATCCAGATTGGCGGTGGCCCCGCGCCGGCGGCGTCGCCGCTGATGCCGGGCCTGAAGGAGAAATTGCTGGCGGTGGTCCCCGCACCGCTGAGCCGTGTGCAGGTGGCGAGCTTGAAACGCAGCGCACCGTTTTGTGAGGAGTGCGAGCGTTGCAAGAACGGGCAGTGCGATCTAGCGCAGCACGGCGGCGGCAGTCATAAAAGTCGCGCAGCCCCTGCGGCGAAAGAATCGGCTGTCGAACCGGGTTTTCATATTGTGCAACGCGTCATGCCGCGTGGTGAATTGGAGAAGTCTCTGTTCGAGTCTCCCAGTGCGATTGTGCTGGAGCGTTTTCGCAGCCTGAATCCACAACTCACGCAGTATGCCAGGCCCGGGCAGATGCTCGTCCTCAGCGACCCACTTAACAGTCAGTGCACGCGCGAGGAAGCGTTGCTGATGGCGGCTGCACAGGAGGTGAACAATGCGCTGGCGCCGATGAGTGATGAGGACGCGGCGTTTATGGTGGAGCACCATGAGGTGGTTCGTGGGTTTTTGGCGGAGGGTTCGATGGCGGTGGGTGTGGGATCTTCAATGGTGAGCAAGCATTTGGGCAGCATTGAAAAGGCCCTTACAAACCTTGAGAGGTTGCATGTAGAAACCTTTCAACAGCACGGCAAGCTGCAAGGCGCTGAGTTCTTCGCTGAGCGAAAAATCTTGCTGAAGCAGTTGGATAACGGCCTCGGACCTCTTGTGCGTAAAGGCGTTGGCATTCCTGATCATCTAAAGCTGAAAAGTGCGATGGGTATCTCTAGTCGCAGTCTTGTCCATCATTGGAAAAAGGCGGGTGTTTCAGGGGGGATCCCCGGTTATGCGACGCACATACAGGGTGTTGCACGGGCGAGCCAATATATGAAAGTTGGTGGTTTCGTCGGTATCGGTTTGGGGGGCATCGGCCTCTGCGTTAAAGGTGAAGGAAACGTGTCGAGTTGGAACTGCTGCGGAGTGTAACAAAGTGAAACTCACGGAGGGCGGCAGCTTTTTAGCCTCCGCTGGAGGTGGGGCGGCGGGTGCGTATTTGGGAGCATTGGCGGCCGCTCCGGTATGTATTGCTATAGGCGTAGGAACCTTTGGCATAGGCGGGTTGGTTTGCGGCGTGGTGGTTGTGGGAGCTGGAGCTGCAATAGGGGGTAATGCCGGAGCTGGAATAGGGGGGGAGTTGGGGGAAGTTGTTTATGAGGGGGTTAAGTAAATATGGAGAGCGCAAGGGTTTTATATGTGTATTGTTTGGTGGTTGCGGCGGTATGGGTCGTTCTTGTTTTAGTAGGGCAGGTATATTTTTCGTATCGTAAAGTCGATGAGATATTGGAGTGCTTGGGTGCTTCAAGATTGGTCTCTTACCGTAAGCATTTTATTGGTTCTGACTTTTTTAGCAAAATGTTTTTCGTCAATACTATTGTTGGGATGTTTGTTTTCCAGAAGCTGCACATTAAAGATGGGGCCGTTACGCGTGAAGAGTTGGATAAGGTTCCTCGCCGGCTAATGCTTGAGTTAAGGCTGTGGGGGTTTTTCTTGATGGGTATGGGGGCGTATGCGGTTACTTTATGGTGTGTGGGTGAATATGTGGGCTGGCTTAAATGACGCTGTTTTGAGAGGTAAAAGTTAACGTGTTTGTAAGTGGCGTAAAGGATGTTTATTTTAGTTTGCTGAGTTTGTTTTTTTTATTGGCTTGTATCGTGCCTGTTTGGGCGTTATACCTTTCCTACTTTAAGATGGAAAAGATGCGAGTGCATTTAAAGCGTAGTTGGCTAATTGTAGAGGCAAGCGAAGCTATTGGCTGGGACCCTATAAGTAGATCGTGGGCGATAAGACGTGTGATCGTTGCTTTCGCTTTTCCTGCACAGTCTATAAAAAACGGGCTTCTTAATGCTGAAGACTACGCTGAATTTCCGAAGACGCTCAAGGTTATTTTGAGATGCCTAGGTGTCTGTTCAGTGGTCTTCACCCTTGGCATATTAATTTTGTATGTAATAGGAGACCTTGCGGGGTGGGAGGATGTTGATTGGTTTTAGATTAGGCGAGAGTTTTTAAAAGTGTAATTGTGTGTGGCGATAATTATTTTGAAAAGCGAATCACTGCTGCGTCTTGATTTGATTGGAA
The DNA here is from genome assembly GCA_028869255.1 of Pseudomonas poae. Lineage (NCBI taxonomy): Bacteria > Pseudomonadati > Pseudomonadota > Gammaproteobacteria > Pseudomonadales > Pseudomonadaceae > Pseudomonas > Pseudomonas poae. The sequence goes on along the minus strand of CP110972.1, from coordinate 5,324,346 downwards.
TGTATCTAATGCCGAATCAGTTGTTACCAAAAACTTGGTTAACCCACTGCCCGCTTCAGCCGACTGAGAATGTCTTCGTTATTCTCAGTAACGCCGGCGATACACAGCCAGTCGATGCTTGGCGAAAACTGGCAGTCGGCAAACCGCCACAACCCATCTGGGCAGGCACAGCCTACGCCGAATGGACCGAGGTAATGCCTTACGTCGCGGTGATCGAACCCGACAGTCCTTTTCTCGACTGGGTAGGCACTACTACCTCAACCGATTGGGGCTGGCTGGCAGTGTCCTCCAGTCCGTTGGAAACCGTGATTGCGCACCTGCAAGGCTTGACCAAGGTCTACCTGCCGGATGGGGAGGACGTGTTCTTGCGTTTCTGGGATGGCGCTCAGTTTTTACCCATCTTGCGGGGCTTAGGCGATGAGGCCGGTAAGGTCTTGCCGGTGTTCCAGCGCTATCTGATCAACGGCCAGCCACTGACGGTTGTGCCGGCGCCGGTGACCGAGGCCAAAGCCAGCCCCTGGTGGCGAGTGCCGGCAGCGTTAATGGAGCAACTGGCTGAGCAATCGCCTCAAACCCTGATCGGCAACCTGCTGCAATGGCTCGAAGAGCAGCGCCCGGACCTCTACACCGCCTTTACGCCGACGACCTTGCAGCACAAGGTCGCGTATTTTGCGCGCAGTGCGGATATTCGCCATGAGGCGCTGGCCGCCTACCTGGCCTCAGAGTTGAGTTGAGCCCAGTGCCTGCTGCAAATCTTCGATCAAGTCTTCAATCGCCTCGATGCCCACCGACAGGCGAATCATCTCCGGCTTGACGCCGGCCTTGGCCTGTTCCTGTTCGTTCATCTGCCGATGGGTGGTGGACGCTGGGTGGCAGGCCAGGGACTTGGCATCGCCGATATTCACCAGGCGCTTGAAGATTTGCAGGGCATCGTAGAAGCGCACGCCGGCTTCATAGCCGCCCTTCAAGCCGAAGGACAGGATCGCCGATGGTTTGCCCTGCATGTATTTCTGCGCCAGGGCGTGGTGCGGGTGGTCCGGCAGGCCCGCGTAGCTGACCCACTCAACTTCGGCATGGCCTTGCAGGAACTGCGCGATCTTCAGCGCATTTTCGGTGTGGCGCTCCATGCGCAGGGCCAGGGTTTCCAGGCCTTGCAAGAGCAGGAAGGCATTCATCGGTGCCAGCGCCGCGCCGGTATTGCGCAGCGGTACGGTGCGGGCACGGGCGATAAAAGCGGCAGGGCCGAATTTTTCGGTGTAGATCACGCCGTGATAGGCCGGTTCGGGCTGGTTTAGCCCGGGAAATTTCTGCGGGTACTGCGTCCAGGGAAAGGTCCCGCTGTCGACGATGACCCCACCCAGGGAGTTGCCATGGCCACCGACGTATTTGGTCACCGAGTGCACCACGATATCGGCGCCAAACTGGATCGGCTTGCACAGGATCGGGGTGGCCACGGTGTTGTCCACCATCAAGGGTATGCCGCGAGCGTGGGCGACGTCGGCCAGGGCTTCGATGTCGATGATATTGCCCGCCGGGTTGCCGATGCTTTCGCAGTAGACCAGCTTGGTATTGTCGTCGATCAGTTCGGCGATGGCTTCGGCGGAGTCGTTACGGGCGAAGCGCACATCGACGCCGAAGCTCGGCAGCAAGTGGGCGAACAGGGTGTAAGTGCCGCCGTAGAGTTGCGGCGTGGTGACGATATTGTCTCCGGCGCGGGTCAGGGTCTGGATCGCGTAGTGGATCGCCGCGCTGCCGGCTGACACGGCCAGGGCGGCGATACCGCCTTCCAACGCCGCGATGCGCTGTTCCAGCACATCGTTGGTGGGGTTCATGATCCGCGTGTAGATATTGCCCGGCACATCCAGGTTGAACAGGTCGGCGCCGTGTTGGGCATTGTCGAATTCGAAGGCGACGTTCTGGTAGATCGGTACCGCTACGGCCTTGGTGGTCGGGTCCGACTTGAAGCCGTGGTGCAGTGCAATGGTGGCGTCTTTCATGATTGTTATTGACCTCCTTGGATTTCATGGGCGCCCCCGATGACAAATGTGGGAGCTGGCTTGCCTGCGATAGCATCACCGCGCAGTACGGGTAATACCGCGTCGCCTGCATCGCGGGCAAGCCCGCTCCCACAACGGGGATTAGACTGTTTTCCGCGGTTTACCTGCCTTTGCGACATAAGCACCGCCCGGCATGCGGCCCTGCACCTTTGCGCCGGTAAAAGGTAAACTTCGCCCCCTGCGCAGGAGCAACCATGAATTATCGTCACGCCTTTCACGCCGGCAACCACGCCGATGTCTTCAAACACCTGACTTTGACCCGCCTCATCGCTCTGATGTCGCGCAAGGAGCAGCCGTTCGCCTACCTCGACACCCACGCCGGTATCGGTCTGTATGACCTGCAAGGCGATCAGGCCAACCGCACCGGTGAATACCTGGAAGGCATTGCCCGCCTGTGGGGCGCAAGCGACCTGCCGCCGCTGACGGCCGACTACATGCGTGTGCTGCACGAGATGAACCCGGATGGCCAGTTGCGTTACTACCCGGGCTCGCCGGAGCTGGCGCGGCGCCTCACGCGCCCCCAGGACCGCGTGTTGCTTAATGAAAAGCACCCCGAAGATGGCGTGCTGCTCAAGGACAACATGAAGGGTGATCGCCGGGTCAAAGTGCATTTGGGCGAAGGCTGGCATGTGCCGCGAGCCTTGTTGCCGGTGCCGGAAAAGCGCGCGCTGATGCTGATCGACCCGCCGTTCGAGAAACTCGATGAGATGCAGCGCTGCGCAGCGTCCCTCAAGGAGGCCGTCAGCCGCATGCGCCAGACTGTCGCGGCGATCTGGTACCCGGTGAAAGACCAACGCATGTTGCGCCGGTTCTATCAGGACCTGGCCGGCACCGGCGCGCCGAAGCTGCTGCGCGTGGAGTTGCTGGTGCATCCGCTGGACACGCCCAACACCTTGACCGGCTCGGGCCTGGCGATTGCCAACCCGCCGTGGGGCCTGGAAGAGGAGTTGCGTGAGCTGCTGCCGTGGTTGTCCAAGAAGCTTGGCCAAACCCAGGGCGGGTGGCAGATGGATTGGCTCATCGCTGAGTAGCTATAAGTTTCAAGCTGCAAGCTGCAAGTAAAAGCAGAACCCGGCACTTACAGCTTGTAGCTTAAAACTTGCCGCTCCGATCCTTAGATCGGGCAGGTCACGCCCGTGCCGCCGATCCCGCAATAGCCCTGCGGATTCTTCGCCAGGTACTGCTGGTGATACGTCTCGGCGAAGTACACGGTCGGCGCTTCTTCGATTTGCGTGGTGATCGTGCCCAGGCCGGCTTTGGTCAATTCACCCTGATACGCCTCGGCACTGGCTTGCGCCGCCGCCAATTGCTCAGGCGTGGTCGCATAGATCACCGAACGGTACTGGCTGCCGATGTCGTTGCCCTGGCGCATGCCCTGGGTCGGGTTGTGCAGTTCCCAGAACATCTTCAGCAGGTCTTCATACTTGAGTTTGGCCTGGTCATACACCACCAGCACCACTTCGCTGTGGCCGGTCAGGCCGGAGCAGACTTCTTCATAGGTCGGGTTCGGTGTGTAACCGCCGGCGTAGCCGACCACGGTGCTGACCACGCCGTCGCGCTGCCAGAACCGCCGCTCGGCGCCCCAGAAACAACCCAGGCCGAAGATTGCAAAGCCGACGTCATCCAGAAACGGGCCCAGCAGCGGGTTGCCGTTGACGAAATGCGTCTCTGGCAGCGCCATCGGGGTTTCACGGCCAGGCAGAGCTTGTTCTTGAGTAGGCAGCACGTTTTTGTTCACCAGAATTTCCGAGCGCAAGACCATGATCAGTCCTCTCAGTCAGATTGAGTTGGGTAAGAATTCAGACCGCCAGTGTGCCCGAGTGTTACAGCGCTGTCAGGCGATAGGCCCGCGAGGATAGCGTTTAAGCATCTTCAGCAGCTCTGCGCCGGGGATCGGCCGGTCGAACAGGTAGCCCTGGCCCACATCGCAACGATGGCGGCGCAGGAACGCCAGTTGCTCGGAGGTTTCGACGCCCTCGGCCACTACTTTGAGTTTGAGGTTGTGGGCCATGGCGATCACCGCCGAGGTGATTTCCATGTCGTCCTGGTTGTCCGGGATTTCATGGATAAAGCTGCGGTCGATCTTGATGATGTCGATGGGGAATTTTTTCAAGTAACTCAGCGACGAGTAACCGGTGCCGAAGTCGTCCATGGCCAGGGTCAGGCCAAAGCTCTTCAGTTGATCCAGTTGCAGGCGTGTGTCCTCGGTGGCTTCGAGCAGCAAGCCTTCGGTCAGCTCAAGCTCCAGCAGGTTGGCCGGCAGTTGTTCTTCCTTGAGGATCGTGGCGATCGAGGCCACCAGGTCCGGGTCGGAGAACTGTTTGGGCGACAGGTTGATCGCCACCTGCAAATTACCCATGCCCGCAGCGCTGAGCTGCTTGCTCATGCGGCACGCCTGACGGGCGATCCACTTGCCGATGGGGATGATCAGCCCGGTCTCTTCGGCCACGCTGATGAATTGGTCAGGGCGGATCATGCCCTTTTCCGGATGGTTCCAGCGCAACAGCGCTTCCATGCCCAGCAAGCGGCCGCTGCGCAGGCAGAGCTTGGGCTGGTAGAACACGTCCAGCTCGTTCTGGGTCAGGGCGCGGCGCAGGTTGTTTTCCACGAACAGCTTGTAGCTGGCCTCGGCGTTCAGCGCTTCGGTAAACACCTGCACCTGGTGTTTGCCGTTGGCCTTGGCCTTGTGCAGCGCCAAACCGGCGTTGCGCATCAGGGTCTGCGGGTCGCGGCCATGCAGCGGCGCGCAGGCCAGGCCCACGGAGCCGGTGACGCTGATCAATTGGTTGTCGACGAACATCGGCTTGTCGAGGGTCGCCAGCAGTTGGCTGGCGACCTGCTGGCCGCTTTCAAGGTCAGTATCGTCGAGCAACACCGCAAACTCGTTACTGGCAAAGCGCGCCAGGCTGCCACTGGCACTCAGGCTGTTGCGCAGGCGACGGGCCAGGCTGATCAGCAGCTTGTCGCCGGTCTGGTGGCCGAGGCTGTCGTTGATCCGCTTGAAGTTGTCGATGTCCACCAGCAGCAGGCTGATCGGGCTGTCGCTGTCGCGGGCAAAACGCTCGTCGAGGTTGCGGATGAACGCCGGGCGGTTGCCGAGGTTAGTCAGGTTGTCGGTGTAGGCCAGGCGCTCGATGCGTTGCTGCGCGAGCTTGGTCTGGGTGATGTCTTCGTAGATGCCGATGTAGTGCGTCAGCTCTCGGTTATCGCCGTACACCTTGGAAATCGACAGCTGGCCCCAGTAGGGTTCCAGGTTCTTGCGCCGGCTCTTGAACTCGCCCTGCCAGCTGTTGCTCTTGGCCAAACTCGATGGCGCGTCGAACAGCAGCTCACTGAGGTTTTCCAGGGCCGGCAGCTGCGCCAGGCGGTGGCCGTGGACTTCTTCGGCGCTGTACTGGGTGATCGCGGTGAAGCTCGGGTTGACGTACTCCACCACGCCGTCGCAGTTGACCAGCAAAAAGGCGTTGGCGCTCTGCTCCACGGCGCGCTGAAACAGGTGCAGGGCGCTGGTGGCGGTACGGCGATTGTGGTTGTTGATGACCTGTGCGAACTGGTCGGCCAACTCACCGGCGAAAGCGATCTCATCAGCCTGCCAGGCACGCGGGCTGCCGCCCTGTTCCAGGCACAATACGCCGATCACCTGGCCATCCACGCGGATGCTTGCGTCGAGCATCGCGTAAACGTCCTTGGCGCGCAGGTTCTCGGCCATTTCCCGGGTGCGCGGATCGCGCATGGCATTGGTGGCGTCGATGGCGCGGCTGGTGTGCAGGGCTTCCAGGTAGTCGGGGTAGCTGCTGGCGTCGATCGGTTCGGGCATGTGGTGCCGTTGGCCTGCGCGGTGGTAGGCCGAGATCGGCACCAGGCGCTGGCCTTCGAGGTTCCAGATGCTGGCGCAATCGATCTGGTAGATATCGCAGGCGCTGCGGGTGATCAGCTCGGCGGCTTCCTGCAGCGAATTGTTGGTGGTGTAGCGCTGGCGGGCCAACAGCAGGATCAGTTCCTGCTGGGCGCGCACTCGCTCCAGGTGCTGCAACTGTTCCTGCTGGGCGCGCTGGTTGAGTTCCAGGGCGATCTGCAGGCGGCTGTTCTGATTCTCCAGTTCCGCTGTGGGCGCCGGGGAGGGGACTTCGCTGAACAGGCCGTCGACCACCATCAGGTAGCCGCGCAGCAGGTGGCGATTGTGTTGTTTGTAGGCTTCACCCATTTCCAGCAGGCTCAGGGGCCCGTCGTTGGTGTGCAGGGTGTAGCGCACCAGGTAATGCGGACTTTGGGTCAGTTGTTGCTGAATCGCATCGTGCAACTGATAGCGGGCCTGGGGTTCCATCAGGCTGGCGTAGGGTGTGCCGACCAGCGCACACAGCTCGACCGCTGGCAGGCCGAATTGGCGCTCGCAGTTGGGGTCGAGGTAGAGAAGGGCCCAGCTTGCCTCATTAAGCCGCTCGAAACGCAGCATACCGAGGCGCGAGGGCACCGGTAACTGCGTCACTACCTCGGCCGCCATACGGGCGACATCGGGTTGGCTTTTCATGGGGGAGACTCACTTGAAATAACGCGCACGGCGCCGGGCTCACGCCCTCTTTTCTGTTGCCTGCGGCAAGGTTGCATCATGCGGCGCGGGCTGACAAGAGAGGATGAAGGCTAAGTGCTATAAGGGTGTTATCGGCCGTGAGAGGGATTTCTACAGTCGAGGTGATGGAAGGTGTACAAACCTGTTTTGTGTGTCCAGTTTTATGCCCGAAAACAAGCAAAAAAAGCCCCGCCAATTGGCGGGGTTGAGGTACGAGCGTGGCGCTCGGAAATCGCTGCAGCCAGGCCCCCTCGGTGAAGAGGAGGCCGCGGCGGCTTACAACAGGATGGTGCGGATGTCGTTGAGCAGTTGGCTCAGGCGCTGCGTGAAACGTGCAGCGGCGGCGCCGTTGATCACACGGTGATCGTAGGACAACGACAGCGGCAGCATCAGCTTCGGCTGGAACGCTTTACCGTCCCAAACCGGCTGGATAGTTGCCTTGGACACACCCAGGATCGCCACTTCCGGCGCGTTGACGATTGGCGTGAAGCCAGTGCCGCCAATGTGACCGAGGCTGGAGATGGTGAAGCAAGCGCCTTGCATATCGTCTGCGGTGAGCTTCTTGTCGCGGGCTTTGGCAGCCAGCGCAGCCGCTTCGGCAGCGAGTTGCAGCAGGCTCTTCTGGTCGACGTTCTTGATGACCGGTACCAGCAGGCCATCCGGGGTGTCGACGGCAAAGCCTACGTGCACGTACTTCTTGCGAATGATCGCCTTGCCGCTTGGCGCCAGCGAACTGTTGAAGTCCGGCAGTTCCTTAAGCAGGTGCGCACACGCCTTGAGCAGCAGCGGCAGCACGGTCAGTTTCACGCCGGCTTTCTCGGCCACGGCTTTCTGCGCAACGCGGAAAGCTTCCAGGTCGGTGATGTCGGCCTGGTCGAACTGAGTCACGTGCGGAATGTTCAGCCAGCTGCGGTGCAGGCTCGACGCGCCGATTTGCATCAGGCGGGTCATCGGCACTTCTTCGGTTTCGCCGAAGCGGCTGAAGTCCACGACCGGGATCGGCGGAATGCCCGAACCGCCGGTTGCAGTGCCGGCAGCCGGGGCTTCCTTGGCTTTCTGCATCATGGCTTTGACGTAAACCTGCACGTCTTCCTTCAACACGCGGCCGTGCGGGCCGGTGGCCGACACAGCGTTCAGCTCAACGCCAAACTCACGGGCCAGCTGACGCACGGCTGGGCCTGCATGCACCTTGGCACCGCTCGGCGCAGGTGCGGCAGCAGGGGCCGGTACGGCCTCGGCTTTGGCAGCAGGCGCGGGGGCGGCAGCGGCCGGAGCCGCAGGCGCCGCTTCAGCCTTGGCCGCTGGAGCAGCAGCCGGTGCTGGGGCAGCGGCAGGCGCAGCGCCTTGCACTTTCAGCTTGAGGATGAAGTCGCCAGTGCCGACTTCGTCTTCCAGCTTGACCGCGATGCTTTCCACCACGCCGGCAGCCGGCGAAGGGATTTCCATGGAGGCCTTGTCGGACTCCAGGGTGATCAGCGACTGGTCGGCTTCGACGGTGTCGCCGACTTTAACCAGCAGCTCGATGATCTTGGCCTTGCCCGACGAACCGATGTCCGGAACATGAATGTCCTGGACAGTGGCAGCGGCCGGTGCAGCAGCCGGGGCCGCTGGGGCCTCGGCAGCAGCAGGCTTTTCAGCAGCAGGTGCGAGTGCAGCAGCGGCAGCAGGAGCCGCCGCTGGCGCCGCATCAGCGGCACCTTCGATTTCCAGTTCCAGCAGTTCGTCGCCTTCTTTCAGGCGGTCGCCCAGCTTCACTTTCAGGCTCTTGACCACGCCGGCTTTGGGAGCAGGGATTTCCATGCTCGCCTTGTCCGATTCCAGGGTCAGGATGCTCTGGTCGGCTTCGACGGTGTCGCCGACCTTCACAAACAGCTCGATTACTTCACCTTCACCGCTGCCGATGTCAGGTACGCGAATGAGTTCGCTCACAAAAAATCTCCTCAGCAGTCCAGTGGGTTGCGTTTTTCCGGGTTGATCCCGAACTTGACGATAGCGTCAGCCACCACCTTGGGTTCGATCTCACCACGGTCAGCCAAGGCTTCCAGGGCTGCCAACACCACGAAGTGACGGTCGACTTCGAAGAAGTGACGCAGCTTCTTGCGGCTGTCACTGCGGCCGAAACCGTCGGTGCCCAGGACTTTGAATTCCTTGGACGGGACCCACTGGCGAATTTGTTCAGCAAACAGCTTCATGTAGTCGGTAGAGGCAATGACTGGACCTTTGCGGCCGGCCAGGCACTCTTCGACGTAGCTCTTCGCAGGTTTCTGACCTGGGTGCAGGCGGTTGTTGCGCTCGACTGCCAGGCCGTCGCGACGCAGTTCGTTGAAGCTGGTAACGCTCCATACGTCAGCGCCGACGTTGAACTCGTCACGCAGGATCTTCGCCGCTTCACGCACTTCACGCAGGATGGTGCCGGAGCCCATCAGCTGCACGTGGTGCGCCGCTTCCTTGGTGTCTTCTTCGAGCAGGTACATGCCCTTGATGATGCCTTCCTCTACACCGGCCGGCATGGCTGGCTGCTGGTAGGACTCGTTCATCACGGTGATGTAGTAGAAAACGTCCTGCTGCTCTTCGGTCATCTTCTTCATGCCGTCCTGGATGATCACCGCCAGCTCATAGCCGTAGGTTGGATCAAAGGTGCGGCAGTTCGGGATGGTGGCAGCCAGGATGTGGCTGTGACCGTCTTCGTGTTGCAGGCCTTCGCCGTTCAGCGTGGTACGGCCGGCGGTGCCGCCGATCAGGAAACCACGGGTACGGCTGTCGCCTGCTGCCCACGCCAGGTCGCCGATACGCTGGAAGCCGAACATCGAGTAGAAGATGTAGAACGGCAGCATCGGCTGGTTGTGGCTGGAGTACGAAGTACCGGCAGCGATGAAGGAGCCTCATGGCGCCCGCTTCGTTGATGCCTTCTTCGAGGATCTGGCCCTTCTTGTCCTCCTTGTAGAACATCACCTGGTCTTTATCGACTGGCTCGTAGAGCTGGCCGACGGAGGAGTAGATGCCCAACTGACGGAACATGCCTTCCATACCGAAGGTACGGGCTTCGTCCGGGATGATCGGCACGATGCGCGAACCGATTTCCTTGTCCTTGACCAGCTGCGCGAGGATCCGCACGAAGGCCATGGTGGTGGAGATTTCACGGTCGCCCGAGCCGTCCAGGATAGCCTTGAGGGTATCGAGTGGCGGTGTAGGGATGTTGAAGGACTTGGCGCGGCGCTGCGGCACGAAACCGCCCAGGGCAGTGCGACGCTCGCTGAGGTAGCGGGCTTCGGCGCTGTTTGGCTCCGGCTTGAAGAACGGCAGGTTTTCCAGCTCTTCGTCTTTGACGGGAATGTCGAAGCGGTCGCGGAACAACTTCAGGCTTTCAACATCAACCTTCTTGGTGTTGTGCGCGGTGTTTTTCGCTTCGCCGGCACCGGTGCCATAACCCTTGATGGTCTTGGCCAGGATGACGGTCGGTTGTTCTTTGTGGTTGACCGCTTCGTGGTACGCCGCGTAGACCTTGTACGGGTCGTGGCCACCACGGTTGAGTTTCCAGATCTCGTCGTCGGACAGGTCTGCAACCATCGCCTTGAGTTCCGGCGTGTTGAAGAAGTGTTCACGCACGAACGCGCCGTCTTTGGCTTTGTAGTTCTGGTACTCGCCGTCGATGACTTCGTCCATGCGACGTTGCAGGATGCCGTCGACGTCTTTGGCCAGCAGTGGGTCCCAGAAACGGCCCCAGATGACTTTGGTCACGTTCCACTGAGCACCGCGGAACACGCCTTCGAGTTCCTGGATGATCTTGCCGTTGCCGCGAACCGGGCCGTCGAGGCGCTGCAGGTTGCAGTTGATGACGAAGATCAGGTTGTCCAGCTTCTCGCGGCCGGCCAGGGAGATGGCGCCCAGGGATTCCGGCTCGTCGCACTCGCCGTCGCCCAGGAAGCACCAGACTTTCTGCTTGCCTTCAGGGATGAAGCCACGCGCTTCCAGGTACTTCATGAAGCGTGCCTGGTAGATCGCCTGGATCGGGCCCAGGCCCATGGATACAGTCGGGAACTGCCAGAAATCAGGCATCAGCCAAGGGTGCGGGTACGACGACAGGCCGTTACCGTCCACTTCCTGGCGGAAGTTGTTCATGTGTTCTTCGGTGATGCGGCCTTCCATGAACGCACGGGCGTAGACGCCTGGCGAGGTGTGGCCCTGGAAGTAGATCAGGTCGCCGCCGTGTTCGTCGGTCGGGGCCTGGAAGAAGTAGTTGAAGCCGATGTCATACAGGGTTGCGCTGGAAGCGAAGCTGGAGATGTGACCGCCCAGGTCAGAATCTTTCAAGTTCGTGCGCATTACCATCGCCATGGCGTTCCAACGTACCAGCGAGCGAATGCGGCGTTCCATGAACAGGTCGCCAGGCATGCGTGCTTCGTGGGTAACAGGGATGGTGTTGCGGTATGGCGTGGTGATGGCGTAGGGCAGTTGCGAGCCGCTGCGGGTCGCGAGTTCGCCCATACGGGTCATCAGGTAGTGAGCACGGTCTTCGCCTTCTTTGTCGAGAACCGATTCCAGGGCGTCCAGCCATTCCTGGGTTTCGACGGGATCGAGGTCTTGCATGGCTTGCTCCAGGGCGGAAAGGCTACCAGAATCGGTTGCCTGAAGTTTGCGACTGGCCTTGTGGGCAGACGACATAAATTCTTGGATGGCCGAAGGTTGCTTCGGCGTCCTGTAGTTTTACTACAAATCGTCGGCCATTTCAGCCTTTCGAATGTATATACGAGTAGTAAAACTACACAAGACCGAGCGGATTGCTCGGTCTGGCTGGTGAGCATAATCGTTATTGTTGATCATTTTCGAACAAGAAAAGGTGAAAGTTTGATGTTGCCTGCCAAAATTAAATTATTTTCAGCTATTTATAACCTTTGTTCGACAGTCCTTCACCGAGCGTGGTTCTTGCGTTCACAGCAACAGGCCATTTACGCGCCGATCAAGGATAGACCATGAGCCTTCCCACGCTGGCCGAATTGCCCGCCATTCTCTTGCCTTACGCCAGCCGGGCCGAGCAGTCATTTCGTGACGCAGTGGCCGCGCTGGACGACGATCATGGCCTTTCTGAGTGGACGCCGCAACGGTGGGCCGACTTCGCACGTGTGTGCGCCGCCAGTGATTTCGTCATTGAACAGAGTGTTCGTGACCCTTTGATGTTGCTTGAGCTAGTGGCCTGGTGCGAGCTGGACCGCGGCTTTGCGCCCGGTGAGCTGTGCAGCCAGATCGCCGGCGCCGTGCAACAGGCCGAAACAGAAGAGGAGCTGGGCCGGGTGCTGCGTCGCCAGCGCACGCGCCAGCAAGTGCGCATCATCTGGCGCGACCTGACCCGCCAGGCCGACCTGGTGCAAACCTGTCGTGACCTCTCCGACATGGCCGACGCCAGCATCGACCAAGCCTACCAATGGCTGTACCAGCGCCACTGCAGCCAGTTCGGCACCCCCACCGGGCGGCGCAGCGGTGAGCCGCAGCAGATGGTGATCCTCGGCATGGGCAAGCTCGGCGCCGTGGAGCTGAACCTGTCGTCGGATATCGACCTGATCTTCGCCTACCCCGAAGGTGGCGAGACGGTGGGCGTGAAGCGCTCGCTGGATAACCAGGAATTTTTTATTCGACTTGGTCAAAAATTGATCAAGGCCCTCGACCCGATGACCGTCGACGGTTTTGTATTCCGGGTCGACATGCGTCTGCGCCCTTATGGCTCGGCCGGCGCGCTGGTGCTCAGCTTCAACGCGCTGGAGCAGTACTACCAGGACCAGGGCCGCGACTGGGAACGCTACGCGATGATCAAGGCCCGTGTGGTCGCGGGCGACCAGGTGGCCGGTGCGCAACTGCTGGATATGCTGCGGCCCTTTGTGTATCGCCGCTACCTGGACTTCTCGGCCATCGAGGCGCTGCGCACCATGAAGCAGCTGATCCAGCAGGAGGTGCGGCGCAAGGGCATGGCCGAAAACATCAAGCTGGGTTCGGGCGGCATTCGTGAGGTGGAATTTATCGCCCAGGCGTTCCAGCTGATCCATGGCGGGCGCGACCTCAGCCTGCAACAACGGCCGTTGCTCAAGGTGCTCGGCACCTTGGAAGGGCAGGGCTACCTGCCTCCGGCGGTGATCGCCGAATTGCGCAATGGCTATGAATTTTTGCGTTACACCGAGCACGCCATCCAGGCAATTGCCGACCGTCAGACGCAAATGCTCCCGGACAGCCCCGAAGACCAGGCGCGCATTGCCTTTATGCTGGGCTTTGCCGACTGGGCCGCGTTCCATGAGCGCTTGATGTACTGGCGTGGCCGGGTGGACTGGCACTTCCGTCAAGTGATTGCCGACCCTGACGAAGAAGAGGGCGAAGAAAGCGAGTTGGTTGTCGGCGGCGAGTGGTTACCGCTGTGGGAAGAATCCCAGGACGAAGACGCTGCCTGCCGCCAGCTCGACGAGGGCGGCTTCAGCGATGCACCCAAGGCGCTCAAAGCCCTGGCTGGCCTGCGCAGCAGCCCGCAATTGCGCGCCATGCAGCGCCTCGGTCGTGAGCGGCTCGACGCGTTTATCCCGCGTCTGCTGGCCCAGGCCGTCGAGCATGCCAATCCGGACCTGGTGCTGGAGCGCGTATTGCCGCTGGTGGAGGCCGTCGCCCGCCGCTCGGCTTATCTGGTGCTGCTGACCGAGAACCCCGATGCCCTGCGCCGCCTGCTGACGCTGTGCGCCGCCAGCCCGTGGATCGCCGAACAGATCACCCGCTTCCCGCTGTTGCTTGACGAATTGCTCAACGAGGGCCGCCTGTTCAAGCCGCCGTTGGCGCCGGAACTCGCCGCCGAGCTGCGCGAGCGCCTGACGCGGATCCCAGAGGATGACCTTGAGCAGCAGATGGAAGCTCTGCGCCACTTCAAACTGGCCCACCGCCTGCGCGTAGCCGCGTCGGAAATCGCCGGCAGCCTGCCATTGATGAAAGTCAGCGACTACCTGACCTGGCTCGCCGAAGCCATCCTCGAACAAGTATTGGCCCTGGCCTGGCGCCAGACGGTGGCACGCCACGGCTCGCCGCAACGGGTCGACGGCACCCTGTGCGATCCTGGGTTCATCATTGTCGGTTATGGCAAAGTCGGCGGCATCGAACTGGGGCATGGTTCGGACCTGGACCTGGTGTTTATCCACGACGGCGACCCGCAGGCCGAGACCGACGGTGCCAAGCCGATCGACGGCGCGCAGTTTTTCACACGCCTGGGGCAGCGGATCATTCACCTGCTGACCACCCAGACCAACTCCGGCCAACTGTACGAAGTGGACATGCGCCTGCGACCGTCCGGCGCGTCCGGGCTGTTGGTCAGTTCATTGGGTGCATTTGACCGCTATCAACAAAATGAAGCCTGGACCTGGGAACATCAGGCCCTGATCCGCGCACGGGTGCTGGTGGGCAGCCAGGACGTGGGCCAGGCATTCGAGCAGGTACGGGCTAAAGTGTTGGGGCGTGAGCGCGATTTGGCGAAGCTGCGCCAGGAGGTCAGCGAGATGCGCGCCAAGATGCGTGACAACCTGGGTACCAAGGGCACGGCGGCCGGTACCGGCGCCAATGCCTTCGAAGCCACGGCGGCGTTCGACCTCAAGCAGGACGCCGGAGGTATCGTCGATATTGAATTTATGGTGCAATACGCGGCTTTGGCGTGGTCTGCGCAACATCCATCGTTGCTGCGCTACACCGACAATATCCGCATTCTGGAGGGGCTGGAGCAGGTGGGGTTGATGCCCGCCGCCGATGCCCATCTGCTGCGCGAGGTGTACAAGGCCTACCGTTCCGCCGCGCACCGCCAGGCCCTGCAAAACGAGGCCGGGACGGTAGCCGGGGATCAGTTCGCCGACGAACGGCGGCAGGTGATGCGAATCTGGAATGAACTGGGTTTAAGCTGAACCCCGATTAAATGTGGGAGCGGGCTTGCTCGCGAATGCAGTATGTCAGTCACTCGATGTGCTGGCTGATAGACCGCTTTCGCGAGCAAGCCCGCTCCCACACAAAGCTGTAACCGGGCCAACCGTGACCTACAGTAATTTTCGAGGCGGGGAGGCATAAGCCTCCCCGCATCGTTTGTGGAAACTACATGAATATTCTGATCGTTGGGCCCAGTTGGGTCGGTGACATGGTGATGGCGCAGACACTGTTCCAGTGCCTCAAGCAGCGTCATCCCGACTGCCAAATCGACGTGCTCGCCCCCGAGTGGAGCCGGCCGATTCTTGAGCGCATGCCCGAAGTGCGTGCGGCCTTGAGCTTTCCGCTTGGCCATGGCGCCCTCGAACTGGCGACCCGTCGGCGTATCGGCAAGTCCCTGGTGGGCCAGTACGACCAGGCCATCCTGCTGCCCAACTCGCTCAAGTCGGCGCTGGTGCCGTACTTTGCCGGCATCCCCAAACGCACCGGCTGGCGCGGCGAGTTTCGCTATGTGTTGCTCAACGACGTGCGCACCCTCGACAAGGCGCGCTACCCGCTGATGATCGAACGCTTCATGGCCCTGGCCTACGAGCCCGGTGCCCAATTGCCCACGCCGTACCCGCGCCCAAGCCTGCAGATCGACCCGGTGACCCGCGATGCGGCCCTGACCAAGTTCGGCCTGCAGCTCGATCGCCCGGTGTTGGCGCTGTGCCCTGGCGCCGAGTTTGGCGAGTCCAAGCGCTGGCCGTCGGAGCATTACGCCAAGGTCGCCGAGATGAAGATCCGCGAAGGCTGGCAGGTGTGGCTGTTCGGTTCGAAGAATGATCACGCGGTGGGCGAAGATATTCGCCAGCGCCTGATCCCCGGCCTGCGTGAAGAGGCGGTGAACCTGAGTGGCGACACGTCGCTGGCCGAGGCCATCGACTTGCTGTCCTGCGCCGAAGCCGTGGTGTCCAACGACTCCGGCCTGATGCACGTGGCTGCCGCGTTGAACCGCCCGCTGGTGGCGGTGTACGGCTCCACCTCGCCAGGCTTCACCCCGCCGTTGGCCGACAAGGTCGAAGTGGTGCGCCTGGGCCTGGATTGCAGCCCGTGTTTTGATCGCACTTGCCGTTTCGGCCACTACAACTGCCTGCGCCAATTGCTGCCGCAACCGGTGAGTGAAGCCTTGCAGCGGTTGCAGGGCTCTGTGGTCGAGGTTCGTTAGTTTGCGCGTATTGGTAATCAAGACCTCATCCCTGGGCGACGTGATCCACGCGCTGCCGGCACTGACCGACGCAGCGCGGGCGATCCCGGGTATTCAATTCGACTGGGTGGTGGAAGAAGGCTTTGCCGAAATTCCCACCTGGCACCCGGCGGTCGACAAGGTGATCCCGGTGGCGATCCGCCGCTGGCGTAAAAACCTCTGGCAAACCCTCAAAAGTGGCGAATGGCGCGGTTTCAAGCAACGCATTCAGTCGACCAAATACGACTTGGTGATCGACGCCCAGGGCCTGCTGAAAAGCGCCTGGCTGACGCGTTATGTGCGCGCTCCCGTAGCGGGCTTCGACAAAAACTCGGCCCGTGAACCGATCGCGGCGCGCTTCTACTCGCGGCGCCTGGCTGTGGCCCGTGGGCAGCACGCGGTGGAGCGTTTGCGCCAACTGTTCGCCTTGGCCTTGGGTTATGACTTGCCCAAGGGGCTGGGCGACTACGGCTTGAGCGTCGACAAGCTGCTCGGCCTGCCGCCGAAAAAGCCGTTTGTACTGCTGCTGCACGGTACCACCTGGGACACCAAGCACTGGCCCGAAGCCTACTGGCGCGAACTGGCCGAACGCATGGGCCGCCTGGGCGTGGACGTGAAATTGCCGTGGGGTAACCCCGCCGAAAAAGCCCGCGCCGAACGCCTGGCCCAGGGCCTGAAAAATGCTGAAGTGCTGCCCAAGTTGAACCTGGCCGGCGTCGCCCGTGTGTTGGCCGGCGCCCGCGCCTGTGTGGCGGTGGATACGGGTCTTGGCCACCTGGCGGCCGCGTTGGACGTGCCGACCATCTCCCTGTTCGGCCCCACCAACCCCGGCCTGACCGGTGCCTACGGCAAGGGCCAGATTCACCTGGCCAGCGACTTCCCGTGCGCGCCGTGCCTGCAAAAGCACTGTACCTATCAACCGACGGCCGACGACCTGCGTCGGTTCGACATCAAGCGCGAGTCGCCCCTGTGCTTTACGCGCTTGAACCCTGAGCGTGTGGCAAACCGGCTGAGCACGTTGTTACTGGCTGAGGAGCTGCACTGATGCAACTGGCTTTTGTTCTGTACAAATATTTCCCCTTCGGCGGCCTGCAGCGTGACTTCATGCGTATCGCCCTGGAGTGCCAGCAGCGCGGCCACCAGATTCGTGTCTACACGCTGATCTGGGAGGGTGACATTCCGCCGGGCTTCGAAGTGCTGGTGGCGCCGGTCAAGGCGTTCTTCAACCATCGGCGCAACGAGAAGCTCAGCGCCTGGATGGCCGCCGACCTGGCCAAGCGCCCGGTGGACCGTTTGATCGGCTTCAACAAAATGCCCGGCCTGGACGTGTACTACGCCGCCGACGGCTGCTTTGAAGACAAGGCGCAAAACCTGCGCCACTCGCTGTACAAAAGCTTTGGCCGTTACAAGCACTTTGCCGAGTACGAACGTGCGGTGTTCGCCAAGGACGCCAAGACTGAAGTGCTGATGATCTCCGAAGTGCAGCAGCCGCTCTTCATCAAGCATTACGACACCCCGTTGGAACGCTTCCACCTGCTGCCGCCGGGCATCGCCCAGGACCGCCGCGCACCGCCGAACGCCGCCGAAATTCGCCAAGGGTTTCGCAAGGAATTCAACCTGGGCGATGACGACCTGTTGCTGGTGCAAATCGGTTCGGGCTTCAAGACCAAAGGTGTCGACCGCAGCCTGAAAGCCGTGGCCGCACTGCCGGCGGAACTGAAAAAACGCACCCGCCTGTTTGTAATTGGCCAGGACGACCCCAAAGTATTCCAACTGCAGAGCGCTACATTGGGGTTGGGCGATAACGTGCAATTTCTCAAGGGCCGCAGCGATATCCCGCGTTTCCTGCTGGGCGCCGACCTGTTGATTCACCCGGCGTACAACGAAAATACCGGCACCGTGCTGCTCGAAGCCCTGGTGGCCGGTTTGCCGGTACTGGTCTCGGCCGTGTGTGGTTATGCCCACTACATCAATGAGGCCGACAGCGGCCGGGTACTGGATGAGCCGTTTGAACAAACGCAGCTCAACCAATACCTGACGCACATGCTCACCGACACTGCACAGCGCGCGGCCTGGGGCCGCAATGGGTTGGCCTTTGCCGAGACGGCCGACCTCTACAGCATGCCGCAGCACGCTGCGGATGTGATTCTGGCGGAGCCAAAACGATGAAGTTGATTCTTGCCGAACCGTTCAAGACGTTATGGGCCGGGCTGGATGCCTTCGCCGCAGTCGAGCAGCTGCAAGGCCAGGTATTCCGTGAGCTGGCGGCGCGTCGCACGTTACGCACCGAGGTCGATGGCCGTGCGTATTTCGTGAAAATCCACCGGGGCATCGGTTGGGCGGAAATCTTCAAGAACCTGATCACCGCCAAGCTGCCGGTGCTCGGTGCCGGCCTGGAGTGGGATGCGATTCACCGCTTGCAGGAAATCGGCGTACCGACCATGACCGGCGTGGCGTTCGGTGAAAAGGGCAGCAACCCGGCGGACCAGCACTCCTTCATCATCACCGAAGAACTGGCGCCGACCCTCAGCCTCGAAGACCTGACGCTGAACTGGGTCGCCGAGCCGCCTGCACCTGCATTGCGCCACGCCCTCACCGCCGAGCTGGCGCGCATGGTCGGCGAGATGCACCGGGGCGGCGTGAATCATCGCGACTGCTACCTCTGCCATTTCCTGCTGGATACCGCGCAACCGATTGACGCACGCAACATCAAACTCTCGGTGATCGACCTGCACCGCGCCCAACTGCGCGCCCACTTGCCGCTGCGCTGGCGCGACAAGGACTTGTCCGCGTTGTACTACTCGGCGCTGGAAATCGGCCTGACCCGGCGTGACAAGCTGCGCTTCCTCAAGGGCTATTTCCGCCAGCCGTTGCGCCAGATCCTGGCCGAGCAATCGGCGTCGCTGAGCCTGATGCAGCGCAAGGCCGACAAGCTGTATGCGCGCAAGCAACGTTACGGGGATGCGATCTGATGGCGGGTTGGAACCTGGAACCTGCTTACGCCAACCTGGCGGATGATTTTGGAAGCCTCGAAGCGGTGTTTGCCCTGCAAGGCGAGCGCCTGACCCGCGACCCGCTGTCGGAAGTGATCCGGGTGGAGCGCGGCGGGGTCAATTACTACGTCAAGCGCTACACCGGCGCCGGCAAGGGCTTGCGCCGCTACCTTGGCAAGCCGCGGGTCAAGTCCGAATGGCAGAACCTCAAGCGCTTCGCCAAGTGGGGCATCCCCACCGCTGACGTGGTGGCCTGGGGTCTTGAGCGCAACGGCCTGGCCTATGACCGTGGCGCGATGATCACCCGCGAGTTGCCGAGGACAGAAGACCTCTCCGTGCTGGCCGAGCGGAACGATGCGCGGCTGCGCGACCCCAAATGGGTCGACGCGGTCAGCCGCCAGCTCGCCGAATACACGCGGACCATGCACGAGCACCGGTTTACCCATAACGACCTGAAGTGGCGCAACCTGCTGATCGACGACCAGTCGACCCTGTACCTGATCGACTGCCCCAACGGCGATTTCTGGCGCGGCTTCTGGCTCAAGTACCGGATCACCAAGGACCTGGCCTGCCTGGACAAGGTGGCCAAGTATCACCTGTCGGCCACCCAGCGCCTGCGTTTTTACATGCAGTACCGCCAGCGCCGGCACCTGAGTGCGTCGGACAAGCAGCGTATTCGCCACGTGGTGAAGTTTTTCGAGGGGCGCGAATGAGTGATTTCCTGGCGGCCGAAGACCGTGCCTTGCTGGAGCGGCACGGCCTCGCAACCTTTGATGCGCTGTGGGCCAAGCAATTGGATGCAGTGGACGAGCCGAACACCAGCCGTGGCGGCTGGAGCAGTGTGTTTCGCCTGGAGCTTGATGGCCATGGTTACTACCTCAAGCGCCAGAGCAACTACCTGACGCGCAGCTTGCACCGGCCACTGGGCGAGCCAAGTTTCTCGCGCGAATTCCGCAATATCAGCCGTTACCGCACGTTGGGTATCCCGGCATTGCAGGCGGCGTTCTACGGCGAGCGCAAGGTGGCCGGCGAACACCGTGCGATGCTGCTGACCCGCGCCCTCGACGGCTGGAATGACCTGGATTCGCTGCTGGAACAGTGGCCTGCCCTGAGCGACGCGCAGCATGCCGCGATCCTGCTGGCCTGCGGTCAGTTGGCGCGTCGGCTGCACAGTGTCGGCCAGGTGCATGGCTGCTTTTACCCCAAGCATATTTTCCTGCAGGCCACCGGCGACGGTTACGCCGCGCAGTTGATCGACCTGGAGAAAACCCGCCCGCTGCTGTTCGGCTGGCGTGACCGGGTCAAGGACCTGGAACCGTTGTTGCGCCGCGCACGCGTGTGGTCGGACACGCAAGTACGCCAACTGCTGGCGGCCTACCTTGATCAGCCGCAGGACAGTGCGTTGGTCGCCACCTGGCTGCAACGTCTGACGACGCGGCGCAGCCACAAGGAGAACCGCTGATGCGCCTGTCCGAACTGAAAAACGCCGGCCGCACGCCGAGCCTGCCGCTGACCCTCGACCTGGCGGACGCCGCCGGCCCCGGCCAGTTGCAACTGCTGAGCCTGTTGCGCGTGTTGCCGGGCGAGCGTTACGTGGGTGCGGCGGTGTGGCGCGGGCGCCCGGTGCTGGCCAAGTTACTGGTGGGCAGCAAGGCGGCGCGGCACTTTCAGCGTGAACTCAGCGGCGTGCGCCTGCTCGCCGAGCAGGGCCTGACCACGCCGCTGTTGCTCGCCGATGGCTTGCAGGAAGGCGAGGGCGGTTGGCTGCTGTTCGAGTTTCTGGAGGGCGCCGAAAGCCTGGCCGATGCCTGGTACGCCGTTGAAGGTCTGCCGCCGTTGGCCGACGAGCAAACCGCTGTACTGGCCGAAGCGCTGGGCGCGATTGCCTTGATGCACACCAAGGGGTTGTGGCAGGAAGACCTGCACCTGGACAACCTGCTGCGTCAGAACGGCAAGCTGTACTTGATCGACGGCGCCGGGATTCGCGTGGAAGAGGCCGGCAAGCCGCTGTCGCGCAACCGGGTGCTGGAAAACCTCGGGGTGTTTTTTGCCCAGTTGCCGAAAAACCTTGAGCCATTCACCGAAGAGTTGCTGGTGTACTACCTGCTGAGCAACGGCGAGCACGCCTTGCCTTTGCAGGCCCTGGAGGCACAGGTGCGCAAGGTCAGCGCCTGGCGCTTGAAAGACTTTTTGAACAAGGTCGGCCGCGAGTGCACGCTGTTCAGTGTGGCGCGTGGCGCGTTTGGCTTGCGCGCGATTCGTCGCGAGGAAGAGCCTGCGATGCTGCCCGTGCTTGAGCGGGCGGACGCGTTGCTGGATCAGGGGCACTTGTATAAAACCGGGGGTGCGGCGAGTGTGGCGAAGGTCGAAGTGGCTGGCCGGCCGTTGGTGATCAAGCGCTATAACATCAAGGGTTTTGCGCATTGGCTCAAGCGCTTTTGGCGCCCTAGCCGCGCCTGGCATTCGTGGCGGGAGGGTAATCGTCTGGCGTTTTTGGGGATTGCTACGCCTAAGCCGCTGGCGGTGTTGGAGAAGCGGTTTTTCTGGTTGCGTGGTCGGGCTTATCTGGTGACTGAGTTTTTGCCGGGGCCGGATATTATTGAGCGGTTTGCGCCCTATATCGAGCGGGGGGATGCGCCGGAAAATGAGCTGCTGGCGTTGGATCAGCTGTTCGCTGGGTTGATTCGTGAGCGTATCAGTCATGGTGATTTCAAGGGGCACAACTTGTTTTGGCATGAGGATCGTTGGGCTTTGATCGACTTGGATGCGATGTGTCAGCATCGTTCTGCGGGGAGCTTTGGTCCGGCGTATGCCAGAGATCGTGCGCGGTTTATGCGTAATTGGCCGCAGGGGAGTGCGCTTTACCGGCTGATTGATCAGCGGTTGCCTCGGCTGGGGTGATGGGGGGGGGTATCCGTTATTTGGGTAACGGCTGCTTATGGTTCCGCTCTTACAGCGGGTCACTTTTGGAAAGACCTGTATAGACCGGACACATGGTGGACACATGTGCGGGGACATGGTTGACACATTATGGACCATAGTCAGGTTTGCTCACGTCGATCGTTCGTAGGAAGTGATGGCAGAAAAACACGTCAAACAGTCCATCACCTTCAGTGTTGGGCCGTATTGCGATGTGATGCCCAGCCAAACCTTTGGCGATGCTGAAGTAGCGTTTCTGAAAACGAAAACGGCTGTGATAAGCCTTGGCTAATACGTCGTCCGGTCCGTACTCAAAGGTTGGTAACTGTTGCGGATAAGCCCATGGGCTGGCCCTATACCGGTCCATAGGCACCTTGTAGTCCAGCGCCTGATGGGGCCGTTGCAGGTTATAAACATCACGCCACCGATCAAATGCTGCTTGAGCTTCCTTGAGCGTGGAAAACTGACGCCCTTCAAGTACTTCGGCCTTGAGTGAGCGATGGAAACGCTCAATCTTTCCATTGGTTTGTGGGTGGTAAGGACGGCTGAAACTGATCCGAATACCCAGACGAATCAACCAGATACTCAGCTCTGTGATTTCACCAGGGTTACGTGGAGAGCCCCAAGGCGGTCCGTTATCAACGTTGATGCGAGCCGGTAATCCGAAGCGCTGGAATACCTCGGTCAACCTTTCCTTCACCGTGGCTCCACGCTCATTATCACAAGCGTGAATAGCCAAACTGAAACGTGAATGGTCGTCCAGCAAAGTCAGGGGATGGCATCTGCCTTCTTGCGTCGGGAAATGCCCTTTGAAATCCATCTGCCAAAGATTGTTGGGCGCGTCGTGTTCAAATCTCAGCTTTGCCTCTTGCTCCTTCGTAGCCGGCTGAATCAGCCCGTGCCGGTGCAGGACATTGGTAACGGTGCTGGGAGCAATCTGCTTTTTCAAGAGGCTGCTGATCGTGCGCCCACCCCATGCTGGATGGTCTTGTCTGAGCGATATGACCTGCGCTTCCAGGGCCGGCGTGGTCAGCTTGGGGCTGGTAGCCGGTTTTCGGGATTTATCTTGCAGCCCCGAATGGCCGAGCGTCGCGTAGCGGTTAAGCCACTTGTAGGCCGTCTGCGGACTGATACCGAACCGTCGGCACAGTTCTCGTTTGTTGCTGCCGGGTTGCCCTGCTAAGGCAACAAACTCTTCTTTCAGGCTCATGGCATCTCTCGTGTCCCAGGGCATGATGGCTTTCCGGCGAAATTGGCTCGCCGAAAAGTGTCCACCATGTCCCCGCACACCCGTCAACCATGTGTCCGGTCTATACAGAAAGACCCAAAAGTAACCAAAAGGTCTTCGCCCCATCACTCGGCACCTCGCCTCCGGCTCGGTGTGCCCTCACTCCGGCTTGAATCCGTGGGCCGCCGCGATGGGCCATCCTTGGCCCAGCGCGGCTAACCCGGCGTCCTGCCGGGTTGCCCACGGATTCAAGCCTGCGTTCGGCCATCGTGATTGACGGGGCGCCTCAGATCACGATCAAAAGCCCTAGATCAAAAGATCGCTGACTTCGTCAGCGGTAAGGATGTAAGGGCCACAGCAAAAACAAAGCAAAGCGAGGCGGCCTGACAGCCGACCTGATCTTTGAGGCAGTACTCGGTCAAATGTGGGAGCTGGCTTGCCTGCGAAAGCATCAACTCGGTGTGCCTGATACACCTAGGTGTCTGCATCGCAGGCAAGCCAGCTCCCACAGAAAAGCCAATCCACTGGGATCCCGCTCTTGATCTACACCACTCAGGTCGGCTACTAGGCCGCCGTGCTCTGCTTTTGATCTTGATCCTAGGCGCCCCATTAACCACGCTGGCCGCACGCGGGCTTGAATCCGTGGGTAACCCGGCAGGACGCCGGGTTAGCCGCGCTGGGCCATGGATGGCCCAGCGCGGCGGCCCACGGATTCAAGTCTGCGTGCGGGCACACCGAGCCGGAGGCGAGGTGCCGAGTGGTGGGGCAAGAGCCTTTTGGTTACTTTTGGGCTCTTTCCAAAAGTGACCCGCTGTAAGAGCGGAACCATAAGCAGCCGTTACCCCAATAACGGATAAGCCCCCAAAAACCAAAGCGATCAAAACCGATACTCCGCCCCAGCCCCCGCATACCAAGACCGCCCCGGCGCCGCCTCGTAATAACGACCATTCCCATCACCGACAATCACCGACCCGACATACTGTCGATCCAGCAAGTTATCCAGCCGCAACGTCTGGTGAAACGTCCAATGCTCGACCTTCTGCTCAAACCGCGCACGCCAGTTGAACACGCTGTAGCCAGGCGCAGCGTGTTGCTGATTGGTGTCTTCAACATAAACCTTGCTGCGGTACATCCCTTCGACGCCAGTGCTGACCCAATCCCTGGGCTTCCAGTTCAGCTCAGCGAATAACGTGGTTTGCGGCACGCCGGGCAGGTAGTTGCCCTTGTCGACGGCGGTGCTGGCGCCGCTGACGAAATCGCTGTCATAGGTGGCTTGCAAGCGGGTGTAGGCGAGGTTGGTGCTCCAGTGCTCGGCCAGTTGGCTCTCGAGGCCCAACTCGAAGCCACGGCGCAGGGTGCGGCCGGCGTTTTGGTAGGTGGTGCGGCCACCGCTGGACTGCTGCACCACCAACTCGTCTTCGGTGGTGATCTGGAACAGGGCTGCATTGACCCGGGTGTCCTGGCCGAGGCGGGCTTTCAAACCGACTTCATACTGCTTGCTGACCGATGGCTTCAACGCAAAGTTGAAACCGTTCGACGTGCTGGAATACGCCGACTCCGCCTGGGTTGGTGTTTCGAAACCTTTACCCGCGCTCACATAGCCGTGCAGGTCAGGGGTGAAAGCGTACATCACGCTGACTGACGGGGTGTTCTTCTGGTAGGTCTTGCTGCCGCTGTCGTTACCGTCGCTGAGAAAGTGATCGTCCACCTTCATTTCCATGGTGCTGTGGCGCAGGCCGGCTTGCAGGGTCCAGTCGCCCAGCAGCCAGTTGGCTTGCACGAAGGGGTCGAGGCTGGTGGCGGTGTCGATTTCGTCACGGCCTAGGGCGCCTTTGATACCGTGCACGCCGTTGACGGTGTTGGAATAACCCTGGCGATCATCCTGGCTGCGGTCGTAATCGAGGCCGGCGATCAGGGTCAGGTCGCCGGGTGCGCGGGTGATGGGTTGGAGCCAGTGGACGGAGCCGCCGTAGAATTTGCGGTCGAACGCCACCACGCCGCCACGGGCATTGGCCGGGTTGGGGAAGCCGCTGGCAAACCGGTCCGGGATCGACAAGTACTGAATGACGCTGCGCCGTCCGGTATAGCCATTCACCTGCAAGGTTGCATCGCCGAAATAGCGCTCGTAATTCAGGCCCAATTGCTGATGATCGATGCTTTTGCGTGTGTTGTAGGTCAGTGCGGCCGGCGCCACAGAGCGCGGGTCGGCCTTGTAGGCGGCCCAGGTCTGCCCCAGGGGGTCCTGGGTGCCGTTCTGCTCCAGGCTGCTGTAGATCAGCGCGAGTTTGCTGTCGTCATCCGGCTGGAAGTTGAGCTTGGCAAAGGTCTGGTCGCGGCGGGCGCTGCTGTGGTCGCGGTAGCCGTTGGTGTCCATGCGCGAGGCGTCGAGCACGAAGCCTGCGCCATTGGCTGCACCTTCGGCGGTGAGGTGGTTTTTGTTCAGGCCGTCGCTGCCCACCAGGGTTTCGGCGCCGATGCGCGGCGGGCCTTCGCCGTCGCGGGAAAACATCTGGATGACCCCGCCGGCGTTGCTGCCATACAGCGTGGCGGCCGGCCCGCGCAGCACTTCGATGCGTTCGGCGGTGTCGAGGTTGAAGGTGGCAGCCTGGCCCTGGCCGTCCGGGGTGCTGGCGGGGATGCCGTCGGCGATCAGCTTGATGCCGCGCACACCAAAGGCCGAGCGAGCGCCGAAGCCGCGGGAGGAAATCTGCAGGTCCTGCGCGTAATTCTGGCGGTTCTGCACCACCAGGCCCGGTACGCGGGAAAGGGCTTCGGAGGCATTGATCCCCAGCTGGCCGTCGCTGATTTGCTCGCGGCTGATGCCGTCCACCGAGTACGGCAGGTCGAACGTCGGGCTGGCACTGCGTGAACCGGTGACTACGCTCGGGTCGAGGGTCAGCGTTTCGTCAGCCTGGGCAGCGTCGCACAGGGCGAGCAGGCCGGGCAGCAGGAGGGTGAGACGAGCGAGGTTGTTCATGAGTCAGCCGCAATCCGTTGGCGTTCAGGGTGTAAACGCGCAAAGGGGCGCGAGTTTAGTGACTCGGGCGATTTATTTCTTTAGGAATCTGCCTACACGTCCAGTCAGCTCTTCGGCACTGGGCTCATAGGGGCGTCGATGTTAGCGTGATCGGCCTTAGCAATAATAATGGCCAATGGATCAGTAGGAGTGGGTCGTGAGGATTACATCGAAAGTCTTGTGGCTGGCAGCCTCGCTGGTGCTTGCCGGTTGTGGCACGATCAACACCGTTTTCCGCCCGGATGCCGTGGCCAGCCAGAACCTCAAGGACTCACGCAGCCACTGCGAAAACGTGCCGCGCATCTACAGCGGGGTGATCTACGGTTTTTGTACCCTCAATGGCGAGCCCGCGGCGGATAAAAGCCTGAACGACAAAAGCCTGATCGATCACGGGGGCGGCGCGCTGCCGATTTTCGCCGCCGAGCTGGTCGCCTCCGGGGTGCTGGATACGCTGGTGCTGCCCTACACGATCTACCGCCAGAACAAGGACGGCAGCATCGAAATCTACCGCTGACCCGCTTGCAGCTTGCCGCTAACAGCTTCCCCCTGCTTTTAAGCTATAATCCCGCCCTTTAGCTGTTTCCTGCCCAGGCAGGAAGCACACTTTTTCAGGCGCGACCCGCCTGCATGCAGACTAAAAGAGGCTAGACCCCTGTGGCATTGACGATTCTTGGCCTGTCCGGCGCCCTTAGCCATGATCCTTCCGCAGCCTTGTATATCGACGGCAAGCTGATCGCGGCCGCCGAAGAAGAGCGCTTCGTACGCGACAAACATGCAAAGAACCGCATGCCCTACGAATCGGCGAAGTTCTGCCTGGAACAGGCCGGCATCAAACCTTCCGACGTTGATGTGGTGGCGATCCCGTTCGCTCCGATCAGCTTGTTCGGCGAGGCACGCTGGCACTACGCCAAGCGTTACTGGTATGCCCCGGACCGCGCCCTTGACGCGATCCTGATGGGCAACCGTCGCTACAAGCGCTATCGCAACAAGATCGTCTGGTGCCTTGAGCAACTGGGCTTCGATCCGAAGAAAATCAAGATCGAACCGGTCGAACACCACTTGGCCCACGCCTCCAGCGCTTACCATTGCTCGGGCTTCCAGGAGAAAACCGCGATCCTCGGGATCGACGGCAAGGGTGAGTACGCCACCACGTTCTTCGGCTACGGCGAAAACGGCAAGATCCACAAGATCAAGGAATTCTTTGATCCGGACTCCCTCGGCGGCCTGTACGGCGCGATCACCGAGTTCCTCGGTTTCGAGATGCTCGACGGTGAGTTCAAGGTGATGGGCATGGCGCCATATGGCGATGCCAGCAAGTACGATTTCTCGCGCCTGGCCTCCTTTGAAAACGGCGAGCTGGTGATCAACACCGACTACGCCAACGTCATCGGCCTGCGCCGCTACAAAGAGAAGGGCAAGGGGTTCTACTTCTCGCCAAAACTGATCGAGTGGCTGGGGCCAAAGCGCGAAGGCGACATCGCCGACGAGCCGTACATCCACTACGCGGCCAGCATGCAAGCGCTGTTCGAGAAGCTGGCGTTGCAGATGATCGACCACTACCTGGGCGACATCCTCAAGGACACCGGCAAGCTGGCTTTCGCTGGCGGCTGTGCGCTGAACGTCAAGCTGAACCAGAAGATCATTGCGCGTGACGACGTCAAAGAGCTGTTCGTACAGCCGGCGTCCGGCGATGCCGGGACTGCGGTTGGCGCGGCGGCCTACGTGTCCCACGCCCGTGGCGTACCGGTGGAGAAGATGGAACACGTCTACCTGGGCCCGTCCTACAGCAACGAAGACGTGATCGCCGCGTGTGCCAGGCACGAGAGCAAGCCGAACTGGCGCAAGATCGAAAACATGCCCCAGCGCATCGCCAAGATCATGGTCGACGGCAACCCGGTGGCCTGGTTCCAGGGCCGCATGGAATTTGGCCCGCGTGCCTTGGGCGGCCGCTCGATCATTGGTTGCCCGAGCGCCACCGGCGTGGCGGATCGCATCAACCACCAGATCAAGTTCCGCGAGCGCTGGAGGCCTTTCTGCCCGTCGATGCTCGACACCGTGGCCCCACAAATGATCAAGGTCGATCATCCGGCACCGTTCATGACCTTCACTTTTGAAGTGGCCGAAGAGTGGAAGACCCGCGTGCCGGAAGTAGTCCATGAAGACGGCACCTCCCGCGCCCAGGTGCTCAAGCGCGAATACAACCCGCGCTACTACGACATGATGAAAGAGCTTGAAGTGCTGACCGGCAACGGCGTGTCGCTGAACACCTCGCTCAACCGTCGTGGCGAAGCGATGATCTGCTCGCCGACCGACGCGCTGAACATGTTCTTCGGCTCCGACCTGCAGTACCTGATCATGGAAGACATCCTGGTCGTCAAAGACGGCGTGGACCCTTATGACGCGCTCGGCTGAACGCCACGTCCTGCAGTTCTGCCACGGCTATGACGGGCCGTTCCTCGATTGCGCGCGGCAGTACGCCAGCTTGTTCGCAGGCTCCGGCTACAAGGTGACCACGGTGTTTCTCACCGGGGTCGCTGACCCTGAGGTGGCGGCCGGTTGTGCCAGCGATGAAGTGTTGTTCATGGAATTCAGCTCCAAGGCCATCCGTGGCCTGAAGCTGGGTGCTATCGGTGAACTGCGCAAGATCGCCGCGTCGCGCAATTTCAGTTTCTGCATTGCCCACCGCTTCAAGCCGATCTACGTCGCCTTGCTGGCCACGCGGTTGCCGGTGATTGGGGTGCACCATGCCTTTGGTGACTATCAGCGCCGCAGCCGCAAGCTGTTTGCCGGGATTTTCCGCAAGCGCCTGAGCCTGCTCGGTGTATCCGACGCTGTGCGTGATGACATGCGCCGTTGCCTGCCGGCGTGGCCCGCCGCACGTATCCAGACCTTGTACAACCGTATCGACGTCGACGCCTTGCAGGCTATTCAGGTGCCGGCGCATGAGGCGCGTGACGCGCTGGGCTTGTCGCCGGACGACTGGGTGATCGGCAATGTCGGCCGCCTGCACCCGGACAAGGACCAGGCCACGCTGCTCAAGGGCTTTGCCCTGGCACTGCCGCACTTGCCGGTTGAGCGTCGCCTGGCGATCCTCGGCAGCGGGCGCCTGGAGCAAGACCTCAAGGAACTCGCCCGCGAACTGGGGGTTGCCGACAAGGTGCTGTTTCTCGGCCAGGTGCCGGATGCGCGCCGGTATTTCCGGGCATTCGATGTGTTTGCGCTGAGCTCCGACCACGAGCCCTTCGGCATGGTGCTGCTGGAAGCCATGGCGGCCGGCGTGCCGTTGCTGGCCACGGCCTGTGGTGGGGCGAAGGAGGTGGTCGAGGGCGTGGGTATCCTGTTTCCCTTCGGCGATGCCGAACACCTTGCCCAAGGGTTGCGACACCTGGCTGCGATGGATCAACACCAGCAGCGGCAGTGCGCCGAGATGATGCTGGAGCGCCTGCGCGAGCGCTTCTCGGATCAGGCGGTACGCGATACCTTCTGGCAACTGCCGCACGTTATTGAATTGACCGCGGGGGCTTGATGCTCAATCGATTTCAAGGCTGGCGCGAGCGCGGCTGGTCCGTCGTCGATGCGCCTGTCTACAGCGACGCCTGGCAGCGTTTTGGCGGCAGTGTTGCGACCCACCCGCAGGTGATCGAGCGCCTCGCCGGGCTGGCTGAAATCCCGGTGCGTTACCTGGCCTGGGAGCAAGGCGGCGAACTTCAGGCGTGCATCGCGACCTGGGGCCGTGACCTTGCGCTGTCCAAGGACGTGCTCAAGCAGCGCGGTAAAAAGGGCCTGTTCGACCTGGGTAATGCCGAGTTGATCCTGCCCGCCGCGCCAGGCGCCGAGGCGCCGTTGCGCCAGCGTGCGCGCTACCTGTCGGCCCTGAATGAAGGCCGTTTCAGTGGCCTCAAGCCGCAGGCCGAGCAACTGGCCATGGCCCGCACGCCGGAAGAACTGTCGAAGAAGTTCCGCTACAACCAGCGCCGCGAATTGCGTTTGCTGGAAGAGGCCGGAGGCGTTGTGCGCCCGGTGAGCGAGTTTTCCAGCGTGGAGCTGGCGGCGATCTACTGTGATTTGTTCCTGCGCCGCTGGGGCTTTGTCGCCACAGGTGCCGAGCGCATGGCCGAGGTGATCGAGCTGCTGCGCGAGTGGCTGATCGGCTCGGTGATTTTCCTTAATGACGCGCCCATCGCTGTGCAGCTGGTGTATCGGGTCGAGTCGCCCGAGTGGATCAGCGTGGAGTACGTCAACGGTGGCGTCGACCCTCAAACCCGTGCGTTCAGCCCGGGCAGTGTCCTGAGCTTCCTCAATACCCAAAGTGCCTGGGAGCAGGCGCGTGAAGTCGGCAAGCCGCTGCGGTTTTCCTTCGGGCGCGCCGACCGGGAGTACAAGGACCGTTGGTGCAACTCCGTGCCGGTGCTGACCGTATGAGCCGCAAACAGCAATTGCTCAAGCGCCATCGGCGCAACAAACGCGTCGGTGTGTTGATCGGCCTGGTGCTGCTGGTGGTGGTCGGTATCAGCGTCGCCTGGTGGTTGCCGTTGGTGCTCGGCGTGCTGGCCTGGGCGGCCCATGAAGCCTGGTTTGCCGACCACCTGTTTTATGCGCCCGGCGAAGACTATCAATACCGTTTTTCGGCGGATGCCGAGCTGGCCGGGGTTCGCTTCGAAGGCGGGCGGCTGCAGGTGGATGCGCCGCTCGAAGCCAATACGACGCTGGTGCTGGCGATCAAGGTCAAGAGCGGTTGGCTGGGACGGTTTCTCGACCCGGCCATCGAGATCTCCGGCGGTGAAAGCCCCGACCGGCAGGCGTTCGAGCGTGGGGTCAATGGCGTTCGTTACCTCAACCTCAGTGGCCTGGCCCCGGCCCTGATAGCGGGTGAGCTGCGCTTGCGCGGGCGTTTTTGCAGCCTGCAGGGTGCGCCCCGCCTGTGGGCCTGGGCCACTGCGGACTATTCGGCGCAGCGGGTGATGGTCATTGCGCCCCATGCCGATGATGCCGAATTGGCTGCTTTCGGTCTTTATAGCCAGGCTGAAAAGCCGTGGATCGTGACCCTCACCGCTGGCGAGATCGAAGCCGAACACTATCAGCAGATGGGCCTGGACCCGGTCGAGGCCTCGCGGATCAAAGGCCGCTTGCGTGCCTGGGACAGCATCGCCGTGCCGCGCTGGGCGGGTGTGCCAGAGGCGCATTGTGTGCAGTTGGGCTACTTCTGCCTGCAATTGCCGGCAATGCGCGCCTCGCCGGACCAGCCGGTCGCCTCGCGAGAGGCTGACTTGTCGGATATCCGCCTGTTTCGCCAGTTCAACCCCTTCGCGTTACCGGCGGACCATGACGGCCTGCCGACCTGGAATAACCTGCTGGCCGATTTGCGCCAATTACTGCTGACGGCGCGCCCTGAAGTGATCGTGTTGCCGCACCCGGTGCTCGACCCGCACCCGGATCATATCTGCGCGCAACAAGCGGTGGTCGAGGCCCTGCAAGGGCTGGAATGGCAGCCGACTGCCGTGCTGGGCTACGCCAACCATCTGCATGACAACGACCGCTGGCCCATGGGTGACGCGGGCGCCGGCATTGCCCTGCCGCCACTGTTCGATGACGCGCTTGAGCTGCGGCCGTACAGCTTGTCGCTGTCGCCGGCACAACAGCGCGACAAGGCCATGGCGCTGGGCATGATGCATGACCTGCAGCCCGCGCCGCCGTTCAAGCGCCAAGTGCGGCGCTGGTTACAGCGTGTGCTGGCAGGGCGTGCGCGCTCGCCTTATGGTGAGAACGAATTTTTCCGCAAGGCCGTACGACGGCATGAGTTGTTCTGGCGTTTGTGAAAGGAAATCCCATGAAAGTTTTGTTTCTGGTGCAGAAAGAACAGCGCGCTATTCTCGACCGCTTGTACGAAGGCGTCGCCGAGCACTGCGAGTGCGACCTGCGTTGGTTGAGCAGTGACGAACAGCGCAACCTGCGGGGTTACTTCCGGCGTGAAGTCGACGTGACCCGCTATGACCGCATTGTGTTCTTCCTGCGGTTCAAGCAGGAAATCCGCCAGGCTGCGTTTATTCGCACGATCCCGAACCTGGTGATCCTTGAACACGACGCCTATCAGAACTACATCCCTTGCAAGTACACCGGCAAGTTCAGCGCCCATTACCGCCGCTTGCCATGGGTGCGGGTGATCAGTTCCGGCCACAGGGTCACCGAACGCCTGCGCGCCGAAGGCTTTGACGCGGTGTTCGTGCCCAAAGGCTATGATCAGGCGCTGCTGCAGCCGCAGGACCGCGAGCGCGACATCGAACTGGCGTTTGTCGGCAGCACCAACAGCGTGGCCTACAGTGGTCGCAAAGCGTTGCTGGACGAGCTGGCGCAGGTTGAGCCTTTGGTGGTGACGCGCACCAAATCCGGCGAGGAATATTGCGCGACCCTCAACCGAATCCGGTTTTTCGTCAGTGCCGACGTCGGCATGGGCGAGTACATGATCAAGAACTTCGAGGCGATGGCCTGTGGCTGCGTGCTGCTGGCGTTTGATCAGGGCGCTTCGGAAAACGAGGCGTTGGGCTTCAAGGACATGGTCAATGTGGTGTTCTACAAGGACATCCCACAGTTGCAGGAGAAACTGTCCATGTTGCGGGCCGACCCGCAACTGGCGGCAGACATTGCGCGTAATGGGCAAGCGCTGGCAGTCAGCCAGTTCAGCTTTGCGCGTCTCGGCCAGCGCATTGTCGACGTGCTCCAGCCGCCCCTGCGGCCGTGTGCGCCGTTGAATTGGCTGGAAAGGTTGCGCCTTAAACTGGGCGTGTAATGGCGACCGATGGGTCGCATATGATGGCTATATGAAATTTTCGAGGCGTTGAATGCAATTCTCCGATCAAAGCGACATAACGCTCGTAGTGACCAGTTGCGGTCGCTTCGATTTGTTGAAGCGCACGCTCGAGAGCTTCGATCTGTTCAACACGGCAGATATACGCGAAGTGTTCATTACCGAAGACTCCGGTGATGAAGCGGTACGTCGCGCGATTCCTGAGCACTGGCACAGCCATTGCACTTTCTTGATCAACCGTCCGAAGCTTGGGCAACTGGCATCCATCGATCTGGCCTACGAGTCGGTCAAGACCCCTTACATATTCCATTGCGAAGATGATTGGGCGTTTTACCGACCCGGGTTTGTCGAGGATTCCAAGACGGTACTGGAGCAGCGCCCCGAGATTCTTCAAGTCTGGTTGCGCAATTACGTGTACGACTTGCAGGTGCACAGCCCCTATATCCATCTGGGGCCGCGTGATGTGATCGGCGGGGTGCCGTGTTATCCGTTGCTGTCCGACAAGCCCGACTGGCAGGGGTTTTCGCTGAACCCGGGCCTGCGGCGGATCAAGGAATACCGGTTGTGCGCACCCTATGCAGGGTTTGAAGGGGAGAAGGGGCTTTCCCGGCGTTACGCAGAATTGAATCTGGCGGCGGTTACCCTGGAAGGCGATGCGGTTTTGCACACCGGTTTCGGTTTGCATGTGGCGACAGCAGAAGAGCGCTTGACCAAGCTCAAGCGCAAGCGGCGCGAGCGGATCAAGCTGGCAGCTATGCTGATACTGGGAGTGGGTATCGGTTGGTTACTCAATTACTTGGTTAAGTAGAACAAGTCACCACAACGCCGCATAAGGTCATTTTTCTCGATGAGCATTCTTAACATCATGTGGGCCGGTGGTTCTGCATTCGCTTCGGTGCAAAAGGTTCATCAGCAGATACTGTCTCACGCGGTCAGCCGTGCTCCGATCGAAACCTGGCTGCTTCAAGGCAGTGCACAGAACGGTGAGCCGGCGCTCGAGTGGAAGCTTTCCTCGGCCCAACTCAAGGGCCGGCATCTGTGGAAGCTGTTGATGCCCAGGATGCGTGCGCGCTTTCAGAAGGCGCTGCCCGAAGGCATGGAGATTGTGCTGCTGGACGGCATTGGCGTTGCCCGCGTGATGTTGCCGGTGCTCAAGCGGCTGCCGCAGGTGCGGATAGTTGTGGTGTTTCATGGTCACACACGCCTGCGTCCTGCCGACCAGAAGCTGTTTGATCAGTTTGCGGCTGCGCAATTGACCCTGGCAGCGGTGTCGCAAACCTTGTCCGTCTCGCTTGAAGGTTATTTGCAACGCCCGGTGGCGGTGTTGCGCAGCGCGTTTGACCCTGTCGCTTTTCGCGCGGGTGCACTGTCGCGGGAGCAGGCGCGGTCGCGTCTGGGGTTGGCGTTGCAGGGCGCGCCGGTGCTGGGCGCGGTAGGTCGCCTGGTCGATAGCAAAGGCTTTGGTTGTTTGCTGGAGGCGTTTGCCGACGTCTCGGCTGATCAGCCCGATGCGCACCTGGTGATCATCGGCGAGGGGGCGGCGCGGTCTGCCCTTGAGGCGCGTATTGCGCAGCTCGGCTTACAGGGCAAGGTGTCGCTGCCCGGCCATTTGCCGGACGCGGCGACGCTGTATCGGGCCTTTGACTGGGTGGCCATTCCATCCACGCAAGAGGGTTTGGGCTTGATCCTGCAAGAGGCGGTGATGGCCGGCGTGCCGGTGTTGACCAGCGATTTGCCAGTCTTTCGCGAGCAGTTGGGGGAGGCTGGTTGGTACGCCCCTTCAGACAATGCAGCGGCTTGGGGCCAGTTGATGTCGCGTGCATTCGCCAGCCCTGCCGCCGAGGTGGTGGCGGCTCAGTCGCAGGCACTGGCGCCGGACCAAGCCTGGGCAGACTTCAGTGAAACCTCCCGGCGCCTGTTTTCATGCCGCTAGCAGTGCTTGCTCCAGGGCATGCATTGGAAAGCGTTCGTTCAGCTTCTCACGCGCAATATAGCGTGCGAAATGTTGCAGGTTGCGTCGTGCGAGTTCCGGGTTCAGGGGGGCACGCAGGAAGCGCATGTCGGCTACGTCGATCAGCCCCATCTCATTGTCTGGCGTCACCACGATATTGCCCAGGTGCAAGGAGCGGAAGTAAATTCCCGCGCCATGCAAGCGGCGGATAAGTGCCACCAGCGGGCCCAGGTTCGCTTCCCATTCAAAGCCTTCGCGGTTGGAAATCTGGCGCAGCGTTTCCCCCGGTAGCGGGCGATACAGCACGGCGGTCATGCCGGGCGCGGCCAGTTGAAAGAACGCGAGCACGCTCAAGGTGGGGATGCCGCGCTGTTGCAGCTGCGCCACGTTGTCGATGAAACGCTTGGAGTACGGGCGAAACAGCGCCGACGAAAACAGGCGTTTACGACGAAACAGTTTGAGGATATTCCCGTCGGTCAGCAGGTAGACTTTGGGCCCATAGCTGTCCTTCTCCAGGATTTTGGCACCTTCAATCATCTTGTCTAAATCGGCTTGGGCAAGCCTTGAACATTGCATCGTTGGAAAGCCTTGTGGGGAGTCGCGGGCACAGTGATCGGTAATAATGCCGAAAGTTTTGGGTTTTAACCATGCCGGCTTGGCGGGTTGGACGTAATCAGGAGCGGGTGATGCAAGCAAGTCGTTGGGCGCAGGTCTGGATGATTACAGGGTTACTTTGGTTTTTGCTGGCGATTGCCTACGCGCCGACCAACAAGATTTATCAGCAAGGCTTGACGCTGTTTCTGTGGCTGCCGGCGATGGTGTTTGCGTGGGCGGCGCGTGAACGCCTCAAGGAAGTCTGGCGTGAGCAACGCTGGATATGCCTGATGATTGTGGCGCTGGCGGTATGGGGCGCCATCAGCTTGTCGTGGACCAATGCCCAAGACCCTTCACGTGAGACCAAACGCCTGTTGTATATCGGCGTGTTCCTGCTGTTTTTCCCGGTATTCGCGTGTGGCCGGACCGAGCGGGTCATTAGTGTGATGCAGTGGGGCGGTTTCGGCCTGGCCTTGTCGTCGCTGGTGGCGATCATCAAGTTTTATGGGGTTGAGCATAATCCCTGGTTTGCGCGCCTCGAAGGCTTGGGCCAGCTGTCCCACCCGATTCTGGGTGCCTACGTGATCGGGATGGCGGCGGTCTGGTTGCTGCACTGGCTGCCCCGTGGGCGCTGGATGCAAGTGGCGTGGGCCTTCTCCATCGCACTGCTCGGCCTGTTTGTTGTGTTGAGCCAAAGCCGTGGCGCTGCCCTGGCGCTGCTGTTGACCGTGGTGGCCATGCCCGCCTGGTGCCGCGACCGGCGTACCGCCGTGATCGCCATCGGGGCGGTTGTGGCGGCATTGGCGGTGTTCTTCGCCATGCAGTCGCTGATGCTGGCCCGTGGCGTGTCTTACCGGCCGCAGATCTTCATGGCTGCCTTGCAGATGATTTCCGAGCACCCGTGGACCGGCCTGGGCCTGGGCGGGGACTACAAGGTATTTGCCGATAACCTGTACTTTGATCACTCCCACAACCTGTTCACCCACATCACCCTCGAACTGGGCCTGCCGGGCCTGCTGCTCTGGTGCGGGCTGTGGTTTGGCGTGTTGTGGCAAGCCTGGAAAGCCCGCGACACGCTCTACGGCAAGGGCATCATCGGCATGTGGGTGTTCTCGTTCCTGGCCATGCAGTTCGACGCGGCGAGCCTCACGGGCACGCCACGGGCCGAGTGGTTTATCTCGTGGCTGCCGATTGCGCTGGCCAGTGTATTGGTCTGGGCTCGGGCCAACCCCGACGCTTGTGATAAAGTTCGCGTCCTACCCAATCAGTGAGCTCGACACATGAGTGACGCACCGCCCAAAGCGGACCAGGAATCCAGCCTGAAAATTTATTTCAGGCTGCTGGGCTATGTGAAACCGTACCTCGGTATGTTCCTGCTGAGTATCGTGGGCTTCGTGATCTTTGCTTCCACCCAGCCGATGCTCGCCGGGATCCTTAAATACTTCGTGGATGGCCTGAGTAATCCCGATGTGGTGTTCCTGCCCAAGATCCCGTTGTTCAAAGACTTGAAGCTGTTGATGGCCGTGCCGCTGCTGATCATCCTGATCGCTGCGTGGCAGGGCCTCGGCTCGTTCCTGGGCAACTACTATCTGGCCAAGGTTTCCCTGGGGCTGGTGCATGACCTGCGGGTCCAGCTGTTCAACAAACTGCTGGTGCTGCCCAACCGCTATTTCGATACGCATAACTCCGGGCACCTGATTTCCCGCATCACCTTCAACGTGACCATGGTCACCGGCGCCGCGACGGATGCGATCAAGGTGGTGATCCGTGAAGGCCTGACCGTGGTGTTCCTGTTCGGCTACCTGCTGTGGATGAACTGGAAGCTGACCCTGGTGATGCTGGCGATCCTGCCGCTGATTGCGATCATGGTCGGCAGTACCAGCAAGAAATTCCGCAAGCAGAGCAAGAAGATCCAGGTGGCGATGGGCGACGTGACACACGTGGCCTCCGAGACCATCCAGGGCTACCGCGTGGTGCGCAGCTTCGGTGGCGAAAGCTACGAGGAGCGCCGTTTTGCCGCTGCCAGCCAGGGCAATACCGACAAGCAACTGCGCATGAACAAGACCGGCGCGGTCTACACCCCGATGCTGCAACTGGTGATCTACACCGCCATGGCCGCGCTGATGTTTCTGGTGCTGCTGCTGCGCGGCGATGCCACGGCGGGTGACCTGGTGGCCTACATCACCGCTGCGGGCCTGCTGCCCAAGCCGATCCGCCAGCTGTCGGAAGTCAGCTCGACGATTCAGAAAGGCGTGGCGGGTGCCGAGAGCATCTTCGAACAGCTGGATGAAGTGCCTGAAGTCGACAGCGGCACCGTGGAGCGTGATCGCGTCAGCGGGCGCCTGGACGTGCGCAACCTGAGCTTTACCTACCCGGGTACCGAGCGCGAAGTGCTGAAGAACATCAGCTTCAGTGCCGCGCCGGGGCAGATGATCGCCCTGGTCGGGCGCTCGGGCAGCGGCAAGTCGACCCTGGCCAGCCTGATCCCGCGTTTCTATCATCACGAAACCGGCGAAATCCTGTTGGACGAGGTAGAGATCGAAGACTACCGCCTGCGCAACCTGCGTCGGCATGTGGCCCAGGTGACCCAGCATGTGACCCTGTTCAACGACACCGTGGCCAACAACATCGCCTACGGCGACCTGGCGGATGCACCGCGTGAGGACATCGAAAAGGCCGCGGCGGATGCCTACGCCATGGACTTTATCGCCGAACTGCCCAAAGGGCTGGACACCGAAGTCGGTGAAAACGGTGTGTTGCTCTCCGGCGGTCAGCGTCAACGCCTGGCGATCGCCCGTGCATTGCTGAAAAACGCCCCGCTGCTGATCCTGGATGAGGCGACTTCGGCACTGGATACCGAGTCGGAGCGCCACATTCAGGCCGCGCTGGACAAGGTCATGAAAGGCCGTACCACCCTGGTTATCGCGCACCGGCTGTCCACCATCGAGAAAGCCGACATGATTCTGGTGATGGACCACGGCGAAATTGTCGAGCGCGGTACACATCTGGAACTGCTGGCCATGGGCGGCTATTACTCGCGGCTGCACGCCATGGGCCTGGATGAGCCGGCGACGGCCAACATCACCTGACACACCGGGGCGCGCAATGCGCCCGGGTTTGTATCAAGCCCCTTACGGGCTTGACCAAAGCCAAATAATTTACCGCCTGTCGTTTGTTATGTTGGCCTTCTCGATTCGAATGACGAACGAGAGGGCTAACCTTCTTGCGTGGGTAATGGAATGTTGCAACGTTTGTTCTGGAAACTGCTTCCCAAGCCGCAACGAACGTTTCTGCTGGGGCGTTTATCGGTGGTGGATCGCCAGGCGGTGAACAAATCCCTGTCTGGGGTGGCCGCACTCAACCCCGCTTTCGAACGGCACAAATGCGTGTTTATCCATGTGCCCAAATGCGCCGGCAGCAGTGTCTGCTCGGCACTGCTGGAAGGGCGCTGGCCGGGGCATTTGCCGTATTACTGGTACGAGCAGCAATTCCCCGAGCACTGCGAACGCAGCTTCAAGTTTGCCTTCGTGCGCCACCCGCTGGAGCGCGCCTACTCGGCCTATACCTACCTGCGCAGCAACCACATGGGGGCTCGCGACCTGCACGCCCAGGCCTTGGTCTCGCGCTACCGTGACTTCGATCATTTTGTGGCCGGCTGGCTGCACGCGGACAACCTGCGCCGACAACTGCATTTCGCACCCCAGACGGATTTTCTGGTCGATCACATGGGGCAAATGGCCATGGATTTCCTGGGGCGCCAGGAGTCCCTGGAGCAAGACTTCCAGCACTTGTGTGAACACCTCGGCGTGAGCTCGTTGCTGCCGCATCTGAATGTTTCACTCGGGCGGCGCAGCGAGCCGGTCAGGGAGTTTTGCTCTCTGCGCACACGCCGCCTGGTGCGGCGTGCCTACCAACGTGATTACGAGGTGCTGGGTTATGAATAGCCAGTCGCTGCCCCATGGTTCTGCTTCCATCCGCCCCTTTGTTTTGTCGTTGTCGGCGGCGGCACGGGCGGTGCTCAAGCAACAGCAGCCCTGTTGC
Source organism: Pseudomonas poae (assembly GCA_028869255.1). Lineage (NCBI taxonomy): Bacteria > Pseudomonadati > Pseudomonadota > Gammaproteobacteria > Pseudomonadales > Pseudomonadaceae > Pseudomonas > Pseudomonas poae. The sequence continues at coordinate 5,285,027 of CP110972.1, read as the reverse complement.
CTGTGGCTGACGGGGTTGTCCGGGTCGGGCAAGTCGACCCTGGCCAATGCCCTGGAGGTGCAGCTCAACGAGCAGGGGCGGCATACCTTTGTGCTCGATGGGGATAATTTGCGCACCGGCCTGTGCAGTGACCTGGGCATGAATGACGCGGCGCGCAAGGAAAACATCCGGCGTATCGGCGAAGTGGCGCGGCTGATGGTGGACGCGGGATTGATCGTGATTGTCTCGGCGATTTCGCCGTTCAGCGCTGACCGGGCGACCGCCAAGGCGCTGTTCGGGCCTGGGCAGTTTTTTGAGGTGTATGTCAGCACACCCTTTGACGTGTGCGCGCGGCGTGATCCCAAAGGCTTGTACCGCGCAGCGCTGGACGGACGCATCAAGGCGTTCACCGGCCTGGACAGCCCCTATGAGGCGCCGCTGGCGGCCGACTGCGAAGTCAATACCGATGAGGTCGAACTGGCCGACGCCGTGGACCAAGTCCTGGCAGTTCTGTCTAAAAAATAACCAGTTTTCGCGCCAGATGCATCGTGAATAAAGCTCTCGAACTAGGCGGCGCTCACCCTGTGCTAATATCGCGCCCCTGTTCATTTTGTATGTGGGTTGCTCCATGAAGTTGTCCATGCCGCGATTCGATCAAGCCCCTGTCTTGGTGGTCGGCGATGTCATGCTCGACCGTTACTGGCATGGCGGTACCTCACGGATTTCCCCTGAGGCGCCGGTACCGGTAGTCAAGGTCGAGCAAATCGAAGACCGCCCGGGTGGCGCTGCCAACGTTGCCCTCAATATTGCCGCCCTCGGCGCCCCGGCCTCCCTGGTGGGTGTGACCGGTGACGACGAAGCCGCCGACAGCCTGGCCAACAGCCTGCGCGGTGCCGGCGTGCGTGCGCTGTTCCAGCGCATCGCCCATCAGCCGACCATCGTCAAGCTGCGGGTCATGAGCCGTCACCAGCAATTGCTGCGTATCGATTTCGAAGAACCCTTCGCCACTGACGCCCTGGCCCTCAGCGGTCAGGTCGATGAGTTGCTCGAAGGTATCAAGGTGCTGGTGTTGTCCGACTACGGCAAAGGCGCCTTGAAGAACCACCAGATGCTGATCCAGGCCGCCAAGGCCAGGGGCATCCCGGTGCTGGCCGACCCCAAAGGCAAGGACTTCTCGATTTATCGCGGAGCCAGCCTGATCACGCCGAACCTCAGCGAGTTTGAAGCCATCGTCGGCGGTTGTGCCGATGAGCACGAGCTGGTGACCAAAGGCGCGGCGCTGATGGCCGACCTCGACCTGGGCGCCTTGCTGGTAACCCGTGGCGAGCACGGCATGACCCTGCTGCGCCCCGGCCACCCGGCGATGCACTTGCCGGCGCGAGCCCGTGAAGTGTTCGACGTGACCGGCGCCGGCGACACGGTGATTTCGACCCTGGCCGCCTCCATCGCGGCCGGCGAAGAGCTGCCCCACGCGGTGGCCCTGGCCAACCTGGCGGCGGGCATCGTGGTCGGCAAGCTGGGTACCGCAGCCATCAGCGCCCCTGAGCTGCGCCGCGCCATCCAGCGCTCCGAAGGCTCGGAGCGTGGCGTGCTGACCATCGAGCAATTGCTGCTGGCGATTGACGATGCGCGTGCCCACAACGAAAGCATTGTGTTCACCAACGGCTGCTTCGACATCCTGCATGCAGGCCACGTGACTTACCTGGAACAGGCACGTGCCCAAGGCGACCGCCTGATCGTCGCGGTCAACGATGACGCCTCGGTCAGTCGCCTCAAGGGCCCGGGCCGTCCGATCAACAGTGTCGATCGGCGCATGGCGGTATTGGCCGGCCTGGGCGCGGTGGACTGGGTGATCAGCTTCCCTGAAGCAACCCCGGAAAACCTGCTGGCTCAGGTCAAGCCGGACGTGCTGGTCAAGGGCGGCGATTATTCCGTCGACCAGGTGGTGGGGGCCGACATCGTCAGCGCCTACGGCGGCAAGGTCAAAGTACTGGGGCTGGTCGAGAACAGCTCGACCACCGCCATTGTCGAGAAGATCCGCAACAATGAGTAATGCTGATAAGTGGGTCCTGATCACCGGAGGTGCCGGGTTTATCGGTTCGCACCTGGTGGATGCGCTGCTCGCCAAGGGCTATGCGGTGCGGGTGCTGGATAACTTGTCCACGGGCAAGCGCAGCAACCTGGCGCTGGATAACCCTCGCGTCGAACTGCTGGAAGGCGACGTCGCCGATGCCGCCCTGGTGGCGCGTGCTGCAGTCGGCACGACCGCCGTGGTGCACTTGGCGGCGGTGGCGTCTGTGCAGGCCTCGGTGGATGACCCGGTCAGCACGCACCAGAGCAATTTTGTCGGCACCTTGAATGTCTGCGAGGCCATGCGTAAGGCTGGCGTGAAGCGCGTGGTGTTTGCCTCCAGCGCGGCGGTGTATGGCAACAATGGCGAGGGGGCTTCGATTGATGAGGAGACCACCAAGGCGCCGTTGACGCCCTATGCGTCCGATAAGTTGGCGGGTGAGCATTACTTTGACTTCTACCGTCGTCAGCATGGTTTGGAGCCGGTGATTTTTCGCTTCTTTAATATTTTTGGGCCGCGGCAGGATCCTTCGTCGCCGTATTCCGGGGTGATCAGTATTTTCTGTGAGCGTGCGCAGCAGGGTGTGCCGATTGCGGTGTTTGGCGATGGTGAGCAGACCCGCGACTTTATGTATGTGGAAGATCTGGTGGATGTGCTGGTGCAGGCCATCGAAGCGCCTGGGGCGCCGTTGGGGGCGATTAATGTGGGGTGGAATCGCACAACTACCCTGAAGCAGGTGTTGCAGGCGCTGGAGGAGGCGCTCGGTGCTTTGCCTGTCGTGACTTTTGGGCCGGCGCGGTCGGGGGATATTCGGCATTCGCGGGCGGATAATCGGCGGTTGTTGGCGAGCTTTGAACTGCCGGAGCCGACGCCTTTGAGGGTGGGGTTGGAGAGGTTGCTCAACGGCTGATTGGGGGGGGATATCCGTTGCTGCGGTAACGGCTGCTTATGGTTCCGCTCTTACAGCGGGTCACTTTTGGCAAACGCCCCAAAAGTAACCAAAAGGTCTGTGCCCCATCACTCGGCACCTCGCTCTGGCTCGGTGTGCCCTCACTCCGGCTTGAATCCGTGGGCCGCCGCGATGGGCCATCCTTGGCCCAGCGCGGCTAACCCGGCGTCCTGCCGGGTTGCCCACGGATTCAAGCCTGCGTTCGGCCATCGTGATTGACGGGGCGCCTCGGATCAAGATCACGATCAAAAGCCTAGATCAAAAGATCGCTGACTTCGTCAGCGGTAAGGATGTAAGGGCCAGATCAAAAACGAAGCAAAGCACGGCGGCCTGACAGCCGACCTCGGTCAAATGTGGGAGCTGGCTTGCCTGCGATGGCATCAACTGGGTGCCACTGATAGACCGAGTTGCCTGCATCGCAGGCAAGCCAGCTCCCACAGAAAAGCCCCCCCACTGCTCACGCCGACCCGCTCTTGATCTACACCACTCAGGTCGGCTACCAGGCCGCCGTGCTCTGCTTTTGACTTTGATCTGAGGCGCCCCATTAACCACGCTGGCCGCACGTGGGCTTGAATCCGTGGGTAACCCGGCAGGACGCCGGGTTAGCCGCGCTGGGCCAAGGATGGCCCATCGCGGCGGCCCACGGATTCAAGTCTGCGTGCGGGCACACCGAGCCGGAGGCGAGGTGCCGAGTGGTGGGGCAAGAGCCTTTTGGTTACTTTTGGGCTCTTTCCAAAAGTGACCCGCTGTAAGAGCGGAACCATAAGCAGCCGTTACCCAACAACGGATATGTACTCAACCCCCCAAAATCACCGACCAACCTCCTTCTTAGGCACAATCTTACGCAACACCCTCCGCGCCAAACGCTTCAATTTCGACTCCTTCTCCGGCTCCGCCAACCCCTGCTGCCTAAGCCAATCCTTCCAGCGAATCCGCTCATCACGCACCAGCCAGCCCTCCTGCTGGGCGAAGCTCTCAGCCAGATACAACCCCCGGGTACTGGCCGGATACAGCTGATCCTTCTTCACCGTGTACAACTCAGCAAGCGGCTGGCCATCTTTCAAAGGCATCAGATACAAATCCGGCCGCTGCCGGTCCAGCCTTGCCACCAGTTGATCGCCTTCGAGCCGCTCATCCACATGGAACAAGCTGAGCGACTTGGCCTCCTTGGGCACCTCAAGACGCAAGTCATAAATCAATTGCAGCGACGCCGTCGGCAAGTGCACGTAAGCCCGTGGGCGCTCGATCAGTTGGGTCGTCGCGCAACGCACCGGGCGTGCGGCGCCGGACAGCGGGCTCAGCCGAAACGGCAAGGCCTCGCGATAATGCAGGGCGGCGGAGTAGGGCGCCGGCAGCCAGGTGTCGTTGAAACGCCCGCTCAGCCAGCCTTCCGGCGTCTCCAGCAGGCATTCTTCGGCAATCTCCTGGATGGCGGTGTGCAGCGGCAGGTTCAATTCGTGGGCCGGGACGTAGCCGGAAATCAGCTTGAGCACCACATCGCCACGGTCCTGGCGGCGTTGGCGCACCAGCACCCAGTAGTCCTTGTTCTGCCAGTGCAGGGTCAGGCGCACCGACACACCGAGGTTCGCCAGTTCCAGGGCGAAACGCTCGGGGTCCGCCACCTCTACCGGCTTGCGGCGCTGCAGGGTCTGGGCGAAATTGAGCGGCATGCCCACGCTTTGGTAGCTCAGGCCCTCGGGGGTGGCTTCGACGTGCAGCGGCAGTGTTTTAAAGTTGCTGGGGTTTTTTCTTATGAGCGTTCGCGGCATGTCGGCTCCTTCTTGCGACGGGGTCGGCCGCGTCGGCGGCATCAGAGTTGACGAATGACCTTGGCAGCGGTCGCCACGTTATGGGCCAGGTGCAGCGGATTAATGGTCCCGACAATAGCACTGGCGACGCCCGTTTGCGCAAACAACAACATGAAACTGGCCTGAATTGGATCCATTCCAGGCTCAAGGCACACGTGGCCGCTGGCCAGGGCTTTTTTCACCAGGATGCCCTTGCCGTGCGCCGCCGCATATTCAATGACGGCTTTCTCGGCCTGTTCGTTCAGATTGTAGGTGACCATTGCGCAATCACCTTGTTCCAGAGCCTTTACGCCGCCCTCGACGGTTTTGCCGGAGAAGCCGAAACCACGGATTTTGCCCTCTTTTTTCAGCGTCGCCAGGGTCTGGTAGACCTCGCAGTCGTTGAGGATGTGCAGGTCATTGCCGTCGGAATGCACCAGCACCAGGTCGATAAAATCAGTTTCAAGGCGTTTCAAGCTACGCTCGATCGACATCCGCGTGTGGGCCGCGCTGAAGTCGTGATGGGACACGCCCTCTTCAAACTCTTCGCCGACCTTGCTGACAATCACCCAGTCCTGGCGCTGGCCCCGCAACAACGGCCCCAGGCGTTCTTCGCTGCGACCGTAGGCCGGTGCGGTATCGATCAGGTTGATCCCCAGCTGGCGGGCCTGGCGCAGCAACATGCGCGCTTCGTCGTCATTGGGGATCGTGAAGCCGCTGGGGTATTTCACCCCCTGATCGCGGCCCAGCTTGACGGTGCCCAGGCCCAGCGGCGAGACCAGCAAGCCGGTGCTGCCCAAGGGGCGATGCAGGTCGTGCAGGGTGGGCAGGCTCATGGCAACAGTTGCTCCCAGGCAGGTTGGCCGATAGCCGGCTTTGGCAGGTCGGGCAGGGTTTGGCTGGCGCTTGGGCGGATGCCCTCGCGTTCGAGGCTGTTGATTACCCGATCGGCGAAGTCCGGCGCCAGGGCCAGTTTGGTTGGCCAGCCCACCAGCAGGCGGCCTTGCTCGGCCAGGAAGGCATTGTCGGGGCGGGTGAGGCCCGATTGCAGCGGCTCGGCGCGGTCGACACGCAAGGTGGCCCAGCGGGTCTGGCTCATGTCGATCCATGGCAGCAACTGCGCCAGCTCTTTCTGGGCGGTGGCGATTTGTTCTTCAGGCGTGCGCGCCACGCCATCGGCTTCGGCAATATCGCCGCCCATGTACCACACCCAATTGCCATCGGCCGCCGGGTGAGTCGTCACGGTGATGCGCGGTTTGGTGCCGCCGCCCAGGCAATGCGCGTAGAGCGGCTTCAAGCCAGGGCCTTTGGCGATGATCATGTGCAGCGGGCGTTTTTGCATGGCGGGCTGGCTCAGGCCCAGCGCCGCCAGCAGGTCGGCGGTGCCGCCGCCGGCACTCAGCACAATGCGCTGGGCGCGGATCTCGCGGCCGTCGACCTTGAGGCCCACCAGGGTCGCATCTTCAAGCAGCGGTTCGATGTGTTGCCCGGCGAGTAAGCCATCACCGGCCAGTTGCGCCAGGCGTTCGATCAGGCTCGGCACGTCGATCACCAGTTCGGCCAGGCGATAGACCTTGCCCTTGAAACGACGGTCCTGCAGTGCTGGCGGCAGTTCGTCGCCCTTGACCTGATCGACCCGGCCACGCACGGCCTTGCTGGCGAAAAAGCTGGTGAGGTTGCCGGCGAGGGTGCCGGGGGACCACAAGTAATGCGCCTCGGACAGCAAGCGCACGCCGGACAGGTCCAGCTCGCCGTTGCCCGCCAAGGCTTCCCGCCAGCGGCGCGGCATATCGGCAATGGCTTCGGAAGCGCCGGTGAGGGCGCCGTGCAGGGCGTATTTCGCACCGCCGTGGATGATCCCCTGGGACTTCACGCTTTGCCCGCCGCCCAGGGTGGCGCTTTCTACCAACACCGTGGAAAACCCCTGGCGGCGCAGGCGCGCATTCAGCCAGAGGCCGGCAACTCCGGCGCCGACAATCAGCACGTCGGTGGAAATAACGGATGGCATCGGCGACCTCAGTGTTCAAGACAAGAGGCGCAGTATACAGGCTGTTGAGTAGCGGTCAGTGCCCGGCGGTTTTCGAGAACAGCTGAATCACCACCACGCCCAACACAATCAAGCCCATGCCGAGCATCGCCGGCACATCGAGCTTCTGCCCGTAGATAAACAGCGCCGCGATGCTCACCATCACAATGCCCATCCCGGCCCACACGGCATACGCCACACCCACCGGCACGGTGCGCACCACCAGGGTCAGCATCCAGAACGCCACGCCGTAGCCGACGATTACCAGCAGCAGCGGGATGGGCGTGCTCCAGCCCTTGATGGCTTTCATGGAAACGGTTGCGATTACTTCCGAGCAGATGGCGATGGCCAGGTAGCAGTAAGCGGCGTTCATAGGTCAATCCTCGGTGTAAAGCAATCTGATAAGGCCGGCATTCTAGAGGTTTGTCAGATGGGGTAAAGTCATTACCTATCCGAATAAAAGATGGGCTGAGCCATGGGCATGCAGTGGAACCTTGAGCAGATGCGACTGTTTGTCAGCGTCGCCGAGCAACGTTCGTTTTCGGCGGTGGCGCGCGAGCAGCGCAAGGCGCAGTCGGCGGTCAGCAATGGGATTGCGCTGTTGGAGGCGGACCTTGGGATTAACCTGTTTGATCGTAGCAGCGGCCGCCAGCCGCGCCTGACTGAAGCCGGCAGCGTGTTGCTGGAGGAAGCCCGCGAGGTGTTGCGCCAGTGTGAGCGGCTTAATGGCCGGGCGCTGTCGTTGACCCGTGGTGAGGAGGCCTGCCTGCGGCTGGCCCAGGATGAAGCCATGCTGTTTCAGCCGGTTCTCGACAGCCTTGAGGCGCTGGCCGGGCAATACCCGCTGCTGGAAGTACAGCTGTCCAGCGCAGCCCAAGGCGATGTGGCGCGCAAGTTGGTGGAGCGCAAAGCGGACTTGGGCCTGTTGTTCTATCACGACCAGATCCCCGAGGCCCTGGAGCGGCGCGTGGTGGGCAGTGTGGAAATGGTCACGGTGTGCGCTGTGAACCACCCGCTGGCCAAGGAAAAATACGTGACCTGCCAGCACCTGGCGCAGTTTCGCCAGTTGTTGATGTCGACCCAGACCAGCGTCTACCCCGGCAGTGAAGCCGCCAGCCCGCTGGTGTGGCGCGCCGACAGTTTCTACGTATTGGCCGAATGGCTGATGAGTGGCCTGGGCTGGGCCTGGCTGCCCCGGCATATCGTGCAGTACCCGACCTATCAGCAACAAATGGTCGAATTGGACAGCGAATGGACGCCGCCGGCCCTGGTGGTGGAGCTGGTATGGCGCCGCGACGAGCACCTCGGCCCTGCTGCGCGCTTTCTTGCTGAACGTTTTGCCGAGTGCTTGCAGGCGATCGACTGAAAAAGCCGATAAACTCCGCCGCCATGAATAGAACTCTCTACAGCTGTCTGTTTTACCTGGCGCTGCCGTTGGTGGCTTTACGTCTGTGGCTGCGTGCACGCAAGGCACCGGCCTACGCCCGGCGCGTCGGCGAGCGGTTTTCCTATGGCCTGCCGGTGATGCAGCCTGGCGGGATCTGGGTGCACGCCGTGTCGGTGGGCGAGAGTATTGCCGCCGCGCCGATGATCCGTGGCCTGCTGGAGCGTTATCCACAACTGCCAATGACCGTCACCTGCATGACGCCCACCGGTTCCGAGCGTATCCAGGCCTTGTTTGCCAACGAGCCGCGTATCCAGCATTGCTACCTGCCCTACGACTTGCCTTGTGCTGCCAAGCGTTTCCTTGATCGCGTGCAGCCCAAGCTGGCGGTGATCATGGAAACCGAGTTGTGGCCCAACCATATCCACGCTTGTGCCCAGCGCGGTATTCCAGTGGCTTTGGCCAATGCACGGTTGTCGGCGCGTTCGGCCAAGGGCTACGCACGCTTCGCCAAGCTGACGGCGCCGATGCTGTCGCAAATGAGTCTGTTCGCGGTGCAAACCGAAACCGAGGCTCAGCGCTTTCGCAGCCTGGGTGCACGGCCGCAAACCGTTGAGGTTACCGGCTCGATCAAATTCGACCTGACCATCGACCCCGAACTGCCGGTGCGCGCCGCCGCCTTGCGTGAGCAATGGGGCGCCACGGAACGCCCGGTGTGGATCGCTGCGAGTACCCACGAAGGCGAAGATGAGGTGGTGCTAGCAGCCCATCGCCAACTGCTCGAAAGCTATCCCAATGCGCTGCTGATTCTGGTGCCGCGTCATCAGGAACGCTTCGGCCCGATGTTCGAGCTGTGCGCGCAACAAGGCTTTGCCACGGTGCGCCGTTCCAGCGGCGAGGCGGTGACTGCGCAAACCTCGGTATTGCTCGGCGATACCATGGGCGAGCTGTTATTCCTCTATGCCTTGGCCGACAGCGCGTTTGTCGGCGGCAGCCTGGTGGCGACCGGTGGGCATAACCCGCTGGAGCCGGCGGCGCTGGCCAAGCCTGTGATCATGGGGCCGCACGTGTTCAACTTCCTCGAAATCACCGCGATGATGCGTGAAGCCGGGGCGTTGCGAGCCGTGGATGACGCCGAAGGATTGGCCGAGGCCGTACGGCAGCTGTTCGAGCTGCCGCAGGATGCGCGCAAGATGGCACAAGCGGGTCTCAAGGTGATGCAGGCCAACCAGGGCGCGTTGAAGCGTTTGCTCGATGGCCTGGGCAAACTCCTGAATCATTGACCACACAAATCGAATGTGGGAGCTGGCTTGCCTGCGATGCAAGCGCCTCGGTCCATCAGGTAAACCGAGGTGTTGCTATCGCAGGCAAGCCAGCTCCCACATTGGTTATGCGGTGTGCTTAATAGCCTGGGCGGGCCTTGAGTTGTTCGGCGGCGGCTTTGGCCAGGTCCGGCGGCAGGAAGTCGCGATCCGGGTTGTAGTCGGCCTTGAGGTAGCGCGCCAGGTCTTGCAGATCCCCTGGGTTCAAGGTGCCTGCGGCCTGCTTCAGGCGCAGGTTGTCGAGGATGTAGTCGTAGCGGCTGTTGTTGTAGTTGCGCACCGAGGAGTAGAGCTGGCGCTGTGAATCCAGCACGTCGACGATATTGCGCGTACCCACCTGGTACCCGATTTCCGTGGCTTCCACCGCGCTCTGGTTGGAGATGATCGATTGGCGGCGCGCCTGTACCTGCTCCACATCCGTGTTGACCGCACGGTGCAGGTTGCGCGTGTTTTCCACCACCTGGCGGCGCAGGCCCTCGCGTTGCTGCTCGGTCTGGCCCAAGCGCGAGTAGGACTCACGCACTTGCGAGCTGGTCAGCCCGCCGCTGTAGATCGGGATGTTCAAGCGCAGCCCGATGGTGCGTTGCTCCACATCGCCGCGATACGGTGTGCCAAAGGCATTCGGGTTGCTGAAGCCCAGGGCGTCATTATCGCCTTTCTCGTACTGGGCCACCGCATCCAGGGTCGGCGCATGGCCGGCCTTGCGCTGCTTCAAGGTTTCTTCGGCGGCGGTCACCGCGTAGTTGCTGGCAAGCAGGTTGAGGTTCTGGCGGCCGGCGGTCTCGACCCACGCCTTGGCGTCGTTCGGTGACGGTGGCAGCACCGGCAGTGTGTGCACGATGCCCTGGATCGAGTTGTACTGGCGGTTGGTCAGGGTGATCAGCGCTTCAAAGGCGTCGTCCACCTGGCGCTGGGCCACGATGCGGTTGGCACGGGCCGTGTCGTAGCTGGCCTGGGATTGCAGCACGTCGGTCTTGTCCGACAGGCCCACGTCGAAGCGCTCGTTGGATTGGTCGAGCTGGCGCTTGAACGCATTTTCTTCGGCCTTGGTCGAGGCCAGGTTGTCCTGGGCGCGCAGCACGGCGAAGTAGCTTTCGGCGCTTTGCAGGATCAGATTTTGTTCGGTGGCCGAGAGTTGCAGCGCGGCCTGCTCATTGGTGGCCTCGGCGGCTTGCAACTGGAACCAGCGGTCGGCGCGGAACAGCGGCTGGCTCAAGGTGGCTCGCCAGGAGTGCGCGTCGCGGTTGGCGGTGGCGGCCGGGGTGTCGATCTGGGTGCGCACGTTATTGATATCCGCACCGCCCGACAGGTTGGGCAGCAAGCCTGCGCGGGCCTGGGGCACCACTTCTTTTTGTGCGCCGTATTGGGCGCGGGCGGCGGCCAGGTCGGCGTTGTTATCGGCAGCTTCCTGGTAGACGCTGACCAGGTCGGTTTTGGCGGACAAGGGCGCTTCAGCTGCCCAGACCATTCCGTTGGTCGCACAAGACACGGCGAGAGCCAGTGAGAGTTTGCGCAGCATGAGGCGATCCCTAGAGTTAATATTATGGTGATAATTTATTGCCCAAGGCTAAGACTGGCCGTTCCTGGCGTCAAGCATTGTGGCGGTCATCGAGTGTAGTGGCGCTGACCCGGCGCAACAATCCCGCAATCGCGCCATTCATCACGCTGAATAAACCGCTATTGGCAATTTGCCCACGCCATGGTCTAGACTGGCCGCGTTCTTGTCGGGGTGCCTTGTTGGAAGGCTGAGATCGGTAAATACCGGATCCCGTTGAACCTGATCAGGTTAACGCCTGCGTAGGGAACAAGATTTCTCGTCACCCGGCGAGTCCTCTTGTGCTTCGTCCGGGATGTTGTTCGACCATCGAACAGCTCTTGTGCGCCAAGCACAGCACTGGTTTCAGTGCGTCCGTCCGTCACAGGTTCGCTCCGACAAAAATCCACCGCCTGGATAGTTGGAGAGCCCGTGATGAGCACCGAATTAAAAAGTACAAAACTAAAAAATACCGTGCACCTGAGTGAATCGGCCAAGGTCGACTCCGGCTCCGTGCAACCCTTTACCCGCTCGCAAAAAATCTACGTGCAGGGCACTCGCCCCGACATTCGCGTGCCGATGCGCGAAATCAGCCTGGATGTAACCCCCACCGATTTCGGCGGTGAAATCAACGCGCCCGTGGTGGTGTATGACACCTCCGGCCCCTACACCGACCCCAATGTGATCATCGATGTGCGCAAAGGCCTGGGCGACGTGCGTTCGCCGTGGATCGAAGTGCGTGGCGACACCGAGCGCCTGCCGGGCCTGAGTTCGCACTTCGGCCAACAGCGCCTCAGCGATGCCGAGCTGACCGCTTTGCGCTTTGCCCATGTGAAGAACCCGCGCCGTGCCAAGGCTGGCGCCAACGTCACGCAAATGCACTACGCGCGCAAAGGCATCATCACCGCCGAGATGGAATACGTCGCCATCCGCGAAAACATGAAGCTCGAAGAGGCCCGCGCCAGTGGCCTGCTCGACCAGCAGCACGCCGGCCACAGCTTCGGCGCCAGTGTGCCGAAAATCATCACCCCGGAGTTCGTGCGCGAAGAAATCGCCCGTGGCCGCGCAATCATCCCGGCCAACATCAACCACACCGAACTGGAACCGATGATCATCGGCCGTAACTTCCTGGTGAAGATCAACGGCAACATCGGCAACAGTGCCCTGGGTTCTTCCATCGAAGAAGAAGTGGCGAAACTCACCTGGGGCATTCGCTGGGGCTCGGACACGGTGATGGACCTGTCCACCGGCAAGCACATCCACGAAACCCGCGAGTGGATCATCCGTAACTCGCCGGTGCCGATTGGTACCGTGCCGATCTACCAGGCCCTGGAAAAAGTCGGCGGCGCGGCCGAGGACCTGACCTGGGAGCTGTTTCGCGACACCTTGATCGAACAGGCCGAGCAGGGCGTCGACTACTTCACCATCCACGCCGGCGTGTTGCTGCGCTACGTGCCGCTGACTGCCAAGCGCGTGACCGGCATTGTCTCGCGTGGCGGTTCGATCATGGCCAAGTGGTGCCTGGCGCACCACAAAGAGAACTTCACCTACACGCATTTCGACGAAATCTGCGAAATCATGAAGGCCTATGACGTCAGCTTCTCCCTCGGGGACGGCCTGCGCCCTGGCTCGATTGCCGACGCCAACGATGCCGCGCAATTCGGTGAGCTGGAAACCCTCGGCGAACTGACCAAGACCGCCTGGAAGCACGACGTGCAAACCATGATCGAAGGCCCCGGCCACGTGCCGATGCAACTGATCAAGGAGAACATGGACAAGCAACTGGAGTGCTGCGACGAGGCGCCGTTCTACACCCTCGGCCCGCTGACCACCGATATTGCACCGGGTTATGACCACATCACCTCGGGTATCGGTGCGGCGATGATCGGCTGGTTCGGTTGCGCCATGCTCTGCTACGTCACGCCCAAGGAGCATTTGGGCCTGCCGAACAAGGATGATGTGAAGACCGGGATCATCACCTACAAGATCGCCGCCCACGCGGCAGACCTCGCCAAAGGTCATCCGGGCGCGCAGATTCGCGACAACGCCTTGAGCAAGGCGCGCTTCGAGTTCCGCTGGGAAGACCAGTTCAACCTCGGCCTGGACCCGGACACCGCGCGTTCGTATCACGACGAAACCCTGCCGAAGGACTCGGCCAAAGTCGCGCATTTCTGCTCGATGTGCGGGCCGAAGTTCTGCTCGATGAAAATCACCCAGGAAGTGCGTGAGTACGCCGCCAACCAGCGCATTGAAGCGGTGGATGTGGACGTGGCCAAGGGCTTGGCCGAGCAGGCGGAGCGGTTCAAGCAGGAAGGTAGCCAGCTGTACAAGAAGGTCTGATTCTAGAGTGTAAGTGCCTTTACTGGCCCCTTCGCGAGCAAGTCGAATCGTCGCACCGCCGCTCCCACATTGGAATGCGTTCCAAATGTGGGAGCGGGCTTGCTCGCGAAGGCGATCCATCAAACAACAAAGTGTCCCTCAGAGATAACACCCTTGAGCATTCAATCCAGCACTTACTCCCCGGACATCGCAGTTCCCGCTGACAAACGCGTGTTCGGCGCCCGCGACCTGTTCTCCCTGTGGTTCTCCCTCGGCATCGGCCTGATGGTCCTGCAAACCGGCGCATTACTCGCGCCGGGCCTGGGCCTCTCGGGCTCGTTGCTGGCGATTTTCCTCGGTACGCTGGTCGGCGTGCTGTTGCTGGCGGCCGTCGGCGTGATCGGCAGTGACACCGGCCTGTCCGCCATGGCCGCGCTCAAGCTCAGCCTCGGTGCCAAAGGCGCCAGCCTGCCGGCATTGTTGAACCTGCTGCAGTTGATCGGCTGGGGCTCGTTCGAAATCATTGTGATGCGCGATGCTGCCAGCCTGCTCGGCGCACGCGCGTTCAGCGACGGCAGCCTGCTGGCCAGCCCGTTGTTGTGGACCGTGTTTTTTGGCGGTTTGGCGACCTTGCTGGCGGTCAGTGGCCCGCTGACGTTTGTACGGCAGATCCTGCGCAAGTGGGGCATCTGGCTGCTGCTCGCCGCCTGCCTGTGGCTGACCTGGAACCTGTTCGTCAAGGCCGACCTTGGCGCACTCTGGGCCCAGGCCGGTGATGGTTCGATGCCGTTTGCGGTGGGGTTTGATATTGCCATCGCCATGCCGCTGTCGTGGTTGCCGCTGATTGCCGATTACTCACGCTTCGGCAAACGCGCCAAAAGTGTGTTCGGCGGCACCGCGCTGGGCTTCTTTATCGGTAATTTCTGGCTGATGAGCCTGGGCGTGGCCTACACCCTGGCGTTTGCGCCCAGCGGTGAAGTGAATGCGCTGTTGCTGGCATTGGCCGGGGCTGGGCTGGGGATTCCGTTGTTGCTGATCCTGCTGGATGAGTCGGAAAACGCTTTCGCCGATATCCACTCGGCGGCGGTGTCCAGCGGCATTCTGTTGCGCTTGAAGGTCGAGCACCTGGCCTTGGGCATTGGTGTGCTCTGCACCTTGATCGCCTGTTTTGCGCCGTTGGCCCAGTATCAGAACTTCCTGTTGCTGATCGGCTCGGTGTTCGCGCCGTTGTTCGGCGTGGTGCTGGTGGATCACTTCATCCTGCGCCGGCGTGGCCTGGGCGCGGTGGCCAATCTGCGTTGGCCGGCACTGGTGGCCTGGCTGGGTGGCATCGGTACTTACCATTTGCTGGCCAACCTGTACCCGGATATCGGCGCGACCCTGCCGGCGCTGGTGCTGGCAGGGGTATTGCAGTTCATCCTGGGCCGGGCCTTCAGTGGCGTACGGGCACCAGTTCAGGCTTGATGATGCCGTCCAGGCGCGAGTAAGGAATCTGCAACTCGACGTGGCCCAGGGCATAGGGTGCGATGGTGGCGGTGGGGTACTTGAGGACCACCGCGCCATAAGTCAGCGCCACGTTCGGGGTTTTCTGGAAGGGGTAGCTCTTCACGAACTCCGGCTCCAGGCTCAGGCGGGTGCTGATCAGCCAGCTGTTGTGGGCCACCTGGGCGGCTTTCCAGAAGGCGTCTTCCTTGCCCGGCAACAGCATGTCGCTCAAGGACAGGGCCTTTTGCTGCTGGCGTGAATAGTTGATGAATGCACGCCCCGGCTCGCCGTGGGTGGCGCCCTGGTCCAGGTAGCTGGACAATTCGACGATCACCAAGCCGTCATGCTGCTCGCGTACCTTGGCCTGCAAGTACATGCTGTTGCGTGGGGCGGCGGTTTGCAGGAATTGCTCGCGATAGGTTTCCAAACTGGTCGGCAGCGGGTCGCTGGCAGCCGTGCGGGTCATCTCCAGCAGGCGCTGTTCGATCAGGGCGTCCAGCTTGGGTTCCTTGGCAAAGTGCACCGTGTCGATATTCACCAGCGGGCAATCGGCGCTGGCGCAGCCTGGCTTGCTTTGCTCGGTGGCGTCGCGGGTGGCTTCCAGCGGGGTGCGATAGCTGGGTTGGAACAGGCTTTGGCAGGCACCAAGGGTCAATGCGATGCAGGCCACGGAGGCGATTTTTAAAAGCGACATGGAAGTCCTTCGTCTATCGATAAGAGCGAAATTTGTGGAGCTTCGACTACCGGCAAGGCAGTCAGTTCGCCACTAAGCTGATTAGAGTGAGTTTGACGCCCGCCGTCTATCCCGGCAACCGGAAAGGGGCTGCGCCAAGGTGCACGGGCGCGTTAGGATGGCGCCAATTGCTCAGGCTTAACGAGGATGGGATATGACGGACTTAGCAAAATCGACGCCGAGCAAAATTGAAATTGTTCAGCGCGACAATGCCTATAAAGGTTTCTACAAGCTTGATCGCGTGCAGCTGCGCCACGAGAAATTCGACGGCGGCATGAGCCGGGTGATCAACCGTGAAGTCTTTGTGCGTCACGACGCCGTGTGCGTATTGCCCTACGACCCGCAACGCGATGAAGTGGTGTTGATCGAGCAATTTCGCGTCGGCGCCATGGGCCGTACCGACAACCCGTGGCTGATCGAGATGGTCGCCGGCCTGATCGACAAGGATGAAGAGCCGGAGGAGGTTGCACACCGCGAAGCCGAGGAGGAAGCTGGGCTGACATTCTCCGCGCTGTGGCCGATCACCAAATATTTCCCGTCGCCCGGCGGCAGCACCGAATATGTGCACTTGTACCTGGGCCGTTGCGACAGCTCGGGCGCGGGTGGCGTCCATGGACTGGAAGAAGAGGCAGAAGATATCCGCGTCAGCACCTGGGCCTTTGAAGATGCCCTGCAAGCGGTGCGTGACGGCAAAATTTCCAACGCAGCCAGCATTATCGCCCTGCAATGGCTTGCGCTTAATCGCGCGGAAGTGAGGGGGTTATGGCAGTAAAGGCACGGGAACGATACCGAGTCGACCTGATCGGGCTGCAGGCTGCCTGTGAGGCCAACTATGCGCGGCTGATGCGGTTGCTGCCCGACATGCGTCACGCGCCTGAGGCGCGGCGCATCGGCGTGACCCATGGCGACCAGATGCTTGGCGTACTGGCGCTTGAAGTCATCGTCAACTGCCCGTACACCACCACCTTGCGGGTGCGCCAGGAACACAGCCTGCCGTGGCTGCCGGTGCCGCAACTGGAAGTGCAGGTGTACCACGATGCACGGATGGCCGAAGTGATCAGCGCTGAACATGCGCGACGCTTTCGCAGCATCTATCCTTACCCCAATGTGTTCATGCACCAGCCCGATGAGAAAGCACAGCTCAATGTGTTCCTCGGTGAGTGGTTGAGCCACTGCCTGGCCCTGGGCCATGAGTTTGAAGTCGTGCGGTAGATGTGAACTGCGTCCGCTTCCCGGGTTTCCTCTTTGTGTCCTGCCCCAGCATAATCACGTTAACCGTCCATTTCCTGTGATTGCCTTGGGAGAGCGCCTTGCCGAGCGTATCCACCTTGAACCCTGATGCGCCGGCGTTGCTGGTGCAACTGTCCGACAGCCACCTGTTTGCCGAGGCCGACGGTGCGCTGCTGGGCATGAATACCCGCGAAAGCCTGCAACGGGTGATCGAATTGGTGCGCGAGCAGCAGCCACGGATCGACTTGCTGCTGGCCACCGGAGACCTGTCCCAGGACGGCACGCTGGAGTCCTATCAGCTGTTTCGCGAGATGACCCGCCAGCTCGACGCCCCGGCGCGCTGGATTCCCGGCAACCACGACGAACCGCAGATCATGGCGCACGCCGCCGTGCACAGCGACTTGCTGGAGCCGGTGGTCGACGTGGGCAACTGGCGCATCACCCTGCTGGACTCGGCTGTACCCGGTTCGGTGCCCGGCTACCTGCAGGACCAGCAGCTGCAATTGCTCGCCCAGGCGTTGAGCGAAGCGCCGAACCGGCATCACCTGGTGTGTTTTCACCATCACCCGGTGTCCATCGGCTGTGCGTGGATGGAGCCCATCGGCCTGCGCAACCCCGAGGCATTGTTTGCCGTGCTTGACCGCTTCCCGCAGGTCAAGGCGGTGCTGTGGGGCCATGTGCACCAGGAAATCGACCGCCCGCGCAACGGTGTGCGCCTGTTGGCGTCGCCGTCGACCTGCATCCAGTTCGCGCCGGGCAGCGAAGACTTCAAGGTCAGCGAGCAAGCACCGGGCTATCGCTGGCTGCGCCTGCATGCCGACGGGCGGTTGGAGACCGGGGTAGAGCGGGTCAAAGACTTTGCCTTTACCGTGGATTACGGCAGCAGCGGCTACTGACACCTGCAAACACCGATCAAAATGTGGGAGCGGGCTTGCTCGCGAATGTGGTGTATCAGTCACCCGATGTATTGACTGGCACTGCGCATTCGCGAGCAAGCCCGCTCCCACATGGGTTCTGCAACGGCCGGATGATCGGGGGTTCTCACACGCCGCCCCGATCCCTGTAAACTGCGCCTCTTTTGGCGCAAGCATGGAGAGCCCGGCATGTCCGCTTCGATCCTGTATATCCACGGTTTCAACAGCGCGCCCGCGTCCAACAAGGCCAGCCAACTGATTACCGTGATGGGCCATCTCGGCCTGGCCGACCAGTTGCGTGTGCCGGCCCTGCATCACCACCCGCGTCAGGCGATTCCTCAATTGGAGGAGGCCATTTCCCAGCTGGGGCGGCCACTGCTAGTCGGAAGCTCACTCGGCGGCTACTATGCAACCCATCTTGCCGAACGCCATGGCCTCAAGGCGCTGCTGGTCAACCCGGCGGTCAGCCCCCATCGGATGTTTGACGGTTACCTGGGCACCCAGAAGAACCTCTACACCGATGAAACCTGGGAACTGACCCACGACCACGTCACGGCGCTGGCTGAGCTGGAAGTACCGGCCCCGCAGGACGCGGCGCGGTATCAGGTGTGGTTGCAGACCGGCGATGAAACACTGGATTATCGCCTCGCCCAACAGTATTACCGGGCCTGTGCCTTGCGCATCCAGGCCGGTGGCGACCATGGTTACCAGGGGTTCGCCCAGCAATTGCCGGCGTTGTTGAGCTTTGCCGGCATTGGCGCAGATCAGTATCCATCCTTCGACTTTGCAGCACTGTAAAGTCGCGGGTCACTCTTTAATCGAACGACTCACGACGAGACCCCATGGCCACTCCCAGCGCTAGCTCTTATAACGCCGACGCCATCGAAGTCCTCTCGGGCCTCGACCCGGTGCGCAAACGCCCCGGCATGTACACCGACACCAGTCGGCCGAACCACCTTGCCCAGGAAGTCATCGACAACAGCGTCGACGAAGCCTTGGCCGGGCATGCCAAGTCGGTACAAGTCATCCTCCATGCCGACCACTCGCTGGAAGTGTCCGACGATGGTCGCGGCATGCCGGTGGACATTCACCCGGAAGAGGGCGTGTCGGGCGTCGAGTTGATCCTCACCAAGCTGCACGCCGGCGGCAAGTTCTCCAACAAGAACTACCAGTTTTCCGGTGGCTTGCACGGTGTGGGTATTTCCGTGGTCAACGCCCTGTCGACCCTGGTGCGGGTCAAGGTCAAGCGCGACGGCAACGAGTACCAGATGACCTTCGCCGATGGCTACAAAGCCACCGACCTGGAAGTGATCGGCACCGTCGGCAAGCGCAACACCGGCACCAGCGTGTACTTCGCGCCGGACCCGAAATACTTCGATTCGCCAAAATTCTCCATCAGCCGTCTCAAGCACGTGCTCAAAGCCAAGGCCGTGTTGTGCCCGGGCCTGCTGGTCAGCTTTGAAGATAAAGGCACCGGCGAAAAGGTCGAGTGGCACTACGAAGACGGCCTGCGCTCCTACCTGGAAGACTCCGTCAGCGACTTCGAACGCCTGCCCAACGAGCCGTTCTGCGGCAGCCTGGCCGGTAACAAGGAAGCCGTCGACTGGGCGCTGCTGTGGTTGCCCGAAGGCGGCGACAGCGTGCAGGAAAGCTACGTCAACCTGATCCCCACCGCCCAGGGCGGTACTCACGTCAACGGTTTGCGCCAGGGTTTGCTGGATGCCATGCGCGAATTCTGCGAATACCGCAGCCTGTTGCCACGCGGCGTGAAGCTGGCGCCGGAAGACGTGTGGGAGCGCATCGCGTTCGTGCTGTCGATGAAGATGCAGGAGCCGCAGTTCTCCGGCCAAACCAAAGAGCGCCTGTCGTCCCGTGAGGCGGCGGCGTTTGTCTCCGGTGTGGTCAAGGACGCCTTCAGCCTGTGGCTCAACGAGCACCCGGAACTGGGCCTGGCCCTGGCGGAACTGGCGATCAACAACGCCGGCCGTCGCCTCAAGGCCAGCAAGAAGGTCGAGCGCAAGCGCATCACCCAGGGCCCGGCGTTGCCCGGCAAGCTGGCCGATTGCGCCGGGCAGGACCCGATGCGTTCCGAGCTGTTCCTGGTGGAAGGTGACTCTGCCGGCGGTTCCGCCAAACAAGCGCGGGACAAGGAATTCCAGGCGATCCTGCCGTTGCGCGGCAAGATCCTCAACACCTGGGAAGTCGACGGCAGCGAAGTGCTGGCCAGCCAGGAAGTGCACAACATCGCCGTGGCCATCGGGGTCGACCCGGGCGCGGCGGACATGAGCCAGCTGCGCTACGGCAAGATCTGCATCCTCGCCGACGCCGACTCCGACGGTTTGCACATCGCCACCTTGCTGTGCGCGCTGTTCGTGCAGCACTTCCGCCCGTTGGTGGATGCCGGTCACGTCTACGTCGCCATGCCGCCGCTGTACCGTATCGACCTGGGCAAGGAGATTTTCTACGCCCTGGACGAAGCCGAGCGCGATGGCATCCTCGACCGCCTGGTGGCCGAGAAGAAACGTGGCAAGCCGCAGGTCACGCGATTCAAAGGCTTGGGTGAAATGAACCCGCCCCAGCTGCGCGAAACCACCATGGACCCGAACACTCGGCGCCTGGTGCAGTTGACCCTGGAAGACTTCGCCGCCACCTCGGAAATGATGGACATGCTGCTGGCGAAGAAACGTGCGCCGGATCGCAAGTCGTGGCTGGAATCCAAAGGCAACCTCGCCGAGGTCCTGGGCTGATGCGCACAGGCGTCGCCCTGGCGATCCTGATGTTGAGCGGGTTGGCGACCACCACAGTGGTCGCCGCGCCTGCGGCTGAGCTTAAACTTGTGTCCGAACACCCGGTGGACGGCATGCGCGGCGGTAATCTGTCGGGGCTGGCGTTATGCGGCAAGGACTTGTGGGCGGTTTCCGACCGCGATGACGAGCAGATCTATCGCCTGGATATCAGCGCGCCAACCTGGCAGGCCGAAACGGTGAAGATCGACGTGCCGCCGGTGCCCGAGTCCGGGTTGCCCTGGGGGTTGCGCTCGCGCACCAAGGCCGCATCGTTCATTCGCGGCGGTGACCTGGATTTTGAAGGCATCACCTGTGATGCCGCCGGTAACCGCTACATTGTCAGCGAGGCCCATGCGGCGGTGCTGCAGGTGCCGGTGTCCGGCTCGCCTGAATGGTTGAAAATCGCCCCAGGCATGGTGCGTGAAGCCCGTGCCAGTGGCCTGTTGCTGCACTTCAATGCGTTGTTTGAAGGCTTGGCGATAAATCCCGAAGGTAATCAGATTTGGCTGGCGGCAGAGCGTGAGCGGCGTGGCTTAATTTCGATCAAGCGCGGGCAGAGTGTGTGGGATTGTGACGGACCTTGCGTGTTGCTCAGCGAGGCTGGCACCGAAATGCAGCCGGCGCTGGTGCCCAAGGCCAAGGCGGTCGCCAGGAATTTTTCCGATGTGGCGCTGTTTGAGGGCAAGTTGTTTACCCTTGAAAGCAGTCAGTACCAGCTGTGCCGGCGTAACGCCGCGACCGCCGCTATCGAGCAGTGCTGGTCGTTTGCCGCCGAGATGCTCGCACCGCAACGCCGCTATGATCAGCCCTATGGGCTGGCCGAGGCGTTGGTGGTCGATACGCAAGGCGCCTGGATCGGCCTGGACAACAATTTCGGCCCCCGCGCCGATGGTGAAAAACGCCCTGTGGTCTATCGTTTTGCCGCCCCTGCCGGTGGCTGGGGCTCCCAGCCATGAGTGCACAACCGCCCGGCAAGCGCGCCGGACGTGTACTGATGTTCGTGGCATGGGGTGCCGGGCTGTTTTTGGCGACGCGGTTTTTTGGGCAGTGGGAAGCGCGTCAGCAAAACCCCAATGCCGTGGTGACCTCGGAGCAGCATGAGGGTTACATCGAAGTAAAATTGCTGGGCAACGGCCAGGGGCATTTTGTTGCCAGCGGCCAGATCAACGGTCAACCGGTGGAGTTTATGCTCGACACCGGGGCGACCGATGTGGCGGTCCCGGCCGAGCTGGCCGACCGTCTCGGGCTCAAACGTGGCCTGCCGGTGACCTTGAGCACCGCCAATGGGCGTAGCCAGGGCTACCGGACTCACCTGGACCGCCTGAAACTGGGCGATATCGTGCTGCAGGACGTCCGTGCGCTGGTGGCGCCGGGCCTGGGTGGCGAGCAGGTGCTGTTGGGCATGAGTGCATTGAAACAACTTGAATTTACCCAGCGCAGCGGCACCTTGCTGCTGCGCCAGACCAAACAATGATGAGGCCCGCATGAGTGACATCCTCGCAGACAGCTTAGATGGCGTAGAACGCCGGTCGCTGGCTGACTTCACCGAAAATGCCTACCTCAACTACTCCATGTACGTGATCATGGACCGTGCCTTGCCGCATATCGGCGACGGCCTGAAGCCTGTGCAACGGCGCATCATCTACGCCATGAGTGAGTTGGGCCTGGACGCAGATTCCAAGCACAAGAAATCGGCGCGTACCGTCGGTGACGTGCTCGGTAAGTTCCACCCCCACGGCGACTCGGCCTGCTATGAAGCCATGGTGCTCATGGCTCAGCCGTTCAGCTACCGCTACACCCTGGTAGACGGCCAGGGCAACTGGGGTGCACCGGATGATCCCAAGTCTTTTGCCGCCATGCGGTATACCGAGGCACGCCTGTCGCGGTATTCGGAAGTATTGCTGAGCGAATTGGGCCAGGGCACCGCAAATTGGGGCCCGAACTTCGACGGCACTCTCGACGAGCCCCTGGTATTGCCGGCACGTTTGCCGAATATCCTGCTCAATGGCACCACCGGCATCGCCGTCGGCATGGCCACCGACGTGCCACCGCATAACTTGCGCGAAGTCGCCACGGCGTGCGTACGTTTGCTGGATGAGCCCAAAGCCACGGTCGAGCAGCTTTGCGAGCATATCCAGGGCCCGGATTACCCGACCGAAGCGGAAATCATCACGCCGCGTGCCGACCTGCTGAAGATGTACGAGACCGGCAAGGGTTCGGTGCGCATGCGCGCCGTGTACCACATTGAAGACGGCGACATTATTGTCACCGCGCTGCCGCACCAGGTTTCCGGCGCCAAGGTGCTGGAGCAAATTGCCGCGCTGATGCAGGCAAAACCGTCGAAATTGCCGCAAGTTGCTGACCTGCGTGATGAGTCAGACCACGAAAACCCGTGCCGTATCGTGATCATCCCGACCAACAGCCGGGTCGACCACGAAGTGCTGATGCAGCATCTGTTTGCCAGCACGGACTTGGAGTCCAGCTACCGGGTCAACGTCAACATCATCGGCCTGGACGGCAAGCCGCAGCTGAAAAACCTGCGCAACTTGCTGGTGGAATGGCTGGAGTTCCGCGTACAGACCGTGCGCCGCCGCCTGCAATTTCGCCTCGACAAGGTCGAGCGCCGCCTGCACCTGTTGGACGGTTTGCTGATTGCCTACCTCAACCTGGACGAAGTGATTCACATCATTCGGACCGCCGAGCACCCGAAAGCCGAGCTGATCGCGCGTTTCGAGCTGAGCGAGATCCAGGCCGACTACATCCTCGACACCCGTTTGCGTCAGTTGGCGCGACTGGAAGAGATGAAGCTGCGCGACGAGCAGGATGCGCTGCTCAAGGAGCAAGCCAAGCTGCAAGCCCTGCTGGGCAGCGAAGCCAAGCTCAAGAAGCTGGTGCGCAGCGAGCTGATCAAAGACGCCGAAACCTACGGCGACGACCGTCGTTCGCCGATCGTTGAGCGCGCTGAAGCCAAGGCTCTGACAGAAACCGAGCTGCTGCCTAACGAGAAGATTACCGTCGTTCTGTCGGAAAAGGGTTGGGTTCGCTCCGCCAAAGGGCATGATATTGACGCCACCGGTTTGTCGTACAAGGCTGGTGATGGCTTCAAGACCGCTGCCGCCGGGCGCTCCAATCAATTTGCGGTGTTTATCGATTCCACCGGGCGCAGTTACTCGGTGCCAGCCCATACCTTGCCATCAGCGCGGGGGCAGGGCGAGCCGTTGACCGGGCGCCTGACGCCGCCACCGGGGGCGAACTTTGAATGCGTGCTGCTGCCGGACGACGATTCGCTGTACGTGATCGCCTCCGACGCGGGTTACGGTTTCGTGGTCAAGGGTGAAGACCTGCAGGCCAAGAACAAGGCGGGCAAGGCGCTGTTGAGCCTGCCGAACAATGCCAAGGTGATCCTGCCGCGTCCGGTGGACGACCGCGAGAGCAATTGGCTGGCGTCGGTGACCACCGAAGGGCGCTTGCTGGTGTTCAAGATCAGTGATTTGCCGCAGTTGGGCAAAGGCAAAGGCAACAAGATTATCGGGATTCCCGGCGAGCGGGTGGCCAGTCGCGAAGAGTACGTGACCGACATCGCCGTCATCCCGGAAGGTTCTACCCTGGTGCTTCAGGCCGGCAAGCGCACCCTGTCATTGCGCCCGGACGACCTGGAGCACTACAAGGGCGAGCGTGGTCGTCGTGGTAACAAACTGCCTCGGGGCTTCCAGCGTGTGGATGCTTTGTTGGTGGAAACGCCCGTTTAAGGCGGATTAGAGCCCTCGATCTACGATTTAACGCGTAGATCGACGCTTTGGCGCTGGAGTCATGGCGCATATTCA
The DNA here is from genome assembly GCA_028869255.1 of Pseudomonas poae. Lineage (NCBI taxonomy): Bacteria > Pseudomonadati > Pseudomonadota > Gammaproteobacteria > Pseudomonadales > Pseudomonadaceae > Pseudomonas > Pseudomonas poae. The sequence goes on along the minus strand of CP110972.1, from coordinate 5,260,684 downwards.
CGGATGATATGGCCTTTCCAGCGCCGGCGTGGCCGAGCGTGTTTAGGTTGTTTTTAAGTATTACATTGTGGTTCGCCTTGTGGCAGCCACCTGGATGGGATGATGACTGCTCCACGCCTTCCTTTTATTTTCATGCTCGCTGGCCTTTTGGGCCTGGCGGGTTGCAGCACACATCAGCCGGTGTCGCTGTACCAGCTGGACAGCGGAAGTCCGGCTCAGCCAGCCCAAACGGCTGGCATGGCCGTTTTGCTGGGCCCGGTAGTCGTGGCTGACTACCTGCAACGCGAAACCCTGCTGCAACGTCAGAACGACGGCAGCCTGCAAGGTTCCATCGATGGCCGTTGGGCGGGCAGTTTGTCGTCCGACATCAATCAGCTGATGTTGCGCCAGGTGGCTGGCCATCTGGACAGCCAGCGTGTGGTGCTCGCACCCGCACCCACCGGCTTCACCCCGGATGTGCAGGTTTTGCTGACCATTACTCGGCTCGACTCCGGTACCTCGCAGCCGGCGATCCTCGACGCGCAATGGCGTTTGATCGACCGCCGTGGTCAGGTGCGTGATAACCGCATCGTGCACCTGCAGGAAGAACACACCGGCACCACCGCGTCCCAGGTTCAGGCCCAGGGCGTGCTGTTGCAGCACCTGGCGCAGCAGTTGTCGGTGGCCCTCAAGCCGCTGGCCAACCAGCCCCCGATTGCCGAGGCGCCGCGCAAGCAAGCCCCGGTACAGGCTAAGCCGGCAGCGCCGCAGAAGCCAAAAATGCCGATGGCGGTGCCGATTCGTACGGACATGGAAGTGTTCAGGTTCTGATCACAATCGCGCACAAACAAAAGGCCCGCTGAGTAAGCGGGCCTTTTTGTTTGTGCAGGATCTGACTTATGAAGAGAGTGCCTGTTGTGGCGAGCGGGCTTGCCCGCGTTGGGTTGCGAAGCAGCCCCAGAAATCCTGGGAGCGCTTCGCACTCCAACGCGGGCAAGCCCGCTCGCCACAAAAGGCCCTCAGTGCAATAGCCTGTTCGCCACACAAGGCCGCCACACGACTCGCGTCAGGGTTTGGCGCGGGTCTCATGCATGCGTGCCAGCTGGCGTTCCAGCATCGATGGATACGGCTCCATCAGCCGTTCTACGCAACTCGCCCCTTCTGGGCTGGCAATCGGGCGAATGCGTGCGCGCTGGCGGATCAGCGTGTCTTCACTGATCTTGCGTTCCACCAACAGCAGGTTGCGGCTGTGCTGGGACAAGGCCAGGGCGTCCTGGGCTATTTCCGTCAGCAGCAGGTCGATCTGGCTCATGCCGAACAGGTCGTCGCCCACCGTTAAACCAAGCTGCAATTGCAAGGTAATGCCGCTGTCGGCCACTTCAATCTGCAACTCATGGCCCAGGGCGCGTAGCAGTTCACCGCAGCAGATTGCGTTGGTCAGGTAGTCTTCGCCGCTGTCTTCACTGTGGAACAGCATCAGCGTGCTGCCATCGTTCAGGGTGTGCAGCTCGCTCTGGTACAGCGAGGCGGCCTGGTCGAGGCAATCGCGGTAACGTTCCAGCAATTCGGTGAGGCGGGCGCGGGGCAGGCGACGCAACTGGTCCTGGGCACCCAATTGCACAGCCAGCACGGCGCTGTGCTGGGGCTCGGCATTGCGTGCGGGTACAGGCTTGGGCGCGACGGCCGGGCTGTTGGCCGAGGTGTCGCGCAGGTCGGCGAATGGGTCTTCGCCGTCCAGCTCGTCTTCTTCGGCCTTGAATGCCTGGCGGGTGGCAGGTTTCAAGCCCGCCACCGGGGCGCTTTCGTCAAAGCCCGGGTCGCGCAGGTCTCGCACTTCAAACTCAGGTTCGTCGTCGTACTCGGTCTCGTCGAACTCAGGCTCGGGCTCAACCTCGCGCACCATCGGTTCCGGTGCGAAGCTGGCGTGGAGCTGGCGCGCAAGGTCGCCGATCTCATCCTGGCGGTCGGTGGCCGGGGTGTGTTCGTCGATATCGCGCAGCCAGATGCGCAGCTGCATCAGTGGCGTGGAGATATGCCGACCCAGGCGCAGGCTCAAGGCCAGGGCCAATGCCAGCAGGATGGCGCTGAGAATGCCCATGCTCTGCAGGCTGATGGTCATCGGCTGCTGGAACTGCTGCATGTCGAGGCTGATACGCAGTTGGCCGGCCTTCACATCCTGAAACGTAATATTGCTCTGGTACAAACCTTCGGCTTCGCCCAGCAGGCCGTTTTTCGGGCGCTGCCCGGCTTCGGCCATGATCCGGTTGTCCACGCTGTAGATGGCGGCGTGGGCCACCAGCGGGTTCTTGGTCAGGTTGTTGAGCAGCACGTTGAGGCTGAGAATGTCGTTGGACACCAGCAGCTCGGTCGCCGACGTAGCGGTCTGGGTGGTCAGGCTCTCGCCCAGGGCGTCGGCCTGCTCGTGCATGGCCTGCTTGAACTGCAAACCCATCACGCAGGCATAGATCACCAGGGCCAGAGCGACCAGGATCACGTTATGGCTGGCGATGCGTAATGCGATCGGTACACGGCGGTGGCGCAGTGCCCGGAAGATCAGCAGAAAGAAGTTATCGGTTTTTACTGGCGTGGGCCGGTTCACTTGCGCTCGGCTCTTGGTCCGTGAAGTTGACGCGCAGTATAGCGACAGCCCTAGAACCGGCAAAGCGCTGGCTGTGCCCGATGGTCACTGAAAGTGGGTAGAATGCGGTTTTTTTCCAGCCTGGGGGTGCGCCTTGCGCGAAATTGTCCTGATAAACATCACAGGTGTTGACCGACCGGGTCTCACCGCCGCCATTACCGGTGTTCTGGCCCAGGGTGGTGTGAACATTCTCGACATCGGCCAGGCGGTGATCCACGACACCCTGTCGTTCGGCATCCTCGTCGAGATTCCGAGCACCGAGCAGGCGTCGTCCGTGCTCAAGGACATCCTGTTTACGGCGTATAAGCTGGACCAACAGGTGCGTTTCACCCCGGTCTCCGAGGCGGATTACCAGCACTGGGTGGAAGGTCAGGGCAAAAAACGCCATATCGTGACCCTGCTGACCCGCAAGGTAACCGCCGAACAGTTGCAGCGCGTCAGCTCTATTACGGCGCAGTACGGCTTGAATATCGACCATATCGACCGTCTGTCGGGCCGCATGCCCTTGGACACCCCGGCGGACAAAGGCAAGGGCTGCATCGAGTTCTCGGTGCGCGGTGAGCCGGCCGACCCGCAAGCCCTGCGCGCCGAATTCCTGAGCGTAGCCCAGGAGCTGAATGTGGATATTGCCTTCCAGGAAGATTCGCTGTTCCGTCGCAATCGGCGTTTGGCGGTGTTCGACATGGATTCCACGCTGATCGAAGCCGAAGTCATCGACGAGTTGGCCAAGGCTGCCGGTGTGGGCGCGCAAGTGTCTGAAATTACCGAGCGCGCCATGGCCGGTGAGCTGGATTTCCGTGCCAGCTTCAAGGAGCGCCTGGCACTGCTCAAGGGCCTGGATGTGAGCGTGCTGGACTCGATCGGCGCGTCGCTGCGCCTGACCGAAGGCGCCGAAACCCTGTTCGCTGAACTCAAGCGCCTGGGCTACAAGACCGCGATCCTGTCCGGTGGTTTCACCTACTTCGCCAAGCAATTACAGGCCAAGCTGGGTATCGACTACGTGTTCGCCAACGAGTTGGAAGTGGTGGATGGCAAGGTGACTGGCGTGGCGGTTGAGCCAATTGTCGATGCACAGCGCAAGGCGGACTTGCTGAAGGAGCTGGCCCACAAGGAAGGTTTGCGACTGGAGCAGACCATTGCGGTCGGCGACGGCGCCAATGACTTGCCGATGCTGGCGATTGCCGGGCTGGGCGTAGCGTTCCGTGCCAAGCCGTTGGTGAAGCAGTCGGCCAAGCAGGCGATTTCGACGTTGGGGCTGGACGGTGTGTTGTATCTGCTGGGCTTTCGCGACCGGGACGGGCAGCTCTGAGCGACACAAAACCAATGTGGGAGCAGGCTTGCCTGCGATAGCGGTGTTGGATTCACCGTCGTCATCGCAGGCAAGCCAGCTCCCACATTGAAGGGGTGCCAGCTTCAAAACTGCTGGGGGTCAGGCTTTTGGCAGTGCAATACCCTGGCCCATCTGCACCGGCGTACCCGCCACCAGCTCTTGCGCCCACTTAATCTGATCCGGCCCGAACAGCACGATGGCGGTCGAGCCCAGCTTGAAGCGGCCCAGCTCCGCACCTTTTTCCAGATGGATCGGCGCGCGTGCGGCCTCGTCGTAGCGGAAGGTTTTCAGCTCGCGCTTGGGCGGCGTCACCAGCCCGGCCCACACGGTTTCAATCGACGCCACGATCATCGCACCCACCAACACTACAGCCATCGGGCCGCGTTCAGTGTCGAACAGGCACACAACGCGCTCGTTGCGCGCAAACAGCTCAGGCACGTTTTCGGCGGTGGTCTGGTTCACCGAGAAAATCCGGCCCGGTACGTAGACCATCTCACGCAGGGTGCCGGCCAGCGGCATATGCACGCGGTGGTAATCCTTCGGCGACAGGTAAATGGTGGCGAAATCACCGCCCATAAACGGCGCAGCAACGGCGGCATCGCCACCCAGCAGTTCCAGCACACTGAAGCTGTGGCCTTTGGCCTGGAACACCCGGCCATGCTCGATCGGGCCAAGCTGGCTGACCGCACCGTCGGCTGGGCTGAGTACCGCGCCCGGGGTTTGATCCAGTGGGCGGGCGCCGTCTTTCAAGGCGCGGGTGAAGAAGGCGTTGAAGTGCTCGTAGGCGGTCACGTCTTCTACCAGCGCCTGGGACATGTCCACCTGATAACGCTTGGCGAACCACGTGGTGAAGGCATTTTTGAACCAGCGCACGCGGCACTCGGCAATGCAGCCGGCCAACCGCGACAGCAGGTGGTGCGGCAGCAGGTACTGGCTGAGGATAAACAACTGCTTTTTCATTAACTGTCCTTAAACCTTAAATCTCAACGGGGGTGTCGGGGTGGTTGCCCCATTCGCCCCACGAACCGGCATAACCTTTGACTCGCGGATAACCGAGCGCCTTGGCCACCAGGTAGGTGAAGCCAGAGCGGTGGTGAGTCTGGCAGTGGGTGATGATTTCTTTATCGCGGGTCAGCCCGAGGTCTTCGAGGATCTGCGGCATGTCACGGCGGATGCGCAGGTTGCGCGCCTTGTCCATGCCGGCGGTCCATTCGAAATTCACCGCGCCGGGGATGTGCCCGCCCTTGGCCGCCAGCACTTTTTCGCCGGAATATTCCAGCGGGCCGCGTGCGTCCCAGATGCCCAGGTCGGCCGCACCGAGGCGGCTTTGCAGGTATTCGCGGGTCGCGGTGGGGCCGTCATGCAAGGTCAGGCTGACCGGGCCGCCGACGGGGGCGGGCACGTCGGTGGAGACCGGGTGTTTTTCTTCCAGCCACGCCAGCAGGCCGCCGTCGAGGTAGTGGTATTTCTGGTGGCCGATCACGTCGAGCATCCAGATAAACCGCCCGGCCCAGCCACCGCCTTCGTCGTCATAGACCACGTAGGTGGCATCCGGGGTATGGCCCAGTTCGCCGAAGAGCTTTTCCAGATCCGCCTTTTGCGGCAGCAGGCCGGGTGCTGGCGGCTGGCCCAGTTGCGTGCGTTTGGGGTCAACGAAATGCGCGCCGGGGATGTGCCCTTCGGCGTAGCGGGCGGCACTGGTGAGGTCCACCAGAATCAGCTGTTCGGCATCGAGGCGACCAAGCAGGTCGCTGGATTCGATCACCAGCGGCAAGCCAGAGAAGTCAGGCATGTGAGGTCTCCTGGGCACAAATGTTGGCGATAAAGGAGGGCGATTGTAGCGCAAGCATCAGGCGCTGCGGTTGGTAAAGCTGTGCAGGGCTTTTTCGATGCATTGGGCGGTTTTGCCGAAGGCTTGCACGGTGGTTTCCGAGAACGGCCCGCCGCCCTGGTCGGCGACCATCAGCATCACCACCTTGCCGTTGCAGCTCAAGGAGCGCAGCAGCAGGTGCTCACCGGTAAACAGGCGACGCAGGATTGGCGGCAGCAACGCCGAGAACTGGGCATGGTTTTCCGGGTTGAGGCGCACCTGGGCGGATTTTTCCAGCAGGCGCTGCAGCAGGGTGCTGTTGACCACATCCAGGCTCAGGTTGGCGGCATCCTTCGGCAGGCCGTCCACCTGATGCACACGCAAGGTGCTCTGGGCGCGATCGGTCATCAGCAGCATGACCCGCTGCATGCCGCTGGCCACCAGGGCCTCGCGTGCGCAAGTGGTCAGGTGCATGGCGTTGGCAAAGCGGCTCGGCTCCACCAGCAATTCGGTGCAGCGCTTGCGCCACACGGCCAGGGACTCGGCGGTAGGCGGCGGTGCCGGCAGCAGGCCACGATGAATCTTTTGCACATGCCACGGCCAGATCAGCGACAGCGCCGGGTGCCAGAGGTCGGGCATCAGGGTGCTGCGGGCACTGGTCACGGCTTGCTGGTGTACCTGTTGCTGCACGTCGCTCAGCGGCTGTTGCAGGTACAGCGCGGTCAGGTATTGCCAGCGTTCGGTGTGCGGGCAGGTCCAGGATTCCTGGGCCGACATCGCCAGGCCGTTGGCCAGCAACACGGTATTGGCCGGCTGGTTCAGCCAGCGGCGCAGGTTGGGTTCGGCGTCGAGCAATTGCTGATGGCGCAGCGGGTCATCTTCGCGGGCGATATGCAGCGCTCGGACCAGCAAGCGTTGCTCGTTGCGCAGCAAGGTATAGCCCTGGGATACCCAGATCGGCAGGTGCCAGGTTTCGGTCAGCCCCAGGCACAGATCCAGCAGGCGCACGCCGAACAATTCCTGCTCGACAGCGCGTGCCGGTTGGCCTTTGTGGATAACCCGCAACTCCCATTCTTCCAGGAGCTTGGGGTAGGCCACCGCCATCGGCCACAGCGGCGACAGAAACAGCAGGCTGCCCCAGTGGATGTCTTGCCACAGCCGCGCCAGGCGGCTGCCGAACAAGCCGTTGGCTTGCTGCGAAGCGTGCTGGCTGACCAGCAGCAGTTGGCGCAAGGCCACGGGAATCTCTTGATCGGGCACCGAGGGCAGGCGCGCCAGCAGTTCTTCGGCGCGCTTGAGGCCCAGGCGGTTGAGTGCCACTTCGAGGTTTTCCGCCGGCGCCGTCATGCTGCCATGGGTGTGGCTGTTGGCCTCGCGCATCACGCTGAGCACCAGGGCCGGGCTGTTTTGCATCAGCTCGGCAATATCTCGCAACGAGCTGCGGCTGTCGCGGATGGCCTTGCACACTCGGTCGTGGCTGGCCTGGGGAACGGGCAGCAGCACATCGTCCAGGCGCTTGATCCAAGCGGCGAGCGAGTTGGGTTTTGCAGTTGGGACTGTCGTTTCATTAGCCATGATTGGGGCGCGATCATCACTTGCGGTCTACACGCCCGGAGTGGGCCGAACTGGCTTTTCGCCTTAACGGCCTATAGTCTGGCGCAGTTTTGCCGATAAGTAGAACAAGAGTTTTCTGCTACACCCAATATGTCCATGAACCCGACGGCGCAAGTACTCATCTCCTATGGCTAAAATTATCGGCATCATCGTCGTCTTCGCAAGCGTGCTCGGCGGGTACGTCCTGTCCCACGGTAAAATTGCTGCGCTGATTCAGCCTTTCGAGGTGATGATTATCGGTGGTGCGGCACTGGGTGCTTTCCTGCAGGCGAACCCCGGCTACATGACCATGCACGTGATCAAGAAGTCGCTGGGCATGTTCGGCTCGCGCTTCACGCACACCTTCTATCTGGAGGTGTTGGGCCTGGTTTACGAGATCCTCAACAAGAGCCGCCGCGAAGGCATGATGGCCATCGAGGCCGACATCGAAGACGCTGCGGCCAGCCCGATTTTCGCCAAGTACCCGGCCGTGCTCAAAGACGAGCGCATGACCGCCTACATCTGCGATTACCTGCGCATCATGTCCTCGGGCAACATGGCCCCGCATGAGCTGGAAGGCTTGTTCGACATGGAATTGTTCAGCCTCAAAGAAGAGCTGGAGCATCCCTCCCACGCGGTGACCGGCATCGCCGACGGCATGCCCGGTTTCGGTATCGTCGCGGCGGTACTCGGTATCGTGGTAACCATGGCCTCGCTGGGCGAGGGTGACCAGGCCGCCATCGGCATGCACGTGGGTGCGGCGCTGGTGGGTACGTTCTTCGGTATTCTCGCGGCCTATGGCTTCTTCGGCCCGTTGGCGACTTCCCTGGCTCACGATGCCAAGGAAGAAATCAATCTGTACGAGTCGATCAAGGCCAGCCTGGTGGCGTCAGCTTCCGGCATGCCGCCATCGCTGGCGGTGGAGTTCGGTCGTAAAGTGCTTTACCCCAAGCACCGCCCAAGCTTCGCCGAGCTGGAACAAGCGGTTCGCGGTCGCTAAGCCATGGAAAACAACCAGCCGATAATCATCAAGCGCGTCAAGCGCTTCGCTGCGGGGCACCATGGCGGCGCCTGGAAAATCGCCTTCGCCGACTTTGCGACGGCGATGATGGCGTTCTTCCTGGTGCTGTGGCTGATGTCCACCGCTACGCCCGAGCAGAAGATTGCCATCGCCGGCTACTTCAAAGACCCGATTGGTTTCTCGGAAAGCGGCACGCCTTTCGTGATCGACCTGGGTGGCTCGCCGCAACTGGCGCCGGAGCGCACCATCAACCCGGAAGTGAAGACCGAAGCGCCGCAGGAAAAATCCCGATCGAGCGCGATACCGTCGAAGCCATGGCTGAGCAGGTCGAGCAGGAACGCCTGGAGTTGTTGCTGCAAGAGTTGCAGACCAAGGTTGAGGAAAACCCGCAGCTGCTGAAATTCAAGGACCAGATTTCGTTCGAGATCACGCCTGACGGCTTGCGCATCCAGATTACGGACGCCGCCAACCGGCCGATGTTCGACTCCGGCAGTGCGCGGCTCAAGCCTTACTTTGAAGACATCCTGCTGGCCATGGCCGACACCATCAAGGCGGTGCCGAACAAGATCAGCATCAGCGGCCACACCGACGCCAAGCCCTATGCGGGCCAGGGCGACTTCGGCAACTGGGAGCTTTCGGCCAACCGCGCCAACGCTGCACGCCGTGCATTGGTGGCCGGCAGCTATCCGGACCCGCAAGTGGCACGCGTGGTGGGTTTTGCGTCGTCGCAGCTGTTTGATCACAAAGACCCGTTCAACCCGATCAACCGCCGCATCGATATCGTCGTGCTGACCAAAAAGGCCCAGCGTGCGATCGAAGGTGATCAGCCGCCATCCGCAGTGCCAACCCCAGGTGCAGGCGCGCCAGGTGAAGTGCCTACCGACCCGAACGCGATCCCGGCAGGGCAGGAGCCGTTGCCGGCGCACGAGCTGCGCCAGAAGCTGAACCTGTTTGATGACGGCGGCGTGAAAGACCCTACGGCGCCCAAGACGGGTACCTAGGCGGCCGTTGTGGCGAGCAGGCTTGTTGTGGCGAGCGGGCTTGCCCGCGTTGGGCTGCGAAGCAGCCCCAGATAAAACAGAACACGGTGTATCAGATACTCTGCGTCGCCTGGTTTTCAGGGCCGCTTCGCGGCCCAACGCGGGCAAGCCCGCTCGCCACGAAAAGCCCGCTCTGCACAACAAGCCCGCTCGCCACGCTGTCAGCAGTGCGAGTTAGTAACTGCTTTCGGGCAAGCTCGCAATAATCGACCGATAGCTGTTCATTCGCTGCTGCTGCACGCGGCCGTCTTCCAGGGCCTTGAGCAATGCACAGCCCGGCTCGCGGTCGTGTTTGCAGTCGCGAAAACGGCAGGTGCCGATCAGGTCGTTGAACTCGATGAAGCCCGCTTCCACATCGCTGCGGCTCACGTGGCCGAGGCCGAACTCGCGGATGCCGGGGGAGTCGATCAGCTCACCGCCGCCGGGGAAGTGGAACAACCGTGCGGTGGTGGTGGTGTGGGTGCCCTGGCCTGACAGCTCCGACAGCGGCCCCACGCGGGTGTCGACTTCCGGCAGCAGGCTGTTGACCAGCGACGACTTGCCCACGCCCGACTGGCCGACAAACACGCTGATCCGCCCATCCAGCTGCTGTTGCAGCTGTTCCATGCCATTGCCGTGATGCGCCGAAACCTCCAGCACCGGGTAGCCCAATGTGCGGTACACCGCCAGCAGCGCGTTGAGCGCCGGGGCGTTCTGCTCGTCGATCAGGTCGAATTTGTTCAGCAGCAACAGCGGGCGGATACCGGCATGCTCGGCCGCGACCAGGTAGCGGTCGATCAGGTTGGCATGGGGCTCGGGCAGTGGCGCGAACACGATCACGATCATGTCGACGTTGGCCGCCACCGGCTTGAGTTGGCCACGGCTGTCGGGGCGACGCAGTTCGGTGGTACGCGGCAATTGGGCGACGATCACGCCGATACCCTGGTTGCCCGCACGCCACACCACTTGGTCGCCGGTCACCAGCGCAGGCAGGTTGGCGCGCAAGTGGCAACGGAACACAGAGCCTGCGAGTTCGCCTTCGAGCGCCTCGACTTCGACCTGCACACCAAAGTGCGCGATCACCAGGCCCGTTTGTTCGGGGCCCAGGTCGCCGCCCTCGAGTGCTTCTACGGCGGAGGATTCACGTTTGGCGGCGCGAGCGGCGCGCTCACCTTGAATCTTTTCGATGCGCCAGTTTTGGCGACGATTGAGCTGGCGTTTGGCCATTGGTGTTCCGTGTCGATAATGCAAAGGTTGGGTAAAACGGTCGCGAGTCTAGCACGCCCCCGCCTGCTAAACTGCGCAGCTACGCCAAGGTGCCAAGAGAATCAAGCCATGCAAAACCCACAGAACCTGATTTGGATCGATCTGGAAATGACCGGTCTGAACCCCGACACCGACGTCATCATCGAGATGGCCACCATTGTCACCGACAGCAACCTCAACACCTTGGCCGAAGGTCCGGTGATCGCCATCCACCACAGCGACGCGGTGCTGGCCACCATGGACGAGTGGAACACCCGCACCCACGGCAACTCCGGCCTGACCCAGCGCGTGCGCGACAGCCGCATCAGCATGGCCGAGGCCGAAGCCGAAACCATCGCCTTCCTGGAAAAGTGGGTGCCCAAGGGCAAGTCGCCGATCTGCGGCAACAGCATCTGCCAGGACCGGCGCTTCCTTTATACGCACATGAAGGGGCTGGAAAGCTACTTCCACTATCGCAACCTCGACGTGTCCACTCTGAAAGAGCTGGCTGCGCGCTGGGCGCCGGAAGTCAAAGACAGTTTCCATAAAGGCAGCACCCACCTGGCACTGGATGATATTCGCGAGTCGATCGCCGAGTTGCAGCATTACCGCAAGCATTTCATCAAGGCTTGAATGTCTGGCGCCTGGCCTGGCGCTTTCGCGAGCAAGCCCGCTCCCACGTTTGAATGTGTTCACAGCTTAAAGTGTGGGAGCTGGCTTGCCTGCGATGCAGTCGACACGGTCTTTCGCCTTGCGCCCCCTTTTGGTGCCATCATCAAATGATTAGACTGCGCGCCTCTTTGCAAGGATCGCCATCATGCTGCTGATGCTCTACCTCATCGCCATCACCGCCGAAGCCATGACCGGCGCGCTGTCCGCCGGGCGGCGCGGCATGGACTGGTTCGGTGTAGTGCTGATTGCGTGTGTGACGGCGCTGGGTGGCGGTTCGGTGCGCGATGTGCTGCTGGGGCATTACCCGCTGACCTGGGTCAAGCACCCGGAATACCTGGTGCTGACCTCCATCGCCGCCCTGGTGACGATCTTTATCGCACCGCTGATGCGCCACCTGCGTTCGCTGTTCCTGGCGCTGGACGCCGTGGGCCTGGTGGCCTTTACCCTGATCGGCTGCATGACCGCCCTGGAAATGGGCCACGGCATGTTGGTGGCTTCGGTCAGCGGGGTGATCACCGGCGTCTTCGGCGGCATCCTGCGGGACATTTTCTGCAACGATATCCCACTGATCTTCCGCCGTGAGCTATATGCCAGCGTGTCGTTCCTCGCCGCCTGGTTCTACCTGCTGTGCCTTTATCTGGAACTGCCCAGTGAGCAAGCGATTCTGCTGACCCTGTTCAGCGGCTTTCTCTTACGCCTGCTGGCGATACGGTTTCACTGGGAAATGCCCAAGTTCGTCTACAACGACGACGTGCACTAGCGCTCGGCGTGCTGGTTCAACGCCCATTCCACATGTTCGCGCACCAGTTCCGAGGGGTAATCCCGGCGCGCCTTCAAGGCTTCCAGCACCGGAATGCTCGACGGCGCATTGCCCAGGCCCACGGCCAGGTTGCGCAGCCAGCGCTCATAACCGGCGCGGCGTAGCGGCGAACCTTCGGTGCTGCTGAGGAATTTATCCTCGTCCCACATAAACAGTTCGGCCAGCTCGGCGTTATCCAGATTGTGCCGTGGCTTGAAATCGCTTTCGGCGGTAGGCCGTGCGAAACGATTCCACGGGCAAACGATCTGACAGTCATCGCAGCCGAATACGCGATTGCCGATCAGTGGGCGCAAGTCTTCCGGGATTGCACTTTTGAGTTCGATGGTCAGGTAGGAAATGCAGCGTCGCGCATCCAGCACATAGGGGCCGACGAAGGCATTGGTGGGGCAAATATCCAGGCAGGCGGTGCAGCGGCCGCAGTGCTCGGTGGTATGAGGGGGATCTACCGGCAACGGCAAATCGACAAACAGCTCGCTGAGGAAGAAATAACTGCCGGCCTTGCGATTGAGCACCAGAGTGTTTTTGCCGATCCAGCCGAGTCCGGCCTGTTCGGCGATGGCTTTTTCCAGCACCGGCGCGCTGTCGACAAAGGCACGAAAACCGAAGGGGCCGATTTGCGCCTGGATACGGTCGGCCAATTGCTGCACGCGCTTGCGGATCAGCTTGTGGTAATCGCGGCCCAAGGCGTAACGGGAGATGTAGGCTTTTTCCGGCTTTGCCAGCAGCTGCGCCATCTGGGTGTCGCCTGGCAGGTAATCCATGCGCAGCGACACCACGCGCAAGGTGCCCGGCACCAGTTCGTCGGGATGTGAGCGTTTGCTGCCGTGGGCGCCCATGTATTCCATCTCGCCGTGGTAGCCCGCGTCGAGCCAGCGTTGCAGATGCTGTTCATGCTCGGCCAGGTCCAGGCCGCTGATGCCGACTTGCTGAAAGCCCAGCTCGCGGCCCCAGTCTTTGATCGATTGGGCGAGGGCGGGCAGATCGGTGGTGATGGCAGGCATGAGACAAGGGAAACCGCAGGTTAGATAGGTATAATTCTGCCAGACATCGGAGCTTGAAGACGCATGCCGCAGACAAAACACGTAATAACCGACGTACAGCCGCTGTTGCACGGCCATTTGCCGCAACTGGCTGCGCGTTCCCCGGACGCCCATAAGGGCCAGTTCGGCCACCTGCTGGTCATCGGCGGCGACCGCGGCTTTGGTGGCGCCGCGCTACTGAGCGCCGAAAGTGCCCTGCGCAGTGGCGCAGGCATGGTATCGCTGGCGACTCGCGCGGAGCACGTACCCGCTGCGTTGGCCCGCCTGCCAGAGGTCATGACCCTCGGCGTGAGCTCGGCCAACCAGTTGATGGGGCTGTTGGAAAACATCTCGGTGATCGTGATTGGCCCTGGCCTGGGTGACGCGTCCTGGGGCAAAAGCCTGCTCTCGGTCGCCGCCAACGCTACGCAGCCGCAAGTCTGGGATGCAGACGCCTTGAACCAGCTGGCCACGGGCAGCGTCAGCCTGCCGGCCAACTGCGTGATCACCCCGCATCCGGGCGAGGCAGCACGCTTGTTGGGCATTTCGACAGCCGAGGTTCAGGCCGATCGTCTTAAGGTGGCGCGCGCGTTGAGTCAGACATTCAATGCAGTGGCTATCCTCAAGGGTGCTGGCAGTTTGATCGCCAGCCCGGACGGACGTGTTTCGCGATGTGATCAAGGCCACCCAGCCATGGCGACCGCGGGTCTGGGCGATGTGTTGGCCGGCCTGGTGGGCGCGTTGCTGGCCCAAGGCATGCCGGCGTACGACGCCAGTTGCCTGGCCGTGTGGTTACACGCAACAGCGGGGGATCGCCAAGGCACCTTTGGTCGCGGGCTGGCTGCCGGCGATCTGATCCCCGCCATTCGTCAATTGCTGGAGGAGCAGTCGCCGTGCCTGAAGTAATTCTTTTCCTGGCCGATGAAGACACCATGGTGGCGTTCGGTCATCGCATTGCGCAGGTCACGGGCGGGGTGGGGTTGATCTTTCTTGAGGGCGACCTGGGGGCGGGCAAGACCACTTTGTCCCGTGGGATTATTCGCGGCCTGGGGCACACCGGCGCGGTAAAAAGCCCGACATTCACGTTGGTTGAGCCCTACGAGATCGGGGAGATTCGTGCGTTTCACTTCGACCTCTACCGCCTGGTGGACCCCGAAGAGCTGGAGTACATGGGCATCCGTGATTACTTCGATGAGGACGCGCTGTGCCTGATCGAGTGGCCAGATAAAGGCACAGGCTTTTTGCCAAAGCCGGACCTGACCATTACCATTACGCCGCATGAGCATGGACGTCAGCTGAAGTTGTTGCCCCAGAGCGTGCGCGGCCAGTCGTGGTGCGCCGCTTTGGCATTGGAATTCAAATAATTGATGGGGTTAGGTATGCGCTTTCGCGCGTTGGTTACTGTCGTAGGGGTGTTGCTTGCGGCAATGACTGTCAATGCTCTGGCTGCTTCACAGGTGAAAAGTGTTCGCCTGTGGCGAGCGCCGGATAACACGCGACTGGTGTTCGACCTGTCTGGCCCGGTCCAGCACAGCGTCTTTACCCTGACGGCGCCTGATCGCCTGGTGATCGACATCAACGGTGCGACCCTGGCGGCGCCCTTGAAAGTCTCCACCGCCAACACGCCGATTACCGCCATGCGCTCGGCCCAGCGTACGCCGACCGACCTGCGCGTGGTTATCGACCTGAAAAAAGTCGTGACCCCCAAAAGCTTCTCCCTGGCCCCGAATGCCCAGTATGGCAACCGGCTGGTGGTCGACCTGTTCGACAACGCCGCCGATGCCGCGCCGCCGCCTGCGCCGACCCCGAGCGTGGCCACGGTGCCTGCGGTGCCGGTCAACCCGTCGCAACCCCAGGTCAAATTGCCGCCGCCGCCTCCGGCCCCGGCCGGCAAGCGCGACATCATCGTGGTGATCGACGCCGGCCATGGCGGCGAAGATCCGGGCGCCTCCGGTTCGCGTGGCCAGCATGAAAAAGACGTGGTATTGGCCATCGCCCGCGAGCTGCAGCGCCAGATCAACGGCATGAAAGGCTACCGCGCCGAGCTGACCCGTACCGGCGACTATTTCATTCCATTGCGCGGCCGTACCGAAATCGCCCGCAAGAAGGGCGCCGACCTGTTTGTCTCGATCCACGCCGACGCCGCACCGTCGGCCGCTGCTTTCGGCGCCTCGGTGTTTGCCCTGTCGGACCGCGGCGCTACTTCCGAGACCGCTCGTTGGCTGGCCGACAGCGAAAACCGTTCCGACTTGATCGGCGGGGCCGGCAACGTGTCCCTCGATGACAAAGACAAAATGCTCGCTGGCGTACTGCTCGACCTGTCGATGACCGCTTCGCTGACCTCCAGCTTGAACGTCGGCCAGAAGGTGTTGAGCAATATCGGTCGCGTGACCTCGCTGCACAAACAGCGTGTGGAGCAGGCCGGGTTCATGGTGTTGAAATCGCCGGATATCCCGTCGATCCTGGTGGAAACCGGGTTTATCTCCAACTCCAACGAAGCCTCGAAGCTGGCCAGCGCCAGCCATCAGCAGGCCCTGGCGCGTTCGATCAGCGCCGGTGTTCGCCAGTTCTTCCAGCAGAACCCGCCGCCGGGCACGTATATCGCCTGGTTGCGCGATTCCGGGAAAATCGCCCAAGGCCCGCGTGATCACCGGGTGCAGCCCGGCGACACCCTGGCCATGCTGGCCGTGCGCTTCCAGGTCTCGCCCGCAACGTTGCGCAGCGCCAATAACCTGAAGTCCGATGAATTGAAGGTCGGCCAGATGTTGACCATCCCCGGCACTGAATTGGCGGCACAGTAATGAGCGAATCAGTCTTGAATAGCGGCTCGCGCATCGAACTGCTCAGCCCGCGCCTCGCCAACCAGATTGCGGCGGGCGAGGTGGTTGAACGCCCTGCTTCGGTGATCAAGGAGCTGCTGGAGAACAGCATCGACTCCGGCGCCAAGCGCATTGATGTCGACGTGGAGCAGGGTGGCGTCAAGCTGCTGCGCGTGCGCGACGATGGCAGCGGCATCTCCTCGGATGACCTGCCGCTGGCCCTGGCCCGTCACGCCACCAGTAAGATCCGCGACCTGGAAGACCTGGAGCGGGTAATGAGCCTGGGCTTTCGTGGTGAGGCGTTGGCTTCCATCAGCTCGGTGGCCCGCCTGACCCTGACCTCGCGCACCCGCAGCGCCGAGCAGGCCTGGCAGGTGGAAACCGAAGGCCGTGACATGGCTCCACGGGTCCAGCCGGCTGCGCATCCGGTGGGCACCTCGGTTGAAGTGCGCGACCTGTTCTTCAACACCCCGGCGCGGCGTAAATTCCTCAAGGCCGAAAAAACCGAATTCGATCACCTGCAAGAAGTCATCAAGCGTCTGGCCCTGGCGCGCTTTGATGTGGCGTTTCATTTGCGCCATAACGGCAAGACCATCCTCAGCCTGCACGAAGCCCATGATGATGCGGCGCGTGCCCGGCGTGTGTCGGCCATCTGCGGCGCGGGGTTCCTGGAGCAGGCGCTGCCGATTGAAATCGAGCGTAATGGCCTGCGCCTGTGGGGCTGGGTGGGTTTGCCGACTTTCTCCCGTAGCCAGGCGGATTTGCAGTATTTTTTTTGTAAATGGCCGCGCTGTGCGCGACAAACTGGTGGCCCACGCGGTGCGCCAAGCCTATCGCGATGTGTTGTTCAACGGGCGGCACCCGACGTTTGTGCTGTTTTTTGAGGTCGACCCGTCGGTGGTCGACGTCAACGTGCACCCGACCAAGCACGAAGTGCGCTTCCGTGACGGGCGCATGGTGCATGACTTCCTGTATGGCACCTTGCACCGCGCCTTGGGCGATGTGCGCCCGGATGATCAGCTGTCTGCGCCGATTGTGACGGCAGTGGTTCGTCCGAGCGGTCCGGAAGCCGGCGAGTTCGGCCCTCAAGGCGAAATGAGCCTGGCTGGCAACCTGCTGCAATCGCCGCAGCCGCAGCCGAGTTACACCGCGCCTGGCGCCGGTGCGGGTGCGGGTTACCAGTACCAATACACCCCGCGTGCGCAATCGGCCGTGCCGGTGGCCGAGGCGCAGGCCGCCTATCGTGAATTTTTTGCGCCGCTGCCGGGTGCCGAGCCGAGCGCGGTGGCCTTGCCTGAAGGCGGTGGTGATATTCCGCCGCTGGGCTACGCGTTGGCGCAGCTCAAGGGCATCTACATCCTTTCGGAAAACGCCCACGGGCTGGTGCTGGTGGACATGCACGCCGCCCATGAGCGGATCATGTACGAGCGCCTGAAGATCGCCATGGCCAGCGAAGGGCTGAGCGGCCAGCCGCTGCTGGTGCCGGAATCCCTGGCGGTCAGCCAGCGTGAAGCCGATTGCGCTGAAGAGCACCACAGCGTGTTCCAGAAACTGGGTTTCGAACTGCAACGGCTGGGCCCGGAAACCCTGGCGATCCGCCAGATTCCTGCCTTGCTCAAGCAAGCCGAGGCCAACCGTTTGGTGGCTGACGTGCTGGCCGACCTGATGGAGTACGGCACCAGTGACCGTATCCAGGCGCATATCAACGAGTTGCTTGGCACCATGGCCTGTCACGGTGCGATTCGCGCCAACCGCCGGCTGGCCCTGCCGGAAATGAACGGACTGCTGCGCGATATGGAAAACACCGAGCGCAGCGGCCAATGCAACCATGGCCGGCCGACCTGGACCCAGATGGGCCTGGACGATCTGGACAAACTGTTCCTGCGCGGTCGTTGATGAGTGCCTTGCCCCCCGCGATCTTCCTGATGGGCCCCACGGCCGCCGGCAAGACCGACCTGGCCATCGAGCTGACCAAGGTGCTGCCGTGCGAGCTGATCAGTGTCGACTCTGCCCTGGTTTACCGGGACATGGACATCGGCACCGCCAAGCCTTCCAGGGAGCTGTTGGCCCGATATCCGCATGCCTTGATTGACATCATCGACCCGTCCGAGAGCTATTCGGCGGCGGATTTTCGCACCGATGCCCTGGCGGCCATGGCCGAGATCACCGCGCGCGGCAATATCCCGCTGCTGGTGGGCGGTACGATGCTCTATTACAAGGCTTTGCAGGAAGGTCTGGCGGATATGCCCCCCGCTGACGCCCAAGTGCGCGCCGAGCTTGAGGAAGAGGCGGCACGCCTTGGCTGGCAAGCCCTGCACGACCAATTGGCGGCGGTGGACCCGGTATCCGCCGCACGCATTCACCCCAATGACCCCCAGCGCCTCACTCGCGCCCTGGAAGTCTGGCGTGTGAGCGGGCAGACCATGACTGAACACCGGCTGAAACAAAGTGCGCAAAGTGCTGACGCAGGCGCATCTGGTCGGTCACATTTGCCCTATACTGTGGCGAATCTGGCCATCGCTCCGGCAAATCGCCAGGTGCTGCATGAACGAATTGCACAAAGATTCACAATTATGTTGGAACAGGGGTTTGTAGACGAGGTCGTAGCACTGCGTTCAAGAGGTGACCTGCATCCGGGGCTGCCTTCGATACGTGCTGTAGGTTACCGACAAGTCTGGGATCATCTGGATGGCAAGCTGACGTCAGCCGAAATGCAGGAGCGCGGCATCATTGCCACGCGCCAATTGGCGAAGCGCCAGTTCACCTGGTTGCGCAGCTGGAGCGATTTGCACTGGTTGGACAGCCTGGACAGCGACAATCTGTCACGCGCCTTGAAATACTTGGGAACGGTCTCCATATTGAGCTGAGTCCTTGCAATTGCCGTCTATCCTTGGGGGTGTGACGGCCATAAGCTATCTATTTTCCGATTTTTTATTATTGATCCTTAAAGGAGTGCGGCACATGTCAAAAGGGCATTCGCTACAAGACCCTTACTTGAATACTTTACGTAAAGAGAAAGTGGGGGTTTCCATCTACCTGGTCAACGGTATCAAGCTGCAAGGCACGATCGAGTCGTTCGACCAGTTCGTGATCCTGCTGAAAAACACCGTCAGCCAGATGGTTTACAAGCACGCTATCTCGACAGTCGTTCCAGTTCGTCCAATCCGTCTGCCTAGCGCAGCCGGTGATGAACAGGGTGACGCTGAGCCAGGTAACGCCTGATAGGAGTCTCCTTTGTTCTTTGAGCGCCACGGTGGTGGTGAGCGAGTAATCCTCGTTCACTTGGATGGACAGGACCCTGAGGCGCGCGAAGATCCGCAGGAGTTTCAGGAGTTGGCAAATTCGGCCGGCGCCGAGACCGTTGCGTTTTTTAACGTACCGCGTCATCGGCCAACCGCCAAATACCTGATTGGCAGCGGCAAGGTCGAGGAGCTGCGCGACCTGGTCCATGCTGAAGAAGCCGATCTGGTGATCTTCAATCACACCCTCACGCCCAGTCAGGAACGTAACCTCGAACGTGTTTTCGAGTGTCGCGTGATCGACCGCACCGGCCTGATTCTCGATATTTTCGCCCAGCGCGCCCGTACCCATGAAGGCAAGCTCCAGGTTGAACTGGCCCAGCTTGACCACATGAGCACCCGGCTGGTTCGTGGCTGGACTCACCTTGAGCGTCAGGGTGGCGGTATCGGCATGCGTGGCCCGGGTGAAACCCAGCTCGAAACCGACCGACGTCTGCTGCGGGTGCGCCTGCGCCAGATCAAGGGCCGCCTGGAAAAAGTCCGCAGCCAGCGTGAGCAATCGCGCCGTGGTCGTTCGCGGGCGGATATCCCTACCGTGTCCCTGGTGGGCTATACCAACGCCGGCAAATCCACGCTGTTCAACAACGTGACCCAATCCGACGTGTACGCGGCCGACCAGCTGTTCGCCACGCTGGACCCGACCTTGCGCCGTCTGGATATCGACGACCTGGGGCCGATTGTCCTGGCCGACACCGTGGGTTTTATTCGCCACTTGCCACACAAACTGGTCGAGGCGTTTCGGTCTACGCT
Organism: Pseudomonas poae; assembly: GCA_028869255.1. Lineage (NCBI taxonomy): Bacteria > Pseudomonadati > Pseudomonadota > Gammaproteobacteria > Pseudomonadales > Pseudomonadaceae > Pseudomonas > Pseudomonas poae. The sequence continues at coordinate 5,240,670 of CP110972.1, read as the reverse complement.
CGAAGAGTCGAGCAATTCCGACCTGCTGTTGCACGTGATCGATGCGGCCGAACCGGATCGCATGCTGCAGATTGAGCAGGTGATGGTGGTGCTGGGTGAGATTGGTGCCCAGGACTTGCCGATCCTCGAGGTCTATAACAAACTCGATTTGCTTGAAGGCGTTGAGCCACAAATCCAGCGTGACGAGAACGGCAAGCCCCAGCGGGTCTGGCTGTCGGCGCGAGATGGGAGTGGTTTGGAGCTGCTTGAACAGGCCATTGCCGAGTTGTTGGGCAGTGATTTGTTTGTCGGCACCTTGCGCTTGCCTCAGCGTTTTGCTCGACTGCGTGCACAGTTTTTCGAGCTGGGCGCGGTACAGAAAGAAGAACACGACGAAGAAGGGGTCAGCTTGCTGGCCGTTCGATTGCCGCGCTCGGAGCTCAACCGGCTGGTCAGCCGCGAGGGTGTCGTACCGACAGAGTTCATCGAACAACACACTTTGCAATAAAAGCCTCCGAAAGCGGTTGTGCCGCAGTAGCAGGCATTCTGTAGCATTGGTCGGCGCGCCGTGGGTGCGTCTTTGCTTTATCAGATGGAGAGCGCTATGGCTTGGAATGAGCCGGGTGGCAACTCGAATAATCAGGATCCTTGGGGTGGTAAACGCCGCAATAATGGCGACCGCAAGGGGCCACCAGATCTCGACGAGGCCTTCCGAAAGCTGCAGGAAAGCCTGAATGGGTTGTTCGGTGGTGGAAAAAAACGTGGTGGTGACGACGGCGGTCGCACAAGCAAGGGCGGCGGCTACGGCCTGCTGGGCCTGGGTCTTGTCGTGCTGGCGGCCGTATGGCTGTACAGCGCCGTTTACGTAGTGGATGAGCAGGAGCAGGCCGTGGTGCTGCGCTTCGGCAAATACTACGAAACAGTCGGCCCCGGCCTGAACATCTATTTCCCGCCGATCGACAAGAAGTACATGGAGAACGTCACGCGTGAGCGTGCCTACACCAAGCAGGGCCAGATGCTGACCGAAGACGAGAACATCGTCGAAGTGCCGCTGACCGTGCAGTACAAGATCAGCAACCTGCAGGACTTCGTGCTGAACGTTGATCAGCCGGAAATCAGTCTGCAACACGCGACCGAAAGCGCCCTGCGCCACGTGGTGGGTTCCACCGCCATGGACCAGGTGCTGACCGAAGGTCGTGAATTGATGGCCAGCGAAATCAAGGAGCGCCTGCAACGGTTCCTCGATACCTACCGCACCGGTATCACCGTTACCCAGGTGAACGTACAGAGCGCAGCGGCACCGCGTGAAGTGCAGGAAGCCTTCGATGACGTGATCCGCGCCCGTGAAGACGAGCAGCGTTCGCGCAACCAGGCTGAAACCTATGCCAACGGCGTCGTGCCGGAAGCCCGTGGTCAGGCCCAGCGCATCCTCGAAGATGCCAACGGTTACCGCGACGAAGTGGTCTCCCGCGCCAAGGGTGAGGCGGATCGCTTTACCAAGCTGGTCGCCGAGTACCGCAAGGCTCCGGAAGTCACGCGTGAGCGTCTGTACCTGGACACCATGCAGGAAGTCTTCAGCAACACCAGCAAGGTCCTCGTGACCGGCAGCAAAGGTGGGCAGAACAACCTGCTGTACCTGCCGCTGGACAAGATGATCGAAGGTGGTCGTAGCAGCACCAGCGCACCGTCCACCGGTTCCAATGCCGCTGCCAACGAAGCGAGCGCCCGTGCGGCCGCTGACTTGCTGCAACAGCAAACACGTACCAGGGAGAGTCGTTGATGAGCAATAAATCGCTGACCGCCCTGATTGTGGGCGTCGTCGTGGTCATCGCTGCCTGGAACTGCTTCTACATCGTGTCTCAGACCGAGCGCGCGGTGTTGCTGCAATTCGGTCGTGTGGTCCAGGCGGATGTCCAGCCGGGCCTGCATGTGAAAGTCCCCTACGTGAACCAGGTGCGCAAGTTCGACGGCCGCCTGATGACCCTGGATGCACCGACACAGCGCTTCCTGACCCTGGAAAAGAAAGCCGTGATGGTTGACGCCTACGCCAAGTGGCGCGTCAAGGATGCCGAGCGCTTCTACACCGCGACTTCCGGCCTCAAGCAGATTGCCGACGAGCGTTTGTCGCGCCGTCTGGAGTCGGGCCTGCGTGACCAGTTTGGTAAGCGCACCCTGCACGAGGTGGTATCTGGTGAACGTGATGCGCTGATGGCGGATATCACCCGTTCGCTGAACACAATGGCGGAAAAAGAGCTGGGCATCGAAGTGGTCGATGTTCGGGTCAAGGCCATTGACCTGCCGAAGGAAGTGAACCGCAGCGTGTTCGAGCGTATGAGCACCGAGCGTGAGCGTGAAGCCCGTGAGCACCGCGCCAAGGGTAATGAACTGGCGGAAGGGATCCGTGCGGATGCCGATCGTCAGCGTCGTGTACTGTTGGCTGAAGCCTATCGCGAGTCTGAAGAGGCGCGTGGTGATGGTGATGCTCAAGCCGCGGCGATCTACGCCAAGGCGTACGGCCAGGACCAGGAGTTCTACGCGTTCTACCGTAGCCTGCGCGCCTACCGTGAAAGCTTCGCGAACAAAACCGACGTCATGGTGCTGGACCCAAGCAGCGACTTCTTCCGCTACCTGGAAAAGTCCAAGTAACCGGCCCGTGATTCTGTAGGCATCACTCCCGCCTGGCGGCTAAAACGCCTGGCGGGGTGATCCTTTCAGAAAACGGGTGTATGATGCGGCAGCCGGGAAATTCCCGGCTTTTTTGCGTCTGCATGTTTGATTCGGCAGGCGTGACAGGTTTTTCGAGGAAAGTGCCCGACGAGGCCGGTTACAGGTCGTTCGTCACGTCGCTCTTGCGCGTGGTTTATGCAGGGGGCGGGTATTTTCTGCTTCACTCAAGGCTCGGCCGAGGGCTGGCCGCCCGGATCATAGGGGAATGGCGTAATGGCAACGGTAGACCGCTGGCTGCTGCCAGATGGCATCGAAGAAGTACTGCCACCGGAAGCTGCGCGCATTGAAGTAGCGCGTCGCCAGGTGTTGGATCTGTTCCAGAGCTGGGGTTACGAGTTTGTCGTGACCCCCCATATCGAGTACCTGGAATCCCTGCTGACCGGCGCGGGCCAGGACCTGGATCTGCGCACCTTCAAGGTCATCGACCCGCAGTCGGGTCGGCAAATGGGTTTCCGTGCCGACATCACGCCGCAAGTGGCGCGCATCGATGCGCACACCCTGCGCCGCGAAGGCCCGAGCCGCCTGTGCTACGCCGGCAGCGTGCTGCATGCTCAGCCGCGTGCCTTGTCGTCTTCGCGTAGCCCGATCCAGTTGGGCGCCGAGTTGTACGGCGACGCCAGCCCGAGCAGCGACGTTGAAGTGATCAGCCTGATGCTGGCCATGCTGCAACTGGCCGATGTGCCGGATGTGCACATGGACCTGGGCCACGTCGGTATCTACCGTGGCCTGGCGCGTGCGGCCGGTTTGTCCGGTGAAGTGGAACAACAATTGTTCGATGCCCTGCAACGCAAGGCGATCGACGAAGTGATCGCGCTTACCGAAAGCGTGCCGGCTGACCTCGCCGAAATGCTGCGCGCACTGGTCAACCTGTGCGGCGGCCGTGAAGTGCTGGTGGCGGCGCGGGAGCGTCTGGCCAAGGCGCCGGCCCCGGTATTGGCGGCACTGGATGACGTGTTGGCGATTGCCGAGCAGTTGTCGGCGCGCTTCCCGGAGTTGCCGCTGTATTTCGACCTGGGTGAGTTGCGCGGCTACCACTACCACACCGGTGTGGTGTTCGCGGTATTTGTACCGGGTGTTGGCCAGGCCATCGCCCAAGGCGGTCGTTATGACGATATCGGCGCCGACTTCGGTCGTGCGCGTCCGGCCACCGGCTTTTCCACCGATTTGAAAACCCTGGTGACCCTGGGGCGTGCTGAGGTCGAGCTGCCGTCTGGTGGCATCTGGATGCCCGACAGTACGGACGCAGCACTCTGGCAGCAGGTTTGCCAGTTGCGCAGTGAGGGTCAGCGTGTTGTCCAGGCATTGCCTGGGCAGCCATTGGCCGCCGCCCGTGAAGCGGACTGCGACCGGCAATTGATTCTGCAGAACGGGCTTTGGCAAGTATCGCCACTGGCTTCTTGAGTTTTCCTGCCGGCCATCGCCGGCACCAAGTTTGCGCGAATGAGGACAAGTGTTATGGGTAAGAATGTCGTAGTCCTGGGCACCCAATGGGGTGATGAGGGCAAAGGCAAGATCGTTGATCTGCTGACCGAACATGCTGCCGCCGTAGTGCGCTACCAAGGTGGCCACAACGCTGGCCACACCCTGGTCATCGATGGCGAAAAAACCGTCTTGCACCTGATCCCGTCGGGCGTGCTGCGCGAAGGCGTGCAGTGCCTGATCGGCAACGGCGTGGTGGTTGCACCTGACGCCCTGCTGCGTGAGATCACCAAGCTGGAAGAGAAAGGCGTACCGGTGCGCGAGCGCCTGCGTATCAGCCCGTCCTGCCCGCTGATCCTGTCCTTCCACGTTGCGCTGGACCAGGCCCGTGAAAAGGCGCGTGGCGAGCTGAAGATCGGTACGACCGGTCGCGGCATCGGCCCGGCTTACGAAGACAAGGTTGCCCGTCGTGGCCTGCGTGTGGGCGACCTGCTCAACATGCCGCGCTTTGAAGACAAGCTGCGTGAACTGGTGGATTACCACAACTTCATGCTGGTGGGTTACTACAAAGAGCCGGCCATCGAGTTCGAAAAGACCCTGGCCGAGTGCAAGGAATACGCTGAGCTGCTCAAGCCGCTGATGCTGGACGTGACTGCCGAGCTGCACGACCTGCGTCGCGCCGGCAAAGACATCATGTTCGAAGGCGCCCAAGGTTCGTTGCTGGACATCGACCACGGTACCTACCCGTACGTGACCAGCTCCAACACCACCGCGGGTGGTGTTGCGACCGGTTCGGGTGTTGGCCCGATGTTCCTGGACTACATCCTGGGCATCACCAAGGCTTACACCACCCGTGTAGGTTCGGGTCCGTTCCCGACTGAACTGTTCGACGAAGTCGGTGCGCACCTGGCCAAACAAGGTCATGAATTCGGCGCGACCACCGGCCGTGCTCGTCGTTGCGGCTGGTTCGACGCCGTTATCCTGCGTCGCGCTATCGATGTGAACAGCATCTCGGGCATCTGCCTGACCAAGCTGGATGTGCTCGACGGTCTGGAAGCCATCAATATCTGCGTCGGCTACAAAGATGCAGACGGCAAAGACGTTGCCCCGACTGACGCCGACAGCTACGTGGGCCTGCAGCCGGTGTACGAAGAAGTGCCGGGCTGGACCGAATCGACCGTGGGTGCCAAAACCCTGGAAGAGCTGCCGGCCAACGCCCGTGCTTACATCAAGCGCGTTGAAGAGCTGATCGGCGCACCGATCGACATTATTTCGACGGGGCCGGACCGCAACGAAACCATCGTTCTGCGTCACCCGTTCGCTTAATAAGCTGTTGATGTAAAAAGCAAAGGGCTCCTTCGGGAGCCCTTTGTCGTTTCTGTTCATCAAGCGGCACGACCCTTGCTTTGGTTCTTTCTTTCGCGGTGCTATCAAATTAATGGCACCCGTGGTGGAGGGATTCCCGATGTCTGCCGTTCTCTCATTGTTACAAAGCCGTCTGTTGCGGCCGGTGTTCGTTACCCTCGGTATCGCTCTTTTGGTGCAGGTGCTGGTGGCGGTCGCTCTAACCCGAAGCACGGTCACGGCCCTGGAGGCCGATTTAGGCAATCGCCTGGGGGTCGACAGCCAGAAACTGTCGGGTGAATTGGCTCAGGCCGGCAAGGAAGTCACGTCGAGCCTGGACAGCCTTTCCACCAGCACCCGTCAGCGTCTTACGGCGGGGCTTTCCACGCGTCTGCAGGAAGAGCAGAAGCAATTGCGTGCGACCCTGGAAAAAGACCTGCAGGACTCCGCCAATGACATGGCGCAACTGCTGGCCTCGGTGGCGCCCCGCGCCATGTGGGACAGCGACGTGCCGACACTCTCGGAGTTTGCCCGGCGCGCCCAGCGCAATCCGAATGTATTGTTTGTGGTGTATGACGACGCGGCGGGTGAGCACCTGACCCGTTACCTGAACCGTGAAAACCCGATCAACCAGGCACTGTTGGAAAAGGGCAAGGGCGACCGCGCCCTGGATAAAGTGCTCGATGCGGCAAAAAATGACCCTTCGGTGTTCTACGTCGAGGCGTCCATCAGCCCTAACGGCGTTGAGATTGGCAAGGTGCGCATGGGCGTCTCGACCGCGGCCGTAGAGACCGACCTGGCGGCGCTGGACAAGCGTTTTGCCGCGCTGATCGCCAGTGGTGATCAACTGGTGGGCGACAGCCTCAAGGGTGCGGCGGCCGATAGTGCGGCAGCCATGGGCGCACGCCTGCAGTCGGCGCAAGCCACCGCAACCCAAATGACCGCCAACACCACCGGCGCCGTGCAGGAGGCTGCCGGCACGCTGCGCTGGCGCATCGGTATGGGCCTTGCGGTGGTTGGCTTTGGCGTGTTGCTGCTGATCGCCGTGGTGCTCGGGCGGCGCGTGGTCAATCGGCTGAAGCTGTTGATTGCGGCCATGGACGACCTGGCGGCTGGCGAGGGCGACCTTACCAAGCGTGTGCAGATCAGCAGCAAGGACGAAATCGGCGACATGGCGTCGGCGGTCAATCGCTTTGTGGATAAGTTGCAGCCGATCGTGCGTGAGGCGGGCGATGTGGCTCAGCGTACCGGTGTGGAAATCGGCGCCATGACCTTGCGCAATGCCGGGGCCGACAAGGCGGCCGGCTTGCAGCGTGACGAAGTCGCCGAAAGTTTGCGCGCCCTCTCGCAAATGGCCGACGAAGCCCAGGCCGAAAGCCATGCGATGCAGGCGGCGTTGCAGCAGGTGGTGGATATTCGCCAGGCCACGGACGAAAACTCACGCACCTCGACGGAAGTCGGCAGCCTGATCGAGGCGCTGGCGGGGCAAGTGCAGGCCGGCTCTCAGGTGATTGAACGGCTGGCACAGCAGAGTGAGCAGATCGAAGTGGTGCTGACGGTGATTCACGGTATTGCCGAACAGACCAACCTGTTGGCGCTCAACGCGGCCATCGAAGCGGCGCGTGCCGGTGAAACCGGACGTGGTTTTGCGGTGGTGGCGGACGAAGTGCGGGCGCTGGCAAGTAAAACCCAAAGCTCTACCGGTGATATCCAGGCGCATATCGTTGCGCTGCAGCAGGGGGCGCGTGAGGCGGTGGAAACCATCGGCAAGGCTGGGCGCCAGGCCAATGAAGGTTTGCTGGTGCTGCGTGACAGCGTGCGCTTGCAGCAGACCGTGCAGGCTTCAGTCGAGCAGGTGCATGCGGCGATTGGGTTGGCCACGCGTGCGGCTGAGCATCAGGCGCAGGGCGCGCATGCGGTGCGTGGGCGGGTTGAGGTGATCCATGCCCAGGCCGAGCGTGCGGCGCAGGCGGTGCAGGAGACGACCGCCAGTGGCAAGGTGCTGGATGGGTTGGCGGCGCAGTTGAAGGCGAGTCTGGGGCAGTTTCGGGCCTAGCTTCGTCTGCACCGGCGGCATCGCAGGCAAGCCGGCTCCCACATTTGGAATGCATTTCAACCTGTGGGAAGGGCTTGCCCCCGATAGCGATCTCAGCGGCTCAGGTACATCCGCGTCGTGAGCAAATACACCGGCAACCCCGACACCAGAATCAGCAGCGCCGCATAAGGCGCTGCCGCCGCAAACTCCACATTCGAGGTATGCGCCCACACGGCCGTGGCCAGGGTGTTCAGCCCGGTCGGGCTGAGCAGCAGGGTCGCCGTCAATTCCTTCATTGCATCCAGGAACACCAGCGCAAACGCCGCACCCAATGCCGGGAAGATAATCGGCAGGGTCACCCGGCAAAACGCGCTGAACGATGATGCGCCCAACGTGCGTGCGGCTTCTTCCAGCTGCGGCGCGGCCTTGTTCAGGGCCGTGCGGATCGGTGCCTGAGCCAGTGGCAAAAACAGCAATGCATACGCAATCAGCAGCAATGCCGACGTTTGATACAGCGCCGGCACGTAATGCAGTGCGAAGTACACCAGCGTCAGCGCAATGACCAGGCCGGGCAGGGCGTGCAGCAGGTATGGCAGGCGTTCGGCCCAGATCGCCAGCTGGCCTTTGTAGCGCACCACCAGCAGCCCCACCGGCACCGCCAGCGCCAGGCACAGTGCGGCGCCACCCAGGGACAACGCCAGCGAAGACAGTAACGCCTCGCCAATCTCGGCCAGCGGAAACGCTGCCGACGAACCCACCGCCAGCCAGTACCCGAGCATCCCCAGGGGAATGCCGCTGCCGATGATCGCCAGCGCCAGGCAATACGCCTGGCCCAGGGCCGCCCACTGGCCCAGCTTGACCTGTTCCGCGTGCCGCGCTGCGCCCTGGCCGATACGTACGTGGCGACCCTTGCCGCGCACGCGCAACTCCAGCCACAGCAGGGTCAGGCACATCACCAGCAGCACCGCCGAGAGCATCGCGGCATTGGCATTGCTGAATTCCAGTTCGAATTGTTGGTAGATCGCGGTGGTAAACGTCTGCAGGCCGATAATCGACAGCGCGCCGAATTCCACCAGCATATGTAATGCAATCAAGAGCGCCCCGGCCAGCAGCGAAGGCCACAGCAAAGGCAGCGTGATCCGAAAAAACACGCCCCAGCGATTCAGGCCCAGGGTGCGCGCCGATTCTTCCAGCGAAGGGTCAAGATTGCGCAGGGTCGCCGCCACCGGCAGAAACACCAGCGGGTACTTTGAAAGGGTCATCACCAGAATCGCGCCGCCGAGCCCTTCGAAGTTGGCACTCAGCGACACCCAGGTAAAGCTGCTGACAAACGCCGGCACTGCGAATGGCAGGCACAGGATCACGCCCCAGATCCGTCGCCCCGGCAGGTTGCTGCGCTCCAGCAGCCAGGCCAGGGACAGGCCGATCACGCCGCAAGCCACCGTAACCCCGATCATCAGGGCCAGGGTGTTGCGCAGCAACCCGAATACATAGGGCCGCCACAACAGGTGCACCGCCTCCGCCCAGCCGGCCTGCCAGGCTTTGGTCCCGACATACACCAGTGGCAGCAGGCTCAGGCCAACCAGAAACAGCACAGGGAGCAACAGCCAGATCGAGGGGCGCTTGCGCCGCGGGCTGAAACCCCCGCGCAGGGCGGGGGCGGGTAGCGATGGATTCATCAGTTCAAGCCAACGTCACGTTCCAGGTCCAGGGCTTCTTCGGCGTTGCCCAGGTCGGCGGGGGTGACTTTCGGCGGTTGCAGCTCGCTGAAGGGCTTGAGGCCACGGTTGGACTGCATGCCCTTGCGCAGCGGGTATTCGGCCGAGGTGTTGGTGATCACGCGTTGGCCTTCTTCACTGGCCATGAACGCCAGCAGTTGCTGCGCTTCTTTCGGGTGTTTGCTGGATTTGAGCGCTGCAGCCGACGACACGGTGATCAGGCCGCCTGCGTCGCCATTGGTGAAGTAATGCAGTTGGGAATCCAGATTGGTTTTTTCTTTCTTCAGGGCAAACCAATAGTAGTTGTTCACCAGTACGGTGGCCACTTCGCCGTTTTCCACGGCTTTGAGGGCGACCATGTTGTTGCTGTACACCTTGCCGAAGGCGCGCAGGCCGGTCAGCCATTCTTCAGCGGCTTCACGCCCGTGCAGCTTGATGATCGCCACGGCCTGTTCCTGGAACGCGCCGCTGGTGGGTACGAAGCCGACCTTGCCTTGCCATTCGGGGCCTGCGAAATCCAGTACCGACTTGGGCAAGTCTTTTTCAGCGATCAGTTTCGGGTTGAAGGCCACGACGCGGGTGCGTGCGGTCACACCCATCCAGTCGCCATTGCTGCCGACGTAATCCTTGGGCAATACATCAAGGGTGGCGGCGTCGATCTTCGCCAGCAGGCCTTGCTCGCCGAGTTTGTTCAGGGGGGGGATTCTTCGGTGTAGATCACGTCGGCCGGGGAGCGATCACCTTCTTCTACCACTTGGCTGGCCAGCTGGTTACTGCTGCCTTTGCGCACGTTGACGTGGATGCCGGTCTTGGCCTCGAAGGCTTTGGCGAGTTCATCGCCGACTTCTTTATGTTGGCCGTTGTACAGGGTCAGAGAGGCCTTGTCGGCGGAGTAGGCGGTGGGCGAGAGCAGGGTCAGGCCGAGCAGAGTGAGGGTCAGGCCACGCAGAAGGGATGTCTTGAGACGGGTATCGCGGATCATCATCCGAAGTGTTCCTCGCTTGTATGCAACAAATCATTGCAAGGATAAACGATAAAACTTCTCAAGTGCGGACAAGGGGTAAATCGCTGGGCAGGTTTTCAAACCCCGGAAACGAAAAAACCCGCTTTCGCGGGTTTGATCTGAATTTGGTGCCCAGGAGAAGACTCGAACTTCCACGACCTTGCGATCACCAGCACCTGAAGCTGGCGTGTCTACCAATTTCACCACCTGGGCATTATCAAGCAACGTTGCCGCTGTTGATGGGGCGAACTATACGGCGGGCTTTTTGATCTGTAAACCCCTGATTCAAAAATATAAATCAAGATTCTTGTTAAAAATCAAAGGCCTGAAACGCAAAAACCCGCTTTCGCGGGTTTTTGGAGACTCAAGGTTGAAATCTTGAGTTTGAAATTGGTGCCCAGGAGAAGACTCGAACTTCCACGACCTTGCGATCACCAGCACCTGAAGCTGGCGTGTCTACCAATTTCACCACCTGGGCAGCATCAACAACGTTGCCGTCGTCGATGGCGCGCACTATACGGAGCGAATTTTAAGCTGTAAACCCCTGCCATGAAAAAAGCCTGGAAAATCTCACCAATGGTCGTGCAAGGTGTCTGTCAGGGGCTGCAAAGGGCTTTAAAAGGCTTGTTGGCGTCTGAAATTTCCCGTTTCAATACGCGTATGCCAAACTAACCCGCATATAGACAAGGTGAAAATTCTCTAATGGCCGATTGGCAGTCCCTCGATCCCGAGGCCGCTCGTGAAGCGGAAAAATATGAAAACCCTATTCCTAGCCGCGAACTGATCCTGGCGCATCTCGCCGATCGGGGTTCGCCTGCTAGCCGCGAGCAGCTGGTTGAAGAGTTCGGTCTGACCACCGAAGACCAGCTCGAAGCCCTGCGCCGCCGCCTGCGTGCCATGGAGCGCGATGCTCAATTGATCTACACCCGCCGTGGCACTTATGCGCCGGTGGACAAGCTCGACCTGATCCTGGGCCGCATCGCCGGCCACCGTGACGGCTTCGGCTTCCTGATCCCGGACGATGGCAGCGATGACCTGTTCATGAGCCCGGCGCAAATGCGCCTGGTTTTCGATGGCGACCGTGCCCTGGCGCGTGTTTCCGGCCTGGACCGTCGCGGTCGCCGTGAAGGCGTGATCGTTGAAGTCGTATCCCGTGGTCACGAGACCATCGTGGGTCGCTACTTCGAAGAAGGCGGCATCGGTTTTGTCGTGCCGGATAACCCCAAGGTGCAGCAGGAAGTGCTGATCACTCCGGGCCGCAACGCCAACGCCAAGGTCGGTCAGTTCGTTGAGGTGAAAATCACCCACTGGCCAACCCCGCGCTTCCAGCCGCAAGGTGATGTGGTCGAAGTGGTCGGCAACTACATGGCGCCGGGCATGGAGATCGATGTCGCGCTGCGTACTTACGATATCCCGCACGTATGGCCTGAAGCCGTCGTGAAGGAAGCCCGCAAGCTCAAGCCCGAAGTGGAAGAGAAGGACAAAGAGAAGCGCATCGACCTGCGCCATCTGCCGTTCGTCACTATCGACGGCGAAGACGCCCGCGACTTCGACGATGCGGTCTACTGCGAAGCCAAGCCAGGCAAGCTGCGCCTGTTCTCCGGCGGCTGGAAGTTGTACGTGGCGATTGCCGACGTTTCCAGCTACGTGAAAATCGGTTCGGCCCTGGACAACGAGGCCCAGGTGCGCGGCAACTCGGTGTACTTCCCCGAGCGCGTGATTCCGATGCTGCCGGAAGAATTGTCCAACGGCCTGTGCTCGTTGAATCCTCTGGTCGACCGTTTGGCCATGGTGTGCGAGATGACTATCTCGAAAACCGGCGAAATGACCGATTACCAGTTCTACGAAGCGGTGATCCATTCCCAGGCGCGTCTGACCTATAACAAGGTCAGCACCATCCTGGAGCAGCCGAAAACCAGCGAAGCCAAAGCCCTGCGCGGCGAGTACGGCCATGTCGTGCCGCACCTCAAGCAGCTTTACGCGCTGTACAAAGTATTGCTGGGCGCTCGTCATGTGCGCGGTGCGATTGATTTTGAAACCCAGGAAACCCGGATTGTCTTCGGTTCCGAGCGCAAAATCGCCGCCATTACCCCGACCACGCGTAACGATGCGCACAAGCTGATCGAGGAATGCATGCTGGCGGCCAACGTGGCCACCGCTGAATTCCTGAAAAAGCACGAAATCCCCGCGCTGTACCGCGTGCACGATGGCCCGCCGCCGGAGCGTCTGGAAAAACTGCGCGCCTTCCTCGGCGAGCTTGGCCTGTCCCTGCACAAAGGCAAGGACGGCCCGACGCCGAAGGATTACCAGGCCTTGCTGGCCAGCATCAAAGACCGTCCGGATTACCATGTGATCCAGACCGTGATGCTGCGCTCCCTGAGCCAGGCGGTGTACAGCGCCGACAACTAGGGCCACTTCGGCCTGAATTACGAAGCGTACACCCACTTCACTTCGCCGATTCGCCGTTACCCGGACCTGCTGACGCACCGGGCGATCCGCAGCGTGATCCATTCCAAGCAGAACACCCCGCACGTCAAGCGCGCCGGTGCCATGACCATTCCGAAGGCGCGGATCTATCCGTACGACGAAGCGGCGCTGGAACAGTTGGGCGAGCAGTGCTCCATGAGCGAGCGCCGCGCCGACGAAGCCACCCGCGACGTGGTGAACTGGCTCAAGTGCGAGTTCATGAAGGACCGTGTGGGCGAGACGTTCCCGGGCGTGATCACCGCCGTGACCGGCTTTGGTCTGTTTGTGGAACTGACCGACATTTACGTCGAGGGTCTGGTGCACGTCACCGCCTTGCCGGGCGACTACTACCACTTCGACCCTGTGCATCACCGCCTGGCGGGCGAGCGCACTGGTCGCAGCTTCCGTTTGGGCGATACCGTGGAAGTGCAGGTCATGCGCGTCGACCTCGACGAGCGCAAGATCGACTTCGGCATGCCTGACAAGCCGGCCGAAACACCGAATGGCCGTAAAAAGCGTGGCAGCGAAACCGCCGCGCCGGCAGCCAAAGGCAAAGGGGCTCCTGCGAAAGCAGCGGCCGCCGAGCCTGCAGCATCCAAACCGGCCGGTCGTCGCTCTTCCGTCAAGGAAAAAGCCCCTGAGGCCTACCGTCCGAGCGACGCTGCGGCAAAAAATGCCGAAGTGCGCAAGAGCCGTGAGTTGAAGCAGCAGTTGCTCAACGAAGCCAAAAGCGGTGGTAAAGCGGCGTCTGGGGGAAAGTCCCACGGGGCGGAAAAGCCGTCGAGCAAGCCGAGTAAACATCGTAAAGGCCCGCCAAAAGCGGGCTCTGCCCCCGCGAAAAGCGGCGGGTCGCGCAAACCTAAGGCCAAGTCATGAGTCTGGAAAAAATCTACGGCGTGCACGCCGTAGAAGCACTGCTGCGTCACCACCCCAAGCGCGTCAAGCAAGTGTGGTTGGCCGAAGGCCGCAGCGAGCCGCGTGTACAGGCGCTGGTCGAGCTGGCCACCCAAAACAAAGTCGCCATCGGCCAGGCCGAGCGGCGTGAAATGGACGTGTGGGTCGAAGGCGTTCACCAGGGCGTGGTCGCGGACGTAAGCCCGAGCCAGGTCTGGGGTGAAGCGATGCTCGACGAGCTGCTCGACCGCACCGAAGGCGCGCCGCTGCTGCTGGTGCTGGACGGCGTGACCGACCCGCACAACCTCGGCGCCTGCCTGCGTTCGGCGGATGCTGCCGGCGCGCTGGCGGTGATCGTGCCTAAAGACAAGTCGGCGACGTTGACGCCGGTTGTGCGTAAGGTCGCCTGCGGTGCGGCGGAAGTGATTCCGCTGGTGGCCGTGACCAACCTGGCGCGCACCCTGGAGAAACTCCAGCAGCGCGGCCTGTGGGTCGTGGGCACGGCGGGGGAGGCTGAGGTCAGTATTTATGACCAGGACCTCACCGGCCCGACCATCCTGATCATGGGCGCCGAAGGCAAAGGCATGCGTCGCCTGACCCGTGAGCACTGCGATTACCTGGTGCACCTGCCGATGGCCGGCAGCGTCAGCAGCCTTAACGTGTCGGTCGCGACCGGTGTGTGCCTGTTTGAAGCCCAGCGCCAGCGTGGCGCCAAGGCCAAAGCCAAGAAGTAAGCAGTGCCCTGTGGGAGCCGGGCTTGCCCGCGATGACGGTGTGCCAGTCAGCAGAGATGTTGCCGGTGCCATTGTCATCGCAGGCAAGCCAGCTCCCACATTTGTTTTTGAGGTGTTTGGGAGATTGTTCAAATAATCACCAATCACCTTGCGCCGTTTCTCCCCCTTCTCTACAATTGCGCCCCTTGCCTTCCTGGCAGGCACCGATGTGCCTCCCTGCGGCAAGATCCATAAGTGTCATTCACTCCTTGTCTGACCGTTTTTGAGCGGCAGGCTACAACCCGTAAGGAGCATTCATGCGTCATTACGAAATCATCTTTTTGGTCCACCCGGATCAAAGCGAGCAAGTCGGCGGCATGGTAGAGCGTTACACCAAGCTGATCGAAGAAGACGGCGGCAAAATCCACCGTCTGGAAGATTGGGGCCGTCGTCAACTGGCCTACGCAATCAACAATGTTCACAAGGCTCACTACGTGATGCTGAACGTTGAGTGCACTGGCAAGGCCCTGGCCGAGCTGGAAGACAACTTCCGCTACAACGATGCAGTGATCCGTAACCTGGTCATCCGTCGCGAAGAAGCCGTTACCGGCCAATCCGAGATGCTCAAGGCTGAAGAAAACCGCAGTGAGCGCCGTGAGCGTCGCGACCGTCCTGAGCACGAAGGCGCTGATAGCGCTGACAGTGATGACAGCGACAACAGCGATAACGCTGACGAGTAATCCACGGACCTTTTAAGGAGCCTATCAAATGGCACGTTTCTTCCGTCGTCGTAAATTCTGCCGCTTCACCGCTGAAGACGTGAAAGAGATCGATTACAAAGATCTCAACACTCTGAAAGCTTACGTATCCGAGACCGGCAAAATCGTTCCAAGCCGCATCACCGGTACCAAAGCACGTTATCAGCGTCAGCTGGCCACCGCTATCAAGCGCGCCCGCTTCCTGGCCCTGCTGGCCTACACCGACAGCCACGGCCGCTGAGACCGGGCAGTCGACAAGTAGTAAGGGATTGAATGCATGCGCGCCTTAGCTGAGTTCATCATGCGCGGTCGTGTGCAGGCCACTCTGGTAGTGGC
The DNA here is from genome assembly GCA_028869255.1 of Pseudomonas poae. Classification (NCBI taxonomy): domain Bacteria; kingdom Pseudomonadati; phylum Pseudomonadota; class Gammaproteobacteria; order Pseudomonadales; family Pseudomonadaceae; genus Pseudomonas; species Pseudomonas poae. The sequence continues at coordinate 5,225,278 of CP110972.1, read as the reverse complement.
TGGATGTGCAGCATTGCCGTTGTTGTATTGGTTGGCTGCTGCTGCGGGTTGCCTTGTGCTCCTGCGGCGCGGTTTACAGGACGCCGTTGGTGTCCTGGCCCTGGGGTTGCTGGCCGGTTTGATCTGGTGGCTGCAATTGGGCGAACCCAAGGTGCTTATGGTGCTGTTGGGGTCGTCGAGCCTTGCGTTGGTTTTACGCGCAAGCGAGTCCTGGGTCCGCACGCTGCTGGTCAGCGTGGCATTGGGGTTGGTGTATTCAGTAGTGCTTGGCGCGGCTTTCCGCCCGCAAATCGAGGCGCTGGCGCAGGAGATCGTCAAGATCCTGCCCCTGGCCCTCGGGGATCTCTACCAGCAGTTGTCGGTAGATGAGCGAGCGCGCCTGGCGGCACTGATAGCACCGATTCTGGTCGGCCTGATGGCGGTAGTGTTGCAGATTGTCAGCGTGCTGAGCCTGATGCTTGGGCGTTATTGGCAGGCGTTGTTGTACAACCCGGGTGGTTTTGGTCGCGAGTTTCGCAGTATCAGAATCCCCGCGGGCCCGGCGATGTTGCTGCTGGCGCTCATGGCTGTCGGACCGTACTTCGGTTCATTGATGGCCTTGCTGGCGCTGTTTTGCAGCGTACCGCTGGTGTTTGCCGGATTGGCCCTGATTCATGGGCTGGTCGCGCAGAAGCGGCTGGCCAGGTTCTGGCTGGTAGGGTTGTACGTCACGCTGTTGCTGTTCACGCAGCTGATCTATCCGTTACTCGTGGTTTTGGCCATTGTCGACGGCCTGATTGATTTTCGCGGTCGTCTGGCGCCGAAAGACGCCGATAACGCGAACGGTGAAGGTTAAAAGTTAGAGGATTTTCACATGCAACTGATCCTTCTGGAAAAAGTCGCCAACCTGGGCAACCTGGGCGACAAAGTGAACGTTAAGGCCGGCTACGGTCGTAACTACCTGCTGCCTTACGGCAAAGCCACCGCTGCAACCGCTGCCAACCTGGCTGCGTTTGAAGAGCGTCGTGCTGAGCTGGAAAAAGCAGCAGCAGACAAAAAAGCTTCGGCCGAAACTCGCGCTGCCCAACTGGCTGAGCTGGAAGTGACTATCACTGCCACTGCCGGTGACGAAGGCAAGCTGTTCGGTTCGATCGGCACCCACGACATCGCTGATGCACTGACCGCCTCCGGCGTTGAAGTGCAGAAGAGCGAAGTTCGTCTGCCGAACGGCACCATCCGCAACGTAGGCGAATTCGACGTAGCCGTGCACCTGCACGCCGAAGTTGAAGCCACCGTACGCGTTGTAGTGGTAGCAGCTTAAGCAGCACGTAACTGACTGGCACCTCGCGTGCCGGGCGGTTAACATCGGGCACGATCCTGTTTACAGGTCGTGCCTTTTGTTTTTCTACACACCCCTAATTCCAAGTGGCCATGAACGATATTTCAGCTCCCGAGCAATACGATCTGCAAACCGCTGCCCTGAAGGTGCCGCCGCATTCCATCGAGGCCGAACAGGCCGTGCTCGGTGGTTTGATGCTGGACAACAACGCCTGGGAGCGCGTGCTGGATCAGGTCTCGGACGGTGATTTCTATCGCCATGACCACCGCCTGATCTTCCGCGCCATCGCCAAGTTGGCCGACCAGAACTCGCCGATCGACGTAGTGACCCTGGCCGAGCAGTTGGACAAGGAAGGCCAGACCTCCCAGGTCGGCGGCCTGGGTTACCTCGGTGAGCTGGCGAAAAACACGCCATCGGTCGCCAACATCAAGGCGTATGCGCAGATCGTCCGTGCGCGGGCCACGTTGCGTCAGTTGATCGGTATCGCCACCGAAATCGCCGACAGCGCCTTCAACCCTGAAGGCCGTACCGCTGAAGAGATTCTCGACGAGGCCGAACGGCAGATCTTCCAGATCGCCGAAGCGCGGCCGAAAACCGGCGGCCCGGTCAGCGTCAACGACCTGTTGACCAAGGCCATCGACCGCATCGATACCCTGTTCAACACCGACAACGCCATCACTGGCCTGTCCACCGGCTACACCGACCTGGATGGCATGACCAGCGGCCTGCAGCCGTCCGACTTGATCATCGTCGCCGGCCGTCCCTCCATGGGTAAGACCACCTTTGCGATGAACCTGGTGGAAAACGCCGTATTGCGCAGCGACAAGGCGGTACTGGTTTACTCGCTGGAGATGCCAGGTGAATCGCTGATCATGCGTATGTTGTCGTCCCTGGGCCGCATCGACCAGACCAAGGTTCGCGCCGGCCGCCTGGAAGATGACGACTGGCCGCGGCTGACCTCGGCGGTCAACCTGCTTAACGACCGCAAGTTGTTTATCGATGACACGGCGGGTATCAGCCCCTCGGAAATGCGTGCGCGTACCCGTCGCCTGGTACGTGAACACGGCGACATCGCCCTGATCATGATCGACTACCTGCAACTGATGCAGATCCCGGGTTCGGGCGGTGACAACCGTACCAACGAAATTTCCGAGATTTCCCGCTCGTTGAAAGCCCTGGCCAAGGAATTCAACTGCCCGGTGGTTGCCCTGTCGCAGCTCAACCGCTCCCTTGAGCAGCGGCCGAACAAGCGCCCGATCAACTCCGACTTGCGGGAATCCGGAGCGATCGAGCAGGATGCCGACGTGATCATGTTCGTGTACCGGGACGAGGTTTATCACCCGGAAACCGAATACAAAGGGGTCGCCGAGATCATCATCGGCAAGCAGCGTAACGGCCCGATCGGAACCGCACGCCTGGCATTTATCGGTAAGTACACACGCTTCGAGAACCTGGCGCCGGGCAGCTACAACTTCGAAGACGAATAACGCGGTCAGTGTGAGTTAGGCAGGGGGCCGAACAGCGCCCTGACCGTGGCCTCGTTGTACTGGTAGTTCCAGCGCAGCTCGGTGGCGGCTGGAATGTCCTCACTGGCAAACATTACCTTGATTTCAAAACGCTCCAGTGCGGCTGCGCCTGCCTGGACGTCGGCATTGAACACTGCCGCTTCAACGTTGTAACCCGACGCTGCCTGCCTGGCTGGAACCCCTCCCTCATACTCGAGAATCGTGTTGATCCGCGAAATTATATTGTCGCCTGACAGTACCGGTGGGGGTGCGGCGGGTGTGGGGGAGAAGGGTTTGACATCGATGATGTAAGGGTCTTGTCGAAAAGCTGCAATGTAATAAGGCAATAGCTCCCCGCCATAGACGCCGAGCGCTTCACCTCTTTTGATCGGTTTTCGGGTCATGACGGTGGCCTGACCGATCAGTGCCGCCTCTTCCGGGAATTTCTGATGGGCAGCGGTGAAGGGGACCACCTCGAGTTTGTCATCGTAGAGGCGTGCGACGTTCTCGAAACCTTCCCATTGGATGTAGGGCAGCACCAGCTGTTTGCTGAACAGGGTGGGTGAAGTGAGTGATTTGCCAAAGTTCTGCAGGCGCTTGATTCGCAGTGCGCGCCCTTGTTCGTTGCGCAATGGGTAGCGGCCATTGTTGGCACGATCATAGATGCGTCGATAGTTCTGGCTGTACTGATAACTGCGCTCGGAGCGCATGTGGGCCAACTCGTGCGGGGTGTAAAGCACCTTCACCGCGCCCTCTTCGGCCGACTCGTAGTCACTGGACGAGCGCGCCGACTCGAATTCGTCGCTGGAGTCCATGGGCGCGCCCCGTGGTGCGGGCACCTCTGGCATTCCGCCCATTAGCGCGCCTTTGGCAGGGTCAATTTCCCAACCGCCCGGCGTGGTTCGGCGCACATACGGCCTATAGGCCCTGAAAGGGCTTCGAGCATCGATCAGTTGCCACCCCAGGTCATCGGATTTGACTCGGTAGTAGTGCTGCTGATCCAGGATGTAGCAGGGGTAACTGCCGTCGGGAAGCGGCGGCGCCTGATAGATGCCGTCGGCGCGCAGGGTCATGCCCTGGGGAGGGCTTGGCTCGGCGAACAGCGTATCCAGCGCGGCGTCGTTGGTCTGCGACAGTGTTTGCGCGGCGGCGCTGGCCCGGCGCGGTGGATGTTGGGCGATTAGCGACAGGCTGCGTCGTTGGACAGCGGCTTTGAGGCTATGGGCGCTCGATCGGCTCACCAGCGCCTGGCGTAGCGGCTCGCCAAGGCTGCGTTCGAGGGTGCTGAACAGATCGCCCGGCAGGTGCAGGTCGGCGCCCTGGGTGTCTTGGGCGATGTACTGTTGACCCCGGCGAATCAGGATATGGCGCACGCTGTTAGGTTCGCTGCCGATGCTGCCCAGCAAGGGGCCGCTGTTGCTGTCGTCGTAGACCTCGATTCGCGCACCTGGCCAGCCAGGCAACTGCTCCAGGGCATACAGCATAAGCGCGATGCTGTCGGGGTTATGGGGGGCGTCGAGGTAAATGCCTTCACGCGCCCGTGCGGCGCGTATCGCATTGAGGTACTGGCCCGCTTCCCATTGCTGGTGCGGGGGCAGGCTTTTGTCCTGATGCAGGCGCTGCCGTTCGTTCTGGCTGAGGGTGGCTGCCATTTCTTCAACGTGGGTTTTGGACAGGCCGGGCGCCTGGGCAAGAATGTCTTTTTCAACCTCGGTAACCGCTGTTTCACGCACGCTATTGATCAAGGCAAACAGCTGCGGCTTTTGTTGCTGCGCCTGATCATGCAGGCGCAGGGCGAGGTTCTCCACCTTGCTGAAATAGTCGATATATGGCGTCGGTAGCAGTTTGTTGAAGTCTTCCTGAGGTAATTGCTCTTGCAGTGCATGCAGCAGTTCGCCGTTTCGCCAGCGCGTTGCCGAAACCTGAAGTTCGACCGTGCCTGCGCCATGGGTCAGCAGCACGTTGTGCTGTTCATCGACAATGTTCAGCCGGTAGGTCGCAGGCCACTCCGGCAGCGAGCACACCAGGTGGAACTGGATCTGCGGTGAGTAGGGCGTAAGCGTTTTGCCTTCAGCACGATCAATACTGAAGTCGTTGATCTCCTGCTCCAGGTTGAAGTGGCTGAGCGTGTCGCGCAGCAGGGGCGGGGGCGTGTCATGTCCTGATAGGTCTGGCGCAGGGTGAGGCTGTCCACGCCGCCCAGCAGCAGGATGGGCTCAACCGCGGGTTGGGTGATATTGGTTGCATCAGGCCCCAGACGCTTGATCAGTTTGAGGTCACTCCAGTCCTCGGGTTTTTCATGGGCGCAGCGCCAGCCGCCTACGGTATTGCTCAGCATCTGCGGCGAGTAAGCGTGCGGGGCGCTCGGGTGAGGCAGGTGCCATTGCTTGCCATCAGGCGTGAGTTGCACGGCGTGGTGCTGATCATCCAGTTTCAGATAACGCTGCTCTTCATGCAGGTAGACACCCTGGGTGTCGGCGGCCAGATGGGCGGGCAATGCCTTGGGGTGACGGTAGGGGGTCAGGTCTGGGTTCCATAGGCGCCAGCCCCGGTTGTGCACCTGCACCTTTACCAGGCGGGTGGCCACGCCGGCAGCCTTGATCGCGCCTGCCGTGGCGGCGGCCAGGGCGACGTTGTCCACCACGTCCAGCAGGTCGTTCAAGGCTTCGTCGCTGTCCCCTCGGCTCCAGGCGGCAAATCCATCGTAGACGCTGTTGATCAGTTGAACGGCGCTGACCATCAGCAGCACCTCCCCGACAATCGGAATAAACGACGCCGCGAAAAACAGCAGCGACTTGCCGATGTCTTCATAGCCCTGAAGGCGTTTTTGCCGGCTTAGCAGGTCGACATCGGCGGTGGGCACCGCCAGGGTGCGGGCTTCGCTTTGGATCTGGGTGATGCGCTGCCGGGCCATGGCCTGGAACAGGTTTCTTGGGATCGCGGTTACGCTCACTGGCTTGTCGAGGCTGGCGCGGTAGAGTTTTCCGGGCGTGGTCATGGACGCGTAATTAACCCAGGCCGGGTTCACTTTCAGCAGCGTCTGCTGGTGCTGCAACGGCGTAAGGCGCTCGAAGAACGTCAGGTAGCGTGGTTCCAGCAAGCGCTCGGCCAGGCTGTGCTCAAGGTCTTTCAGGGAAGGGTGCTGCCGAAACGCCGCCCTCGGGTCATCGGGGGTGTAGAGCAGGAAAGGCATGCCGATTGTCGGCGCTTGGATCACCAGGACGGCGGGCAGTACCACCTGGTTAATCGTCAGGTGGCCATAGCGGATGTCTGTGTGGTTTCCCGTACGCTGAAGGCTGTGCAGTTGCAAATGTTGCAGGGGGGTAAAGGCCTTTTGCATATAGGCCATATGCAGGGCAACCCCGAAGGCGTGTTGCGCCTGGGCGCGGAACAGCCCGCGCACCTGCGCGGCGGTGTGGGGTGCATTGGAGAGCGGCGCGGGTTCCAGGATGTCGCGTAAGTGCTGCTGGTACTGGCCCCCAGGTCCAGGCTGCGGCACAGGCTTGCGAACGCCGCCGGAGCCACGCCGGTCAGCACTTCAGCGGTTTTGGTTGCATTGTAAAGGCCGGTGCCGGCTTCCATGCCACCCGCTTGGGCTTCCGAGGCTTCGTAGTTTTGCAGGGCGGCTTCGAGCAAGGTTTGCCGAGTGGTGCGGGCGTGGTTTTTGATCAGCCCCAGCAAATGGCTATGCTTCCACTCGCGTATCAGGATCGCGTTCTCGTCCTCCAGCAAACCGAAAAAGCGCGTGCGCAGTGCATGGCGCAGCAGGGGGCAGGCGAAGGCTTCCGGGCTTTTCAGGGTCTGCATGAAGGCCTTGAGGTCGTGCCTGGCCTGGTTGCTGCCGATCAGGCTGTCGCGAAAGTCCCTGAGCAGGTCGGGCGGCGCCTGGGCGAGCCAAGTGGGCAGTTGGGCCTTGATAAAAGCCTTATGGTTGTCGGGCGGGCGCGTGTTCATGAAAAGACCATCGAAGCAGTGATTGATCTGCTCCAGCCTACTCAGGCGATGCGCTAACATCGGTTAGCCGGATAGCCCCGCGCAGCCGCCTATACGGGGTAGCGCGTGCTTGCGGATAACGAAGGGTTAAAAGCCGACCATTGCCGTCGGAATTGGTCAAAATTTGTGCTATATTCCGCGCCCGCGATTTTTCATCTCAACACCGGTCACCGTCATGCAAACAGCCAAGCCGTTATTTGACTATCCCAAGTACTGGGCCGAATGTTTCGGTCCTGCGCCATTCCTGCCGATGAGCAGGGAGGAGATGGATCAGCTTGGCTGGGATTCCTGCGACATCATCATCGTCACCGGTGATGCCTACGTTGACCATCCGTCGTTCGGCATGGCAATCATCGGCCGGCTGCTGGAGTCCCAGGGCTTTCGCGTCGGGATCATTGCCCAGCCCAACTGGCAGTCCAAAGACGATTTCATGAAGCTCGGCGAGCCGAACCTGTTCTTCGGCGTCGCGGCCGGCAACATGGACTCGATGATCAACCGCTACACCGCCGACAAGAAAATCCGCTCCGACGACGCCTACACCCCTGGCGGCATGGCCGGCAAACGCCCGGACCGCGCCAGCCTGGTGTACAGCCAGCGTTGCAAGGAAGCCTACAAGAACGTGCCGATCGTGCTCGGCGGCATCGAGGCTTCGCTGCGCCGCATCGCCCACTACGACTACTGGCAGGACCGGGTGCGCAACTCGATCCTGATCGACGCCACCGCCGATATCCTGCTGTATGGCAACGCCGAGCGCGCCATTGTCGAAGTGGCCCAGCGCCTGTCGTGGGGCCACAAGATCGAAGACATCACCGACGTGCGCGGCACCGCGTTCATTCGCCGTGACACGCCTGCTGGCTGGTATGAAGTGGACTCCACGCGTATCGACCGTCCGGGCAAGATCGACAAGATCATCAACCCGTACGTGAACACCCAGGACACCCAAGCCTGCGCCATCGAGCAGGAAAAGGGGCCGCAGGACGATCCGGACGAAGCCAAGGTCGTGCAGATCCTGGCCAGCCCGCGCATGACCCGCGACAAGACCGTGATCCGCCTGCCGTCGGTGGAAAAGGTCCGTGGCGACGCGGTGCTCTACGCCCACGCCAACCGCGTGTTGCACCTGGAAACCAACCCAGGCAACGCCCGCGCCCTGGTGCAGAAACACGGTGAAGTGGACGTGTGGTTCAACCCGCCGCCCATTCCGATGACCACTGAAGAAATGGACTACGTATTCGGTATGCCTTACGCAAGGGTTCCGCACCCGGCGTACGGCAAGGAAAAAATCCCGGCCTACGACATGATCCGCTTCTCGGTGAACATCATGCGTGGCTGCTTCGGCGGCTGCACCTTCTGCTCGATCACCGAGCACGAAGGTCGCATCATCCAGAACCGTTCCGAAGAGTCGATCATTCGCGAAATCGAAGAGATCCGCGACAAGGTCCCAGGCTTCACCGGCGTCATTTCCGACCTCGGCGGCCCGACCGCGAACATGTACCGCATCGCCTGCAAGAGCCCGGAAATCGAATCCGCGTGCCGCAAGCCGTCGTGCGTGTTCCCCGGCATCTGCCCGAACCTGAACACTGACCACTCCTCCTTGATCCAGCTGTACCGCAGCGCCCGTGCGTTGCCGGGTGTGAAGAAGATCCTGATCGCTTCCGGCCTGCGCTACGACCTCGCGGTCGAGTCGCCGGAATACGTCAAAGAGCTGGTGACCCACCACGTTGGTGGCTACCTCAAGATCGCCCCGGAACACACCGAGGAAGGTCCGCTCAACCAGATGATGAAACCGGGCATCGGCAGCTACGACAAGTTCAAGCGCATGTTCGAGAAGTACACCAAGGAAGCGGGCAAGGAGCAGTACCTGATTCCTTACTTCATCGCCGCCCACCCGGGCACCACCGATGAAGACATGATGAACCTGGCCCTGTGGCTCAAGGGCAACGGCTTCCGCGCCGACCAGGTGCAGGCGTTCTACCCGTCGCCGATGGCCACTGCCACCGCGATGTACCACTCGGGCAAGAACCCGCTGCGCAAGGTCACCTACAAGAGCGACGCGGTGACCATCGTCAAGAGCGAGGAGCAGCGCCGTCTGCACAAGGCGTTCCTGCGCTATCACGACCCCAAAGGCTGGCCGATGCTGCGCGAAGCGCTGACCCGCATGGGCCGTGCCGACCTGATCGGGCCGGGCAAGGACCAACTGATCCCGTTGCACCAGCCGTCCACCGACAGCTACCAGAGCGCGCGTCGCAAGAACTCGACGCCGGCCGGCAGCCATAAGGTCGCCAAGGAAACCACCACCAAGATCCTCACCCAGCACACCGGCCTGCCGCCGCGAGGCAGCGACGGCAGCAACCCGTGGGACAAGCGCGAACAAGCCAAGGCTGCGGCGCAGGCGCGCAACAAGCAGGCCGCCAAAGAGCGCAGCGATGCGGCCAAGGGCAAGGGCGGCAAGCCTGCGCGCAAGCCGGTCGTGCCGCGTTGATCGCAGCCTGAACATGCAAAACGCCAGCCGTGTGCTGGCGTTTTGCTTTCTAGCCGCTGGGTAGCCTGTTTGTTAAGGTGGCGCCCATTGAATCGCCATCGCGGGCAAGCCCGGCTCCCACAGGGGAATGCATTCCAAATGTGGGAGCCGGGCTTGCCCGCGATGAGGCCAGTCTGGCCACCACCCCTTTCAAGGAAGAACACCCATGGGCAACCCCCTGGCCAGTATTGGCATGGATTCCAACCGCTCCCAGTTCATGGCGCGACAGCGCATCGAAAGCCAGATCAACCTGCCGCGCCTGTTCGCCGCCATTGACGCCGACCCCGCTATCGTCGGCGCGGGCGTGGTGTATATCGACGCCGATTTCAACGTGGTAACCCTGCGCGAGTTCCAGCCGATCTGCAGCATTGCACCCAAACGCATCATTTTGCGTGAAGCGCAGAAATACATCGCCCCGGCGCAGTTTGCGCAACAGGTGCAGGACAATCCCCGTGAATCACGACTGGTGGGAGAGGCGATCAACACATCCCTATCCTGCGCAGGCGCGATCATCGGTTGGATCGTCGTGCTCAGCGGCACCGTCGCCGTGCCGTTCACGGCGGGCGCGAGCAGCGTGATTACGGCCATCGGATATACCGCCGCCACCGCCAGCACGCTCCAGTGTTTTGCCAGCGGCTATCGCGTCAGCAATGAGATCAGTAATCCCGCCAAAAATGACCAGCTCGACAGCGCGCAGTGGTATCAGTACACGATGATCGCGCTGGACGCTGCGTCTTTGATAGGGGTTGGTGCGTCGACGCTGACCACGGTAAAACTGGTGCGCTTGAATCAGGCCACCACCGGCAAGAGCGTGAGGGACGTGCTGCGAGGGTTGAACCGGCAAGAGCGCGCCAAGCTGACGAAAGAGCTGCTCAGCATCCAGGATCCGCGCATCAGCGCCAAAATGCTCAAGTTGAAACAGTTGTCCGGCGAGGCGACCAAGCGTTTCACGCCGGCCCAGGTCAAGCATGCAACGGTGACCCAGATACAGGACGCCCTGGGCGCTGCCATCGGGTTTACCGGCAGTGCACTCTCGGGGAATGTGCGCACCATTGCCGTGGGGTTGTATGAGGAAATGAGCGATGAATGAGCTGCCCAGCATTCGCAGTTTTCTGGCGCACTATTTTCCGGTCTTCATGGGCGCGATTTTCGCGGCGGTGTTCAGCCTGGTGTTTGCGGTGCCGCTGATTTTCGACAGTTATTTCCCACGCTTGCCGCTGGACGACAACCTCAAGTATTCCTTTCTGGGGGGGCTCGCGCTGACGTGGGGCATCGTGCAGTGCAATTTCATGATCGCGCGCGGGCGGCCGCAGTGGGTATGGCCGCTGGTGATGCTGCTCGCACTGTGTTTTCTGGCAGTGCTGCCCACTATTACCTTTGGTCCGCATTGGCTGTCCTATGGCTTGAGCCTGTTGTTTCCCTTATTGGGATTGCTGCTGCTCAACAGCAAGCGTCACCGCGAAATGCGCCACAAACTGGTTGAAGTGCGACGGCTGCGCCAAGCCATCATCGCTAAGCACAAGGCTCGCTAACTGGGTAGATTCACCACTGATCCTCGAACGCACGCCACAAATATGTGCGTCACTTGCACCACGGCGCCACCGTTGGCGCCGTTTTGGTGCTGTACTGCACCGGGTCTTACGATAAAGCGCAATGACCGCCGCTCTGGCATAAGTCTTGCGCGCTTTGTGCTCATGCCCTGGCTCGCAGGAGGCCGCCGTGTCGATTCATGTCGCGTTGCACCACGTTACGCATTACCGCTATGACCGCGCTGTCGAACTCGGCCCGCAGATCGTGCGTTTGCGCCCGGCGGCCCACAGCCGCACGCGGATTTTGTCCTACGCGCTGAAAGTGCTGCCCGAGCAGCATTTCATCAATTGGCAGCAAGACCCCCAGGGCAATTACCTGGCGCGGTTGGTGTTCCCGGAAAAGACCGACGAGCTGCGCATCGAAGTCGACCTGGTCGCCGAGATGGCGGTGTTCAACCCGTTCGACTTTTTTCTTGAGCCCTACGCCGAGAAAATCCCGTTCAGCTACGCCGCCGACGAGCAGCGCGAGCTGGCGCCGTACCTGGAAACCCTGCCGCTGACGCCGAAGTTTGCCGCCTACCTGGCCGCTATCGACCGTACGCCGTTGCCGGCTGTGGATTTCCTGGTCGGCCTCAACCAGCGCCTGGCGGCGGATATCGGCTACCTGATCCGCATGGAACCGGGGGTGCAAACCCCGGAGTTCACCCTGGAAAACGCCTCCGGTTCCTGCCGGGATTCGGCCTGGTTGCTCGTGCAATTGCTGCGCAACCTGGGGTTGGCGGCGCGCTTTGTGTCCGGCTATCTCATTCAATTGACCGCCGACGTCAAAGCCCTCGACGGCCCGTCCGGTACTGAGGTGGACTTCACCGACTTGCACGCCTGGTGCGAAGTGTATTTGCCTGGCGCTGGCTGGATCGGGCTGGATGCCACCTCCGGGTTGTTCGCCGGTGAAGGCCATATCCCGTTGGCCTGTAGTCCCGATCCATCTTCCGCCGCTCCGATCAGTGGGCTGGTGGAGCCGTGCGAGTGCGAATTTACCCACGAGATGTCGGTTGAACGTATCTGGGAGGCGCCACGGGTTACCAAGCCCTACACCGAAGAGCAATGGCTGGCGATCCAGGCCCTGGGCCGGCAGATCGACGCCGACCTGCTCAAGGACGACGTGCGCCTGACCATGGGCGGCGAGCCGACCTTTGTGTCCATCGACGACCCCGACGGTGCCGAGTGGAATACCGCAGCCCTCGGGCCGGACAAGCGCCGGCTGTCTGCCGAACTGTTCCAGCGCATGCGCAATCACTACGCGCCCAAAGGCCTGGTGCATTTTGGCCAGGGCAAGTGGTACCCCGGCGAGCAACTGCCGCGTTGGTCGCTCAACTGCTACTGGCGCCGTGATGGGGTGCCGATCTGGCATAACAGTGCGCTGATTGCCGATGAGCAACAGGACTACGGCGCGGATGGCGTATTGGCCGGGCGCTTCCTGGCCAGCGTCGCCGAGCGCCTCAAGCTGCCGGCGCGCTTTGTGTTTCCGGCCTTCGAAGACAACTTCTACTACCTGTGGCGCGAAGGTGCACTGCCGCAAAACGTCACCGCCCAGGACCCGCGTTTAAGCGACGACCTGGAGCGCGAACGCCTGCGCAAAGTATTCGGCCAGGGCCTGGATAAAGTCATCGGCCAAGTGCTGCCGCTGGCGCGCACCGCCGCCAATGACCGCTGGCAGAGCGGGCGCTGGTACCTGCGGGACAACCACTGCCGCCTGGTGCCGGGGGACTCGCCGCTGGGCTATCGCCTGCCGTTGGCGTCGCAGCCGTGGGTGACAGCGGCGGAGTATCCGTTTGTGCACCCCACCGACCCGAATCAGGACCAGCCACAACTGCCGAGCAGCGCGCAATTGCAAAGCCATGGCGAGCCCGCACCGAGCGACGAGCGTGTGCCCAAGGTGGACGAGTCCGCCGACTGGCTGACCCGCACCGCCTTGTGCGCCGAAGCACGCGAAGGGCGCCTATACCTCTTTATGCCGCCGCTGGAGCGCGTCGAGGATTACCTGGAGCTGGTGGCCGCCATCGAAGCCACCGCCGAAGAGCTGCATTGCCCGGTCTTGCTGGAAGGCTACGAGCCGCCGTTCGACACGCGCTTGAGCAACTTCCGGGTTACGCCGGACCCGGGTGTGATCGAGGTCAACGTGCAGCCGTCCGCCACTTGGGACGAGTTGGTAGAACGCACCGAGTTCCTCTACGAAGAGGCGCGGCAAACTCGCCTCACCACCGAAAAATTCATGATCGACGGCCGCCACACCGGCACCGGTGGCGGTAACCACTTTGTGCTGGGGGGCGCCACGCCCAAGGATTCGCCCTTCCTGCGCAGGCCGGACCTGCTGCGCAGCCTGATCAGCTACTGGCATAACCACCCCTCGCTGTCGTACCTGTTTTCCGGGCTGTTTATCGGCCCGACCTCCCAGGCGCCACGGGTGGACGAAGCCCGTAACGATGCGCTGTATGAGCTGGAAATCGCCTTCGCACAGATGCCCGCCGCCGGTGAGGAGTGCCCGCCATGGTTGGTGGACCGCCTGCTGCGCAACCTGTTGATCGATGTGACCGGCAATACCCACCGCGCCGAATTCTGCATCGACAAACTCTACTCGCCGGATGGCGCCACCGGCCGCCTGGGCCTGCTGGAGTTGCGCGCCTTTGAAATGCCGCCCCATGCGCGCATGAGCCTGACCCAGCAATTGCTGCTGCGGGCCCTGGTAGCGCGCTTCTGGCGCGAGCCGTACGCGCCGCCGAAACTGGCGCGGTGGGGCACCGAGCTGCACGACCGCTTCCTGTTGCCGCACTTTATCGAGCAAGACTTCGCCGACGTGATCGTCGAGCTGAACGCCGCTGGCTACCCGTTGCGCGCCGAATGGTTTGCCGCGCACCTGGAGTTCCGTTTCCCCAAGGTGGGCGACTACGCCGTCAGTGGGATCGAACTGGAACTGCGCCAGGCCCTGGAGCCTTGGCACGTGTTGGGCGAAGAGGGGGCGGTGGGTGGCACGGTGCGTTATGTGGATTCCTCACTTGAGCGCTTGCAGGTGAAGCTGAGCGGCCTGCCGCCGCAGCGTTATCTGCTGACCTGCAACGGCATCCCGGTGCCGCTGCAACCCACCGGGCGCGTTGGCGAGTTTGTGGCGGGCGTGCGTTACCGCGCCTGGCAACCGGCCAACTGCCTGCAACCGACCATCGCGGTGCATGCACCGTTGGTGTTCGACCTGCTGGACACCTGGATGCAACGCTCGCTGGGCGGCTGCCAGTACCACGTCGCGCATCCCGGCGGGCGTAATTACGACAGCTTGCCGGTGAATGCCAATGAGGCTGAGAGCCGGCGTATGGCGCGGTTTTTCCGCCTCGGCCACACGCCGGGCAAGCTCTGCGTGCCGCCAGTGGTGGTGAATGATGAATTACCGATGACCTTGGATCTGCGGCGCTTCCCCAATAAAAATGACTAAGCGCGCCCCCTGTGGAAGTGAAGTGCTTTTGTGGCGAGCGGGCTTGCCCGCGCTGGGACGCGCAGCGGCCCCAGAAGATGGGACTGCTGCGCAGTCCAACGCGGGCAAGCCCGCTCGCCACAGGTGTTTTCATCCCACGCTGGATTGCAGTGAATTTGAGTTAATCTGAGCCCCCTTGCCTCTGCCGAGCGTTCCATGCCCGACTTGCTCGACCGTTACCCGCTGACCGCGGGCACTTATCACGAATTGCTGGACGACAGCGGCGCGGTGCGTGCCCATTGGCGGCGCCTGCTGGATCACTTGCAGCGCAGCACGCCCGCGCAGTTGGCCCAGCGCCAGGCGCTGCTGACCCGGCAGATCCAGGAAAACGGCGTGACCTATAACGTCTACGCCGACCCCAAGGGCGCCGATCGCCCGTGGGAACTGGACCTGCTGCCGCATGTGCTGGCCTTTGAGGAGTGGCAGCACCTGTCGGCCGGTATCGCCCAGCGTGCGCGCCTGCTCAATGCGGTGCTGGCCGATCTCTACGGCCCGCAACGTTTGATCAAAGAGGGGTTGCTGCCCGCCGAGCTGGTGTTCGGGCATAACAATTTCTTGTGGCCGTGCCAGGGTATCCAGCCGCCCGACGGGGCTTTCCTGCACCTGTATGCCGTGGACCTGGCGCGGACCCCGGACGGCCGCTGGTGGGTCACCGCCGACCGCACCCAGGCGCCGTCGGGTGCCGGGTATGCGTTGGAAAACCGTACCATCGTGTCCCGCGCGTTCCCGGACCTGTACCGCGACTTGCAGGTGCAGCACCTCACCGGGTTTTTCCGCACCCTCCAGGAAACCCTGGCCCGCCAGGCGCCCGCTGATGACCAGCCGCCGCTGATCGTGCTGCTCACCCCGGGCCGTTTCAACGAGAGCTATTTCGAACACCTCTACCTTGCGCGTCAGCTTGGTTACCCGCTGGTCGAAGGCGGCGACCTCACCGTGCGCGACAGCACCGTGTTCCTCAAAACCCTCAGCGGCCTGCGCCGGGTGCACGCGATCATGCGCCGCCTGGACGACGATTTCTGCGACCCGCTGGAGCTGCGCACCGACTCGGCCCTGGGCGTGCCCGGCCTGCTCGACGCCGTGCGCCAGGGCAATGTGCTGGTGGCCAATGCCTTGGGCAGCGGTGTGCTGGAGTCCCCGGGTTTGCTCGGCTTTCTGCCGAAGATCAACCAGTTCCTGTTTGGCGAGGAGCTGATCCTGCCGTCTATCGCCACCTGGTGGTGCGGTGAGGCGCCGGTGCTGGCCGAAGCCTTGGAGAAACTGCCGGAGCTGTTGATCAAACCCGCGTTTCCGTCGCAGAGTTTCACCCCGGTATTCGGCCGCGATTTGAACGAAGAGCAGCGCCAGGCCCTGGCCGAACGCATGCGTGCGCGGCCTTATGCGTATGTCGCCCAGGAATTGGCGCAGCTGTCCCAGGCGCCGGTGTGGCACACCGTGGATGACCACTTGCAGCACCGCGCTATCGGCATGCGCGTGTACGCCGTGGCCAGTGATGACGGCTACCGCGTGTTGCCCGGGGGCCTGACCCGCGTGGCGGCCGAGGCCGATGCTGAAGTGGTGTCGATGCAACGCGGCGGCGCCAGCAAGGACACCTGGGTACTTGGCGAACGCGCCGCCGGTGGCGAGCATTGGCGCGCCCAGCGTGCCATCGGCGCCCACGACCTGGTGCGCCGCGACCCGTATCTGCCGTCACGCGTGGTGGAAAACCTGTTCTGGTTTGGCCGCTATTGCGAGCGCTGCGACGACAGTGCGCGTTGGTTGCGTATCGTGCTGGCGCGCTATGTGGACGGCGACGATCCCCTCGCGCTGCAGGCGGCGGTGGAGTTGGGTGAGAACCTGCGCTTGCTGCCGGAGGAGGGCGAGTTGCCCGAACGCCTGCTTGCGGCCCTGCTCGGTGATGATTGGCCGTCGAGCCTGCGCGCCAACCTGCAGCGCTTGCAGTGGGCGGCGTCCCAGGTGCGGGGCAAGTTGTCCCGCGAGAACTGGCAAGCGTTGGTGGAGCTGCAACGCGAGGCCCTGGAGCTGGAAAGCGAGACCCCGGATTTTGGCGAGCTGCTGGATTTTCTCAACCGCCTGGTGATGTCCCTGGCGGCGCTGTCCGGGTTTGCCCTGGACGACATGACCCGCGACGAAGGCTGGCGCTTTTTGATGATGGGCCGGCGTATCGAGCGCCTGCAGTTTCTCAGCAGCAGCCTCGCGGCATTCTTGCGTGGCGTGGCGGTGTTTGATCAGGCGGGCCTTGAGTGGCTGCTGGAGCTGGGTAACAGCAGCATCACCTACCGCTCGCGCTACCTGGCGGTGCCGCAGTTGATCCCGGTACTTGACCTGCTGTTGTTGGATGAGCAGAACCCGCACGCCGTGCTGTTCCAGTTGAAACTGGTGAGCCGCACCCTGCGTCGTCTCAACGACGACTTCGGCGTGCCCCGGAAACCGGCCTGGCGCCGTTGGTAGAGCGCCTGGCGCGGTTTGACCTGGGTTGCCTGGAGAACCCGTTGTTCGGCGAGTCCAGCGTGCGTGCCGCGCTGGACGGCCTGGCCGACCTGCTGCAAGCGGTCGCCGATGAGAGCGGGCAAGTGTCGGACCGCCTGGCGTTGCGTCACTTTGCCCATGTGGATGATGTGAGTCAGCAAACGGTGTCGGTGTAATGAGCGCGCGCTATCAGATTTTTCACGATACCCACTACCACTACGACAGCCCGGTGTCCCTGGCCCAGCAGCTGGCGCATTTATGGCCACGGCCGTGCGCCTGGCAGCGTTGCAGCGCGCAGCAACTGGATATCAGCCCGCAGCCGTCTTCGCGCCGCGATGAGCTGGACGTGTTCGGCAACCCGATCACCCGCTTGGCGTTTGAGCGGCCCCACGACGAACTGCTGGTCAATGCCGGGTTAACCGTGGAAGTGCTGGCCCGCCCGGCGCTGGATTTTCAGCAGTCGCCAGCCTGGGACCAGACCCGTGACAGCCTGACCTACAGCAGCCAGCCGCTGCCCGCCGAACTGATCGAAGCCTGCCGCTATCGCTTTGAGTCGCCGTACGTGCACCTGAAAAAAACCTTCGTCGAGTTTTCCGAGAGTTGTTTCCCTCCCGGTAAGCCGTTGCTGCTGGGCGTGCAGGCGTTGATGGAAAAGATCTTCAGCGAATTCACCTTCGATGCCGAAGCCACCCAAGTCGCCACACCCTTGGTGGAAGTGCTGGAGCGCCGACGCGGCGTGTGCCAGGACTTCGCCCACCTGATGCTCGCGTGCCTGCGCTCGCGGGGCCTGGCGGCGCGCTATATCAGTGGTTATCTGCTGACCCAACCGCCGCCGGGCCAACCACGGCTGATCGGCGCCGACGCGTCCCACGCATGGGTTTCGGTGTATTGCCCGGTGTCGGGCTGGGTAGATTTTGATCCGACGAACAATGTGCAGCCGGCACTGGAGCACATCACCCTGGCCTGGGGCCGTGATTTCTCTGATGTGTCGCCGTTGCGGGGGTGATTCTGGGGGGAGGGAACCATGACCCGGAGGTGCGGGTGACGGTGATGCCGCTGCAATAATGGTGGGTTGGGGTGAGCAGGGAGGGCCTGCTCACCCCAACAGAATTTATTCAGCCGGGTCTTTCGGTGTCTCGGTCTCGTCAGTCGCCACTTCACCTTCAGCATCCGGGTTCAGTGCACCTGCCTCTTCATCGGCAGCGGCTTTCTTGCGTTGCAGCTTTTCCTCTTTCTTCTGCTCCTTGGCCAAGTCTCTCTGACGTTTGGCGAAGGAGTAATTAGGTTTGGCCATGGGCGATCCTCTAGGGTCGAAGGTGAGGGTGGCGGCGCGCAGCTGCCTTGGGACGACATGGTAGCAGCTTCAAGGTGCGCTTGGCCTTCACTTACCGCAGGCGTACGCAGCCAACAGGCCGTTGAACAGGTGATTGAGGCGCATGGTTCGGGCTCCAGTGGGTGATGGGCCGATCATAAGCAGGTACTGCTGCTTTGGCTGGTAGATTGTGTTGATAAGTCTGATAGCCTAAAGTTGTATACAATCTGTT
Organism: Pseudomonas poae; assembly: GCA_028869255.1. Taxonomy (NCBI): domain Bacteria; kingdom Pseudomonadati; phylum Pseudomonadota; class Gammaproteobacteria; order Pseudomonadales; family Pseudomonadaceae; genus Pseudomonas; species Pseudomonas poae. Next base: position 5,206,885 of record CP110972.1, on the reverse strand, counting down.
GATTCAGATCATAAGAATTCAAGCCTGCTTGAGGCACCCTTGTCGCAATACGCGTTTTTTAACCCTGCCTTGGAGATTCACATGTTTGCCAAACTCGTTGCTGTTTCCCTGCTGACTCTGGCGAGCGGCCAGTTGCTTGCCGCAGAGTGCAAGGTCACCGTCGACTCCACCGACCAGATGTCCTTCAACACCAAGGAAATCACGATCGACAAGAGCTGCAAGACGTTCACCGTCGAGTTGACTCACTCCGGCAACCTGCCGAAAAACGTCATGGGTCACAACTGGGTATTGAGTAAAGAAGCCGACATGCAGCCGATTGCGGCTGATGGTATGGCCGGCGGCGTTGACAAGAACTACCTGAAAGACGGTGACGAACGCATCATCGCTCACACCAAACTCATCGGTGCTGGTGAGAAAGACTCGGTGACGTTCGACGTTTCGAAGCTGAAGGCTGATGAAAAGTATGGTTTCTTCTGCTCGTTCCCAGGCCACATCTCGATGATGAAAGGCACTGTGACCGTCAAGTAAGACCGCGTTATCGTTCTTCGCGAGCAAGCCCGCTCCCACACTTGAAATGCATTCCAAATGTGGGAGCGGGCTTGCTCGCGAAAGCGGTCTGACAATCAACCCGAAACCATCTGGCTCACCTCACGGCGCAAACGGCATGACCCGCTTGTGCTCGGTCTTGCGGTAGGTCTCGCAGATAATCCTGAACGCTTCCTCACGCACCGGCTCGCCGTGCAGGAACGCATCGATCTCGGCATAGGTCACGCCGTGGGACGCTTCATCCGGCTTGCCGGGCGACAGGTCTTCCAGGTCCGCAGTCGGGATCTTCTCCACCAATGACTCCGGCGCGCCAAAGTGTCGCGCAATCGCTCGCACCTGGTTTTTCACCAGGCCGCTCAAGGGCGCCAGGTCGCACGCGCCGTCACCGAACTTGGTGAAAAAGCCCATCACCGCTTCCGCCGCATGGTCGGTACCGATCACCAGGCCGCCGGCCGCGCCCGCGATGGTGTACTGCGCCACCATGCGCATGCGCGCCTTGGTGTTGCCCAGCACGAAGTCGCGGGACACCGCCGCCTTGCCCTCAAATGCCGCCACTTCATTGGCCAAGGCTTTCACCGCCGGGCCGATATTCACGGTATGGCGCTCGTCCGGCTCAATAAAGTCCACCGATGCCTGGGCGTCGATTTCATCGAATTGGGTTTCGTAGGGCAGGCGCACGGCGATAAACCGGTAAGCCTCATCACCCGTGCTGGCGCGCAGTTCCTGCATCGCACGCTGGGCCAACAGGCCAGCGGTCAGGGAGTCGACGCCGCCACTGATGCCCAGCACCAATGTCTTGAGCCCGGAATTGCGCAGGCAGTCCTGGATAAACGCCACGCGTCGGGCAACTTCGGCTTCGAGGGCCGCCTGGTCTTTGAACGGTGCTTGGACCTTGAGCTGCTGCGCAATCTCACGCTGTACGGCTTGCATGATTCACTCCTTGCTGGAAAGGGCAGGTACTTTGAAAACGTGACGCAAATAGGCGACGAAATTCGGATCGGTGCAGTGGGTCTTGCCCGCTTCATCGGAGATCTTCGCGACGGGCTGGCCATTGCAGGCGGTCATTTTAAGCACGATGCTCATCGGTTCCACACCCGGAATGTCGCAGGTCAGGTTGGTGCCGATCCCGAAGCTCACATTAATGCGACCGCGCAGCGCCCGGAAAATCTCCAGGGCCTTGGGCAACGACAGGCTGTCGGAGAACACCAGGGTCTTGCTCATCGGCTCGATGCCGAGCTTGTGGTAGTGAGCGATGGCTTTTTCGGCCCACTGCACCGGGTCACCGGAGTCGTGGCGCAGGCCGTCGAACAGCTTGGCGAAGTACAAGTCGAAATCGCTGAGGAAGGCATCGGTGGTGATGCAGTCGGTCAGGGCGATGCCCAGCAGGCCGCGGTATTCGCGGACCCAGCAGTCGAGGGCGGCGATCTGGCTGTCGATCAGGCGCGGGCCGAGTTGCTGGTGGGCCATGATCCATTCGTGGGCCATGGTGCCGAGCGGCTTCATATCGAATTCGCGGGCCAGGTGCACGTTGCTGGTGCCGACAAAACGCCCTGGGAAGTCATGCTTGAGCACGCTCACCACTTCTTCCTGCACGCGGTACGAGAAGCGCCGGCGCGTGCCGAAATCCGCCACTTGCAGCTCGGCCAGTTCGTCGCTGCCGGCGTTGGCGGTCAGCCAGTCGAACTTGCGGTACAGCTGCTCGCGGGCCTGTTCGAGGATCACGGTCTGGTAGCGGTAGCGGTTACGCACTTCGCTGACGATGGCCAGCATCGGCACTTCAAACAGGATCACATGCAGCCACGGTCCGCGCAGGCGGATAAACAATTCGCCGTTTTCGATACCGGTTTGCACATAACGCAGGTTGAAGCGGAACAGCCCTAGAAAGCGCAAAAAGTCCGGCTTCATAAAGCTGATGCGCTCAAGAAAACCAAGCTGGTCCGGGCTCAGGCTCAGCTCGGCGAGGCGCTCGATCTGGTAGCGGATTTCCGCGAGGTAGGGGCGCAGGTCTTCGCTGTTACGGCAACGAAACTCCCATTCCACTTCCACGTTCGGGTAGTTATGCAGCACCGCCTGCATCATGGTCAGCTTGTAGAAGTCGGTGTCGAGCAAGTTCTGCACGATGCGATCGGCAAACACACTCTCGCTCATAACGGGAATCTCCAGACGGGTCGGCGATGGGCGCCGACCTTTACGCACAATTAAGGAATGGCGCTAGTGGCGCATAGACCTGTGTTGTTTTGCCAGTGATTTTTTTGGAATGGCCACAGGCCTCATCGCAGGCAAGCCAGCTCCCACACTTGAAATACACTCCAGATGTGGGAGCTGGCTTGCCTGCGATAGCGATGGTGCAGGCCAAAAAATCAAACCTGCTCCATCATCCATTTCACAAACTCGCGCACCTTGGGCACTTCCGCCGAATGCTCCGGATAAGCCAGGTAATAAGCATCCTGGCTCGGCATCGCATGCTGCCAGGGAATCACCAGCTTGCCGTCGGCCAGTTCTTCTTCCACCAGAAACCGTGGCAACAAGGCCACGCCGCAACCCACCTGCGCCGCCCGAATGCACATATAGAAGGTGTCGAAACGCGGCCCATGGTAGCTGTGCTCGGTGTGGAAACCCTGGCTGGCGAACCAGTCGTGCCAGCCCTGGGGGCGCGAGGCGTTTTGCAGCAGCACCAGCTTGCTCAGTTGCGTGGGGTCGGTGAACGGCTGCGCGGGCAGACTCTCCGGGGCGCACACCGGCACCAGCTCCTCGCTGAACAGTTTCAGGCTTTCGGTGCCGGGGCGTGAGCCTTGGCCGAAGTAGAAGGCCATGTCGGCCTTGCCCTGCAGCAACTCGTCCGGGTCCTGCTCGTTGCACACATCCAGATGGATCTGTGGGTGACGCAAGCGCCAGCCCTTGAGGCGCGGCACCAGCCAGCGTGCGCCGAAGGTGTAGGGCGTGGACACCCGCAGCACTTCGGTCTCGCCGCCGTAGGAGCGCAGGTAGTGGGTGGACATCTCCACCTGCGTGAGGATCTTGCGCACTTCCACCAGGTACAAATCACCTGCCGGGGTCATCTGCAGGCGCCTGCGCACTCGACGAAACAGCAGGTGTTGCAGCAATTCTTCCAACTGCGCCACCTGTTTGCTCACCGCGCTTTGCGTGAGGTTCAACTCTTCGGCTGCGCGGGTGAAGCTCAGGTGGCGGGTGGCGGCTTCGAAACACTGCAGGGCGGTGATCGAAGGCAAATGTCTTTTGTTCAGCACGGCACGCCTCTTTTTATTCTTTGCATGAATAAACGGAATGATATCTCGCCTAATCGTCGTTTGTTGGCAAGTCTTGGGCCAGCTACAAATAAGGTCTGGATCGCCGTGTCTGTGGCGGCGCAAATTTTCTGTTTGAGTTTGAAGGAGTGACCCATGGTTGCCGCATTGCTTGATCGTCTCGGGGTAGACCCGGCGCTGTACCAGGCGGGCAAACAGCCCGTGCATTCGCCGATTGATGGCAGCCGCATCGGCAGTGTGCACTGGGAAGGTGCCGCCGAGGTGGAGCAACAGGTCAGTCGCGCCGAGCATGCATTCGATGCCTGGCGTAAAGTGCCGGCACCGCGCCGTGGCGAACTGGTGCGTCAATTTGGCGATGTATTGCGCGAATACAAGGCCGACCTGGGCGAGCTGGTGTCCTGGGAAGCCGGCAAGATCACCCAGGAAGGCTTGGGTGAAGTGCAGGAAATGATCGACATCTGCGACTTCGCCGTCGGCCTGTCGCGTCAGTTGTACGGCTTGACCATCGCCTCCGAGCGCCCTGGCCACCATATGCGTGAAACCTGGCACCCGCTGGGTGTGGTTGGCGTGATCAGTGCGTTCAACTTCCCGGTGGCTGTATGGGCGTGGAACACCACCCTGGCGCTGGTGTGCGGCAACGCGGTGATCTGGAAACCATCGGAAAAAACCCCGCTTACCGCCCTGGCCTGCCAGGCGCTGTTCGAGCGCGTACTGAAAAACTTCAAGGACGCCCCCGAGTACCTGAGCCAGGTGATCATCGGCGGCCGTGACGCTGGCGCCGCCTTGGTGGATGACCCGCGCGTGGCCCTGATCAGCGCCACCGGCAGCACCCGCATGGGCCGTGAAGTGGCGCCGAAAGTCGCCGCCCGTTTTGCCCGCAGCATCCTTGAACTGGGCGGCAACAACGCGATGATCCTCGGCCCGAGCGCCGACCTGGACATGGCCGTACGCGCCATCCTGTTCAGCGCCGTCGGCACCGCCGGCCAGCGCTGCACCACCCTGCGCCGGCTGATCGCCCACGAGTCGGTCAAGGAAGAAATCGTTACCCGTCTCAAGGCCGCCTATTCCAAAGTGCGCATCGGCCACCCGCTGGAAGGCAACCTGATCGGACCTCTGATCGACAAACACGGCTTCGACAATATGCAGGACGCCCTGGAGCAAGCCTTGAGCGAAGGCGGCAAGGTGTTCGGCGGCAAGCGCCAGTTGGAAGAAAAATTCCCCAACGCCTACTACGTGTCGCCGGCAATTGTGGAAATGCCCGAGCAAAGCGATGTGGTGTGCACCGAAACCTTCGCGCCGATTCTGTACGTGGTCGGCTACAAGGACTTCTCCGAAGCCCTGCGCCTGAACAACGCCGTGCCTCAAGGTTTGTCGTCGTGCATCTTCACCACCGATGTGCGTGAAGCCGAGCAGTTCATGTCGGCGGTGGGCAGTGATTGCGGGATCGCCAACGTCAACATCGGCCCGAGCGGCGCGGAGATTGGTGGCGCGTTTGGTGGCGAGAAAGAGACCGGTGGCGGGCGTGAGTCGGGTTCGGATGCGTGGCGCGGGTATATGCGTCGCCAGACCAATACCGTGAACTACTCGCTGGAATTGCCGCTGGCGCAGGGCATTACCTTCGACTGACCTTTAAGTCGAAGTGCAGTCAATGTGGGAGCTGGCTTGCCTGCGATAGCGGTGGCGACTGATACACCGCTATCGCAGGCAAGCCAGCTCCCACACTTGATTGGGTTGGCAATTTAAAACTTCGTTGTTTGTTAGGTCTCATCGGAGTCTGGCAATGGCACTACGCGAAACATGTTTGTGGGAGCATCTCACCCCCGACCGGCCGGATCGCGCCGCGCTCAAGGGCGAGGTCAAGGTCGATGTGTGCGTGATCGGCGCCGGGATCACCGGGTTGTCGGCCGCCATTCACTTGCTGGAGCAAGGTAAAAGCGTGGCCGTGCTGGAGGCGCATCGCACCGGGCATGGCGGTTCGGGGCGCAACGTGGGGCTGGTCAACGCCGGCCTGTGGATCCCTCCGGACGAGATTGAAGCCGGTTTCGGCGAGGCGGTGGGCAGTCAGCTCAACCGCATGTTGGGCGCGGCGCCGTCGCTGGTGTTCAGCCTGATCGATAAATACAACATCGATTGCCAATTGCGCCGCGAGGGCACCTTGCACATGGCGCACAACGCCCGCGGCGAGGCGGATTTGCGCAGTCGTGAAGAACAATGGAAGCGCCGCGGCGCACCGGTGGAGTTGCTCACCGGACACGCTTGCGAGCAAGCCACCGGCACCCGCAAGATCGCTGCCGCCTTACTGGACCGGCGTGCCGGCACCTTGAACCCGATGGCTTACACCAGCGGTTTGGCCAACGCCGCCGTAGGGTTGGGCGGGCAATTGTTCGACCATTCGCCGGTCGCCCGGCTGGAACGCCAAGGCTCGAACTGGTCGGTGCAGACCGCCCACGGTTCGGTGCAGGCTGCACAGGTGGTCATCGCCTCCAATGCCTACACCGAAGGCGAATGGACCGAGCTGCGCCGCAACTTTTTCCCCGGCTATTACTATCAAGTCGCGTCGGCCCCGCTGACCGAGGCCGCCGCCCAGCAGATCCTCCCCGGCGGGCAGGGCTCCTGGGATACGCGGCAGGTGCTGAGCAGCATTCGCCGTGACGCCGATGGCCGTCTGTTGCTCGGCAGCCTGGGCAACGGTAACCAGAAACCGGCATGGTTCCTCAAGGCATGGGCCGATCGGGTGCAGCAACACTACTTCCCGTACCTCAAATCGGTGCAATGGGAATTCACCTGGACCGGCTGCATCGCCTTTACCCCCGACCACCTGATGCGCCTGTTCGAGCCGGCGCCGGGCCTTGTGGCAGTAACGGGCTATAACGGGCGTGGCGTGACCACCGGCAGCGTGGTCGGAAAAGCGTTTGCCGACTACTTATGTCACCAGAATCCCCAAGCCCTGCCGATTCCGTTCGCCCCCATGCAACCGCTGACCGGAGCAGGGCTGCGCAGCTGTCTGTATGAAGCTGGATTCTCGCTGTATCACGCCGGGCAATGCCTGCGGATCGTGATCTGATCAGCGAAATACCGCTCAAAAGCCTGCATTTTCTTAGCAGGCTACTAATCTGTATTGGTGCAAGTCGTAGCAATCACGCACTGTAAATGTGCAGTTCCGTTACGCACATTGTTACAGGTGTAGGAACTGTCGTTTATGCCTCCGGTTGCAGGTGCGACCGGCCTGGGTTGTACTTTTTTTGGTTGATTGGTTGCACCTCTCGACGCTAGAGGGTTGCACGTGCTGGCAAAAGGAGCCGAAACGCCCGTAATAACAATGACACCGTGTCTTTTTGAAGAATAAAAACGTAATGGCACGCGCCTTGCTCTGGGCTTTCAGTGAAAGGTTTGAATGCAAGTTGTCGTGCCAAAAATCAAAAATATCGGAGCACCACTCATGTCCCAGACGTTTTACAAGAAAGGTTTTCTGGCCCTCGCCGTTGCAGCGGCGCTGGGTGTTTCTACGTTTGTTCAAGCTGATGTGAAGATTGGCGTAGCGGGGCCGATGACCGGCGCCAACGCCTCGTTCGGTGAGCAGTACATGAAGGGTGCCCAAGCGGCAGCCGATGTGATCAACAAGGCGGGCGGCATCAACGGCGAGAAGGTCGTGCTGGTTGCCGGCGACGATGCCTGTGAACCCAAGCAAGCCGTGGCTGTGGCCAACCGCCTGGCCGACTAGGACAAGGTGATCGGCGTGGTCGGACACTTCTGCTCGTCGAACACCATCCCGGCCTCCGAGGTGTATGACGAAGCGGGCATCATCGCGATCACCCCAGGCTCCACCAACCCCCAAGTCACCGAACGCGGCCTGAGCGCCATGTTCCGCATGTGCGGCCGTGACGACCAGCAAGGCATCGTGGCCGGCGATTACATCGTCGACGTGCTCAAGGGCAAGAAAGTCGCGGTCATCAACGACAAGGACACCTACGGCAAAGGCCTGGCCGACGCCACCGCTGCCCAGTTGACCAAGCGCGGCGTCAAGCCGGTGCTGGAAGAAGGCCTGACCCGTGGCGAGAAAGACTTCAGCGCCCTGGTGACCAAGATCCGCTCCACCGGTGCTGACGTGGTGTACTTCGGTGGCCTGCACCCGGAAGCCGGTCCACTGGTTCGCCAGATTCGTGAAGCCGGCCTCAAAGACGTGAAATTCATGTCCGACGACGGCGTCGTCACCGACGAACTGGTGGCCACCGCTGGCGGCGCGCAATACGTCGACGGCGTGTACATGACCTTCGGCGCCGACCCGCGCCTGCTGCCGGAAAGCAAGGCCGTCGTGGACGAGTTCCGCAAAGCCGGCTACGAGCCTGAAGGCTACACCCTGTACGCCTACGCTTCGCTGCAGGCCCTGGCCGCCGGCTTCAACGGCGCCAAGTCCAACAAGGGCGAAGACGCCGCCAAGTGGCTCAAGGCTCACCCGGTGAAAACCGTGATGGGTGAAAAAGCCTGGGATGCCAAAGGCGACCTGAAAGTGTCCGACTACGTGGTTTACCAGTGGGACAAAGACGGCAAATACCATCAGCTGGAAAAGCAGAAGTAAGACTGAGCGCCACATAACCAATGTGGGAGCGGGCTTGCTCGCGAATGCGGTGTATCAGTCAACACATCTGCTACTGACAGACCGCTTTCGCGAGCAAGCCCGCTCCCACAGGGGGGTGGGGTTGTTATACACGTCTGTTTTTTCCTCCAGAAGCGCCGCACACCCACCGGTGTGCAGGTGCTCACCGCGTGAGATTGCGTTATGGATGGTATTTTCCTGCAGCAACTGGTCAACGGCCTGACCCTCGGGTCGGTCTATGGCCTGATCGCCATCGGCTACACAATGGTCTATGGCATCATTGGCATGATCAACTTCGCCCACGGCGAGGTTTATATGATTTCCGCTTACCTCGCGGCGATCAGTCTGGCACTGCTGGCTTACTTCGGCATCGAATCCTTCCCGCTGCTCATTCTCGGTACGTTGGTCTTCACCGTGGTCGTCACCGGCGTTTACGGTTGGGTCATCGAACGTGTCGCTTACAAACCGCTGCGCAACTCCACCCGACTGGCTCCGCTGATCAGCGCCATCGGTATTTCCCTGATCCTGCAGAACTACGCGCAGATCGCCCAGGGCGCCAAGCAACAAGGTATTCCTACCCTGCTGGCGGGGGCCTGGCGTGTCGATATCGGCAGCGGGTTCGTGCAGCTCACCTACACCAAGGTCTTCATCCTCGTGGCGGCGTTCGCCGGCATGGCGTTGCTCACCTACATCATCAAGTACACCAAGCTCGGCCGTATGTGCCGTGCGACTCAGCAAGACCGCAAGATGGCCTCGATCCTGGGTATCAACACCGACCGCGTGATCTCCTACGTGTTTGTCATCGGTGCCGCCATGGCCGCGTTGGCCGGCGTGCTGATCACCCTCAACTACGGCACGTTCGACTTCTATGCCGGCTTCATCATCGGCATCAAGGCGTTTACCGCAGCGGTACTCGGCGGCATTGGTTCCCTGCCTGGGGCAATGCTGGGCGGGATTATCCTCGGTATTTCCGAGTCGCTGTTCTCGGGGTTGATCAACTCTGACTACAAAGACGTGTTCAGTTTCTCCCTGCTGGTGGTGATTCTGATTTTCCGTCCCCAGGGCCTGCTTGGTCGCCCACTCGTGGCGAAGGTGTAAACATGTCTGCTGCCAAACCCATCGATATCAAAAAAAGTGTGGTCGATACGGTCCTCGCCGGGCTGATTTCGCTGATCGTGTTCGGTCCGATCGTCGGCGTGGTACTCGACGGCTACAGCTTCAACCTGGAACCGGCCCGCGTGGGCCTGCTGGTGGCCATTGTGATGGTCGGTCGCTTTGCCATGAGCCTGTTCCTGCAAACCCCCAAGGGCCTGAAGATTCTGCAGGGTTTCGAGAGCAGTGGTTCGGGTGTGCATGTGCTGGCGCCGGACTACAAGTCGCGGCTGCGCTGGATCATCCCGGCACTGATCGTGATCGCCATCGTGTTCCCGTTCTTTGCCAACAAGTACCTGCTGACCGTGGTGATCCTCGGGCTGATCTACGTGTTGCTCGGCCTGGGCCTGAACATCGTGGTCGGCCTGGCCGGCTTGCTCGACCTCGGTTATGTGGCGTTCTACGCCATCGGCGCCTACGGCCTGGCATTGGGTTATCAATACCTCGGCCTGGGCTTCTGGACCGTGCTGCCATTGGCGGCCATCTGTGCGGCGTTGGCGGGGTGCATACTCGGGTTTCCGGTGTTGCGAATGCACGGCGATTATCTCGCCATCGTGACCCTGGGCTTCGGTGAAATCATCCGCCTGGTGCTCAACAACTGGCTGTCGTTTACCGGCGGCCCGAACGGCATGCCGGTGCCATCACCGACGTTCTTCGGGCTGGAGTTCGTGCGTAAAGCCAAAGATGGCGGGATTCCGTTTCATGAATTTTTCGGCATCGACTACAACCCCAACATCAAATTCCTGTTCATCTACATCGTGCTGTTCCTGGTGGTGCTGGCCGTGCTGTACATCAAGCACCGCCTGACCCGCATGCCGGTCGGCCGCGCCTGGGAAGCCTTGCGCGAAGATGAAATCGCCTGCCGTTCCATGGGCCTGAACCACGTGCTGGTCAAGCTCTCGGCATTCACCATCGGTGCTTCCACCGCTGGTCTGGCCGGGGTGTTCTTCGCCAGCTACCAGGGCTTCGTCAACCCGTCGTCGTTCACCTTCTTCGAGTCGGCGCTGATCCTCGCCATCGTGGTGCTGGGCGGCATGGGCTCGACAGTGGGCGTGGTGATTGCGGCGTTCGTCCTCACCGTCGCCCCGGAGCTGCTGCGCAGTTTCTCCGAATACCGCGTGCTGCTGTTTGGCGTGCTGATGGTGGTGATGATGATCTGGCGGCCGCGTGGCCTGATCCGGATCAGCCGTACCGGTGTGACTCCGCGTAAGGGGGTAGCGCCATGAGCAAGGAAGTCGTCCTGTCCGTGGAACACCTGATGATGCACTTCGGTGGAATCAAAGCCTTGAGCGACGTGAGCCTCAAGGTCGAACGCAACTCGATCTTCGCCCTGATCGGCCCCAACGGCGCCGGCAAGACCACTGTGTTCAACTGCCTTACCGGTTTCTATAAAGCCAGTGGCGGCAAAATCGAACTCAACATCCGTGGCAAGCAGACCAACGTGATCCAGTTGCTCGGCGAACGCTTCAAGGCCACTGATTTTGTGTCGCCCAAAAGCTTTTTCAGTCGCGTGTACTACAAGATGTTCGGCGGCACTCACTTGGTGAACCGCGCCGGTCTGGCCCGTACGTTCCAGAACATTCGCCTGTTCAAGGAAATGTCGGTGCTGGAAAACCTGCTGGTGGCCCAGCACATGTGGGTCAACCGCAACATGCTCGCCGGCATCCTCAACACCAAGGGCTACCGCAAGGCCGAAAGTGATGCCCTCGATCACGCGTTCTACTGGCTCGAAGTGGTGGACCTGGTGGACTGCGCCAATCGCCTGGCCGGCGAGCTTTCCTACGGTCAGCAGCGGCGCCTGGAAATCGCCCGCGCCATGTGCACCCGGCCGCAGATCATCTGCCTGGACGAACCGGCAGCGGGCCTCAACCCCCAGGAAACCGAAGCCCTCAGCGCGATGATTCGCCTGCTGCGCGACGAACACGACCTGACGGTGGTGCTGATCGAACACGACATGGGCATGGTGATGAGTATTTCCGACCACATCGTGGTGCTGGACCACGGCAACGTGATCGCCGAGGGCGGGCCGGAGGCGATCCGCAACGATCCGAAAGTGATTGCCGCCTACCTGGGCGCAGACGAAGAGGAACTGGTATGAGTGCACCTATCCTCGAAATGAAGGAGCTGGACGTGTTCTACGGCCCGATCCAGGCCCTGAAAAAAGTCTCGCTGCACATCAATGAAGGCGAAACCGTGAGCCTGATCGGCTCCAACGGCGCGGGTAAATCCACGTTGCTGATGTCGATCTTCGGCCAGCCACGGGCCGAGTCGGGGCAGATCATCTACAACGGCGTCGACATTACCCACAAGTCGTCCCACTACATTGCCTCCAACGGCATTGCGCAGTCGCCGGAAGGGCGGCGGGTGTTCCCCGACATGACCGTCGAGGAAAACCTGCTGATGGGCACCATCCCGATTGGCGACAAGTTTGCCGCTGAGGACATGCAGCGCATGTTCGAGCTGTTCCCACGGCTCAAGGAGCGGCGTAACCAGCGCGCCATGACCATGTCCGGTGGTGAGCAGCAAATGCTCGCCATCGCCCGTGCGCTGATGAGCCGGCCCAAGCTGTTGCTGCTGGATGAGCCGAGCCTGGGGCTGGCGCCGATTGTGGTGAAGCAGATCTTCGCCACCCTGCGCGAGCTGGCGGCCACCGGGATGACCATCTTCCTGGTGGAGCAGAACGCCAACCATGCGTTGCGGCTTTCTGACCGGGCGTATGTGATGGTCAACGGCGAGATCCGCCTGACGGGCACCGGTAAGGAATTGCTGGTGAATGAGGAAGTGCGCAACGCCTACCTCGGCGGTCACTGACCTAAAAGCTTGATGTGGGAGCTGGCTTGCCTGCGATGCAGACACCTCGGTCTATCAGTAAACCGAGGGGATGCTATCGCAGGCAAGCCAGCTCCCACATTCCTTTTAGTGCTATCCCCAGACCTTTCCGGAAATTGTGGAAAACAAATCCAGCTCCCCTCCAAAGCGCGACATATAGCCGCCGCAAATCCCTGTTTTGTCACAGTTTTGACTTGTCCCCATCCGCTGTGGAACCGACTGTGGGTAACGTGGGTGTAGCTGTCTGAAAGCCTTTGATTACGTGGCTTGTAGCTTGGTGGTTGTTTTTTGATCAGTGGGTTTTTCGTGACCTGCCAAGGGGTTTGTCAACCTGTTTAAAGACACAGGTATATGACCGAAATATGTCCTGCCAGCCTGTGGATAAGTCTGTGACTAAACTCTGGAAAGACTGCCGCAGAGGCCGAAATGACTGGCCTGGAGCCATCGTTCGGATTTTTCCTCTAGGCAAAGGGCTACATACGCCTGGGCCAAGGTCAAGCAAAAAACTTTCTAAAATCGCCTGCAGGCCGTGTATGGAGCGGCCTGGGGCTTTTGGCACTTGCCCCCAAAGACTGTGGGCGCAGTTGTGGATAACCTGCGCGCATATGGCTGCAAGCCACGGCCTATAAGGCTTTGCTTGATGCGGTTAAAAAGTGATCAGTTGTGAGTGAAGTTGTGCGCATAGCGGTTGCCGCGAAAGCGGCGTACGGGCATTCTGCTGGCTGATTTTTTCCCCGATGCCCGCAAGGAGAACACCATGTCCAACACGCTGTTTATTACTGGCGCAACCTCAGGTTTCGGCGAAGCCTGCGCCCGTCGTTTTGCCGAAGCCGGCTGGAAACTGGTGCTCACTGGCCGTCGTGCCGACCGCCTGAATGCGCTGGTCGAAGAGCTTTCCAAGCAGACCGAAGTGCACGGCCTGGTCGTGGACGTGCGTGACCGCAAGGGCATGGAAGACGCCATCGCCAACCTGCCGCCCTCGTTCGCCACGCTGCGCGGGCTGATCAACAACGCCGGCCTCGCCGTGGGCACCGACCCTGCGCCCAAATGCAGCCTCGACGATTGGGAAACCATGGTCGACACCAACATCAAGGGCCTGCTGACCACCACCAGCCTGCTGCTGCCACGCCTGATCGCCCATGGCCGTGGCGCCGGGATCATCAACCTGGGCTCCATCGCCGGCAGCTACCCGTACCCGGGCAGCCACGTGTATGGCGGCTCCAAGGCATTCGTGAAGCAGTTCTCGCTGAACCTGCGCTGCGACCTGCAAGGCACCGGCGTACGGGTGACCAACATCGAGCCGGGCCTGTGCGAGAGTGAGTTCTCACTGGTGCGCTTCGGCGGTGACCAGGCGCGCTACGACGCCACTTACGCCGGCGCCGAGCCGATCCAGCCGCAAGACATTGCCGACACGATTTTCTGGGTGCTCAACACCCCGGCTCACGTCAATATCAACCGCCTGGAGCTGATGCCGGTGAGCCAGACCTGGGCCGGGTTTGCGATTGAGCGTGGCGCTAAAGGCTAAAACTGTTGGCTTCTGTGGCGAGGGAGCATGCTCCCGTTGGGGCGCGAAGCGGCCCTGGCTTTTTGGGGCTGCTGCGCAGCCCAACGGGAGCAAGCTCCCTCGCCACAATGATTTTATTCGCTTGATAATGCGTCAAATCGGCCAAAACACGGCATAAGGTACACTCCACTCCTGAAAACCCTTCGCAGTGTGCGGTTTAAAGGTTTTAACAGGAGGAAATGTGAGTAACCGAGGTGAGCAGGCACTGCTCAAACAATCGACGATTCTGATGTTCGCCGTGGCGATCGCCGGGATTGTCACGGGTGTGATATCCGGCGCCCAATCCATTCTGTTCGACGGCTTCTTCTCGCTGATCGCCACCGCCATCAAGGTGTTGATGCTGATCACGGCCAAGCTGATCGCCAAGAAAAGCAACGAACGTTTCCAGTTCGGCTATTGGCACCTGGAACCCATGGTGCTGCTGATTGAAGGCAGCTTCCTGCTGCTGATCGCCATCTATGCGTTTCTCAACGGTGTGTTCGGCATTATCAATGGCGGGCGCGAGATCGAGCTGGGGCTGGTGATTATCTACGCGGCGGTGTTTACCGTCGTCGAGTTTGCCTACTTCTTCTACGTGCGTTATCGCAACCGCAGGCTGAAATCCTCGCTGATCCAGTTCGATAACATCAGTTGGCTGGTAGACGCGATGCTCTCGGTGGGCCTGCTGATCAGCTTTCTGGCGGCGCTGTTGCTCAAGTCCCGGGGCTATGGCGAATGGGCGGTGTATGTCGACCCGTTGATCCTGATTCTGCTGGCCCTGAGCATGCTGGCGCCGGCGTTCAAGATCCTGCGCCCGGCGTTGCGCGAGGTGCTGGGGATTGCCCCGGATCACCTGGATGACAAAGTGCGTGAAGTGATGAACGCGGCCCAGGCCAACCATGGTTTCGACGACTACGTGTCCTACGTGCAAAAGCACGGGCGTGCGCGGTTTATCGAGATTCACGTGGTGTTGCCGGCCAATTACCCGGTGGATAACGTCGCGACTCTCGACGCATTGCGTGAGGAGATATCCACAGGGCTGGGCAAACCGGATGCGGCGCGTTGGTTGACGATCAGTTTTACCGGGGATCGCAAGTGGATTGAGTGAGGTCAGGTAGACCGAGGTGAGCCTTTCGCGAGCAAGCCCGCTCCCACATTTAACCGCGTCCTACCTTTGGAATACGGTCGAATGTGGGAGCGGGCTTGCTCGCGAAGTGGCCCTGAAAATCAGCCGAGATGCTGGATCAGCCCCTGATAGCAAGTCGCCAAATGATAGGGGGTGGTAGAAGGCATATCCCGCCGACTCACCGCTCCCTTGGCATCCAGGCATTCATTCCAGCCCTTCTCATGCAGGAAATGCTCTTGCAGCGCCAGCAACTGGCGCTGCAACACGGCTTCACTGCCAGGGCGCAAGGTCAGGGCCCGCAGGTATTCGGCCTGGGCCCAGATGCGCTGGGTGCCATCGCGTACGCTGCCGTCCAGCGCGAGCATGCCGCTGACCGCGCCGCTGGTGGTATCCACGCCCTTGAGTTCGGCATAGGCAAACGCCCGTGTCAGCGAGGCGTGCAGCGGGGTGCCGCGCAGTACCTCGGAAGACTCCAGCAAAAAGAACCATTCGAACTGGTGCCCCGGCTCGAACCAGTTATCCACAGCGCCCAGCGGTTTTTCCATCATCACGCCGTGCTGGCGGTCGATGAAGCGCTTCTGCATCGCGTTGGCCAGGTCCAGCAGGGCGTCCTGGGTTATGGGGTCTTCACGCACGGCCAACGTGGCGAGGAAGCCTTCGGCCAGGTGCATCAGCGGGTTTTGCAGTGGGCCGGACTTGAGCGACGACCAGTTGCGTTCCAGGACGGCTTCGTACAGGCCGTCGCCGGTGGCGAAACGCTGGGCGACCACTTCCAGGGCGGCGTCGAGCACCGACTCCACCAGCGGCTCACGCACCTTGGCCCAGTAATGGGCACAGGCGAAGATGATGAAGGCGTGGGTGTAGAGGTCTTTGCGCTTGTCCAGCGGCTGGCCGCCGGCATCGATGCTGTAGAACCAGCCACCGTGCTCGGCGTCGTGGAAATGCCGTTGCAGCGAGCGGAACAACGCCGCTGCACGCTCGTCGGCAAACTCGGCGCCGGGCGCGCCGATCAGGCTGGCGAACAGGTACAGCTGCCGGGCGCAGGCCATGGCGCGGTAGCGTTGTGGGGGCAACGGCCGGTGGTCGGCGTCCAGCGCCTCATAGGGCAACGCCATTTCGGCATTCCAGCCCGGGCCCTGCCATAGCGGCACGATCAGGCTGTGGAAGTGCGTAAGCACGGTGTTCAAGGCGGGTGGGGAAGCAGTGGGCATTGGCTGGCGTCGTCACGGCAGGGGTGTAGGCGCGCATGGTATCAGGCTTGGGATTGGTGGTGTCTGTGCTACCGCTTTCGCGAGCAAGCCCGCTCCCACACTTGGAACGCATTCCAAGTGTGGGAGCGGGCTTGCTCGCGAAGGGGCCTTAAGCAGCGCCGCGAATCAACCTGCCAGCAGCCACACCCCAGTCGCCGCCGAGGCCGCCCCGGCAATCCGCACCAACGGCGCTGCCGCAGACGGCAGGAAGCGCACCACGGCATAGCCGGCGGCGTGCAACACGGCGGTTGCGCCGACGAAACCTGCGGCATACGCCCAAGGGCTGGACATGTCCGGCAGCTCCAAACCATGCGCCACACCGTGGAACAGTGCAAACAGCGCCGTGGCGCCTACCGCCATGAACAACGGCGGACGCACCGCCAGCGCCACGGCCAGGCCCAGGGCCAGCACCGAGGCAGCAATCCCGCTTTCCAGCGCTGGCAATTGCAGCCCTTCAAAACCCAGCACGCCGCCGATCAGCATGGTGCCGACAAAGGTGCAGGGCAGGGCCCAGCGCGCTGCGCCTTTTTGTTGTGCGGCCCACAAGCCGACCGCGACCATGGCCAGCAAGTGGTCGATCCCGCTCAGGGGGTGGCTGATACCGGCAAACAGGCCGTTGTCGCCGTGGCCCGGGTGAGCGAAGGCCAGGGCGGGGGTGAGCAGCAAGGCCGCGGCTGCGAAGAGTTTGTTGAGGCTCATGGACAGGTTCCTTGGGGTTGATCAGGCAGCGGTCAGCAGACCCTGGCGTTCGATAAAGGCGACGATCTCTTCCAGGCCGACCCCGGTTTTCTGGTTGCTGAACACAAACGGTTTGCCGTTGCGCATGCGCTGGGTGTCGCTGTTCATCAGCTCCAGCGAAGCGCCAACCAGGGGCGCGAGGTCGATCTTGTTGATCACCAGCAGGTCGGATTTGCAAATACCGGGCCCGCCCTTGCGCGGCAGCTTGTCGCCGGCCGACACATCGATCACGTAGATGGTCAGGTCCGACAGTTCCGGGCTGAAGGTGGCCGAGAGGTTGTCGCCACCGGACTCCACCAGAATCAGGTCGAGGCCGGGGAAGCGGCGGTTGAGTTGGTCTACGGCTTCGAGGTTGATCGAGGCGTCTTCTCGGATCGCCGTGTGCGGGCAGCCGCCGGTTTCCACGCCGATGATGCGCTCCGGCGCCAGAGCCTGGTTACGCACCAGGAAATCGGCGTCTTCGCGGGTGTAGATGTCGTTGGTCACTACCGCCAGGTTGTAGCGGTCGCGCAGGGCGAGGCACAGGGCCAGGGTCAGCGCGGTTTTGCCGGAGCCTACCGGGCCGCCGATGCCGACGCGCAGAGGTTGGGTGTTCATATATGCATCTCCAAAAAAAGCCCTAGGAACGGAACAGGCGGCTGTACTGGCGCTCATGCGCCATGCACGCCAGGGACAGGCCAAAGGCGGCGCTGCCGAAATGCTGGGGGTCGATACGGCCTGCGTCCTGCTGCGCCTGTTGCAGCAGCGGCAGCAGTTCACTGGTCAGGCGTTGCGCGGCTTGCTGGCCCAGGGGCAGGGTTTTCATCAGCACGGCCAATTGGTTTTCCAACCAGCTCCAGAGCCAGGCGGCGAGGGCGTCGTCGGGGCTGATCTGCCAGGCCCGCGCCGCCAGCGCCCAACCCAGGGCCAGGTGCGGCTCGCTGTGCTGCTGCAGAAAATCACGCGCGGCGGCGTCGAGTTCCGGCAGGCCATTGAGCAGTTGCTGCAGGGAGTAGCCCATCTGCCGGCTCTCCTGATACAGCTCGCGGGTCTCGCGGCTGGCGCGGTGCTCTTCGCACAGCTGGGTCAGGCGCGGCCAGCGCTGCTCGGCGGCGGCGCGGCAGTGGGCGAGCAGCAACGGCGCTTCAAAGCGCGCCAGGTTTAGCAGCAATTGGTCGCTGATCCAGCGTCGAGCGCTGGCGGCGTCATGGACACGGGCGTTTTCCACGGCCATTTCCAGCCCTTGGGAATAGCTGTAGCCGCCAATCGGCAATTGCGGGCTGGCCAGACGCAGCAACGCCCAGGCTGGGTTCATAGACGCACGCCGAACTGGTGCAGTTTGGGCGGGTAGTTGAAGTCTTCATCGCCGTGGCGTGAATGATGATGGCCGCCCCCGTAGGCCCCGTGTTCCGGCTGGAACGGGGCCTCGATGGTCTCGGTGTGAGCGCCCAATTGCTCAAGCATCGCCTTGAGCACGTAATCATCGAGCAGGCGCAACCAGCCATCCCCGACTTGCAACGCCACATGGCGATTGCCCAGGTGATAGGCGGCGCGGGTCAGTTCGAAGGCATTACTGCAGGTGACGTGCAGCAGGTGTTCAGGGCGCGCTTTGACGCATACGACGCGTCCGTCTTCGGCCTGCAGGCATTCGCCATCGTGCAGCGGCGGCTGGCCACGCTCCAGGAAAAGGCCGACGTCTTCACCGTCGGCACTGAAACAGCGCAGTCGGCTTTTGCTGCGTGCTTCGAAATTCAGCAGCAACTCAGCGTCCCAGAGGGCTTGGGGGGCGATTCGGCGGTGGATCACCAGCATCAGAAATCTTCCAGCTATGAGCGATGAAAGACTTAGAGCAAGGGGCTTGCCAACCCTGCTGGGGGGTAGGAATTGCCTGTAGGCGGTTGCGTTGGCGCCACTAAAGGGGGCAGAAGGAGATGGATGCATTGCACTGATTTGGTGCGTCTAATGATGGGGTGCACCTGCTGTGGGCGTTTTAGGACTTGTCCTACGTGATCGCAGGAATCGGCGTTCATTGCGTTACATGTCGTTTTATTAATCTACGCGCCGTGTTTAATTCACTGCGACGTTTATCATGCTCAAGTCAATTTGCTGTGTACTGCTTGTCAGCCTGGCCCTGGTCATCACCCGCGCTTCGGCCAACCTGCCAAGCCATGTGGCCTTTGAGGCTCAACCACCGGCTATCAACAATGTGATCGACCGCGCCCACGAGTTGCTCGGTACGCCTTACAAGGGTGGCGGCACCTCGGTGGAACAGGGGTTTGATTGCAGCAGCTTCCTGGTCTATCTGTTCAAGACTGAAGCCAATATCCGTTTGCCGCGCACCACCTCGCAAATGCATCGCTCAAGCGCTGCGACCATCCGGCGCGAGGCGCTCAAGCCCGGTGACGCGGTGTTTTTCAAGGGTAATGGACGCGGGCAGGTCAGCCATGTCGGCCTGTATATCGGCAAAGGCAAATTTATCCATTCACCCAGCACCGGCAAGCGCGTGCGCATCGATTCGCTGAACAGCAACTACTGGAAGCAGCATTACACCAGCGCCAAACGCTTCCACAGCGCGGGCTGATCGGCTTACTCGGTGCTGCCCAGGCCTTGCCAATGCTTGAGGCCGATAAAGATAAAACGCAGTTGCTGGGTGATTTTCGCCTGGGGCGTGAGGTGGGCAGGCAAGGCTTGGGCAGGTGGGTCGATAATGTCGGGGAGGGTGGCGAACACGCTCTTGACGATCAGGTCGGCCATCACATGCAAGCCTTCGGCGTCCAGGTGCTGGAGCTTGGGCATCAACGTGAGGTCGGCCGCCAGGTCGCTGGTGATGTCTTCGCGCAAGGCGCCGATGGCTTGGCGCACGGCCAGGCAGCCGCCGTATTGCTCGCGGGCCAGGAACAGGAATTGCGAACGGTTGGCCGACACCACATCGAGAAAGATCCGCACGGAGGCATCGATAATGCCGCCCATCACGAATTCGTTGTGGCGCACCAGGCGGATCGTGGCGCGAAAAGTCTGGCCCACTTCGCTCACCAGTACCAGGCCGAGCTGATCCATGTCGGCGAAATGGCGATAGAAACCGGTGGGTACGATACCGGCCGTCTTGGCCACTTCGCGCAGGCTCAGGCTGCCGAACCCACGGCCACACTCCATCAGATGGCGGGCTGCGTCCATCAAGGCGAGGCGGGTCTGTTGCTTCTGTTCGGCGCGGGGCAGCATTGGCGGGCAGGCTTAGTCGACAAGTACAGCGCTGCACTCTAGCAAAACAGCTTCGTTGGCGTCGAACTTGGCGGGGAGGGCATTCTACAAAAAGTCAAAAGCCCGATCGGCTGATCGGGCTTTTTTGTGGGCCACCACGGGTTAGCTCTGTGCGCGGTGCAGGTCATTCAAGGTGTCGGAACCACCTTCGGCAAGACCTTGGGCGTATTCACGGTTCTGGGTCTGTTCAGCGCCGCCTTCAACCAGGCCTTTCTGTTCCAGGCGATCACGGCCACCTTCTGCAACGCCTTCGGTGTAGGCGCGTTTGTTGGCGTGTTCCGAACCATTTTCTGCAACGGCGCCTTTGGCGTAGTCACGGTTTTCTTCTTCTTGCGAACCGCTGCGAGCCAGGGTCTGGCTGGATTGAACGGCTTGCGCTTTGTTCTGTGGGATGGCTTGTTCTGCGGCTGGCAGGGCAAAGGCGCTGGAAGCCAGGATGGATAACAGGGCGGTAGCGAGTATTTGGCGTTTCATGAGAGTTGCTCCTTGGGAGGGCGATAAAGTGGGTACAGGGCTAATGCTACTCTTGATAAGTCGATATAAAAGTTCATAAACACAATGGTAATAATCAACAGAATTGATTGTTCCGCAGAGAGGCTCTAGAACGGGCCTCTCAAGCCCGCGGTTTTGCACCGAGGTGGGTATTTTCGACACGAACCTGGGTAACAATGGTGCGCCGTTGATGATCGGAATCTGCCTGATCGATCAGGAAAATGGCTTTTTGCGACTAAATCGGCGATCGAGTTAAACCCCCGTGCGGTTTGCCAGTCGTAGCCTTATAAGCTGTAGTTTTGCTACTTGTATTGAGGAGTTTTGTGCAATGACGCGCACTCGTAAAATCGTGGTTTGGAGCTGCGCCAGCTTCGTTCTGTTAATCGCCGTGGTGGTGCTGGTCCTGGTGTTCTTTGACTGGAACCGCATCAAGCCGCCCCTCAATGCCAAGGTCTCCGAAGAATTGCATCGCCCGTTTGCCATCAATGGCAACCTGGCCGTGGTGTGGGCGCGTGAACCCGATGAAGGTGGCTGGCGCGCCTGGGTGCCCTGGCCGCATGTGATTGCCGAAGACCTGACCCTGGGCAACCCCGACTGGTCGAAAAAACCGCAGATGGTCACCCTGAAAAAGGTCGAGCTGCGCATTTCGCCGCTGGCGTTGCTGGTGCAGCGCGTGGTGATCCCGCGTATCGACCTCACCGAACCCAGCGCCGACTTGCAGCGCCTGGCCGACGGCCGCGCCAACTGGACGTTCAAGTTCGACCCCAAAGACCCCAACGCCGAACCCTCCAACTGGGTGGTGGACATCGGTGCCATCGGCTTCGACAAAGGCCACGTGACCCTCGACGACCAGACCCTCAAGACTCAGTTGGACGTGATCATCGACCCCCTGGGCAAACCCATCCCCTTCGGCGAAATCGTCGGCGATGCCGATGCCAAAAAAGCCCTGGAAAAAGGCTCGGCACCGCAGGACTACGCGTTTGGCCTCAAGGTCAAAGGCCAGTATCACGGCCAGAAACTCGACGGCAGCGGCAAGATCGGCGGCCTGCTGGCCCTGCAGGACGCGGCCAAGCCGTTCCCGCTGCAAGCCCAGGTCAAGATTGGTGATACCCGCATCGCCTTGGCCGGCACCCTGACCGACCCGCTCAACCTCGGCGCCCTGGACCTGCGTCTGAAGCTGTCCGGCACCAGCCTGGGCAATCTTTACCCGCTGACCGGCGTGACCTTGCCGGATTCGCCGGCTTATTCCACTGACGGTCACCTGATCGCCAAACTGCATGAAGCCAGCGGTGCCTCATTCACCTACGAGAACTTCAACGGCAAGATCGGCAATAGCGACATCCATGGCAGCCTGAGCTATGTCGCCAGCCAGCCACGGCCCAAGCTCAGTGGTGCGCTGGTGTCCAACCAACTGCTGATGACTGACCTCGCGCCCCTGATCGGCGCCGATTCCAACGCCAAGCAAAAAGCCCGTGGCGGTGAAAGCAAACAACCGGCGACCAAGGTGCTGCCGGTGGAAGAGTTCCGCACCGAGCGTTGGCGCGACATGGATGCCGATGTGGAATTCACCGGCAAGCGCATCGTGCACAGTGCCGAATTGCCCTTTACCGACCTCTACACCCACTTGGTCCTTAACGACGGCGAACTGAGCCTGGAGCCCCTGCGTTTCGGCGTGGCCGGCGGCAAGCTGGATGCCCAGATCCGTCTGAACGGCCGCACAACGCCGATGGAAGGCCGCGCCAAACTCACTGCGCGTAACTTCAAGCTCAAGCAGCTGTTCCCGACCTTCGAACCAATGAAAACCAGCTTTGGTGAACTCAACGGCGACGCCGATATTTCCGGGCGCGGCAACTCGGTGGCGGCGCTGCTGGGCACGTCCAACGGCGACCTGAAAATGCTGATCAATGATGGCGCCATCAGTCGTGGCCTGATGGAAATCGCCGGGCTCAACGTGGGCAACTACGTAGTCGGGCGCCTGTTCGGCGACAAGGAAGTGAAGATCAACTGTGCGGCGGCGGACTTCGGCATCAAGACGGGCCTGGCGACCCCGCGCTTGTTTGTCTTCGATACCGAGAACGCGATCATCTACATCGATGGCACGGCGAATATGGCGACGGAGCAGCTGGATCTCACCATCACGCCCGAATCCAAGGGCTTGCGCTTGTTTTCGTTGCGTTCGCCGCTGTACGTGAACGGGCCGTTTATCAAGCCCAATGCTGGTGTGAAAGCGGTCCCGCTGATGCTGCGCGGTGCCGGGATGGTCGCGCTGGGCGTGATTGCCGGCCCGGCTGCCGGCTTGCTGGCACTGGTGGCGCCAAGTAGCGATGAGCCAAACCAATGTGCGCCGTTGTTGCAGCAGATGAGGGAAGGCAAGGCGCCGAAGACCGTCAAAGGTTGATCGCCAACCGGCAGGCATAAGAAAGGGGGAGCTGGCTGACCAGCTCCCCTTTTTGTGCGGCGGTTTACAGGCTTTCGAGAATGTCCGCCATGTCGTCTGCGTGCTCTTCTTCCTGGGCCAGGATTTCTTCGAACAGGCGGCGCGTGGTCGGGTCTTTATCACCGATGTACTGGATGATTTCGCGGTAGCTGTCCACAGCGATGCGCTCTGCCACCAAGTCTTCGTAGACCATTTCTTTCAGCGAGTTACCTGCCACGTATTGAGCGTGGGAGTTTTTCGACAGCAGGTCCGGGTTGAACTCCGGCTCGCCGCCCAACTGCACGATGCGTTCGGCCAGTTTGTCGGCGTGTTCGGCTTCCTGGGTCGCGTGCTCAAGGAATTCCTCGGCGGCCACATGCGCTTTCACGCCGCTGGCCATGAAGTAGTGGCGCTTGTAGCGCAACACGCAGACCAGTTCGGTTGCGAGCGAGCCGTTGAGCAAGCGGATGATTTCTTCGCGGTCGGCGTCGTAGCCCTCGGTCACGGCACCGTTTTCGACGTTCTGGCGGGCGCGGCTGCGCAGGGTCGCAACGTCAGTCAAGTTTGCTTCAGTCATCTCAATCTCCTGGGGCTAATCCGGTTTTACGCCACGCTCTGCCGGCGTGATCGCTCCAAGTTGTGAGTCCCAGGCCATGCAAAAAGTTTTATCGGATTTCACACCGCTTGGCCGGACAGCTTCGCTTCCTCGCGCACCCACTGGAAAAACGCTCGAACCGGCGGGTGGCGTTCACGGCCCGGTACGCACAGGGCGCTGTAGCCGGCGCCGTCCACGCTGATTTGCGGCCGATAAGGCACCAGCAGTCCTGAGGCAACGCTTTCCGAGACCAGGATATTGCTCGCCAGCACCAGGCCCTGGCCGGCAATCGCCGCTTGCAAGGCGTAGTGCTCTTCATCGTATTCACGCAATTGCGCGGTATGAGCCAGCCAGGTCTCTGCGGCTTTTTCGCACCAGGCTTGCCAGCCCAGGGCGTACAGCTCGGAATTGTGCCAGCGCACGCTGATCAGGGTGGGCACCCGAGTCGCGGCCAGGGCGACTTGTTCGGGAGAGCCGTACACCGCAAAAGCCTCGTCGAACAGGCATTGGCCATACAGGTTGGGGTAATCGCCGAGGCTGTAGCGGATCGCCAGGTCGACGCTGGCGTCCTGCTGCAAGTCGATCACGTCGCACTGCGTATCCAGGCGCAAGTTGATATCCGGATGGGCGCTATAAAACCGGCCCAGGCGCGGCACCAGCCACAGCGCGGCAAACGCCGGCGTAGTGGAGACCGTGAGGTGCCCGGCACTGCGTTGCGGGCGCAAGGTGTCGAGGCTTTGCGCCACATCGAGCAAGGCGCCATGCACGCTGTGAAACAAGCGCTCGCCACCTTCCGTCAGGCGTACCTGGCGCGGCAGCCGCTCGAACAGCGGCACCCCGAGCCAGGTTTCCAGGCTGCGAATCTGATGGGACACCGCCGTGGGCGTCACCGACAGCTCCTGGGCGGCGGCCTTGAAGCTCAGCAGGCGCGACGCCGATTCGAAGGTGCGCAGGGCGGTAAGGGGCAGTGGGGCAAACATTGTGGCTCCATAGGTGAAATGAACTCATCCGGATTAACTATTGCTCATTTGTCGAGAGCCGGCCTCAGCCCTAGATTCGCTGGCATCAGCGGCGGCCATCCAGGTTGCCTGAGTCTAGCCTGTGAAGGATTAAACAGATGAAAAAAATGCTAGTGATTCACGCCAGCCCCCGTGGCGAACGCTCCCACTCCCGGCGCCTGGCCGAGTCGTTTGTCGAGGCCTGGCAAACCGCCAACCCGAATGCTCAATTGACCCGTCGCGAAGTCGGGCGCGCCGCCATTCCCCATATCAGCGAAGCCTTTGTGGCGGCCAATTTCTACCCTGAGCCGCAGTCGCTGCCGAAGGTGATGAAGGCCGACCTGCAATTAAGCGACGAACTGGTCGGCGAGCTGATCGAGCATGAACTGCTGGTGATTTCCATGCCGCTGTACAACTTTGGGGTGCCCAGCGGCCTCAAGGCGTGGATCGATCAAATCGTGCGCATGGGGCTGACGTTCGATGTCTTCCAAGACAGCCAGGGCGTCGCGCAGTATCAGCGGTTGCTGACGGGCAAACGCGCTCTGATCATCACCAGTCGCGGCGGCAACGGTTTTGGCCCAGGCGGCGAAAACGAGGCGATGAACCACGCCGATCCGCACCTGCGTACGATATTGGGCTTTATTGGCATCGACGATATCCAGGTGATTGCTGCCGAGGGCGAGGAGTCGGACAAGACCGTTTTCCTGCGCGCTTGCGAAGAAGCCGAACGCCAGCTGCACGACCTGGCAGGGCATTTCTAAAAAGGCCGGAGCGTCATGGGGCGGTCATGTCGATTGGTCTAGGATGGTGTTATCGCCTCCCCGATCAGGACCTTTGCACCATGCCCGACCCCCTCGCCACGCGTTACCCCCTGGTGCTGGTGCCCGGCATGCTCGGGTTTGTGCGTTTGGGGTGGTTCCCGTACTGGTACGGCATTGTCCCGGCGTTGCGGGCGGGTGGGGCGCAGGTGTTTGCCATCCAGGTGGCACCGCTGGATTCCAGCGAGGTGCGTGGCGAGCAGTTGCTGGCGCAGATCGAGCGGCTGCGCCGCGAAACCGGCGCCGACAAGGTCAACCTGATCGGCCATAGCCAGGGTGCGCTGACGGCGCGCTATGCCGCCGCCAAGCGCCCGGAGTGGGTGGCTTCGGTGACGTCGGTGGCCGGGCCCAACCATGGTTCGGAGCTGGCGGACCACATCCACTCCCATTACCCCGCTGACAGCGTCAAAGGCCGGATCATGAGCGCGCTGTTTCATCTGGTCGCCTGGGTGATGGGCCTGCTGGAGACCGGCTATCGCGGTCCTCGTTTCAAAGCCGACCTGCACGCCTCACATCTGTCGCTGACCAGCCAGGGCGTCGCGCTGTTCAACCGCCAATACCCGCAAGGCTTGCCCGCGACCTGGGGCGGGCAGGGCGTGGAGGAGGTCAATGGCGTGCGCTATTACTCATGGTCCGGCACCTTGCAGCCGGGCAATACCGATCGCGGGCGCAATCTGCTGGACGGTACGAACCGCAGCTGCCGGTTGTTCGCTCGCAGTTTTGTCCGCGAAAAGGGCCAGTGCGACGGCATGGTCGGGCGCTACAGCTCACACCTGGGGCGGGTGATCGGCGATGACTACGCCTTGGACCACTTTGATATCGTCAACCAGTCCATGGGCTTGGTGGGCAAGGGCGCGGAGCCGATCCGACTGTTTGTCGAGCATGCCCAGCGCCTGAAGGACGCCGGGGTTTAGCCGGTGCACCGCAGGCAAGCCCGCGCGGATCCAATGTGGGAGCCGGGCGTGCCCGCGATAGCAGTGGCTCAGGCGCCCCTGAGCTTTCGGCCAACCGGCGTGGTCCAGCGCTCCGACAGAATCACCCCGCCCAAGGTCAGCAAGCCGCCTACCAGGTGATACAGCGCCAGTTCTTCCTTCAGCACCACGGCGGCAATCAGCGCGGTAATCAACGGCAGCAGGTTGAAGAACAGCGTGGTCCGGCTCGGCCCCAGGGTTTTGACCGAATGCATCCACGCCAGTGGCGCGAGCATCGATGCCAGCAAGCAGGCATACAGCACCAGCGGGATATTCGCCCAGCCAAGGCCCGCCTTCGCCGAAAACACATACAACGGAAACAGCACCACCACCGCCACCAGCACCTGCAGATACAGGAGGACCAGCGGCGGCAGGCGCAATTGCCATTTTTTCAGCAGCGTGCTGTAGACCGCATAGGCCAGGGTGGCCACCAGCATCATGCCGTCGCCCAGGTTCACCCCATGCTGCAGCAACGCGCCCAGACTGCCGGCCGACACCACCACAACCACCCCGGCGAACGACAGTACGGCACCGGTCAGCGCGCCGAAGGTCAGGCGCTGGCCGAGGCTGATGATTGCCGCGGTCAGCGCCATCAACGGCATCAGCGACAGGATGATGCCCATATTGGTGGCGGTGGTCAGCGTGGCGGCGTAATAGGCCAGGCTCTGGTACACGGCCATGCCCAGCACACCGAGGATAAAAATCTTGCCCAGGTTCGGGCGGATGATCGACCAGTTGGCACGCACCGGCTTGAGCATGAACGGGGTAAACAGCAAGGCCGCCAGCAACCAGCGGTAAAAGCCGATTTCCGCCGGGAAGATCGAACCCACGGCCAATTTGTTGATCACGGTATTGCCGGCCCAGATAAAGATGGCCAACAGGGGATACGCGTATTGCATCGAAAGAAACCAGGTGTGTTGATGAGGCAGGATTATCCCCTGTCTGGATCGAAGCCTATACTGCGATCCAGACAAACGACCTTTGAATCCAGACAATATGGCCAGACATACCGTACGCCTCGCGGATTTCGCCCGCCTGCCGAGCCAGGTGTACTTTCGCTACTCCGATTTCGCCCCCGATACCGAGTGCACCCCCGCATCAGCATTTGTGGGGTTCGCTGGACTATTCGGCGAGTGGCGTGATGCGCATGGAAGTGGCCGGCAGCCGTTTTATGTCGCCGCCGCAATACGCAGTGTGGGTGCCGCCGCATACCGAACACAGCTCCTACAATGCGCATGCGATTGTCTATCACTCGGTGGGCCTGGCCCCCGAGTTGTGTGAGCAACTGCCCCAGCAGCCCTGCACCCTGGCGATCAGCGACATCCTCAAGGCGATCCTCCGGGATTTTGCCCTGCGCGATGTGAATCACCCGCAAAGTGCCGCCGACCGGCGCCTGGCCGAGGTCGTGGTGGACCAGCTCAAGCAGGCGCCGATCCACGATTGCTTCCTGCCCTACGCCCGTCACCCTGGGCTGCTCGGTGTGCTGGAAGGCATGCAGGCCGAGCCCGGTGACAACCGCCCCCTGGCCCATTGGGCCGACCAAGTGCATGTGAGCGAACGCACCCTGGCGCGCCAATTTGTGCGGGAGCTGGGCATGAGCTTCGGCGAATGGCGCCAGCGCCTGCGCTACCTCGCCGCCATCGAGGCGCTGGACAGCGAACGCAGCGTGCAACACGTGGCCTTCGACCTGGGCTACAGCACCGCTTCGGCTTTTATTGCGATGTTCCAGCGCCACGCGGGCTGCACGCCGGAGCAGTACCGACGAGCAAATATTCGCGGTCGATGAAGATGTAACAGGCTTTGACTACACTCCTCGTTAGGCCGTGCCCCCCGGCACGGTAACAGGGAGAAAACTCCATGAAGATGCTGCGTATTCCGCTGTTGATGATGGGCCTGCTGCTGTGTTCCCAGGGTTTTGCCGCCACTGCCCAGCAAAATAAAATGACCACCTGCAACGCCGAAGCCACCACCAAGACGCTCAAGGGCGATGAGCGCAAGGCGTTCATGAAGACCTGCCTGTCGGCCCCGGCGGCCAACGACGCCAAGACCCTCACACCGCAGCAGCAGAAAATGAAGGATTGCAATGCATCGGCGAAAACCAAGGCGCTGACCGGCGATGCACGCAAAACCTTTATGAGCACCTGCCTCAAAGGCTGACCACGATTTCGCGAACGCTCAAGATCCAATGTGGGAGCTGGCTTGCCTGCGATACAGGCGCCTCGGTCTATCTGTTAATCCGAGATGCCTGCTATCGCAGGCAAGCCAGTTCCCACACTTGATCGTATTCACAGCACCCCTCTCGCTTGATTCCCTCAAGGCTGGCAGACTGCCCATCCTTTAGCGCCGTTTGTTTTGAGGCTGTATGCCAACGTTTTCTCAGCGTCACGTGATATTACTGGCCAGCTACATCATCATTTTCGGCGGGTTGCTGCTGGTGCTGCCGTTGAAGTTGCTGCCCAGCCTGCTGGCCGGCCTGTTGGTCTATGAGCTGGTCAACATGCTCACCCCGCAGTTGCAGCGGTTGATCGAAGGCCGGCGTGCGCGTTGGCTGGCAGTGGCCTTGCTCGGCACCCTGATCGTCAGCGTGCTGACGTTGATCTTCGCCGGTGCCATCAGCTTCCTGCTGCACGAAGCGGAAAACCCCGGCGCCTCCCTCGACAAGTTCATGGGCGTGGTCGACCGTGCGCGCGGCCAACTGCCGCCGTTTCTCGATGCCTACCTGCCCGCCAGCGCCGCCGAGTTCCGCGTGGCCATCGGCGATTGGCTGAGCAAACACTTGAGCGAACTGCAACTGGTCGGCAAAGACGCCGCCCACATGTTCGTCACCCTGCTGATCGGCATGGTGCTCGGCGCGATCATCGCCCTGCAGCGCGTGCCCGACCTGACCAAGCGCAAGCCCCTGGCCGCTGCGCTGTTCGATCGCCTGCACCTGCTGGTCCAGGCCTTTCGTAATATCGTCTTCGCCCAGATCAAGATCGCCGCGCTCAACACCGCCTTTACCGCGGTGTTCCTGGCCGTGGTGCTGCCGTTGTGCGGCATCCACCTGCCGCTGACCAAGACCCTGATCGTGCTGACTT
Source organism: Pseudomonas poae (assembly GCA_028869255.1). Classification (NCBI taxonomy): domain Bacteria; kingdom Pseudomonadati; phylum Pseudomonadota; class Gammaproteobacteria; order Pseudomonadales; family Pseudomonadaceae; genus Pseudomonas; species Pseudomonas poae. Next base: position 5,177,237 of record CP110972.1, on the reverse strand, counting down.
TCCTGCTGGGCCTGCTGCCGGTGATCGGCAACCTGATGTCCAACACCCTGATCACCATCGTCGCGCTGTCGCTGTCGATCTGGGTGGCGGTGGCAGCATTGGGGTACTTGATCGTGATCCACAAGGTCGAGTACTTCCTCAACGCACGCATCGTGGGCGGGCAGATCAGTGCCAAATCGTGGGAATTGCTGCTGGCGATGCTGGTGTTTGAAGCCGCGTTCGGCCTGCCGGGTGTGGTGGCGGGCCCGATTTACTACGCGTATTTGAAGAGTGAGTTGAAGCTCGGCGGCATGGTTTGACGCAGTCACATGGACTTTAAAGGGAATTAAGGGGAAGTAAGCGGTGAGCGAAAATATCTATGCTCCGCCAACGGCGGAGCTGACCGAGACGGTAAAAACGTCGCCTGAGTTTTATGTCATTTCCAAAAACAAGCTGTTGGTGCTGAGCCTGCTCAGTTTCGGGCTCTATACCTACATCTGGGCGTATAAAAACTGGAGCTTGTACAAAAAGGCCCATCAGCTGGATATCTGGCCGTTGGCGCGTGCCATTTTCTTTATTTTCTTTATCCACCAGCTGTATCGCCGGGCGGATGATCGCGTTGCCCGCAGCGGTCGAAAATTCGATTTCGACTTCGAACAGTGGGCCACGGTATTCGTGGTGGTGACGGTAGGCGCCAGGGTTTTCGAAATGGCGGCTAACCGGATCGACACCTGGCTGGTCTATAAGCCTCTGGTGATCCTGGCGGTTCCGCTGTGTGCCTACATCCTTCAACAGGCCCAGGGCTTGATCAACTTCGCAGCAGGCGACCCCGAGGGGCAGAGCAACGCTCGCTACAACCTGTGGAACTGCCTGGTGATCGTATCGGGCGTGGTCATGTGGTGCCTGACGTTGCTTGGGATTTGGGCGATCTATCATCACTAGGCTGTCGCTTTAGAGCCTGGCGGGGGCAAGCGTCGGTAGTGTCAGAGTCCAGCGGGGAGACCTGTTACTTCTGACAGTAGACCCGGTGCGTATTTGCTGGTCTGCTCATGGATGACGAACTCAACGTTTGTTGAGTCTTTCGAAAGGAGCTATGCCATGTCGTTAACGACCGTAGATGCCGACAGCTTTTCAGGGAGTGTTCTCAAGTCCACTGTCCCAGTCATTGTGCTGTTCAGCGACGCCAGCAAAAACAGTTCAAGAAATATGCTCGCCAGCCTGGAGGCGGCAGCCCAGGATCAGGGTTGCGCTGTCCAAGTGGTCAATAAGGCTTTCGACAAAGAGGGCGACGTCGAGAAAACCTATGACGTCCAGTCCGCGCCCACGACGTTATTTTTCAGGGACGGCGAGCTGAAGCGGGTGGTGGTAGGGTTTTATCAGTACGAGGGTTTTTTCAAGGGGTGGATCGATCAACTCGCTCTGTCATGACCCGCCGGGAGTTGCCTCATGTCGTGCATGAGGCAACTCGCCATTTCAGCTGCCGTAGCGCTTGCTCGCCTCAATCGCCAGACCACTGCCGATACTGCCGAAGATATTCCCTTCCACATGCCGCGCATTCGGCAGCATCGCCGAGATGCTGTGGCGCAGCGCCGGGATCCCGCTGGAACCACCGGTAAAGAACACCGTGTCCACCTGGGCCACATCCACCGAAGCGTCCGCCAGCAACTGAGTGACGCTGTTGCGCACGCGCTCCAGCAAGCCGTCGATGGCCGACTCGAACAGTGTGCGGCTCAGGTCCACGCTCAGCCCCGGCTCAACCCGGTCCAGCAGCACGTGGCGGCTGTCTTCATGGGTGAGCTGGATCTTGGTCTCTTCCACTTCCATCGCCAGCCAGTGCCCGGCGCGTTGTTCGATCAACTTGAACAGGCGGTCGATGCCGCCGGTGTCTTCGATGTCGTAGCGCATGCTGCCCAAGGCCAGCTGGGATTTTTGCGAGTACACCGAGTTGATGGTGTGCCAGGTGGCCAGGTTCATGTGGTGGCTGGTGGGCATGTAGGCGCCGCTTTTCATGCGGCTGCCGTAGCCGAACAGCGGCATCATGCCGGCCAGCGAGAGCTGTTTGTCGAAATCGGTACCGCCGATGTGCACACCGCCGGTGGCGAGGATGTCATCGTGGCGGTTGTCGTTGTGACGGCGGTCCGGGGACAGGCGCACCAGCGAGAAGTCGGACGTACCCCCGCCGATGTCGACGATCAGCACCAGCTCTTCTTTTTCGATGGTGGACTCGTAGTCGAACGCCGCCGCAATCGGTTCGTACTGGAACGAGATGTCCTTGAAGCCGATCTTGCGCGCCACGTCGACCAGGGTGTTTTCGGCCTCTTGGTCGGCCATCGGGTCGTCATCGACGAAGAACACCGGGCGGCCCAGTACCACTTCCTCGAACTCGCGGCCGGCGGTGGCCTCGGCACGGCTCTTGAGCTGGCCGATAAACAGCGCCAGCAGGTCGGTGAACGGCATGGCCGTGCCCAGTACGCTGGTGTCGTGCTTGATCAGCTTGGAACCCAGCAGGCTCTTGAGCGAACGCATCAAGCGGCCTTCGTAGTTTTCCAGGTACTCGTGCAGGGCCAGGCGACCATACACCGGGCGGCGCTCCTCGAAGTTGAAGAACACCACCGACGGCAGCGTGATCTTGTCGTCCTCCAGCGCGATAAGCGTCTCCTCGCCGGGGCGGATCCAGCCGACGGTGGAGTTGGACGTGCCAAAGTCGATGCCGCAGGCACGGGCTGGGGATGGGTTTTTCATGTCTATCGGGTTCCGGTTGAAAAACGGCCGCGCAGTGTATGCCAGTCGAGGGCGGATGCGTAGGCCGACCATCCGTTAAATCGTGCTTGAAACTGGGCGATTTGCCCCCACATCTGGTGCATACGGCTAGCGCCGATAACACTTTGACGCACCCCCAGGCCACACCACTCAACAGGTGCAAAGCAGCGCACGTTGTGCCCCGGGCTGTGCGATCTCGATTAAGGATGGTGAACCGCCGATGGATTTCAAAGATTACTACAAGATATTGGGTGTCGAGCCGAGCGCCGATGACAAGGAAATCAAGGCCGCCTATCGCAAGCTCGCACGCAAATATCACCCGGATGTAAGCAAGGAAAAAGACGCCGAAGAGAAATTCAAGGACGCGTCCGAGGCCTATGAAGCGCTTAAAAGCGCCGACAAGCGCGCTGAATACGACGAACTGCGCAAATACGGCCAGCATGGCCAGCCGTTCCAGGGCCCACCGGGCTGGCAGAGCCGTGGCGGCTTTGGCGGCGGCCAGGACGCGGGCGATTTTTCGGACTTCTTCAGTTCGATCTTCGGCTCGCGTGGCGACGCGTTTGGTGGCGGCCAACGCCGCCCCACCGGGCGCAAAGGCCAGGACGTGGAAATGCAACTGTCGGTGTTCCTTGAAGAGACGCTGTCCACCGAGTCCAAGCAGATCAGCTTCCAGGTGCCGCAATACGACCCTTCGGGCCGGCATGTGAGCAACACCACCAAGAGCCTGAACGTGAAGATCCCCGCCGGCGTGGTCGACGGCGAGCGCATCCGCCTCAAAGGGCAAGGCGCGCCAGGCATCGGCGGTGGGCCCAATGGCGACCTGTACCTGATCATCAAGTTTGCGCCGCACCCCAAGTTCGAAGTGGATGGCGAAAACCTGATCATCAACCTGCCCCTGGCGCCGTGGGAATTGGCGCTGGGTGCGGAAGTGGCAGTGCCGACCCTCACCGGCAAGATCAACCTCAAGGTGCCGGCCGGCAGCCAGAACGGCCAGCGCATGCGCGCCAAGGGCCATGGCTTGCTGAACAAGGCCGGGCAGCGCGGCTTCCTGTACGTGCAGCTCAAGGCGGTGATGCCGCCGGTGGGCGACGACGACGTGAAAGCGCTGTGGCAGGAGCTGGCGCAGAAGGCTGCGTTCAACCCTCGTGAGAGCTTCTAAGGCTTAGCAACCAATACCTGTGGCGAGGGCGCAAGCTCCTCGCCACAGGTTGTTTTCTGTTGGTTTTGGATCAGAACAGGAAATACCGCTGCGCCATCGGCAATACCTCGGCCGGTTCGCACCACAGCAACACCCCGTCGGCCTTGACCTGATAGGTCTGTGGATCAACCTCGATATCCGGCAGGTAATCGTTGTGGATCAGGTCGGTTTTCTGCACGTTGCGACAGCCCTTGACCACGCCGATCTGCTTCTTCAACCCCAGCGCCTCCGGCAAGCCCGCGTCCATGGCCGCCTGGCTGATAAAGGTCAGGCTGGTGGCGTGCAACGAGCTGCCGAAACTGGCGAACATCGGGCGGTAGTGCACCGGCTGCGGCGTCGGAATCGATGCGTTGGCGTCACCCATCAGGCTGGAAGCAATCGCGCCGCCCTTGAGGATCAAGGTCGGCTTGATGCCAAAGAATGCCGGGCGCCACAGCACCAGGTCGGCCCATTTGCCCACTTCGATCGAACCAACGATATGGCTGATGCCGTGGGTGATCGCCGGGTTGATGGTGTACTTGGCGATGTAGCGTTTGGCGCGGAAATTGTCGTTGCCGGGGCCGTCGCCGGGCAGGGCGCCGCGCTGTTTTTTCATCTTGTCGGCGGTCTGCCAGGTGCGCGTGATCACTTCGCCGACGCGGCCCATGGCCTGGCTGTCGGAGCTGATCATCGAGAACGCGCCGAGGTCGTGCAGGATGTCTTCGGCGGCAATCGTCTCGCGGCGGATGCGGCTTTCGGCGAAGGCCACGTCTTCGGCAATGCTCGGGTCCAGGTGATGGCAGACCATCAACATGTCCAGGTGCTCGTCGATGGTGTTGCGCGTGAACGGCCGGGTCGGGTTGGTGGAACTGGGCAGCACGTTGGCGAAACCGCAGGCCTTGATGATGTCCGGCGCGTGGCCGCCACCGGCCCCTTCGGTGTGGTAGGTGTGGATGGTGCGGCCCTTGAGCGCGGCCAGGGTGGTTTCGACGAAGCCGGACTCGTTGAGGGTGTCACTGTGGATCGCTACCTGCACGTCATAATCATCGGCAACGCTCAGGCAGTTGTCGATGCTGGCGGGTGTGGTGCCCCAGTCTTCGTGCAGCTTGAGGCCGATGGCACCGGCCTTGACCTGTTCGATCAACGGCTCCGGCAAACTGGCGTTGCCCTTGCCGGTAAAACCGATGTTCATCGGGAACGAATCGCTGGCCTGCAGCATGCGCGCCAGGTGCCACGGGCCCGAGGTGCAGGTGGTGGCATTGGTGCCGGTGGCCGGGCCGGTGCCGCCGCCGATCATGGTGGTGACGCCGCTGGTCAGCGCCTCTTCGATCTGCTGCGGGCAGATGAAATGCACGTGGGAGTCGATGCCGCCCGCGGTGAGGATCATGCCTTCACCGGCGATCACTTCGGTGCTGGCGCCGATGGCCATGGTCACGCCGGGCTGGATATCCGGGTTGCCGGCCTTGCCGATGGCGTGGATGCGGCCGTTCTTGAGGCCGACGTCGGCCTTGACGATGCCCCAGTGGTCGATGATCAGCGCGTTGGTGATCAGCGTGTCGACCACTTCATGGGCGAGCAGTTGGCTCTGGCCCTGGCCGTCGCGGATCACTTTACCGCCGCCGAATTTCACTTCTTCGCCGTAGACGGTGAAGTCCCGCTCGACTTCGACGAACAACTCGGTGTCGGCCAGGCGGACTTTGTCACCGACGGTGGGGCCGTACATGTCGGCGTAGGCTTGGCGGCTGATTTTCATGTGTGTGAGCCCTGAAAAAATTATGTTGAATGTGAGTCCGTATTCGCGAGCAAGCCCGCTCCCACATTTGTTCCGGGTACATCCTTTGGAATGCGGTCGAATGTGGGAGCGGGCTTGCTCGCGAAGAGGCCCTAAAGGTCGCCCATGATCCGCCCGGCAAACCCGAATACCCGCCGCCCGCCGCTCAAATCCACCAACTCGACCTCACGACTCTGCCCCGGCTCAAACCGCACCGCCGTCCCCGCCGGAATATTCAGGCGCATGCCACGGCTCAATGCGCGGTCGAACGTCAGCGCGTCATTGGTCTCGAAAAAATGGTAGTGCGAACCCACCTGGATCGGCCGGTCGCCGCTGTTGGCCACGCTGAGGGTGACGGTGCGGCGGCCTACGTTGAGTTCGATCTCGCCAGGCTGGATCTGATATTCACCAGGAATCATGCAGGTTGCCCCAAGGTCTTGAAGTAGATGGCGGTCGGGCTGTAGCGCCCGTCCGGGCTTTGGCAATAGTCGGGCAGTTCACCGATCTTGGTGTAGCGCAGCGACTGGTAGAAGGCTTCGGCGCCGGAGCCGGCCTCGGTGTCCAGGTACAGCAGGCCGCGCTTGTGCTGGCGTGCGGCAAGCTCCAGGGCGTTCATCAACTGTTGGCCCAGGCCATGGCGCCGGGCGCTGCTGTGCACCAGCAGCTTTTGCACTTCGGCGCGGTTCAGGCCATTGGCTTTCTGGCACAGCGCCAACTGCACGCTGGCGATCACCTGTTCGTCGCGCACCACCACCCACAGCAACAGGCTGGCGTCTTCGATGCTGGCTTGCACGCCGGTCCAATAATCGCGGGCCTGGGGCGCATCGAAGTCGGCCATAAAGCCAACGGAGGCGCCGTGCCTGACCGCGTCCAGCAGCAGCTCGATCAAACCCTGGCGGTAATGGGCGAAGCTCTCCGCATTGACACGACGCAGTTGTGTCGCACTCATCGAACTCACTCCTTGGGCGGTTCTGCGCCCGGATTCAATGCCAGTTGCATAAACGTCAGGTCCAGCCAGCGGCCGAGTTTGATGCCCACTTGGGGCATCTGCCCGGTGGTGATGAAACCCAGGCGCTCATGCAGGCGGATCGACGCCTGGTTGCCGCTTTCGATGGCGGCCACCATCACGTGTTTGCCACCGATGCGGGCGCGTTCGATCAGCGCCTGCATCAGCAGTGGGCCGTGGCCTTTGCCGCGTTGGTCGCTGCGCACATACACCGAGTGTTCGACGCTGTAGCGGAAGCCTTCAAACGGGCGCCAATCGCCAAACGAGGCATAGCCGGTGACTTCACCGTTTTCGATGCTGACCAGGATCGGGTAACCCTGGGCATGCCGTGCACTGAACCAAGCCTGGCGGTTGCCCAGGTCCACCGGTTGTTCGTTCCAGATCGCCGTGGTGTTGAGTACCGCGTCGTTGTAGATATCGCGGATCGCCGGCAAATCGTTTTGAGTCGCGTCACGAATCATGGCCGTGCCTCACGCGATGGGCTGGTGGACGGTGACCAGCTTGGTGCCGTCCGGGAAGGTGGCTTCCACCTGGATATCCGGGATCATTTCCGGGATGCCTTCCATCACTTGCTCGCGGCTGAGCAGGGTGGTGCCGTAGTGCATCAGGTCGGCCACGGTGCGGCCATCGCGGGCACCTTCCATCAAGGCGGCGGAAATGTAGGCGATGGTTTCCGGGTAGTTGAGCTTCACCCCGCGCGCCAGGCGCCGTTCGGCCACGAGGCCAGCGGTGAAGATCAGCAGTTTGTCTTTTTCCCGTGGGGTCAAATCCATGGTTCAAGGTCCTTCAAAGACAGCATTCTTAAATACAACAGAGATCAAGTGTGGGAGCGGGCTTGCTCGCGAAAACGGAGTGTCAGTCAATGCATCTGCCACTGGCCCACCGCATTCGCGAGCAAGCCCGCTCCCACATTTTTGATCTTCATGTGCTCCAGATTCTCGGTGGTACCGCTTCCCGGCCGAGTACGCCAGGGCGTAACAGTTTCCATAAATCAATCAACCATCCCCGCGCCAGCAGCGCTTCACTGGCCAGGCAGCGGGCCACCAGCAAGCCGGGCAATTGGGTCAGGTCACCGCGCACGGCGTGGGGCAGGGCGCGGCAGCGTTCAAGTAATTCGGGGTCGATATCGCCGGTCAGCAGCAGCGTGGCGAACACCGGTTGGCCGTCCAGGCCGATAGGCGAGTCGAGCAGACCGTCGTCGCCCACGATGCGCTGGCGCTCATGCCAGAGCAACTGGCCGTCGCGGCGGATATCCAGGTGCGATTGGAAGTGGCCGAGGTTAAAACGCTCGCCACTGGCCGGGCGACCCAGGGCGACCACGTCCCAGTAGAGCAGGCGGGCATCGCCGTGCAGGTCGATCCGCGTGGAGAGTTCGGCCTGGGCGGCGCTGAACACGATGGTTTCCTGGGGTAGCCATTCCAGCGTCGCGCCGGCTTGCACGCTCAATTCGAGTGTTTGATAGGCCGGGCCGCCCGCGCGGTACCACTTGGCTGCGCCGGGGCTGGTGAGTTGCGCCCAGGCGCCGCTGCCGACCTGCGCGCGGATGTCCAGGCGGTCGCCGCCGGCAATCCCGCCGGGCGGGTGCACGATAATGTGCTGGCACACCTCGGGGCCTTCGGCGTACAGGTGCTTTTGCACCCGCAGCGGGCCGAGATGGCGGCGCATCACCGGGCGCGTGGTGTCACCGAAACGCGCGTAGCCGAGTTCCAGCTCGGCATGCCAGCTGGGGGTGAACAGGGCGGGGGTAACGGGCAGGTTCATGTCTGGTGCTTATCGTTAGGAGGCTACAGATTAGATGGTAACGAGTCCTCGCACACCCTCGCTTTGCATATTTTCACCCCGGCCCTGCTGGACGATCTCGCCCCGGGACATCACCAGGTACTGGTCAGCCAGCTCGGCGGCAAAGTCGTAGAACTGCTCCACCAGCAGGATCGCCATATCGCCGCGTGCCGCAAGTTTCTTGATCACGGCGCCGATCTCCTTGATCACCGACGGCTGGATGCCCTCGGTGGGCTCATCGAGAATCAACAGGCGCGGGCGGCTGGCCAGTGCCCGGCCAATCGCCAATTGTTGCTGCTGGCCGCCGGACAAGTCACCGCCGCGCCGGTGCTTCATTTGCAGCAACACCGGGAACAGTTCGTAGATAAACGCCGGCACTTCCTTGGCCTCGGCGCCGGGAAAACGCGACAGGCCCATCAGCAGGTTTTCTTCCACGGTAAGCCGCCCGAAAATCTCCCGGCCCTGGGGCACGTAGGCAATGCCTGCGTGCACCCGCTGGTGCGGCTTGAAGCCGGTGATCGGTTTGCCTTCCCACTTCACCACGCCCTCTTTGGCCGGCAGCAAACCCATCAGGCACTTGAGCAAGGTGGTCTTGCCCACGCCGTTACGGCCGAGCAGACAGGTGACTTCGCCGATCTTCACGTCAAACGAGAGACCGCGCAGGATGTGGCTACCGCCGTAGTATTGGTGCAGCTTGTCGACTTGCAGCATTCTCAAAACCTCCTCGATTCCCCTGAAGGAACGGGTTCAAATGTGGGAGCTGGCTTGCCTGCGATGGCATCACGTCGGTGTGACTGAAAGACCGAGTCGTCTGCATCGCAGGCAAGCCAGCTCCCACATAAAGCATCAGCGACCGAGGTACACCTCGATCACCCGCTCGTTTTCCTGCACCTGTTCCAGCGACCCTTCGGCCAGCACGCTGCCCTGGTGCAACACGGTCACGTGGTCGGCAATCGAGCCGACAAACCCCATGTCGTGTTCCACCACCATCAGCGAATGCTTGCCCGCCAGGCGCTTGAACAGTTCGGCGGTGAATTCGGTTTCGGCGTCGGTCATGCCCGCCACCGGTTCGTCCAGCAGCAACAACTGCGGGTCTTGCATCAGCAGCATGCCGATTTCCAGGAACTGCTTCTGGCCGTGGGACAGCAGGCCTGCCTGGCGGTGCAACGAGGCGGTGAGGCGGATGGTGTCGAGCACTTCATCGATGCGGTCTTTCTGCTCGCCGCTCAGGCGTGCGCGCAGGCTGGCCCACACCGACTTGTCGGTCTTCTGCGCCAGCTCCAGGTTTTCGAACACGCTCAGGGCTTCGAACACCGTGGGCTTCTGGAACTTGCGGCCGATGCCGGCCTGGGCGATCTGCACTTCGCTCATGCTGGTCAGGTCCAGGGTTTCGCCAAACCACGCCTTGCCGTGGCTGGGCCGGGTCTTGCCGGTGATCACGTCCATCAACGTGGTTTTGCCCGCGCCGTTGGGGCCGATGATGCAGCGCAGTTCGCCGACGCCGATATACAGGTTCAGCTCGTTGAGCGCCTTGAAACCGTCGAAGCTCACGCTGATGTCTTCCAGGGTCAGGATCGTGCCATGGCGGGTGTTGAGGCCGGTGCCGGCGGCCTGGCCGATGCCGATCGCATCACGGCCGCTGCCCGCGTCAAGAATAGGTTCGAGCATGACGTTCCTCATTTCTTCAACAGGCCGATAACGCCCTTGGGCAGATACAGGGTGACGATGATGAACAGCGCGCCGAGGAAGAACAGCCAGTATTCCGGGAAGGCCACGGTGAACCAGCTCTTCATGCCATTGACCACACCGGCGCCGAGTAACGGCCCGATCAGCGTGCCGCGCCCGCCCAGGGCCACCCACACGGCGGCTTCGATGGAGTTGGTCGGCGACATTTCACTGGGGTTGATAATGCCCACCTGCGGCACATACAACGCCCCCGCCAAGCCACACAGCACCGCGCTCAACACCCAGACGAACAGCTTGAAACCCCGCGGGTCGTAGCCGCAGAACATCAGGCGGTTTTCCGCATCGCGCAAGGCGGTGAGCACCCGGCCGAACTTGCTTTGCGCCAGGCGCCAGCCGATGAACAGGCTCGCCACCAGCAAGGCCACGGTGGCGACGAACAACACCGCCCGCGTGCCCGGTTCGGTAATGCCGAAGCCCAGGATGCTGCGGAAATTGGTGAAGCCGTTGTTGCCGCCGAAGCCGGTCTCATTGCGGAAAAACAACAGCATCCCGGCGAAGGTCAGTGCCTGGGTCATGATCGAGAAATACACGCCTTTGATCCGCGAACGGAAAGCGAAGAAACCGAACACCAGCGCCAGCACCCCCGGTGCCAGCACCACCAGGCACAGGGCCCACAGGAAGTGCTCGGTGCCGACCCAGTACCAGGGCAGTTCGGTCCACGACAAAAACGTCATGAACGCCGGCAGCTCATCGCCGGACGCCTGGCGCATCAGGTACATGCCCATCGCATAGCCGCCGAGCGCAAAGAACAGGCCGTGGCCGAGGGACAACATCCCCGCGTAACCCCACACCAGGTCCAGCGCCAGGGCGACGATGGCGTAGCAGAGGATCTTGCCCACCAGCGTCAGGGTATAGGCCGACACATGCAGCGGGTTTTCCGGTGATAACAGAGAAAACAACGGCAGCGCCAGCAGCAGGATCAGAATCACTGCGCCGACTGCAATCGTGACCTTGGGGCCGGCCTTTTGCGTGGCCGTAAGCATCAATGGCTGGTTCATCAGTCGATCACCCGTCCTTTCAGTGCGAAGAGTCCCTGCGGGCGTTTCTGGATAAACAGAATGATCAGCGCGAGGATCAGGATCTTGCCGAGCACGGCGCCGATCTGCGGTTCCAGAATCTTGTTGGCTATCCCTAAGCCGAACGCGGCCATGACGCTACCGGCCAACTGGCCGACGCCACCGAGCACCACTACCAGGAACGAGTCGATGATGTAGCTCTGGCCCAGGTCCGGGCCGACGTTGCCGATCTGGCTCAGCGCCACGCCGCCTAACCCTGCGATGCCGGAGCCGAGGCCAAACGCGAGCATGTCCACGCGCCCGGTGGGCACGCCGCAGCAGGCGGCCATGTTGCGGTTCTGGGTTACGGCGCGCACGTTGAGGCCCAGGCGGGTCTTGTTCAGCAGCAGCCAGGTCAGCACCACCACAAACAGCGCAAAGGCGATGATTACGATGCGGTTGTACGGCAGCACCAGGTTGGGCAGCACTTGAATCCCACCGGAGAGCCACGCCGGGTTGGACACTTCGACGTTCTGCGCGCCGAACACCAAACGCACCAATTGGATCAGCATCAGGCTGATGCCCCAGGTGGCGAGCAGGGTTTCCAGCGGGCGGCCGTACAGGTGGCGGATCACCGTGCGCTCCAGCGCCATGCCAATCGCAGCGGTGACAAAGAACGCCACCGGCAGCGCGATCAGCGGGTAGAACTCGATGGCCGCAGGCACGTAGCGCTGCATCAGCATCTGCACCACATAGGTGGAGTAGGCGCCGAGCATCAGCATCTCGCCGTGGGCCATGTTGATCACACCGAGCAGGCCGAAGGTGATCGCCAGGCCCAGGGCCGCCAGCAGCAGGATCGAACCCAGGGACATGCCGCTGAACGCCTGGCCAAGGACCTCGCCGACCATCAGTTTACGTTTGACCTGGGCCAGGCTGGTCTCGGCGGCGGTGTGCACGGCGGCATCGGTTTCCACGCCGGGGGCGAGCAGGGCTTCGAGGCGGGTACGGGCCAGCGGGTCGCCGGTGCCGCCGAGCAAACGCACGGCGGCGAGGCGCACGGCGGGATCGCTGTCGACCAATTGCAGGTTGGCCAGCGCCAGGCTGAGGGCGGTGTGCACGCCTTCGTCGGTCTCGGCGGCGACCTGCTGGTCGAGGAATTTGAGTTGTGCAGGAACTGCGCTTTTTTGCAGGGTGATGGCTGCGGCCAAACGTACCTTGGGGTCGGCGGCGAGCAGTTGCTGGCTGGCCTGGACGTTGTCGATCAGCCCACGCAGACGGTTGTTCAGGCGTACGGTTTTGGTTTCACCGTTTAGCGTGAGTTGACCTTGTTGCAGCGCGTCCACCAGCTCGATGCGCGCAGGGTCGGGCTGGGCGGCCCAGTCCTGCAGGAGTTTGGCTTGCTGCGTCGGGTTGGCGGCAAGGAAGTCGTCGGCGTCGCCGGCGTGTGCGGCCAAAGGCAGCAACAGCAGCGCGGCGAGGATGAAGCGGTATAGGGCAGTGGGCATACAAAATGTCCTGATCGTGCACGGACAATGTGGGAGCGGGCTTGCTCGCGAAAGCGGTGGATCAGTTTCGGATGCGTCGACTGACACACCGCTTTCGCGAGCAAGCCCGCTCCCACATTTAGACCGAGTTGGTCTTAGTTGCTCTTCACCGCGTAATCCGGCTTTTTGTCATTGCCAGGAATGTACGGGCTCCACGGCTGTGCACGGATCGGCTCGTTGGTCTGCCATACGACGGAGAACTGCCCATCCGCCTGGATCTCGCCGATCATCACCGGCTTGTGCAGGTGGTGGTTGGTCTTGTCCATGGTCAGGGTAAAGCCCGACGGTGCGGCGAAGGTCTGGCCGGCCAGCGCCTCACGCACTTTGTCGACGTCGGTGGACTTGGCTTTTTCCGCCGCCTGCGCCCACATATGGATGCCCACGTAGGTGGCTTCCATCGGGTCGTTGGTCACGGCTTTGTCCGCGCCCGGCAGGTTGTGTTTCTTGGCGTAGGCTTTCCAGTCGGCGACGAACTTCTTGTTCACCGGGTTCTCCACCGACTGGAAGTAGTTCCAGGCCGCCAGGTTGCCCACCAGCGGCTTGGTGTCGATACCGCGCAGTTCTTCTTCACCTACCGAGAATGCCACCACCGGCACGTCGGTGGCTTTCAGGCCCTGGTTGGCCAGCTCTTTGTAGAACGGCACGTTGGAGTCGCCATTCACGGTGGAGATCACAGCGGTTTTGCCGCCAGCGGAGAACTTCTTGATGTTGGCGACGATGGTCTGGTAATCGGCGTGGCCGAACGGGGTGTAGACCTCTTCGATATCTTTATCCGCCACACCTTTGGAATGCAGGAACGAGCGCAGGATCTTGTTGGTGGTGCGCGGGTACACGTAGTCGGTGCCGAGCAGGAAGAAGCGTTTGGCGCTGCCGCCTTCTTCGCTCATCAGGTATTCCACCGCCGGGATCGCCTGCTGGTTTGGCGCCGCACCGGTATAGAACACGTTCGGCGACATTTCTTCACCTTCGTATTGCACCGGGTAGAACAGCAGGCCGTTGAGTTCTTCGAACACCGGCAGTACCGATTTACGCGACACCGAGGTCCAGCAGCCGAACACCACGGCGACCTTGTCCTGGGTCAGCAACTGCCGGCCCTTTTCAGCGAACAGCGGCCAGTTCGACGCGGGGTCGACCACCACCGGTTCGAGCATCTTGCCGTTTACACCACCCTTGGCGTTGATCTCGTCGATGGTCATCAGCGCCATGTCTTTCAGCGAAGTTTCGGAGATAGCCATGGTGCCGGACAGCGAGTGCAGGATGCCGACCTTGATGGTCTCGGCGGCCTGCACGGTCCAGGTCAGGCCCATGGCGGCAATCGATGCCGAGAGAGTGAAAGCCTTGATCAAGCTGCGACGCTTCATGGTGCTATCTCCAGAACTCAATGTTGTTGTAAGGGCTGATGCTGGAGACATTGCAAGGGGTGTGCCTAGTCGGTCAGAGGCATGTTCCAGACGCTTTCTGATCTGTGCGGGCTCTGGTCGCGCACCATAAGCAGGCGTGTCGGCAAGGTGGTGCGTGCTGCTGCGCTAGAACGGGGCATGGCCGGTTTAACTATCTAACGCCCGCCTGCGGCCAAACCCTTGAAAGTTAAGCCTGCCTGACGCGCTTCGAAATGGAGGGGCACGGCAGAGTCTTCACTTTATTCAAAGGCAGGAACATGGACAGTACGGACATTCAACATGACCAGGCTGCAGGGCGCTTACCGCCCCTGGGCCCGGAGTTCATCACCGGCAACGATGCGGCCTTTTGGCTGCACATGCAGGTCAGCAACAAGCGCGATCGGGTGTATGGCGCAGTGATTCTCAAGCGTGCCGATGGCAGGTATCTGCCGACAGTGCCGACGGCGGGTAACGCCGGCGGGTTCCACTTTGGTTCGATCCTGAAGGAGGATGCCAACGTCGACCTTCAGGCGCCGGAGGGGTACAGCGTCTATGCGCTGTTCACCTCGCGGGCGGGGCAGTCCAAGGCGCGGGCCGCCCAGGTGGCCCATTGGAGCGCTGCACAGCGGCGTCTCGAACTGAGCTTCTTTTCAATGAAAGGTCTGGCCTTCGTGATTGAACAGCGCGATTTCTGTCCGATTTATTATTTGTCGGGCCGGTATGACTCGCTGATCAAATATGAAAGCAGCGGTTCGCAGGAGGAACAGCATTTCCTGAGTAAGCTGACGGCGAGCCGGGAATCGGACGAATTTGAAGACCTGATTTTCCTGATCAATGTCACCGCAAGAGTGGGTGTGCTGCGCGTGGTGACGCCGAACAAGGCGCTGGGCGGCAAGGCCGGGCAGATCGTTGAACCCTGGACCATCAACCAGGCCGTTGCAGAGGTTGCCCAGTCCCTGCAGGCGGAGCCCAGTACTCAAGTTTTCAGGCGCTGGCAGGACGCAATCCGCTCCGCCTTGCCGCCCCTGGATGCGCCGACTCAGGCCAGCCATTTTGGCTATCTGCTCAAGGATGATGCAGGCGAGTTCGTGGCGAAGTTGCCGGATGCCGCCTTGAAGTCCATCTTTGATAGAGCCCCGCCAGGCATGTCTCTGCCCAAGGGCCGGTCCAAGTTGTCCAGTGGCTTTTATCTACAGGGCATCTATGCCTCGCTGGCCAGAAAGGACATTCCACCCGTGGCCGGCGAGACTTGGTTGGCCCAGAGCTTTTTACCGCCGCGAGCCTGGCGACGGCGGTCGCCCTGGCCGCAACCGACGAGCCGGACCTTGAGTTTTACCTGCGCGCCGACGACGGCGCGCTGTTGATGTACCGCTGCACCGGCTCGGCCGCCCAAGCCCAACTGTTCGCCAACCGTGGCGCGGACATTGACCGGCGCCTCAAGGACGGTACGCTTAGCCCTTCGGCGTTTGTCCGGCAAGTGGCGGCGGTGGGCACGCTGACGGTGATGGAAACCGGCAGGGTCTGGGACGTGGCCGGCGTGGTGGGGCCGCAATGGCGGGCCTTCGCGCATATCCATCAGGCCCTGAGCCCGGCTTTTGTCACGGCGGATGACGCGGCGCGCCACCTGCATTACATGGCGGTGGCGGGTCGGCCACGCGGTGAGTTTCTACAAGCCTTTATCTTGTTACGCAACGATGGCCGGTTTGTAACCGCGAAGCTGCAGGACGGTGATGAGTGGCGGGCCACGTGGGGGCCGTCATCGCCCACCGGCGACTACCTGACCCGTGTTGAACTGGAAGGTTACCGCGTGGTTGGCCAGTTCAATCGGCCTGAGCCCGATCAGGCCGAACTGGTTGCCAGCTATCCCGAATTCACGCCCAGGCGATTGGCGTTCCTGGTCAGCACGCCGGGGGTGCGCTCGGTTATCCTCACGCTGCACTTTTCGAACCTGATCAAGACGCTTTACACCAGCGGCCCTAACGGCACCCTGATCAAGTACGGGCTCAGCGGCTCCCGCGCTGAGCATGAGTTCGGCGAGTATTTGTCGAACGCAGTGAGTACCGGTGAGATGGTGCCCCGGGTGCAAGGGTATGACGGTACACCCGAAGGCCTGATCAAAGAACTGGTGAAACTCGGTGAGTTGACGGTGCTGCTGGCCGATGACACCTGGTACCACGTCCAGGGGCGTGTTCCGACGAATTGGGCGCCGCAGACGCCCTTCACCCCGGCAGCCCCCTTAGATGCGCCGCTGAGCTGGGTCTTCACGGACCTTGCCACCGCCGCCGAATATGCCCACGGCCGTCTGCAGGCGACGCCGGGTGGGCGGCGCGTCGGCTGTATCCTTCAGTTCGGCAGCCTGGCGCAATACGTGGTCAGCGAGCCTTCCACGCCGATACCGGGCAGCAAGTCCCTGTTCGCGTTGTCTCACATCTTCGGCAACGACGGACCGCCGCAAGGCTTCGCCCTGCGCGGTTGGTACTGCCGCAGCGAACCGGCTGCCGATGGCATCGCCAGCGAGCCCTGGCTCTATGAGTCCTTCATGGCCACTGTCGACTTTGCCCAGGCGATTGCCTCCTTGCGTGCCGCCCCGCAAAGCAACGTGGCGCTCTACGTGAGTACGGCAGACGGCGCGCAACTCGCGTATGACGCCTCAGGCTCGGCCGAGGAAGCCGGGCTCTACAGCGTGCTGCCCGACGGCAGTGTGGGCGACAATGGGCTGGCGGATGAACTGCGGGCCGGCACACTGGCGCCCCACGACCTGATCCTCAAGATCGCCGACGCCGGTGCACTGTCGGTATTACAGGTGGGCACGCTGTGGGATGTGCCTGGGCTGGTCAGCGCCACCTGGCACGGGTACGCCCTGGCGGTCCGACCGCAACTGAGCCCGGGGTTTCTGCACGAGGAAGACGCTGCGCGCTATGCCCACGTACAGATCGGCAGCCAGCGCGAGCGTGAGTACTGCGGCTATATCCTGCAACGCCCGGACGGCCTGTTCGTGGCGACCGAGCCGTTGTACGCAAGTGACGCCGGGCGGTTTGCCTTGGGGTTTGTCTACCCCCAGGACAGCAAGGGGCGCTCGCTGCTGCCGTCTCGGCACGTGTGGAAGGCGGTGTATGGCTCCAGCCGTGGCGTTTCCTTGATGGCACCCAAGCAACTGTTGCGCCCAGGCTGGACACGGGACGACGCCTACCTGGCAGCGCAAATATTCAGTGCTGATGATATCTACACGTTGATCCGCAATCGCCAGCAGGTTGCGGTGGCCTATCTATCGGTTGCCGAGGATGCGTTGCTGGTCTTTGAACTGGGGGATTCGCCCGCCCTGGCAGCTTTGCGCCAGGCGGTAACGCCCTCCGAACAAGACAGCCCAGTGGCCCGCAACCTCGCCAACGGCACCCTCACCGCAGCGCAATGGATCAGGCAATTGGCAGCGGGCGGTAGTTTACGGGTGATACTGGGCAACCCTTTGTGGGGCGCCCCCGAGTTGATCACCGAACATTGGCGCCCGCGCCTGGCGGGTTTGCGGCGCGACCGCCCGCAGCAAGTTGCCTATGGGCAGGTCTGCACCAGCGCCGCTGAGGCCGCCGAGACCTTGCATGCCGGCATGGACCGTGGTGCACCGACGCAGACCTGTTTCGGGGTCATTCTCAAGCATCGTGAGCATGCTGCTTTTGTTGGCACCGAACGGGTGCCGGCCTGGGACAAGGCCGGGCTGTTCGCCTTGAACGGCATCTTTGCGGTCGATGATGCGGGCCAGTTCCTCTACCCGCCGGGCTATCAGTTGCACGCCTTGTTCTATGGTCGCAGCTGGATGCCGCAGGGCTTGACCACCGCTGAACGCTGGTTGGCGCAGCATTTTATTTCGGCCAGCGACCTTTCCAGTGCGCTCACCCACGCCAAGCGTCAGCGCGAAGCGGGTGCACCGGCGGGCTTGCCGGTGTATATCTCGACCCTCGACCGGGCATTGCTGAGCGTGCAAGCGCCGCTGTCGTCGATGTTGTTCAACCCGATCCGCCAGCCTTCGGGGGTCTTTGAAGATGTGCAAACCCTGATCGCCAGCGGGCAGTTATCCGTCGTAGGGTTCGTCAACGAGGTGGCGAAACTGAGCTGGTTGAGTGTGCTGGTCGCCAATGAATGCTGGGCGTCGGTGGGCAAAGTGGACACCAGCCGTACACCCTGGAGTGCGTTTTCCAGGTTTATGCGCCGCGCCTTGAGCCCCTTGTTCAGCAGCCAGGCCGATGCCGTGCGTTACGCCTGCCAACAACTGGGCACACGGCGCGACCAGCGCTACGGTGGCCTGATATTGCAACGTAACGGCAAATTCGTCGCGACCCTGGCGATACCGGTATTGAGTGAGGACTTCGACCCCGAGGTGATTCTGCCCGGCCTGGACGTCAGCCAGGCGCTGCTGGCTCCGGGCTGGAAGATGGTCGGGCGCTACCGGTCGCGGGCTGCCCAGGTGCTGCCGTTCTGGCTGGAGGCCCAGGAGAATGCGACGTACCAGAATCTGTTCTCCACCAAGACGCTGGAGACGGCCCTCAAGTCAGGCCACCTGTGGACCCACGAATACCTGCTGACACCGGACGGTTCACTGATCGGCTTCAGCACCCATGACGCCGAGCGCAACCTGATGAACAGCACGCAGCGCAACGAAGCGATGCAGTTGCTCAACCAGTTGGAAACGGCCTTGGCGCCCAACGAGCTGGCGGCCCATGACCCCTACGGCAATGCCGTCGAGCAGCAAGTGCGTGCGGGGCGTAAAACCCCGAGCGAATGGGTCAACCAGTTGGCGCGGGTGGGGACTTTGCAGGTGCTTGAGGGCGGTGCGTTATGGGGCATTGCCAGGCGAGTACGCGTGGGCTGGATGCCAGGCGTGGGGTATATCGCGCCGGAGGATATCCTGCATGCCGTGGCGGATCGGGCGTTGAGCCCGGTGTTCAAGCAGGCCGACGACGCCGCACGGCATGGCCATCAATACTCCCATGAGCGGGCGCGGCTGAGTTTCGGGCTGATCCTCAAAGCCTCCGATAATGGCCACTTCGTCGCGTGTGCGCCGATCAAGGGCGATGACCTGCAATTTCGGCTCGAGCGCGCCTTCTTGCGCGGCCAGTTGCCCACCGGCTACAGCCTCCAGGGCCTCTATCTGAACTTGCCGCAACAGGCCGCGCCGGAACTGCCGCAAGGCGAGGGCTATGCGCAACTGCCGGCACCGGCCGTGGTGCTGGAAGCGCTGAGTTTCCTGCGGGTGCTGACGGCACCGAGCGAGCGTTTCCTGCCGTTGTATGTGTCCTGTCCCGACGGGTCATTGGTGCGTTTTCGGGCGACGCAGTTGGACCCCGACTGGACCTCCGCCACTCGGCAGGCGGCGTACCTGGCGCGCCTCAATCAGCGTGGCAGCATCGACGGGTATCTGTTGAAGCTGATCGAGTCTGCAGAGCTGCGTGTGCTCGACAGCAGCCCGTTCTGGGATGGGTTGCTACCCAGGGTCGTACGCGTGGCCCAGGGCCTGGCGGGGTTTGATACACGCCTGGCCCTGGGGCCGTTATGCGCCCACCCGGACGATGCGGCGCGGCTGGTGTGGCAGCGTTTTGCGCCAGGTAAGGCGCACCCGTGGCTGGGCGCGATCCTGGGCAATGGCGACAGCGACACGTTTATTGCCGTGCAACCGGTGGCGGACCCGGGGCCGTCGGTGGCGGTAGGGCTGCGCCCGCAAACACCGGCCTATCAGAGCCTGTTCGAAGGCGTCATGAACCTCGGTTATCCCAGCACCTCCACCCGCTACCCGGCCGGTTACAAGGTCATGGGGGTACAGCAGTTGTACAAACTCGACACCCAGCGCCAGCGCCTGGCGGATCGCTACGAAGAGGCGTTGGCCCACAACTTTATCGCCCAGCCGGAAATCCGCGGCTTCATCGAGATGTTGCGCCAGGACCGAGTGGCCGGGGCGCGGTATTACTTCACCCCGGTACAGGGCGGACTGATGGTGTATGAACCCAGCTATCACCTGGATGAAAGCCAGTTGTTACGCGATGACTGGATCGACGAAACCACCGGTGCCGTGAAGGTCCTGCCGAGTGAGGTGATCCGCCGGCTGGCGACGTCCGGCCAACTGAGCATTCTGGAAACCGATCATTTCTGGCAGCCGCGCGAGCCGGGTGGCGCGCGGGCTGTTGCAGGCGCTCAAGGAGGCCGATGAGCGCACTTAACGTTTGCGCATCAACCCGATAAAAAACAACCCGCCGATGGCCGCTGTCGCCACGCCGATGGGCAGGTCTTCCGGAGCGATCAGCGTGCGGGCCGCCACATCGACCCACACCAGGAACAGGCTGCCCAGCAACGCACACACCGGCAGCAATCGTCGGTGCTCGGCGCCCACCAGGCGCCGTGCAATGTGCGGCACCATCAGCCCGACAAAGCCGATGGAGCCGCTGATGGAGACCAGCACGCCGGTCATCAGCGAGGCGATCAGAAACACCTTCAGCCGCACGTTGCGTGCGTTCAGGCCAAGGGTCACGGCAGTCTGCTCACCGGCCATCAGCGCGTTCAGCGGGCGCGCCATGCCCAGCAGCAACACCAGCCCGAGCAACACTGTGACGCTCGGAATGCTCAGTAACTCCCAGCGCGCCAGCCCCAGGCCGCCGAGCATCCAGAACATCACCGCCGACGCTGCACGGTGGTCGCCCATGAACAGCAGCAGGTTGGCCACCGCCATCATCACGAACGACACCGCCACACCGCACAACAGCAGCCGCTCGCTCTCCAGCCGGCCATTGCGACTGGCCACCGCCAGCACCACCAGCATGCTCACCAGCGCCCCGATAAAGGCGGCGATGGGCAGGGTCAGCAGCCCGATCACTTCCCCCACATGCAACACCACTATCACCGCGCCCAGGGTGGCGCCGGAGGTCACGCCGAGCAGGTGCGGGTCGGCCAGCGGGTTGCGTGTGACCGCCTGCAGCACCGCGCCGATCAACGCCAGCCCGGCCCCTACCAGCGCCCCGAGCAGCATGCGCGGAACGCGGATCAGCCACACGATATGTTCCTGGCCGGCAGCCCAGTTCACCTCGCCGATGCCCAAGGTTTTATGCAGCAGAATCCGCCACACCAGGTCCACCGGCACCCGCGCCGAGCCGAACCCCAGCGACACCACGCAAGAGACCAGCAGCAACGCGCCAAGGGCACTCAGCAGCAATGCGTAGCGAGAGGTGATCATTCGCCGTGGAACCCCTTGGCCAGGGTTTCAACTGCCAGCACGTTATCGATGCCCGGCGTGGCCTGCACATAGGGGATCACGATAAAGCGCTGGTTCTTGATCGCATCCACCGATTGCAGGGCCGGGTTGTTGAGCAGGAACTGTTGTTTCTGTTCGGCGGTGATTTCGCTGTAGTCGACGATCACGATGACTTGCGGGTTGCGCTCCACCACGGTTTCCCAGTTGATGCGGGTCCAGCTGGCGTCCACGTCGTCGAGGATATTGCGCCCACCGGCAGCGTCGATCAGCGCCTGGGGCATGCCCAGGCGGCCGGAGGTCATGGCGCGGTCTTCACCGCTGTCGTAGAGAAACACGCGTGGCTTGTCGGCCGGCAGGTCTTTTTGCACGTCGGCCACTTGCGCCTGCATCTGCGCAATCAGGGCATTGGCGCGGTCTTGCACGTCGAAGATCTTGCCCAGGTTGCGCAGGTCGTTGTAGGTGTCCTCCAGCGTGGCCGCCGGGCGCTTCATCACGAAGGCACAGGACTCGGTCAGCTCATACACGTTGATGCCCAAAGGTTGCAGGGTATTGGGCGTGAGGTCGCCACCGACGCGCATGCCGTAGTCCCAGCCGGCGAAGAAGAAATCGACGTTGGCATTGAGCAGGGTTTCCACCGACGGGTATTTGCTCGCCAACTCCGGCAGGCCGTCGAGGATCTGGGCCATTTCGGGGGTTACCGACTTCCAGCCGGTCACGCCGCTGTAGCCGGCCATGCGTGGCTTGAGGCCCAGGGCGAGCATCATCTGGGTCATGTTGATGTCGTGGCTCACCGCGTGTTTCGGTGCCTCGGCGAAGGTCACTTCACGGTTGCAGCTCTGGATTTTCAGCGGGTAATGGGTCGCTTCGGCAAATGCCTGAGAAGCGCCGAGCAGCGCAGCGAAAGACAGCAGGGAGCGCAGGATCATGGTTGGGTTATCCAAGTGATTCGGGGGTAGCCGGACAAGGGATGGGTGTCGATCAATGCTTCAACGCCGAACACCTCGCGCAGCAACTCGGCGGTGAGCACCTGATGGGGCGTGCCGCTGGCGACGATGCGCCCGTGGTCGATCACGTAGAGACGATCGCAAAACGCAGCGGCCAGGTTCAGGTCGTGGATGCTGGCCAGGGTGCCGATGTTCAGGCGCTTGACCAGCCGCAGCAACTCCAGCTGATAGCGCGGGTCGAGGTGGTTGGTCGGCTCGTCGAGGATCAGCAATTGCGGTTGCTGGGCCAGGGCGCGGGCGAGGATGACGCGCTGCTTTTCTCCGCCTGACAGTGTGGCGAACGCATGCGCGTCGAAGCCCTGCATACCGACGGATTCGAGCGCGGTTTGAATCAGCTGCCGGTCGTGCAGCGTGTCGCCATCAAACAAACCCTTGTGCGGCGTGCGGCCCATGGCGACCACTTCATCCACGCGCAGGCCAAAGGCGTCGGGGAACTCCTGCAGCACCACGGCGATGCGTTGCGCACACCATTTCGATGTCTGCTTCCAGACATTCCGATGCTCCAGCAACACCTCACCCTGTGCCGGTTTGCTGAACCGATAGGCGCAGCGCAACAGGCTGGTCTTGCCGCTGCCATTGGGCCCGATCAACCCCACGAACTCCCCGGCACCGACCTGCAGGCTGGCGTTGCGCAGCTGGAAGTGATGGTGACAGTGGCCGTGATCGGACGGTGTCCAAGTCAGGTCGGCGAGGGTGAGTGAGGTCATCAATATTCTCAAGTCCAACACAGGTCAAATGTGGGAGGGGCTTGCCCCGATAACGGTGGGTCAGTGACAGGTGTATAGACTGGCTCACCGCCATCGGGGGCAAGCCCCCTCCCACATTTTTCATCGGTGTTGGTTCAGTTAGAAGGTGTAGTCCGCTGTTACGAAGAACGAGCGCGGCTCACCCAAAATCCACTGCTGGCCGTCGTTGTATTGGCTCACGGCATAGGTGCGGTCGAACAGGTTGTTCAGTTGCAGGCCCAGAGTGGTGTTGCGCATGGCTTTCCACGACACACTGGCATCAACCACGGTGTAGCTCGGCAGCTCGTTCTGGTTGGCCATGTCGGCATAACGGGCGTCGACATAACGCACACCCGCACCGGCACGGATATCGTCGGTCACCGCCTTGCTCAACCATAGGTTGGCGGTGCGACGCGGTACGTCCACCGGGCGATTGCCGTCGCGGGATACCTGCACGCCGTCGACGTCCTGTTTGAAGTCGTCGTATTGCGCACGCACGATCGCCGCGTTGGCTTGCAGCTGCCAGGCGTTCGGCAGTTGCAGGTCGAGGCTGGCTTCCAGGCCGCTGGAGGATTGCTGGCCGACCTGCTGTTGTTGGTCCGGGTCGCCCGGTACGTCGGTGAGCAGTTTTTTCTTGACGATATGGTAAGCCGCCAGGGTCCATTCGCCGCGCTGGTCCCAGAAGGCTTGCTTGATGCCGATCTCGGTCTGCTTGGCTGTGGACAGGTCGAATTGCTGCTGGCTTTTACTCAGGGAAATCAGGCCACCGACGCCGTCGGTGCTGGTGGCGTACTGGCCGTAGACCGAGGTGTCCGGGGTGATCGCGTAGACCAGGCCGGCCTTCCAGTTATTGCCGGTGAGGGTCTTGTCGTTTTGGCTGCCGTCGCGCAAATCATCGCGGTCAATGTGTGCGTAGTCGCGGCGGATGCCGGTGATCAACGACAGTTGGTCGGTGAGTTGCAGGCGGTTCTCGGCGAAGCCGGCGACGGTTTTGGTGGTGCTGGCGAACACCGGTTTGAACGGGTCGTTACTGGCGAACTGCCCGGGCGCCGGGTGGTTCACGTCAATGGGTTGGCCACTGGGGAAGGTGTCTTCAAATGGGGAGTTGCTGGCCAGGCGGAAGCGGATACGGTTGTATTCCACGCCGGTCACGGTCTGGCTGTCGAGGCCGAACAGGGTGTGCTTGAAGGTAAAGGTCTGGCGGTCGCCGACCTGTTCCTAGTTGTGCTTGATGCCGTAGTTGCCGCTGCGGGTCAGTTGGCCGTTGGTGAAGGTGTAGTTCTCGGCATTCTGCCAGCGGCGCTGGTTTTTCAGGTAGTACAGCTCGTTGGTGGCACTGACGCTGTCGTTGATTTGCCACTCGCTGGTCAGGCGCGTCCACTGGTCGTTGTAGTGCTGGGTGTCGTTACTGACGTTGTAGTTCTTGTCGCGCAGGCCCTTGTGCAACTGGCCGTTGATCAGCGGCGTACCGAAGTAGTTCTGCGGGCGCTGGTCGCCATAGTCGCTGGCCAGGGTGAAGCTCAGGTTGTCCGCTGGCTGCCAGCGCAGGGCGCCGCTGACGAAGTCGCTGCTGGAGTTGCCCCGGTCGATAAAACCATTGCTGCGCAGGCGGTTGAGGTTCAGGCGATAGCTCAAGGTGTCGGTCAGCGAACCGCCGCTGTCCAGGGCCT
Organism: Pseudomonas poae; assembly: GCA_028869255.1. Taxonomy (NCBI): domain Bacteria; kingdom Pseudomonadati; phylum Pseudomonadota; class Gammaproteobacteria; order Pseudomonadales; family Pseudomonadaceae; genus Pseudomonas; species Pseudomonas poae. The sequence goes on along the minus strand of CP110972.1, from coordinate 5,152,474 downwards.
CTTGCTGGCGATCATAGGAACCGTAGCCCAGGCGGATATGGTTTTCGATGTCGCCGCTGAAGGGTTTTTTCGGCACGGTGTTGACCACCGCACCGGTGGCGCCTTCGCCGTACAGCACCGAGGCCGGGCCACGCAAAACGTCCACGCGTTCCACCGACCAGGTGTCCACCGGGAAGGTCGAGGTGCCCATGCCCATGTACATGCGGTTACCGTCGTACAGCTGCATCACCGAGCCCTGGCCGGTAAACCCCCGGGCCGAGAGCGAGGTGCCGCCGTCGCCCGGCGAGCCGGTGCGGCTGATGCCGGTGGCGCGGGAAATCGCGTCCTGCACGCTGGCATCGCCACGTTCGCGGATCTGCGCGCCGGTCTGGCTTTCGACACTGCCGGGGGTTTGCAGGGCCGTGAGGTTCAGGCGCGAGCCGGCGGTGGACGGGGTGTGCAGGTCGACGTGTGCGTCATCCACGGCAGGCGCGGTCACGGGGCTGGCGGGCAGGGTCAGGGCCTGGGCGCTGTGGTGCAGGGCGAGCAGGCACAGGCCGGACGCAAGGTACTTGTTCATCGCTCGATCAATCGCTTCTTGGAAGGGTGCTCGCCGCAGGGAGCGGCGAGCAACGATAACGCAGAAAGTGTTATAAGTTAACACTTATTGGCTGCGGGGCAAAAGTCGCGCAAGGCTACAGAAGCCCTCTGGCTTGGGCATCTCGCCTGCTTCATGCAGAACCTGAAGCAGATTCACCTTGGTTGAAGAATCGCGCCAACACCAGGCGATCCAACGCCCACACCACAACCAGCGAGGCCCCCACCAACGGAAAAATGATCGCCAGCCCCAGCATGATCACCATCGCGGTTTTCCATTTCGGCAGGTCATGGCGCAACGGTGGAACCCCCAGCCCGCCTGCGGGGCGGCGCTTCCACCAGATCACCACGCCGCTCACGGCGCTGAGCAAAATCATCAGGCAAATCAGCAGCACGATCAGCTGGTTGACCCAGCCGAACATCTTGCCCTCATGCAGCATCACGCCGGTTTCGGTGGCGCGGGCGACCGTGCTGTAGTGTTCCCAGCGCACATCGGCCAGGACCTTGCCGGTGTACTGGTCCACATGCAGGGTGGCGTCGTTGCGCGGGTCGTTGGCGAACACCGCGACAGTGAACACGCCTTCGGCGGTGGTGGGGAAGGTGATGCTGTAGCCGGGCTCGACCTTGCGTGCGTCGGCCAGGTCGACCACCTGTTGCAGGCGGATGGTCGGTGCGGCTGGCGCGGCATGCATGCCGGCGTGTTTCATGTGTTCGGCATGGTCGCCGGACATCGGCATCGGCGTGTTTTCCATGGCCCAGGGGACGGTCTGTTGGCTGGCGGTGTTGAGCACTCGCGCCTGCTGATCGGACTGCGGGACGTTGTTCCACATCGCCGCCGGAAACCTGTTCCACAGCTCAGCGTATTGCTTGCCCCAGAAGCCGGTCCAGGTCATGCCACTGAGCAGCATCACCAGCAAAAAGGCCGCGCCCCAGAAACCAGCGACCGCATGCATATCGCGCCAGAACACCCGGCCACGGCTATTGAACCGTGGCCACAACACACCCGCCGAAGACTTGCCACGTGGCCACCACAGGTACAGGCCCGACACCACCAGCATCACGCCCCAACCGGCGGCGAGTTCCACCAGGCGATCACCGACGGTGCCGATCATCAGCTCGCCGTGCAGGGCGCGGGCGATGGCTTGCAGGTTGTATTTTGCGTCTTGTTCACCGAGCACGCTGCCGCGATACGGGTCGACGAATACCGTCACTTCACGCCCACCCTCGTGCATCACGAATTGCGCACTGCTGGTGGCGTCGGCCGGCGGCAGGTATTTGCTGATCTTGCCCTGGGGGAAAGCCGCCTGGGCGCGTTGCAGTTGCTCATCGGCACTCAAGGCGTGCTCGGCGGGCGGTACGGTCAGCAGGTCGCCGTACATCAGCGGGTCGAGCTGGGGTTTGAACAGGTAGATGATGCCGGTCAAGGCCAGCAATACCATGAATGGCGCGACAAACAGGCCGGCGTAGAAGTGCCAGCGCCAGGCCAGGTTGTAGAAGGAAATCTTTTGAGTGGTCATCATTAGGCTCCGCAAGGCTTTGAATTTTTTGTGTTGGTTACACCGCTATCGCAGGCAAGCCAGCTCCCACAGGGCAATGCATTGGAACTGTGGGAGCTGCTTGCCTGTGGTGCTGTTAGAAGCTCATATCCACCTTGGTCCAAAGGGTGCGCCCCGGCTCCTTGATGGCTTGCGGGTCGTTGGCCGGGTAGCCGAACCCGGCGTTGCCGGCCAGGTTCAGGTGCTCGGCGTAGGCCTTGCCGAACAGGTTGTCGACGCCGGTGCTGACCTTGAAGTGTTTATTGATGCGGTAGGCCGCATTCAGCGAGAACACGCCAAAGCCGCCGCTCTTGTCGAAGTCCTTGCCGACCACGTTGCCCTTGTTCTGGTCGATGCGGTTTTGCGCGGCGACCACACGCCACAAGGCACCGGCGCTCCAGTCGTCCTCGCTGTAGGTCAGGCCAAAACGCGCATCCAGCGGCGGCATCTGCGGCAGCGCCTTGCCGTCGCTGCTGTTTTTGCCCCAGGCGTAGGCCAGGGTGGCATCCGCCTTCCAGTTGGGGGTCAGCTTGTAGGCCGCGCCGAGTTCACCGCCCATGATCCGCGCATTCACATTGCGCGCCTGGGAGGTGGTGCCCATCATGCCCGGCTGGTAGTCGAACAGAATGAAGTCCTGCACCCGGCCGATGTAACCCGAAGCCCAAGCTTCGAGGTCGGTAGTTTTGTACTGCGCGCCGAAGTCGAGCTGGGTGGTTTTCTCCGGCTTCACACCGTCGAAGGCATTCACCGAACCGGCGGCGCCGGTATTGGGGGAGAACAGCTCCCAGTAATCCGGGAAGCGTTCCGCATGGCCCAGACCCGCGTAGAGCGTGGCAGGGCTGGCGGCGAGGTCATGTTCATAACGCACGAAACCGGATGGCAGCGTATCGGCGCGCGTGTGGTCGGCGGTCGGGTTGGCGCTGGCGCTCATCCCGGAGCCGATGGTTTGCCGAAAGTCCCTGGCCGAGGCACGGTCCAGGCGTGCGCCGGTGATCAGGCGATCACGCTCGGCGGCGTACCAGGTGAGTTCGCCAAAGGCGCCGTAGTTGTGGAAGTTGGCGTCCTTGACCCGGGGCAGTTCCTTGTAGGTGTCGATGCCCATGCTGCTGCGCTCGCGGTGCTCGTTGGTCTGCGCGTCGAGGCCGCCGATCAGCTGCACATCGGCCCAGCGCCAGGTCGCCTTGACCCGTGCACCGAGGGTGCGCCGGTCGACGTTGGCGGCCATGGGGCCGGCCATCATCCCGGTGCCGGAGGGCACGCGCAGGCTGTAGTTGTCCATCACATGGTCGGCGTAGTTGTAGTAGACCTGGGCTTCGACCTTGTCCAGCACTTCGCCGATGTTGGACTTCTCAAAGCGCAGCCCGAGGCTTTCGCGCAGGAACTGCGAGCCGTCCATGCCGCGCCCGGCGTAGCGTGCTTCGCCGTCGCCACGGCCGGCGGTGAGTTCCAGCAAGGTGTCGGCATCGGGGGTGAAACCGACGGCCAGATCACCATTCCACTTGTCGTAGCGTGAGGCGACGGTGTGGTTATTGCCGTCCTTGTAATCGTCGGCGTGCGCCTGGTTGCCGATCACGCTCACATAGCCCAGCGGCCCGCCGGCAGCGGCATCGATGACTTTGTCGAAACGCCCGTTGGAGCCCGCCAACACACTGGCATTGACCCGTGTACCCAACTCACCGAATTGCTCCGGTTCGCGCTCGAACAGCACCGTGCCGGCCGACGCGCCGGGGCCCCAGAGCACGGTTTGCGGGCCTTTGATTACCGTCAGTTTGTCGTAGGTTTCCGGCGAGATGTACGAGGTGGGCGCGTCCATGCGGCCGGGGCAGGCGCCGAGCATCTGGCCGCCATTGGTGAGGATATTCAGGCGCGAGCCGAACATGCCGCGCAGTACCGGGTCACCATTGGTGCCGCCATTGCGCACCAGGGCGAAGCCGGGGACGGTCTTGAGGTAGTCGCCACCATCGCTGGCGGGTACCGGCTGGCGCGGGTCCTTGGGGTTGGTGACCACGGTCAGTGGCGAGCTGGGGGCGATCGCGGTGATCACGGTGGGGCTCAGTTCGTGTTCATCCGCCTGGGCCTGTGGCGCCAGGAGTGCGCCGCATAAAACGGCGAGCACGGGGGTGCATCCCAAACGGGTGTCAGCAGAAAACCTGGACATGACAAATTCCATCAATCAATCGTAAACAACACGGCCAGCAGCCTGCGGCTGTCTGTCTAAAGTCGGCCGGGGTGAAGTAACGGTGTCAGGTGCTTACGCGGCGATGGGCGGGGCGCGGCTACGGGCGCCGGGGAAGATGCTCTGCCGGGCATGGCCCAGGCGCGGGGCGGGGGCGATTGCATTGGCCGGCGGCGGGGTGCCAAGGGTGACATGGGACACGCTGCCGGGCAGGGCCGGGCAGCTGAACAACAGGCTGCAATAGCCGCATTTTTCCCAGAGGACGTGGTGCTCATCCGGGGCTTTGACGGGCTTGGGCTCACCATGGCACTCGGGCATGTCCATGGACATACCGGCGTGATGATCCATCGGCATCGCTTGGGAAATCAGCGGACCGATAAAGATCATCAGCATGGCGAACAGGCTGATCCAACTGCCGCGCATCAGGCGGTGGTGGGGGGACAACCTGGCGCGAGGGGCGCCCATCGAGTGTTGGCCTACTGGGCGTGTTTATGCTCGTGGGTGGCCATCGGCGGCACTTTCTGTACTGACACTTCGACCTCAACCTTGCCGGCTTTTTCGAAGGTCAGGGTCAGCGGGAACTGCTTGCGGTCGGCCATCAGGCTGCGGTCCTTGAGGCCCAGCAGCATCACGTGGTACGCCATGGGCGCGAAGGTCAGATCACCGTTGGCCGGTACAGCCACGCTGGGCACTTGTTGCATCTTCATCAGGTCGCCCTGCATCACATGCTCATGCAGCTCGGCCTTGTCCGCCACGGGCGTCTCGACGCTGAGCAGGCGGTCCGGGCTAACGCCGGTGTTATGAATCACAAAATACGCCGCCACAGTCGGCGCATTCGGCGGCAACTCCTGGGACCAGGGATCGCTGACCAGCAGGTCGCCGGCCTTGTAGTCCTCGGCATTCGCAGCACTGAACACCGGCAGCAACAACGCAGCCAGAAGCAGGGAAGATTTGAGCATGGCAGTTCTCCAGAACGGTTCTAAACGCAGTTCACTTGCGAAGAAATCAGACCGTCGGAGAAGCGCGGGGGTTGAGGCTAGGCCATTGCTGGCGCGGGGTGGGCGGCTGTAGCGAAGGCACCGGCAGATTCTGGAACGCATCGAACCGCGTCACATACAACTGCGGCACATGCCCCGGCAACGCCACCAGCGGCGCCGAGCCCGAGCAACACCAGCAATGTTGCATGGTGGAGTGCTCGTCTTGCTGCGGCGCCGGAATCTCCAGCGTGCCCAGGGCAATCGCCTTCAAGCTGGCGCCATTGGAGGAACAGAAGCTGCCCCACAGCAATTGCTGTACGGGGTTCTGGGACTGCTGCATCGCACTGGCCATCGGCATGGCAAAGGCGTTGAACAGCACTGCAAGGCAGGCGATCCAGGCAATTGCAAAGCGTTGACGGGCCATGGCGGACAATCCGTAGGGTTAAACGATCAGGTGGGTATTTAGCCTGATCGGTGGGGATAAGTAAAAAGGGCCGGTGTGGTTTGGTGTCGCAGTGCTATCAGATCGCAGTGGCGTGAAGCTTGAGGCCCAGAGCTTTCATGACCTTCATGATAGTCGCGAACTCGGGATTGCCAGTGCTGGAGAGGGCTTTGTATAAACTTTCGCGTCCAAGGCCGGCGTCGCGGGCGATTTGGGTCATGCCTTGGGCGCGGGCGATATTGTTTAGGGCTGAACGAATCAGTAGTCCATCACCAGAATCCTCTTCGAAAGAGGCTTCAAGATACTCGGTCATGTCCTCGGGGGTCTTGAGGTGCTCGGCTATGTCGAAATCTTTAAATTGAGTCATGGGTCAGTCCTCTTTGCCTAATTCATCGGCAATTTCTTTAGCGCGCTGGATGTCGCGTTTTTGAGTTGATTTATCACCACCTATCAACAGCAGGTAAACCACCTCACCTATGCGCGTGAAATACACCCGGTATCCAGGACCGTAGTGGATACGCATTTCCAATACGCCACTTCCTACGGTTTCGCAGTCTCCAAAATTGCCCCGTGTTGCGTTATCTAATCTTGTCAACACTCGTCCACGGGCAGGTTTACCGCGGGACGAATCAAGCCATTCCTGAAACTGGTCGGATCTCTTGAATCGAATCATCTCGGATCGTATTCCTTGGGATACAGATTGGCAAGTCGCGATGCGCTGCAAAAACAGGCATCCCCATCGCGGATGGCTGACGCGAAACCGCGAGAGGGGAGGTTAGGGCGGGGGCTTTTGGCTGAACCAGCCAGTTGGTTCGGAAGTGCTTGTAGGGGGATTCGCCTTTTTAAGAAAAGACAAAATCGGTGACCGTTGGGAGGGGATTCGTACAAACAGAAATTTCCGACAAGTCTTTGAGGTTGTCCCTAGGACACTCAATCTCTAGTCTCCGTACACCGCTGCAAACTCAGCGGTCGGGTGTCGCGGCCCGGATTTCTTCAGACGCAAAAGCGTCATCGTCTCCTTTCAGTTGGCGCTTTTTTATCGTCTACTGTGCGGCGCTATGGCGGCTGTGCGCGGGATACCTTCGGGTATGCCGGTGTTCTGGAGAATCGGTCCGCGAACCTGCGTACAGCTGCCACCCCCATCGCGTCGCGGCGATCAGTGGCAGCTCCTTTTTACTTCTCCGGAGCTTCACAATGATTAAACCCACCCCAAATCCCCCCGTCCGGCTATTCACCGTAGCCGATGGAGTCAGCACCGAAGACCTGTTGGTCAATCTCAGCGAAACACTCGCCTCGGCCAATGCGCTGAGTTGCGATCTTGCATTTAACCTTGAAGGTTCGAAACGAGAGGAATTGCTGGGCGTTGCACAGTTGATTGAGCTGGCGCTGTTGCTGGCTGATCGAGTGCAGGATGGTGTTGCACAACCGAACGCCACGGTGAATTAAGGGCCTGATGCCTGAGCGTTCCTGTGCTCACCCGGAGGAACGATCCGCCAGCTGTGCCGACCGCGTCGGCACAGTCCGCCTCAATCATTAGCCGTCTTGAAGGTAATAAATAGGTTACTAATCAAGCAAGCGAACGATCCTGATTTATCGAATGAAATTTGCCAACGCGATGAGTGTTTCTTCAGGCGACAAGAGTTCCCGATCTACTTGAACCAACACCGGCCGCTTCAACACCAACATCGGCAGCCCCCGTTCCCGCGCCACTTCCAGCTTCGGCTCAGTGGCCGCACTGCCGCTGTTCTTGCTGATCAGCACATCAATCCCGCGCCGTTCAAACAACACCCGCTCGTCTTCGATCAAAAACGGCCCACGTGCGCCGATCACTTCGCAACGCTCGTTGCCGGGATACACATCCAGCGCACGCAGCGTCCAGAACTGGCCGGCGGGGATTTCATCGAGGTGTTGCAACGGTTCGCGGCCCAGCGTGAACAAGGGACGCTTGAAGGGCTTTAACGCCGTAATCAACTCAGCCCAATCACCGACCTCGCGCCAGTCATCCCCCGCCCGCGGCTGCCACGCCGGTCGGCGCAATGCCCAGCAAGGGATGCCACTCAACCGCGCAGCCTCTGCGGCATTGCGGCTGATCTGCGCCGCGTAGGGATGGGTTGCGTCGAGAATCAGGCCAATCCCCTCATCCCGAACAAACGCCGCCAACCCCTCAGCCCCGCCGTAGCCGCCAACCCGCACCTGACAGGTGAGGTCGGTAGGCACCCGCCCAACCCCCGCCAAACTGTAGATATGCTCCGGGCCAAGGGTGCGGGCAATGGCCAACGCTTCCGTCACGCCGCCCAGCAACAGGATGCGTTTCATAGCGGCTTGACCACTTCCAGCAGCGTGATCGGCAACGCTTGGCGCCATGTATCGAACGCTCCCAATGGCTGAGCCTGGGCCACATGAATGCGGGTCAGCTCGCCGCCATGCTCGGCGCGCCAGTTCATCAGGGTCATTTCACTTTGCAGGGTCACGGCGTTGGCGACCAGGCGGCCACCGGGGCGCAGGTGCTGCCAGCAGGTGTCGAGCACGCCGTCGCGGGTGACGCCGCCGCCGATGAAGATGGCGTCGGGAGCTTCCAGGCCGTGCAACGCGTCCGGGGCCTTGCCGCGAATCAGTTGCAGGCCGGGCACGCCGAGGGCGTCGCGGTTGTGTTCGATCAGGCCCTGGCGGCCTGCATCGGCTTCAATCGCCAGTGCACGGCAGCTCGGGTGCGCGCGCATCCATTCGATACCGATGGCGCCGCTGCCTGCGCCCACGTCCCATAGCAGTTCGCCGGGCATCGGGGCAAGGCGGGCGAGGGTCATGGCGCGTACATCGCGTTTGGTCAGTTGGCCGTCGTGTTTGAAGGCCGAGTCGGGCAGGCCCGCCAGGCGTGACAGGCGTGGTGTTTCGCTGGAAGCCAGGCAGTCGATGGCGACCAGGTTCAAGTCGGCGACTGAAGCGTGTTGCCAATCAGCAGCCAGCCCCTCGACACGCCGCTCATCCGCGCCGCCCAGGTGTTCAAACACGCTCAACCGGCTGGGCCCGAACCCGGCGTCAGCCAACAACGAGGCAATCAAGGCAGGACTGCGACCGTCATTGCTCAACACCAGCAACCGCACGCCACTGGCCAGATGCGCATTAATCGCCGCCAATGGCCGCGCCACCACGGACAACGTCACCACCTCCTGCAACGGCCAGCCCAGCCGCGCCGCTGCCAGCGACACCGAGGACGGCGCCGGCAAGATCAGCAATTCTTCAGCCGGCACCTGGCGCGCCAGACTGGCGCCCACGCCGTAGAACATCGGATCGCCGCTGGCCAGCACGCACACCGGTGTACCGCGCTGCGCCAGCACCGGCTCCAGGGAAAACGGGCTCGGCCACACCTGCCGCTCACCCCGGATACACACCGGCAGCAGGTCCAACTGGCGCTGGCCGCCTATAATCCACGTGGCGCGCAACAGGGCATGCCGGGCGTTTCTGCCCAGCCCCTTGAAGCCGTCTTCACCGATGCCTACAACCGTCAGCCAGGGCGACATATCAATTCCTTGAACGACATCCGACGGGCAGGCTTTTCATGCCGCCGGACAAAGCAGGCATAATACCGCGCCTTTACCCGTCAACCGGTAGCCCCGTGAACCCAACGCCTGCTCTGAACACCTTGCGCCCCTCGGCTTGTCCGGGGTTGCTGCGTATCGTCCAGGCGCTGGATGGCGGAATTTGCCGGATCAAACTGGCCGGGGGGCTATCCGCGCCGCCCAGGCGATTGCAGTGGCAGACGCCGCCCAGGCCCATGCGGGCGGGGTGATCGAGGCGACCAACCGCGCCAACCTGCAGATTCGCGGGATTGGTGCCGAGCAGGACGCCTTGATCGCCATGCTGTTGGCCGCCGACCTCGGGCCGAGCAACGCCGCCGGCGACGACGTGCGCAACCTGATGCTCAGCCCCAGCGCCGGGATCGACCCGCAGATGCTGTTCGACACCCGCCCGCTGGCCGAGCAGATCCTGACCACGCTGCAAAACCACCCACGCTTCCATGAACTGTCGGCCAAGTTTGCCGTGCAATTGGATGGTGGCGAGGCCCTGGCGATGCTCGAGCATCACCACGACGTGTGGCTGTCGGCGTTTGAGCGCGACGGCGAAATAGTATTGGCCTTCGGCCTGGCCGGCTGCCCTGGGCTGAATGCGCCATTGGCGGCGGTGCCACTGGAGCAGGGCCATGCCTTGGTGGTCGCGGTGCTGGAGCTGTTTCTGGGCCTGGCGACCCCAGCGCAAACCCGTATGCGCCATCTGGCTGTGGATAACTTCGTGAGCCGGCTGCGTCTGCCGTTGCTGCCGGTGGAGGGCTTCAAACGCTCGGCCAGTGGCGCTTTGCTGCACCTGGGGACTTATCCACAGCACCAAAAAGATCAGTTCTACGTCGCTGCCGTTGCGCCGTTGGGTCGCCTGGACTCGAACATGCTCAGAGGCGTCGCGCAGCTGGCCAGCGAGTTCGGCGACGGCACGTTGCGCTTCACGCCCTGGCAGGGCGTGCTGCTGCCCAACGTCAACAAGCCTGAGGCCGTTACTCAACGTTTGGAGCAACTGGGCTTCCTCTGCTCGCCCGACCAACCCCTGGCACGCATGATCGCCTGCACCGGTTCCAGCGGCTGCGGCAAAGGCCTGGCGGACACCAAAGCCGACGCGGTGCAATTGGCCGCGCTGCAACCCGGCATCGAGGTGCACCTGTCCGGCTGCCCGCGCTCCTGCGCCGCCGCGCACGTGGCGCCGGCCACCTTGCTGGCGGTGAGCCCCGGCCACTACGACCTCTATTTTCGCGACGCAGCCCAACCCGGTTTCGGCCGGCTGCACGCACGCACTCTTTCTATTGAAGCGGCGGGCGCCCTGCTGCGCGCTCGCCCACGGAGCAACACCGATGATTGATTACATCCGCGACGGTCAGGAGATCTATCGCAACTCCTTCGCCATTATTCGCGCGGAAGCCAACCTGGAGCGCATCCCGGCCGACCTGGAACAACTCGCGGTGCGGGTGATTCATGCGTGCGGCATGGTCGAGGCGATCGACGGCCTGCAGTTTTCCGAGGGCGCGGGCAAAGCCGGGCGCGATGCGCTGGCAGCCGGCGCGCCGATTCTGTGTGATGCGCGGATGGTCTCCGAAGGCGTGACCCGTGCGCGCCTGCCGGCCAATAACGAGGTGATCTGCACCCTGCGCGACGACAGCGTGCCGGAACTGGCGCGGGAGTTGGGCAACACGCGTTCCGCCGCCGCCCTTGAGCTGTGGCGCCCGCATCTGGAAGGCAGCGTGGTGGTGATCGGCAATGCGCCGACCGCCTTGTTCTACCTGCTGGAAATGCTCGACGCCGGTGCGCCGAAACCGGCGTTGATCCTCGGCTTTCCGGTGGGGTTTGTCGGCGCCGCCGAATCCAAGGCAATGCTGGCGGCCGACAGCCGTGGCGTGCCGTTTGTGATCATGCAAGGCCGCCTGGGCGGCAGTGCGATGGCCGCCGCTGCGGTCAACGCCTTGGCCACGGAGGTCGAATAATGCCGGCACGCGGACGTTTGATCGGCCTGGGCGTGGGCCCCGGTGACCCGGAACTGATCACCCTCAAGGCTCTGCGCCTGCTGCGCGAATCGCCGGTGGTGGCGTACTTCGTGGCCAAAGGCAAGAAGGGCAACGCCTTCGGCATCATCGAGGACCACTTGGTACCCCAGCAAACCCTGATGCCACTGGTGTACCCGGTGACCACTGAAGTGCTGCCGGCACCGATGTCTTACGAACAAATCATCAGTGACTTCTACGACAACGCCAGCCTCGACGTGGCCGCGCACCTGGACGCCGGCCGCGATGTGGCGGTGATCTGCGAAGGTGACCCGTTCTTCTACGGCTCCTACATGTACCTGCATGACCGCCTGGCCGAGCGCTATGAGGCTCAGGTTATCCCGGGCGTGTGCTCGATGCTCGGCGGCGCCTCGGTGCTTGGCGCGCCGCTGGTGTATCGCAACCAGAGCCTGTCGGTGCTCTCGGGCGTTCTGCCGCATGAGGACCTCAAGCGCCGCCTGGCGGATGCCGACGCGGCGGTGATCATGAAGCTGGGCCGCAACTTCCCCAAGGTGCGCCAGGTGCTCGAAGAACTCGGCCTGGCCGAGCGTGCGCTGTATGTGGAGCGCGCCACCATGGCCAACCAGAAAATCGTCGCGCTGGATCAGGTTGACCCGGCGTCTTCGCCGTATTTCTCGCTGATCATTGTGCCGGGTGAAAGGTGGCAAGGTTGATGCGCCCGGCGATTGTCATTCTGGGGCAGGGCAGCCTGGCCACTGCGCGCAGGATCCAACAGGTGTACCCCGGCGCGCTGATCCACGGCCTGGCCGGACGGGTAGAGGGCGCAGACCAGCCCTACAACGAATTCGGCGCAACCCTGCGCCAGCTGTATCAACACGGCACGCCGCTGATTGCGCTGTGCGCGGCCGGCATCGTGATCCGCACCCTGGCGCCGCTGTTGCTGGAAAAAGGCGAAGAGCCCGCTGTGCTGGCCGTGGCCGAAGACGGCAGCGCTGTGGTGCCGTTGCTGGGTGGCCTGGGCGGGGTGAACATCATGGCCCGGGATATTGCTGCCGCGCTCGGTGTGGCCGCTGCGATCACCACCAGCGGTGAAGTGCGTTTCGGCACCTGCCTGCTCAATCCGCCTGAGGGCTATCAGCTGGCTGACCTGGAACTGGGCAAGCGGTTTGTCTCGGACCTGTTGGCCGGCGAAAGCGTGCGCATCGAGGGCGCGGCGCCGTGGCTGGACCAGGCCAACCTGCCACAGGATCAGCAGGCGCGCCTGGCGATCCACGTGGGCAGCGCCGAGCGCACGCCGGCGGCCAATGAATTGCTGATTTACCCGAAGACGGTGTGCGTGACCTGCCAGCCGGGCGCGGAGTTGGCGCAGCGTGTGCGCACGGCCTTGCACGGAGCGGGGATCGCTGTGCAATCCCTGGCCTGCCTGTTGGCCAGCGCGACGCAGATGGCCGAGCCCTCACTGCATGAAGCCGCGCTGGCGTTGGGCGTACCGCTGCGTTTCGCCGATGTGGCGCCTGACGCGGACATCACGATCACGGTTGCCGAGCAGCCTCTGGACCTGTCGCAGGTTGGCCGCCCGCGTGGCCGCCTTGCTGTGATCGGCCTGGGCCCGGGCGCCGCCGAGTTGATGGTGCCGGCGGTGAAGGCCGAACTGGCGCGCTGCACCGATGTGCTGGGCTACGAAACTTATGTACGCATGGCCGGGCCGTTCCGTGACGACCAAGTGCAGCACTGCACCGATAACCGCGAAGAAATGCAGCGCGCCCGCCACGCCTTTGAGCTGGCCGCCCTGGGGCGTTCGGTGGTGGTGGTGTCGTCCGGCGACCCGGGTGTGTTCGCCATGGCGGCGGCGGTGATCGAGGCCTTGCACGAGTCCAGCGACCCTGCGTGGCACCAGGTCGACCTGGAAATCCTGCCGGGCGTCTCGGCCTCCCTGGCCACCGCCGCCCAGGCCGGTGCGCCGCTGGGCCATGACTTTTGCGTGATGTCGCTGTCGGACAACCTCAAGCCCTGGTCGATCATCGAAAAGCGCCTGGATCTCGCGTCCCAGGCCGATCTGGCGCTGGCGTTCTACAACCCTATTTCGCGCTCGCGGCCCTGGCAATTGGGGCGTGCCCTGGAAATCGTCGCGCTGCATCGCACCCCTGAAACACCGGTGGTGCTGGGGCGTGACATCGGTCGCCCGGGCCAGACGCTGCGCGTCACCACGCTGGGGCAACTGACGCCCGAGCAAGTCGACATGCGCACCATGGTGCTGATCGGTTCATCCACCACCTGTGCGTTCCCGCGTGCCGGGGGCGGTGACTGGGTGTACACCCCGCGTTGGTACGGCGAAAAACCAGCCTCCTGAAAACGGCCTGCCGCCAGCCGGAAAGCTCCGAGTGATGTTGGGTGAAAACCTGCTGTTACTCGGGGCTTTTTCTTTTTTCAGGGTTGAAATACGGAAGGCCCACAGGCGCGCCTCGCTATTGCTGGAGGGCGTTTTTTCGGGCGCCTCTCCAAGCGATGTTTGTCGTCTGGAAAGCCCACCGGCCACTGGACTAGTGTGGGGGTGAGCCCTGTGTGGGGTGGTTGTGGAGAACTGAAAATGGAGCGACATCACAAAAGGATCATCAGTGCGAAAAGGCGCAAGCTGATTGCCGCCTATAAGCTGCCAGGGGCACCGGGCGCCAGCCCTGCCATGCCCCTGGGCACTGAGGATGATTGCAATGGGGCGGTGGTGAACAACGGGGTGATCTCGTTTATCGAGGGGGTGTCCGTGCTGAACCGCGAGTACATCCGCAAGAGCTACCTGCTTGCCAGTAGCTATGTCAGCGATGTGTTGAGGATGCAGCGCGGTACGGAGGTGTGGTACGACGAATTTATCAAGGTGATGGTCAGCCTGGGCTGGTTGCCGGTGCGTAACAGTTTTGAACGGGTCAAACGCTCGGGCAAGGGCCTGACGGTGCAACTGGCGGCGCTGAATATGATTGCGGCGATGCTGGCGTCGTCCTCTCTGGCCGGGCCCTTGCTTGGCGCATTGCCGAAGTTGGCGGCTGACGCACTGGAGGCCATGAAGCAGCACCCCGCCTCTTTCGAACTGTTCAAACGCAACAGCACAGTGCACCAGGGCGGTGATTTCGGCTTGGCGTCCTGTGCCGAAACCGAGGGCGAGGTGACGATGGTGCTGGTGACCTACAGCTCCTATGGGGTGAGCAAGCAGGTGGGGCTGCCGTTTCTGGAGTGGGACAGTTCATCATTCGAGGCTTTCAGCGGGCAGACCTGTCTGGTGCTGAATACCTCGGTGGTCAACGAAAAGACGCTGCAGCTGATGCGTGAGAGCGCGGGTGACAAGGTGCAGTCGGCAATTACCAAGTATCGGATCTAGGGCACCAGGTAACCACGCACCCCGGTAAAGATGATTTGCGCGGCCAGTGCGCACACGAACAACCCCATTAACCGGCTGACAATCTGCAAGCCCTGGTCGCCGAGAATCCGTTCGATCCGGTTGGACAGGTACAGCACCACGCCCACCGTGAGGCTGGCCAGGGCAATGCTGAGTATGGCAGTGATCTTGTCATCCCAATGCGGCTGGCTGACGCCCATCACCAGCAGCGCACCGATGGTGCCGGGGCCGACCGTAAGAGGGATGGTCAGCGGCACGATGGTCACGTCCTGCTGCACATTGTCGGTCTGCACCGCCGACTTGCCTTGGGCCATTCCCAGGGCCGAGATAAACAGCACACTGCCGGCACCGATGCGGAACGCGTCCACGGTGATGCCGAACACACTGAAAATCACCCGACCGAACAGGTAGAGCAACACGCTCGAGACCAGGGTGGCCAACGCGACTTTCCAGGCCAGGCGCCGACGTTCCTTGCTGGAGTAGCCACGGGTCAGGCTGATAAAGCAGGACAGCACAAAGAAGGGGCTGTAGAGCACCAGCATTTTCAGGTAGACGCTGAATAACACGTGGAGCATGGGGGAGGCTCGCGGGCGGAAAAAGTGTTGAGAGTCTATCAGGCGGCAGGGTTCAAATGTGGGAGGGGGCTTGCCCCCGATAGCGTGTATCAGTCACACATTGGTTGGCTGACAGTTCGCAATCGGAGGCAAGCCTCTTCCCATATGGGGCAGTATTTCCGTTCAGGAAGACGCATGTTCCGGTCGCTGTTGACGCTGCGCCACCCAAAACTCCACCAACTCGCGCAACTGTGACAGCTCCACCGGCTTGGCCATGTGCCCGTCCATCCCGGCCTGGCGTGCGCGCTCTTTGTGTTCCGACAGAATATGCGCCGTGAGCGCGACCACCGGCGTGCGAATGCGCTGATGGCTGACTTCCCACGCCCGCAGCTGCTGGGTGGCGGAGAAACCATCGAGGATCGGCATCTCACAGTCCATCAACACCAAGTCATAGCGCTGGGACTTCATCGCCTCCAGCGCTTCCTCGCCATTGCTGGCGGTGTCCGGGTTGAGGTTGAGCTTGCCGAGCATGCCACGGATCACTTTGGTGGAAATGCTGTTGTCTTCGGCTACCAGGATGCGGAAATCGGCGGGCACGGTGACGGCTGCCGGTGCAATGGGTGCCACGCGGGGCTGGGTTGCGCCTTTGTTGCGCTGGGCCAGTTCGTCAGCCAGGGTGGTCTTGAGCGTATAACCCGCCACTGGCTTGGCGAGGATGCGTTTGATCCCGCAATTGCGTGCGATGATCTTGCTCGGCGCATTGCTGATGCCGGTGAGCATGATCAACAGGATGTCGTGGTTCAGGCTTGGGTCTTCCTTGATCTTGGCGGCCAGTTGCATGCCGGTCATGCCGGGCATGTTCTGGTCCAGCAGCACCACGTCGAAGTAGTCGCGCAGGTGCGCCTTGGTGCGCAGCAGCGCCAGAGCTTCCTTGCCCGAGGGCACGGCGCTGACGTTCAGGCCCCAGGCGGTGCATTGTTGCACCAGCACTTTGCGGCAGGTGTCGTTGTCGTCCACCACCAGCACGCGGGCGTCCTTGAGCGGGCCGTCGAGGTCGGACGTCGGGTGTTCCAGGCGTTCCGGGTCCAGCGGCAGGGTCAGCCACAGGGTGCTGCCCTGGTGGGCGCCGCTCTTGATGCCGAACTCGCCGTTCATCAACAGGATCAGTTGGCGGGCGATCACCAGACCCAGGTGGCCGCTCAAACGGGTGGCCGAGAGGAAGTTCTTGCTGTGCAGTTCGCTGTGCAACAGGGCGTCGCGCTCGGCGGCTTCCATCGGCAGGCCGCTGTCCTGTACGGCAATGCGCAGGCGCGGTTTGGTGCTGCGGTCATCCAGGGCGACCACGATCAGCACTTCGCCTTCGTCGGTCTTTTGCAGGGCGTTTTCCAGCAGGCTCAGCAGCGCTTGGCGTAAGCGCGTCGGGTCGCCGCTGATCACGCGGGGTACCTGGGGCTGGATAAAGCTGATCAACTCGACATTCTGCTGCTCGGCCTTGGCGCGGAAGATGCTCAGGCAATCGTCGATCAGCGCGTTGAGGTCGAATTGCACGTCGTCCAGCTCGATCTGCCCCGACTCGAGCTTGGAGATATCGAGGATCTCGTTGATCAGGGTGAGCAGTTCATTCCCGGCACTGTGGATGGTTTGCACGTAGTCGCGCTGCTTCACCGACAGCGGCGTGCCCAGCAGCAGCTCGGTCATGCCCAGCACGCCGTTCATGGGGGTGCGGATCTCGTGGCTGATCTTCGCCAGGAACTCGGCCTTTGCTGCGATTTCGGCATTGCTGGCCGCCAGGTCACGGCTGAGGCTGAACCGCGCCTCGACAATCGCCCGTTGGCGTTCGCCCAGGGCCAGGCTCATTAACAGGCCGCTCAGGCAGATAAAGGCGAGCAGCGTGATGATCAAGCCTTGCGGCGACACCATCGTCAGGCCCAGCAGGGCAGGCAGGATGATCAGCGTGCCGATGTTGAACACCACCATTGCCGCCACGAACAAACGCGCCGGGCGGTAGCCTTTTTGCCAGTGGCAGGCCGAGACAAACAGCATGCTCAAGCCGGCCAGGGCCACCAGGGCGTAGGTGATGATGTTCAGCGGCAGGGTGTTGACGAACAACAGCAACAGGCCGCACAGCACGATCAACAGGATGTCGGCCATCAACAGCTTGTTCAGCGGGTGCGGGCCCAACGGCATGAAGAAACGGTAGGCAAACATCAGCCCGCACGGCGCGGTCAGTAGCAGCGCAAGGTAGGCGCCGGGGGTCTGGATCGCGTGCCAGTTCGGCAGCCACGGGCCCAGCAGGTTGAGCAACAACGCCAGGCTGAGCATCAACAGCACTTCACAGGCGGCCAGCCACAGGCTGCTGCGTGAGCGGTGGTAGGCGAAGCGCGTGAGGTTGTGCAGGATCAGCATCAGCAGGCAGCCGAACAGCAGGCCGTAGATCAGCGTCTGGGTCTGGTCAGCGGCGGCGAGTACGGCCGGTTCCAGGGTTATGTAGGGGCGCAGTTCATGTTCCGAAACCAGGCGCAGGTAGACCTCGAGGGGTTTCTGGCTCTGTGGCATCGGCAGCATGAAGTCGCTGCTGGGCAACGGGCGTTCCGCCTGGGGTTGGCGCGTGCCGGTGGTTTGTTGCTCGACCAGGGTGTCGCCGTCCAGCACGTAAAGGCTCAGGTGGGACAGGTCCGGGGCAAAGATACGCAGCACTTGCTCGTGCTTGCCGGGTTGCAGCTTGAAGCGTACCCACAACGCACCGTCAGGTTCGGCTGCGGTAATGCGGTCAAGTTCAATGGGGCTGAATTGGTTGGTGTAGCGCGAGGAGCGGATGTCGCTCAGTTGCAGGTCGGCCTGTTCATCAAGCAATACTGCCCAGCCACTGCCTTGCGCGGCGGCCTGGGCCGGGAACAAGCAGAGCAGTGTCAGCAGGCTGACAGTAAAACCTATGGCGATCCTGAGCCAGCGCACGGCGAAATCCCTTCGTAGGTTGATGCACGGGTTAACTATGCGCGGGGTGGCATGTGTACGGCAAGGGCCAGAGGCCCTTGCCTAACCGAACGGATAGCTACGGACTACAGCTGCTTACTGGTTCTCGCCACGTTCGCGGGCAATCGCGCGATAGCCGATGTCGGTGCGGTAGAAACAGCCTTTCCAATCGATTTTCGCGGCCAGCTTGTACGCCTGTTGCTGCGCGGCATCGACACTGGCACCCATTGCAGTGGCGCACAATACACGGCCACCTGCGGTTACAACTTTGCCATCCTTGAGCGCAGTGCCCGCATGGAACACTTTGCCTTCCAGCGTAGCCGCCGCGTCCAGGCCTTCAATCACGTCGCCCTTGGCGTAGTCGCCAGGGTAACCGCCGGCCGCCAGCACAATCCCGACGCTTGGGCGTGGGTCCCACTGCGCTTCCACCTTGTCCAGGGCCTGTGCCAGCGCGGCTTCCACCAGCAGTACCAGGCTCGACTGCAGACGCAGCATCACCGGTTGGGTTTCCGGGTCGCCGAAGCGGCAGTTGAACTCGATGACTTTCGGGTTACCGGCTTTGTCGATCATCAGGCCTGCGTACAGAAAACCGGTGTACACATTGCCTTCGTCGGCCATGCCGCGCACGGTCGGCCAGATCACCAGGTCCATCACGCGTTTGTGCACTTCGCTGGTGACCACCGGGGCAGGGGAGTAAGCCCCCATGCCGCCGGTGTTCGGGCCGCTGTCGCCGTCGCCGACGCGTTTGTGGTCCTGGCTGGTGGCCATCGGCAACACGTTCTTGCCGTCGACCATCACGATAAAGCTGGCTTCTTCGCCGTCGAGGAACTCTTCGATGACTACCCGCGAACCGGCCTCACCAAAAGCATTGCCGGCGAGCATGTCGCGCACGGCGTCTTCGGCTTCCTGCAGGGTCATCGCCACGATCACGCCTTTACCGGCGGCCAGGCCGTCGGCCTTGATCACGATCGGCGCACCTTTTTCACGCAGGTAAGCCAGGGCGGGCTCGATCTCGGTGAAGTTCTGGTAGTCGGCGGTCGGGATCTTGTGGCGTGCCAGGAAATCCTTGGTGAATGCCTTGGAGCCTTCCAGCTGGGCAGCGCCGGCGGTCGGGCCGAAGCAGTCCAGGCCACGGCTGCGGAACAGGTCCACCACGCCGGCAACCAGCGGTACTTCCGGGCCGACGATGGTCAGGGACACGTTCTGCTCGGCAAAGTCTGCCAACTGCTCAAGCGCCAGCACGTCGATGGCGACGTTTTCGCACTTGGCTTCAATGGCGGTACCGGCGTTGCCGGGCGCCACGAAAACCTTCTGGACGCGTGGGTCCTGGGCAACTTTCCAGGCCAGGGCGTGTTCACGGCCACCGCTGCCAATGATCAAAACATTCATTTCAAAAACCTCGAATTCTATAGGGCGCTAACGTGGCGCCGGACTCGTGTGGCGAGCGGGCTTGCCCGCGTCGGGCTGCGAAGCGGCCCCAACACCAAGCACCGCGGGCTGACTGATAAACCCTGTGCTTCTTGAGGGGGACTGCTGCGCAGCCCAACGCGGGCAAGCCCGCTCGCCACAAGAAGCCCCCTTCCACATTTGGATCAGTGACGGAAGTGGCGCATGCCGGTGAAGACCATGGCGATGCCGGCTTCATCAGCCGCTGCAATCACTTCTGCATCACGCATCGAGCCGCCTGGCTGGATCACTGCGGTAACACCGGCTTTCGCGGCGTTATCCAGGCCATCGCGGAACGGGAAGAACGCATCGGAAGCCATCACCGAGCCCACTACCTGCAGACCGGCGTGTTCCGCCTTGATCGCAGCGATACGCGCCGAGTTCACTCGGCTCATCTGGCCGGCGCCGACACCGATGGTCTGGCGGTTCTTGGCGTAGACGATGGCATTGGATTTAACGTACTTGGCCACTTTCCAGGCGAAGATCAGGTCGTTGATCTCTTGCTCGGTCGGTGCGCGCTTGGTCACCACTTTGAGGTCTTGGCTGCCGATCATGCCGATGTCGCGGCTCTGTACCAGCAAACCGCCGTTGACGCGCTTGTAGTCCCAGGCAGCAGCGCGGTCAGCCGACCACTCGCCGCAGGCCAGCAGGCGCACATTGGCCTTGGCGGCGACAATGGCGCGAGCCTCTTCGCTGACGCTAGGGGCGATGATCACTTCGACGAACTGACGCTCGACGATCGCTTTAGCGGTCTCTGCATCCAGCTCACGGTTGAATGCGATGATGCCGCCGAACGCGGACTCAGTGTCGGTGGCGTAGGCCAGTTCGTACGCCTGGCGGATACCGCCTTCAGCGTCCGGGCTCACCGCCACGCCGCACGGGTTGGCGTGCTTGACGATCACGCAGGCCGGCTTGACGAAGCTCTTCACGCATTCCAGCGCGGCATCGGTGTCGGCCACGTTGTTGTAGGACAGCTCTTTGCCTTGCAGCTGGGTCGCAGTGGCGATGCCGACTTCGGCCGGTTTGGCTTCCACGTAGAACGCCGCGCTCTGGTGCGGGTTCTCGCCGTAGCGCATTTCCTGGGCCTTGATGAACTGGCTGTTGAAGGTGCGCGGGAACTGGCTGCGGCCTTCGGTGCTGAGGGTTTCAGCCGCCTGGTTCACGGTGCCCATGTAGTTGGCGATCATGCCGTCGTAGGCGGCGGTGTGTTCGAACGCCTTGAGCATCAGGTCGAAACGCTGGGCGTAGGTCAGGCCGCCGGCTTTCAGGCTGTCGAGCACTTGGGCGTAGTCGCTGGCGTTGACCACGATGGCCACGTCTTTGTGGTTCTTGGCGGCGGAGCGAACCATGGTCGGGCCGCCGATATCGATGTTTTCGATGGCGGTCGGCAGGTCGCAGCCTGGCTTGTTGATGGTGGCTTCGAACGGGTAGAGGTTAACGGCCACCAGGTCGATCGGCTTGATGCCGTGCTCGGTCATGATGGCGTCGTCGATACCGCGACGGCCGAGGATGCCGCCGTGGATTTTCGGGTGCAGGGTCTTGACCCGACCGTCCATCATTTCTGCGAAACCGGTGTAGTCCGCGACTTCCACTGCGGCCACGCCGTTGTCCTGCAGCAGTTTGAAGGTCCCGCCTGTGGAGAGGATTTCCACGCCGAGGGCTTCCAGCTCCCGGGCAAATTCGAGGATCCCGGTCTTGTCGGAGACGCTGATCAAGGCGCGGCGGATCGGCAGGCGGGTAGTCTGGTCGGTCATTTCAATTTCCATCAAAAGCAAAGGAGTCAGCAAAAAAGGCGACCGGTTTTACGCGGGCGCCTTTCTGGTTTGATTGAATGCTTACAGCAAATCGTATTGCTTGAGCTTTTTGCGCAAGGTGCCACGGTTGAGGCCCAGCAGCTCACTGGCTTTGGTCTGGTTGCCCTTGACGTAGTTCATCACGCTTTCGAGCAAGGGCGCCTCGACTTCGGAGAGCACCAGGTTGTACACGTCCGTGACGGAAGCGCCCTCAAGGTGGGCGAAATAATTGTGCAGCGCCTTCTCGACACTCCCGCGAAGGGTCTGGCCTTCTTCGCTCGGCGTGTTGAGGTGCTGTTTCAAATTGACGTTGTCGCTCACGGGTGTTGTTCCACTCACTAAAGTCTCGGTCATCATCGTCATGCGGCCACCCCCTCTCCGTCCCCTGTCCCCAGGCTCTTTTCACGCTCGCTGAAAAACTCTCGAACGGTGGCGACCTGTGCTTGCGTATCATCCAAACGATTGAAGTGGGCGCGAAACTCCCTGGCGCCCGGCAAGGTTGCGAGATACCAGCCGACATGCTTGCGAGCAATGCGTACTCCCATCACGTCTCCGTAGAAGGCGTGCAGGGCGGCCAGATGCTCTAGCAGAATACGTTCCACCTCGATCAGCTCCGGTGCCGGCAAGACTTCGCCGGTACGCAGAAAGTGGTCGATCTCACGAAAAATCCACGGTCGCCCCTGGGCGGCCCGGCCAATCAACAAACCATCGGCACCGGTGGCGTGCAGCACGCGCCGGGCTTTCTCGGCTGAATCGATATCGCCATTGGCAAACACCGGCATCGACACCGCCTGCTTGATCGCGGCGACGGTGTCGTACTCGGCTTCACCGGTGTACAGATCGGCGCGGGTGCGGCCATGCACCGCCAGCGCTGTAATACCTGCCTGTTCGGCGATCTTCGCCACCGTCAGGCCGTTCTTGTTGTCCCGGTCCCAGCCGGTACGAATCTTCAGGGTGACCGGTACATCCACTGCGCCGACAACGGCCTGCAGGATCTCGGCTACCAATTGCTCATCTTTCAACAGCGCGGAACCGGCGGCCTTGTTGCAGACCTTTTTGGCCGGGCAGCCCATGTTGATATCAATGATCTGTGCACCCAACTCCACGTTGGCCCGGGCCGCATCCGCCAGCATCTGTGCATCACCACCGGCGATCTGTACCGAGCGGGGCTCGGGATCACCTTCGTGGATCATGCGCATCCGTGATTTGCGGGTGTTCCACAAGCTCATGTCGCTGGTGACCATTTCCGAGACTACTAGACCCGCGCCCAAACGCTTGCACAGCTGACGAAAGGGCTGGTCGGTGACGCCCGCCATGGGGGCGAGAATCAAGCCATTGTGCAATGTGTATGGGCCGATGCGTACCGCCGACATAGGACTTCCCTGTTGTGGGGCCGGATCATTAGAGTTCGAAAAAGGGTTGGCATGATACCCGCTCTCGATGACTGGATAAAGGCTGAATTGGATAAAATCTGAACAGTTATTTCTTTATCGCCGCCGGTTTGGTTGCGCAAAGCCCAGTCAAGAATCCGCCGTCAAGCCTCACGGCATCGGTCAGCTCACTCGGGCGAGTGAAAGCTCAGGCTGTAATTCACGGCTTTGTTGCCCGGGTCGAGAATGTCCAGGGAGATATGGATCGGGGTCTGCGATGGCATTTCGCTTACGCCGGCCAGCTCGCCGCTCAGGTATTCGGCGGGTTTGAAGCGACGACTGGCGATCAGGCCGCCGTTCAAATCGGCAAAACGCAGCTCCAGCAGCGGAAAGGGCTGGGAGAAAGTCGCCCGGTTGTAGATGATCGCATCCACCACCAACGCTCCGGCGAACTCCGGGTGGCTGCGCACCACCAGGTTGCTGCTCTTGATGTGGGCGATATCGACCCGCGACGGCACGGTGCAGCCCAGTGTGGGGCACAGTTCCTGAAACCAGGGGCGGTAGGCGTCCTGGCGGGCCAGGTCGTCGAATTGGTAGGCGATGTATTGGCCGGCAAGGCCGCCAGCGGCGATCAGTACCAACAATAGCCAGATCAGGCGACGGCCCCAGCCCGAGGGGCGCTTCTGCGCGTAGAGGTGCAGCGGGTCGTCTTCCAGGTCCTGGAGCATGTCGTCGTGGACACCGGCTTCGGGGCGCGGGCGCTTGCGACGGGGTTGGGGGCGCTCTTCGGGTTCCGGCTCGTCCGCAGCCTTGGTCAAGGGCGTGAACGGCGGGTCGATGTCGTCATCGTGATCGTCAGGGGCTGAGCGCAGCGGCGGCTCATCGTCGATGTCGTCGAGGCGAAAGGACATCGACGGTTCGGTGCGCTGACGTGTCGCAGGTTCGTCTTCGGGCGCTTGCGGGCGCTCCTCGGGCGGCTCGCTGAACAGGCTAGCGGCCCATTTTTCTTCCTCGGCCTTGACGGTGCCGCGAGTGGCGCTGAGGGAATCTTCAGGTTGCCGACGGTCGGTGCTCGCCTGGCGGCGTTCCAGCTTGGCCAGCTCTTCGTCCAGGTCCAGGTTGTCCAGGTCCAGCTCTTCGGCGCTCCACTGTTTCTGGCTGATGGCGCGCGGCAACTCAGGCGTCAGCTCAGCGACCGGCTCGGCAGCGGCAGGCTGCGCAGGCGCCTGGGCGCGCTGCTCCAGCAACTGGCGAGCGGCGTTGAACACTTGCAGGCATGAGCCGCAGCGCACCACGCCACGCGCCACGCTCAACTGAGCGTGGCTGACGCGAAAGCGCGCTTGGCAATGCGGGCACTGGGTGACAAAACTGTCGGTCATGCGGCCATCCGATTCAGGCAAGCGCTCATTCTAGCGCCGACGCCCGCTGATGCGTACCCAGCCATCACGGTTAGCGATCGGGTCCAATTCGAAATCCTTGGCGTACGCCGCCGCCACGTCGTCACCCTGTTCGGCGAGGATGCCCGACAGGGCCAGGCGGCCGCCCGGCTTGACCAGGCTCGACAGCTGCGGCGCCAGCGACACCAGCGGCCCGGCGAGGATATTCGCCACCAGTACATCGGCCTGCACCTGGGGCAATTGCTCCGGGAGGTAGAGTGGGAATTTGCCTTCAGGAATGTGGTTGCGCCCGGCGTTGTCGCGGGAGGCTTCCAGGGCTTGCACGTCGATGTCGGTGCCGACGGCTTCCTTGGCGCCCAGCAGCAGCGCGGCAATCGCCAGGATCCCCGAACCGCAGCCGAAATCCAGCACGTGGCTGTCGGTCAGGTCCTGGCCGTCGAGCCATTCCAGGCACAGTGCGGTGGTGGGGTGGGTGCCGGTGCCGAAGGCCAGGCCCGGGTCCAGCAGCAGGTTGACGGCATCCGGTTCCGGTGCGGCGTGCCAGCTCGGCACGATCCACAGGCGCTGGCCGAAACGCATCGGCTGGAAGTTATCCATCCAGCTGCGTTCCCAGTCCTGATCTTCGATGATTTCGCTGTGATGCTCGGGCAGCGGGCCGCCGGTGAGCAGTTCCATATGGGCCAGGACGGCGGCGGCATCGGTGCCGTCTTCAAACAGGGCCAGCAGGTGGGTGTGGGACCACAGCGGTGTGGTGTTGAGTTCCGGTTCGAAAATCGGTTGGTCTTCGGCGTCCATGAAGGTCACCGACACGGCGCCGACTTCGAGGAAAGCGTCTTCGTAGGTTTCGGCTTGTTCTGGGCTGATGGCGAGACGGACTTGCAGCCAAGGCATGGCGGGCACCTTTGAAAAAATGAATGTGCGACGAGTGGGTCGCGAAAGGGCGCAAGTTTACGCGAGCGGCGGGCATAAGACGACTGTACTGCGGGTGTACACAGAACAAAATGTGGGAGCGGGCTTGCTCGCGAATGCGCTGGGCCAGTCAATATATCCGTGACTGACACGCCGCATTCGCGAGCAAGCCCGCTCCCACAGGGGGAATGCATCCATCCAGAAAAGGGGGTGCCGCACAAACAACAAAACCGCCCGAAGGCGGTTTTGTTGGGTGGAGCACTTACTGGTTGGCCAGCTTGTGTTCCAGGTAGTGAATGTTCACACCACCTTCGCAGAAGCCTTCATCACGAACCAGGTCCCGATGCAGCGGGATGTTGGTCTTGATGCCGTCTACCACGATTTCGTCCAGGGCATTGCGCATGCGGGCCATCGCCTCGTCGCGGGTGGCGCCCCAGGTGATCAGCTTGCCGATCAGCGAGTCGTAGTTGGACGGAACCTTGTAGCCGCTGTACAGGTGCGAATCCACACGTACGCCGTTGCCGCCGGGCGCGTGGAAATGCTTGACCAGGCCAGGGCTTGGGATAAAGGTTTTCGGGTCTTCGGCGTTGATCCGGCACTCCAGGGAGTGGCCGTGGAGCTTCACGTCGTCCTGGGTAAAGGACAGCACGTTGCCGGCGGCGATGCTGAGCATCTCCTTGACGATGTCGATACCGGTAACCATCTCCGACACCGGGTGCTCTACCTGCACGCGAGTGTTCATCTCGATGAAGTAGAAACGGCCGTTCTCGTACAGGAACTCAAAGGTACCGGCGCCACGGTAGTTGATGTCGATGCACGCCTTGACGCAGCGAGCCAGCACTTCCTGGCGAGCGGTTTCATCCAGGCCCGGTGCCGGCGCTTCTTCCAACACCTTCTGGTGACGACGTTGCAGCGAGCAATCGCGGTCGCCCAGGTGGATGGCGTGGCCCTGGCCGTCGGACAGTACCTGAACTTCCACGTGACGTGGGTTGGTCAGGTACTTTTCCAGGTAGACCATCGGGTTGCCGAACCAGGCGCCCGCTTCGGAGCGGGTCTGCTTGGCGGCTTCGATCAGGTCTTCTTCCTTGTGCACCACACGCATGCCGCGACCACCACCGCCACCGGCGGCCTTGATGATCACCGGGTAACCGACTTCACGACCAATGCGCAGGGCGGTTGCCTCGTCTTCCGGCAGTGGGCCGTCGGAGCCAGGCACGGTTGGCACGCCGGCGGCGATCATGGCGTCCTTGGCCGACACCTTGTCGCCCATCAGGCGAATGGTTTCGGCTTTCGGACCAATGAAGGCAAACCCGGATTTTTCCACCTGTTCGGCGAAATCGGCGTTTTCCGCGAGGAAGCCGTAGCCCGGGTGGATGCCATCAGCGCCGGTCACTTCAGCAGCGGCGATGATGTTCGAGACTTTCAGGTACGAGTTCGTGGCCAGTGGCGGGCCGATGCAGATGCTTTCGTCCGCCAGTTTCACGTGCATCAATTCGGTATCGGCCGTCGAGTAAACAGCGACGGTCTTGATGCCCTCTTCCTTACAGGCGCGCAGGATACGCAGCGCGATCTCGCCGCGGTTGGCGATCAGGACTTTTTGCAGTTTCTTCGCAGGTTTCAACATCGAAGGCGCTCCGCGGTTCAAACGATGGTGAACAGCGGCTGGTCGTACTCAACCGGCTGACCGTTTTCTACCAGGATGGATTCGATGACACCGGCTTTTTCAGCCGTGATGTGGTTCATCATCTTCATCGCTTCAACGATGCAGATGGTGTCGCCCACTTTCACGGTTGCGCCGACTTCAACGAAGGCTGGCGAGGTCGGTGCCGGGGTGCGGTAGAAAGTACCGACCATTGGCGACTTGACCACGAAACCGTTCAGCACTGGAGCAGCCGGGGCGGCTGGTGCAGCTGCAGCAGCAGGCGCGGCGGCCGGAGCAGCAGCAGGCGCCGGTGCTTGCATTTGTGGCGCGTAGAACTGTTGGGCCGGGGTCTTGCTGTGACGGCTGATCCGTACGGACTCTTCGCCTTCCTTGATTTCCAGCTCGTCGATACCGGATTCTTCCAGCAGCTCGATCAGTTTCTTAACTTTACGGATATCCATGAATCATCAACTCCCAAGGGTCGGTCAGGGGCGCTTGGCCGGTTGTTCAAGTTGTTCCAGGGCGGCCTCCAGGGCCAGTCGGTAACCGCTGGCGCCAAGGCCGCAGATCACACCTACCGCTACATCGGAGAAGTAGGAGTGATGGCGGAAAGCTTCGCGTTTGTGCACGTTCGACAAATGCACTTCGATGAATGGGATGCTCACCGCCAGCAGCGCGTCACGTAATGCAACGCTTGTATGCGTAAAAGCGGCGGGATTGATCAGGATAAAGTCCACGCCTTCGCCACGCGCGGCATGGATGCGATCAATCAATTCGTACTCGGCATTGCTTTGCAGGTAGAGCAAATGGTGGCCGGCTTCACGTGCCCGTCGTTCCAGATCGAGGTTGATCTGTTCCAGGGTAACTGCCCCGTAGACGCCCGGTTCACGAGTGCCGAGCAGGTTCAGGTTGGGTCCGTGAAGAACCAGTAAGGTCGCCATCGGCTGTTCCTTGTTATTGATGTGGGTACGACAGAACCCGGCGACTATGCCGCAAAGCCTTTGTGACTGTCCAGTTCTATGCAGTAGCCAGCACGATTAGCGAGGATAGCGCGAAATTTGTGACCGTGAGTCTGACTTTGGTCAGTGTGGGAGCGGGCTTGCTCGCGAATGCGCTGGGTCAGTCACCTCATGTATCAGCTGACAAACTGCATTCGCGAGCAAGCCCGCTCCCACACTGACCAAAGTCAGACTCACGGTCACTCACTTGGCGCGAGATCGGGTCAGACGCGAAACGCCTGGACCGCCGTATTGAGCTGCCCGCCCAGCACCAGCAAGTGCTCCCCCTGGCTGCGACCCTGGCCGATACGCAGCAAATTATCTTCACCCAACTGGTGAATCCGCTCGCTGTTATCGCGAATCTCACTGACGGCACCACTTTGCTGTGCGGTCACATCGGCGATGCGCACGGCCGTGTCGGAAATGGTCTGGATCGCACCGACGATTTCATCCAGCGCACCATCCGCCGCCTGGGCTTGCTGGGCGGTGGCTTCGGCGTGCTCGACCTGGGCGCGCATGCCTTGCACCGATTGGTGCGCGGCGCTTTGCAGGCCGGCGATCAAGGTCTGGATTTCTGCGGTGGCACCGGCGGTGCGCTGGGCCAGGGAACGGACCTCGTCGGCGACCACGGCAAACCCTCTGCCGGCCTCACCGGCGCGGGCGGCTTCAATTGCTGCATTGAGGGCCAGCAGGTTGGTCTGGTCGGCAATGGCGCGAATCACTGTCAGTACGCCGCCGATGGTGGCGGATTCTTCGGCGAGTTTTTCGATCATTTGCGCGTTTTGCTGCACTTCGCCCACCAGGGCATGCAGCCCGGTCAGGCTCAGGCCGATCACCCGCTGGCCTTGCTCCACCGCCTGGCCGGCGCTGCGGCTGGCACTGGCGGCCTGGCTGGCATCGCCAGCCACTTGCTGGATGGTCGCCTCCAGTTCACCCAGTGAATCACGGATCTGCGCAGTGTCCCCGGCCTGACGCTCGGCACCATCGTGCAAGCCACTGCTCAGTTCAGCCAAGGCGCGGCTGCTGCCGGCGACCTCCTCGGCATTCCCGCGAATGGTGCCCACCAGGTCGACCAGGTAGGCGCGTAAACGGTTGAGAGAAGCTTCGATATCGCGCAATTCGCGGTTGGTCTTGCCCAGGGCAATCGGCTGGCCGAAGTCGCCTTCGGCCCATGTCGACAGGGCCGGTGCGAGGTTGGTGAGCACGCGGGCCAGCTTCCTTTGCAGGGTGTCGATCAGCAGCGCGATCAGCAGAATCAGGCCGATCATTACCCCTTGCATCAGGCGCACTTCACCCTGGATCTTGCCGTGTTGGGCGCGTACTACCGGTTCCAGCCCGGCGATGGCTTGTTGCACGGCGTTGATTTTCAGGTGCGTGGCGGCGGCCAGGTCGGCGCGTTGCTGGATCTGCTCGCGGGTGCGCTTGAGTTCGGCGGGGTAGCGGGTCAGCAGGCTATTGAGTTCGCGCTTGAGGTCGACGCCGGTGTCCTGGGCTTCGGTTTTTTGGCTGTTTTCCAGGCCCATCAGCGCGGAAAAATCATCGGCGCTGGATTCGGCGCTGGCCTTGACGCCCAGCAGCGGCAGTTGCTCCAGCAGGTCGGCCTGGCTGCGGATATTGCCGACTTCACGCTCCACGTCGTCGGCCAGTTCCGCACGCCCGCTGCTGACCAGCTTGTCGCGGGCCAGCGACAGCCTGCTCAGGTGCTGGGAAGCCGCCAGCAGCGGCGGCAGGTAGCGCGCCGCTTCCGGGGTATTTACGCCGGTTGCGTACTGGCTCAGCTGATCCAGGTTGGCGCCCAGTTCTCGCTCGGCTTGCAGCAGCAAGGCTTGTGGGTCGCCGGCCAATTTGCCGGCCGCGAGCAGGTCGGTTTTGCTGAAGGTGTCCAGGTTGGCCAGACTGGGGCGCAGGCTCTGCGCGAGGTCGGCGGGCAGTTCATCCAGATGTTGCAGCAGGTTTTCGAGGCTTTGGCTGGCGCTGCTCAAGCGCAGCGCGTCGCCACTGGCGAGGTAGTCGTCGATATTGCGGGCGGCCTGGTTCTGGAAAGTCTGCGACAGGCCGAGGTAGCGTTCCATCAGCAAGTAAGGGCGCTCCAGCGCCCGCTGCGACCACCACAGCGTCGCCCCCAGCGCCAGGCACACGGCCACCAGAAGAAGGGTGTTGAGATTGGTCAGCAGCTTCAGGCGCATGCGTGGTTTCAACCGACAGCAAAAGATAAGTGCCTGAAGTTATTGCGTTTTCATTACAGGGTTATGACGGAATCACTCGATTCCGGTGAAAAGATGGCACTTTGCTTTGATGTGCGTGCGGCCTGTACGCGATTGCGTCCGGCATCCTTGGCGCGGTACAGCGCCTCGTCGGCCTGGGCGGCCATCATCAGGCTGTCGGAGCCGTCGCACAGCTCCACCAGGCCGGCGCTGAAGGTGCACCACAAATCCTGCGGCTGGGCCGGGTAGTGGATTTCGGCAAAGCGTCCGCGGATTTCATCCAGCACCTTGCAGGCCGATTCGAGGTCGGTGTCGGGCATCACGATGGCGAACTCTTCACCGCCGTAGCGCCCGATGTAGTCGGTCTTGCGCAAACGCTGTTTGAGAAACAGCGCCAGGCTCTTGATCACACGGTCGCCCATCGGGTGGCCGTGGCTGTCATTGACTCGTTTGAAGTGGTCGATGTCGAGCATGGCAAAGCTCAGCGGCTTGTTCTCGCGGCGGGCGCGGAAGCTGCAGTCTTCGAGCAATTGCAGGATGTGGGTGTGGTTGTACAACCCGGTCAGGCTGTCGCGCACCATCCGCGCCTTGAGGTTGCGCGCACGCGCGGCGCGGTTGCGTACGGTGGTGATCAGGTGGCGTGGCTTGATCGGCTTGGTGAGGAAGTCGTCGCCGCCTTCGCTCATGGCGTCCAGCTGCTTGTCCAGGTCATCTTCGGCCGACAGGTAGATGATCGGCACGCTGACGTAACGGTCGTTGTGGCGAATCACCTTGGCCAGTTCGGTGCCGGTACAGGCCGGCATATACATGTCGAGGATGATCAGGTCGGGCTGGAAATCCGCCAGCTCGGCCATGGCCTGGATCGGCTCGATCAGGGTGCGCGTGACGATTCCGGCACTGTTAAGCAACCGTTCGGTATGCAGCGCCTGGGCCCGCGAATCATCGATGATCAGCACTTTATAGGGTTCGTACTGGGCGACGCAGGTCAGCACCTCGATCTTTTCCAGCAGGCTTGAGGCTTCCAGCGTACCGGTGAGGAATTCCTGGCCCCCGGCGCGCACGGCGGCCAGGCGAGTGGGCGTGTCGGTTTCATGCAGGCTGAAAAACAGCAGCGGCAGTTTTTGCTCCAGCCCTTCCTGGGCTTCGGCGGCGAGCTTGAGGCCCAGGCCGGTGCCACAGAAATCCACGTCCATCACAATCGCCGAAGGCAGGCGTTCGGCCATCGACGCACGAAATGCCGCCACGCTGTCCAGGGACTGGGCACTCATGCCAAAAAATTCCAGCTGCTTGGCCAGGCGCTCGGCCCGGTCGTGGTCGGCGAGCATCACATAGATCGGCTTGCGCATCGGTGGCAGGAAGGTTTGTTCCAGCTGGTCGCCCTGGCGCAGGCCGGTGCGGGACAGGCGCTGCATCAGGCGATTGAGTTCGGTGATCAGCTGGCTGCTGAGGCGGCCGCGATTTTCGTCCACTGCCTTGAGGGATTCACCGATGTGCCGTGCCAACTGGCCGTGTTCCGGCTGTTCGAAACGCTCGGCAAAGCGCAGCAGGCGCAGGTTGGCTTCGCTGAGTTCGCAAAGGTCGGCGCTGGACCACTCGCTGCGTTGCAGGCGCTGCCAGATCTCAAGAATTTGACGTGCCTGATGAATTACCCGCTGGGCAAAGTGTTGCTTGAGGCGCTCACGGCTGGGGTCTTCTGGCTCGGTCATATCCTGACTACTAGTTAGGGTGCATGCTGAGGTCGACTGATGGCTCTATGCTAGCACCTCTTTTCCATGGGATGAGTGTCATATGTCAATTAACTGCGCGTCCTTCATATTCAGTTATTGACCCAATGGTCGCGCAGCGTAAAAAACGTGCATCCTTTATAGTCGAACGCCTCCCGTGTGCCAGTCTGATTAAAAGCACCGCACTGGCGGGCACGATGGGGTAGGGTTGTGGTCGGAGTGTTTGAACGCACGCCGCCTTTTTAAGTGCATGAACTCAAGTGATTGAAAGGATATCGCCATGCTGGACTGGAAAAACCGCGCAGGCAGTGCCAAAGGCCCCGCCCCTGAGCCCAAGTCGGCCAACCGCAGCTATTTTCGTACTCTGCTGATGAGCCGGGCCGTGCTCAGCGTGCTCGGCCTGTACCTGCTGGTCGCCGGTGCCCTGGGCTGGTACTGGAGCGAAGAGCCGGCGCTGTTCCCGGTCCAGCAAAATGCGCAGATTGCCGCCGAGAAGGAAGGCAAGCAGATGGTGGTGGGCTTTACCACCGTCGAAACCCTCAAAACCGTGGTCGGCACCTTGCTGAACAAGCCCGGTGGCTACATTTCCAACGACCGCTTCCCGCCGGGCCTGTGGATGGACAACATGCCGAGTTGGGAATACGGCGTGCTGGTGCAGGTACGCGACCTGACCCGCGCCCTGCGTAAAGACTTCGCCCGCTCCCAGTCGCAGTCGGCGGAAGATGCGGATTTGGCCAAGGCCGAGCCGCGCTTCAACTTCGACAACAAGAGCTGGGTGCTGCCCTCCAGCGAGTCGGAATACCAGGAAGGCATCAACTCCCTGAGTCGCTATGAAGCACGTCTGTCGGACCCGAACCAGCGCGGTGCATTGTTCTATGCGCGTGCCGACAACCTGAACAACTGGCTGGGCGACGTCGCCACCCGCCTGGGTTCGCTGTCGCAACGCCTGTCGGCCAGCGTGGGCCGGGTCAAATTGAACACCGCACTCAAAACCGAGGCCCTGGCGCCGGGTGAAGTGCCGCAGGTCGATGAAGAAGTGGTGGAAACCCCATGGATGCAGATCGATAACGTGTTCTACGAAGCCCGTGGCCAGGCGTGGGCCTTGTCCCACCTGCTGCGTGCCATCGAAGTCGACTTTGCCGATGTACTGGCCAAGAAGAACGCCACCGTCAGCGTGCGCCAGATCATTCGCGAGCTGGAAGCCTCGCAGGAACCGGTCTGGAGCCCTATGATTCTCAACGGCAGCGGCTTTGGCGTATTGGCCAACCACTCGCTGGTGATGGCCAACTATATTTCCCGGGCAAACGCTGCAGTGATCGACTTGCGTCAGCTCCTCAACCAGGGTTGATGATGGACGCTACTCAAAACGAGGCCGCACACCGTGCGGCCTCTGATGCCGAACTGATCTGCTGGGTCGACGAGCACGACACGCTGCTCGGCCACCTCGTCAGGTCCGACCTGCGCCAGCGCGGCCTGATCGGTCGCTGCACTTTTATCTTCCTATTCAATTCGGCCGGCGAGCTGTGTGTGCATCGGCGCACCCTGAGTAAAGCCCTGTACCCGGGGTTTTGGGATACGGCGGCGGGCGGGATGGTCGCGGCAGGGGAGTCCTATGCGGTGTCGGCCGCCCGTGAGCTGGAAGAGGAATTGGGTGTAGGCGGCGTGGAGCTGGTCGAACATGACCATTTCTACTTTGAGGATGGCGACAGTCGGCTCTGGTGCACATCCTACTCCGCGATCTGGGATGGGCCATTGCGCCTGCAGCCCGAAGAAGTCATGGAAGCGCGCTTTTTACCGCTTGAAGTGGTGCTGCAAGAGGCTGAACAAAAGCCTTACTGCCCGGACGCCCAGGAGGGCTTGCGCCGCTATCTGGCGTCACGTCGCTAAAGTTGCATAAATTGGCGCGATTTGGCTCTTAGCAAGCCGGCTTTTTGCCGTTACACTGCGCGACTTTTCACCCGAACCGCCTTGGTGGTTCGGTAGCGCTGCCCCTGCCTGAGTGGGGCTTCGCGGTCGGTAATTGCCCCTTGCGGGTACCGATCAGTCTTTATCCTCCCAAGAGGATTGCCGGTGGCCAAAAAAGCCGCATCCTTCGCCGCCCTTGGTGGCCTGGTATTTTCCACCGATGCAGGTCGACACTGCCCGGACTGTCGTCAGCCCGTGGGTTCGTGCACCTGCAAACAAACCCTGATCCCTGAAGGCGACGGCATTGCCCGTGTGCGCCGCGAAAGCAAAGGCCGTGGCGGCAAGACGGTGACCACCATCACCGGCGTGCCCTTGGCCGAAGACGCGCTGAAGGACCTCGCTACCACGCTGAAAAAACGTTGTGGCACTGGAGGGGCGTTGAAAGACGGGGTTATCGAGATCCAGGGCGATCACGTCGAGTTGCTGTTGGCCGAGCTGATCAAGCTCGGGTACAAGGCCAAGAAGTCCGGCGGCTGAAAGCCTCTTCCCAACCTGTGTCTAAACTCTGTCCTGCGAGTGGGGTCTACCTCTCTTACAGGCAAATCGTCATTTTCATTCTTTAGACTGCGCCAGCCTCTATGAAGGGGCGGCGCTTTCGACTTCATCTATAGGGGACTTCGATGTCCGTACGACGCACACGCAAAGACGATGGCAGCCAATGGACAGTTGCGGACAGCCGCAGTGTTTACGGGATTCGCCATTGGGGGGCCGGGTATTTCGCGATCAATGATGCCGGTCGCGTTGAAGTCCGTCCGAACGGCCCGAACAGCACGCCTGTCGACCTGTACGAGCAAGTGGACGAGCTGCGTAAAAGTGGCCTGTCCTTGCCGTTGCTGGTGCGCTTCCCCGACATCCTGCAGGACCGCGTGCGCCAGCTGACCGGTGCCTTCGACTCGAACATCGAACGCCTGGAATACCAGAGCAAGTACACCGCGCTGTACCCGATCAAGGTGAACCAGCAGGAAGCGGTGATCGAAAATATCATCGCCACCCAGAACGTCTCCATCGGCCTGGAAGCCGGCTCCAAGCCGGAGCTGCTGGCCGTGCTGGCCCTGGCGCCGAAGGGCGGCACCATCGTCTGCAACGGTTACAAAGACCGTGAGTTCATCCGCCTGGCGTTGATGGGCCAGAAGCTCGGCCACAATGTGTTCATCGTGATCGAGAAAGAATCCGAAGTTGAGCTGGTGATCGAAGAGGCCGCGAGCCTCAAGGTCAAGCCGCAGGTCGGCCTGCGCGTACGTTTATCGTCCCTGGCATCAAGCAAGTGGGCAGACACCGGTGGCGAAAAATCCAAGTTCGGTTTGTCGGCGGCGCAGCTGCTGTCGGTGGTCGAGCGCTTCCGCGCGGCGGGCCTGGACCAGGGCATCCGCCTGCTGCACTTCCATATGGGCTCGCAGATCGCCAACCTGGCCGACTACCAGCACGGGTTCAAGGAAGCCATTCGTTACTACGGCGAACTGCGCAACCTCGGCCTGCCGGTGGACCACATCGACGTTGGCGGCGGTTTGGGCGTGGACTACGACGGTACGCACTCGCGTAACGCCAGCTCGATCAACTACGACATGGACGACTATGCCGGCGTGGTCGTGGGCATGCTCAAGGAATTCTGCGACGCGCAAAGCCTGCCGCACCCGAATATCTTCTCTGAAAGCGGCCGCTCCCTGACCGCCCACCACGCCATGTTGGTGGTGCAGGTTACCGACGTCGAGAAACACAACGACGAAATCCCGACCATCGAAAACAAGGAAAGCCTGCCGGAAACCGTGCAATGGCTGGTGGACCTGCTGGGCCCGACCGACATCGAGATGGTCACCGAAACCTACTGGCGCGCCACTCACTACATGAGCGACGTGGCCACCCAATACGCCGACGGTAAATTGACCCTGGCCGAGAAAGCCCTGGCCGAACAGTGCTACTTCGCCGTCTGCCGCCGCCTGCACAACTCGCTCAAGGCTCGCCAGCGCTCGCACCGCCAGGTGCTGGACGAACTCAACGACAAGCTGGCCGACAAGTACATCTGCAACTTCTCGGTATTCCAGAGCCTGCCGGACACCTGGGCCATCGGCCAGGTGCTGCCGATCCTGCCGTTGCACCGTCTCGACGAAGAGCCGCTGCGCCGTGCGGTATTGCAGGACCTGACCTGCGACTCCGACGGCAAGATCAAGCAATACGTCGACGAGCAGAGCATCGAGACCAGCTTGCCGGTGCACGGTCTGAACGAAGGTGAGGACTACCTGCTGGGGATCTTCCTGGTCGGCGCGTACCAAGAGATTCTGGGCGATATGCACAACCTGTTCGGTGACACCGACTCGGTGAACATCTACCAGCGTGAAGACGGTTCGGTGTACAGCGCCGGGATCGAGACTCACGACACCATCGAAGACATGCTGCGCTATGTGCACTTGTCGCCGGAGGAGTTGATGACGCACTACCGTGACAAGTGTGCGAGCGCGAAGATCAGCGCCAGTGAGCGTACGCAGTTCCTCGACGCACTGCGTCTGGGGCTGACGCGGTCTTCGTACCTGTCTTCGTAAGTGAAGTGACCCGGCTCTGATGTGGGAGCCGGGCTTGCCCGCGATGGCGGTGTGTCAGCCGAGCATCGGTTGCATGACACACCGCCATCGCCGGCAAGCCGGCTCCCACATTCGGATCTTCGTTTAGTAGTGCCTTCTGGGTGGGGTCTGAACGATGTCGAGCAAATACCTGCAAGCATTTACCCTGGCATGCGTTGCATTCCTCGCAGCCTGCTCCCCGATCAAAGTGCTCAACGCATTTACTCCCTCCAGCACTTTCACCAAAACCACCTCCATCGCCTACGGCGATGACCCGCGCCAGACACTCGATATCTACCGTCCCGTTACCGCCTCGCCCAATGCCCCGGTCGTAGTGTTCTTCTATGGCGGCAGTTGGAACAGCGGCTCCAAGGAGGACTACGCTTTCGTCGGCGAAGCCCTGGCCTCGCGCGGGATCGTGGTGGTGATTGCCGACTACCGGCTTTACCCGCAAGTGCGTTACCCCGCGTTTCTACAGGACGGTGCCCAAGCGGTGGCCTGGACACACCAGCACATCGCCGGGTACGGTGCGGATCCGCAAAAGCTTTATGTGATGGGCCACAGTTCGGGGGCCTACAACGCCGCGATGCTGGCGCTCGACCCGCAGTGGTTGGCCGGGGTCGGGCTGGCGCCTTCAGTCTTCAAGGGCTGGATCGGGCTGGCCGGGCCGTATGACTTCCTGCCGATTGAAAACCCTGACGTGAAGCCGGTGTTTTTCTTCCCCGACTCTCCGCCTGATTCCCAACCCATCAACCACGTCACCCATGGCGCGCCGCCGAGCCTGTTGATCGCTTCGACGGACGACAACCTGGTCAACCCAACGCGCAATACCGGCGGGCTGGCGAAAAAACTGCGCGCCGCGGGTGTGCCGGTCGAGGTGTTCTATTTCACCAGGACCAGCCATGCAACGCTGGTAGCGTCTATCTCCAAACCCCTGCGCTGGCTGGCGCCCGTGCTGGATCGGGTGACGGGCTTTATCCGATATACGCCCGTTCAATAAACCGTGTGTGGCACCTCATCCCGCAAGTACCGATCACGTAAGGGAACGCCCATTTCCCGGCGCAGGGCGTTCTCGGTGAACGGTGACGAGTTGGTGGTCGTTGGCCGGGTGAGTGGGTTGTTATCGTAATCAAACGGTTCACCATCGGCGATGGTCAGGCCGAGCGCTACTGAACCAGCTGAACAACGTTTCTGTCAGCCGCCCCAATTTAGGTGATGGCATTGACGGGGTCGGTGTTCCAGGCGCGAGGGATACGGCCAGAGGGATGCGGGGAATTAAAGTACTCACGAAGTTTCCTGTTCTTATCTGGCGCTAAGCAGGAAGGTGCGCCAGGCAGGTCCTCTGTGGTTGTCGTCCTTTGAAAGACTCCACCAGAAGTTGTGATTTAGCTAGACCGTTCCTCACTGCCGAGACTTCAGCGCGTGGAACCGCCGAGCCAGCGGTCCTGTTTATTCAACTGCCAGGCAATCATCCAGAGTGTCAGGCTGCGCAGGGCCATGAACAGCAGAAAGGTTATCCACAACCCGTGGTTACCGAGCCCCTGCAGTGCCCAGGCGAACGGCACGGTCAGCAACACCGTCAGCAGCATCCCGTTGCGCATTTCCCGCGCACGTGTGGCGCCGATAAACAGGCCGTCCAACAGGTAGCTCCACACTGCAATCAATGGCAGCACTGCCAGATAGGGCAGGTAGAGGTCGGCGGTTGCGCGCACGTTGGGGATGTCGGTTTGCATGGCGATAAACAGGTGGCCGGCGACGCTGAACAGCAGCGCGAAACCGACACTGGCGATCAGCGACCAGCCGCCGGCGACCACCAAAGAGCGGCGCAGGGACTGGCGATCATGGGCGCCGATGGCGTGGCCGCACAGGGCTTCGACCGCATGGGCCAGGCCGTCCAGCGCATGGGCGGTCAGCAACAGCCCATTGAGCAGCAGCGCATTGGCCGCCACGGTCGCATCGCCCAACCTTGCGCCTTGCACGGTGATCAGGAAAAACACCGATTGCAGCGCGAGGCTGCGGATAAAAATGTCGCGGTTCACCGCCAGCAATGGGCGCCAGCTTTGCCACCGCTTCAGCGCGGCCCAGGCGATATGCCCGGGGTAGGCGCGCAGGGCTTTTTGCGTGAGGGCCAGGCCAAGCAGGGCGCCGGTCCATTCGGCGATGACCGAGGCGCGTGCGGAGCCGACCACGCCCCAGTCCAGGCCGAGTACGAACCACAGGTTCAACCCAATGTTGACCAGATTGGTGGTCAGCAAGATCGCCAGCGGTGCGCGGGCGTTTTGCGTGCCGAGGAACCAGCCGACCAGCGCATAGCTGGCCAGGGCGGCGGGCAGGCCGAACAGGCGGGTGTGGAAAAATTCGCGGGTCAGTTGATTCAGCTCGGGGGAGGGCTGCATCCACTCCAGCGCCAGGTGGCTCAGGGGAATGCCCACGGTGCCCAGCAGCATGGCCAGCCCCAATGCCAGCAACAAACCTTGTAGCAGAATTTGCCGCAGTGCGGCACCGTCCCCGCGCCCGGCGGCCTGGGCGGCAAAGCCGGTGGAACCCATGCGCAGGAAGCCCATGGCCCAGGCCAGGAAGGTATAGAGGCTGGCACCGACGGCTACCGCACCCAGTTGGTGAGCGTGGGGCAGGTGGCCGATGACCATGCTGTCGACCAGCGCCACCAGCGGCACCGAGATGTTCGACAGAATCATCGGCGCGGCCAGCGCCCAGACGCGGCGGTGAGTGGGGCGATGGCGCCAGTCGGTGAGCAGGGTGGTCATGGAGGCTCCTACAAGGGAGTGGCATTGTACCTATCCATCCGCCACGCAGCAGAACCAATGTGGGAGCGGGCTTGCTCGCGAATGTGGTGTATCAGTGATGCATAGATTGACTGACCCACCGCATTCGCGAGCAAGCCCGCTCCCACATATGGATCTCTGTTGTTTGTGGGATTTGTCTTGAGCTTGAGCGCCCTCAGAACCAAACCACCCTCCGTCGGTCAATGTGACCAGCACCACATCGGCCCTCCGCGGGCTGATATATAGTTCATCCCTCGGACCCCTCTCACTACGAGTGCCCCATGCTTAACAAAGGAATGTTCCTTGCCTGTGCGCTGGCCCTGCTGAGTGCCTGCGATTCTTCCGACAAACCGGCTGTCCCGCCCGCGCCAACCGTGGCCACAGCGCCGAAACCGGCCAAGGCGGCAGTGGACGTGGCGGCGCTCAAGCAGCGTTACGCCGGGCGTGAGTTGAACGTGGTGGACGTGTCCGAGGTGCAACTGGACGGGGCCAGTACCTTGTCCGTGAGTTTTTCCATTCCACTGGACCCGGATCAGAAGTTCGCCGACAAACTCCATCTGGTGGACAGCAAGTCGGGCAAGGTCGATGGCGCCTGGGAGCTTTCCGATAACCTGATGGAGTTGCGCCTGCGCCACCTGGAGCCGCAGCGCAAGCTGGTGCTGACAGTGGATGCCGGTGTGAAAGCGGTCAACGACAACGCGCTCGCCGCCGAGTACAGCGCCCGCCTGGAAACCCGTGACCTGCAAGCCACCGTCGGCTTCGCCAGCCGCGGCACCTTGCTGCCGACGCGCCTGGCCGAGGGCCTGCCGGTGATCGCGCTGAACGTCGACAAAGTCGACGTTGAATTCTTCCGCATCAAGCCTGAATCCCTGCCGGCGTTCCTCGCGCAGTGGGGGCGCAATACCAGCCTGCAAAGCTACGAATCCCGCGAGTTGCTGCCCATGGCCGACCTGGTCTACGGTGGCCGTTTCGACCTGAACCCGGCGCGAAACACCCGCGAAACCCTGTTGCTGCCGATCGCCGGCCTCAAGCCGCTGCAGCAACCGGGCGTGTACCTGGCGGTGATGCGCACCTCGGGCTCCTACGATTATTCGCAGCCGGCCACGCTGTTCACCCTCAGTGATATCGGTTTGTCGGTGCACCGCTACGCCAATCGCCTGGATGTATT
This sequence comes from Pseudomonas poae, assembly GCA_028869255.1. Taxonomy (NCBI): domain Bacteria; kingdom Pseudomonadati; phylum Pseudomonadota; class Gammaproteobacteria; order Pseudomonadales; family Pseudomonadaceae; genus Pseudomonas; species Pseudomonas poae. The sequence continues at coordinate 5,112,366 of CP110972.1, read as the reverse complement.
TACCCAGGCGCTGGAGGGCGGCAAGGCCCTGGACGGCGTCGACCTGGAAGTGCTCGATGCCAACGGCCGTGTGCTCGGCCAGGGCAAGACCGAGAAAGGCGGCCACGCCGAATTGCCATTGCCGAAAAAGGCCCAGGTGCTGCTGGCCAAGCAGGGTGAACAGACCAGTATGTTGCGCCTCGACAGCGCAGCCCTGGATCTGGCCGAGTTCGACATCGGCGGCCAACCCTCCCACCCGTTGCAGTTCTTCGTCTTTGGCCCGCGTGACCTGTATCGCCCCGGCGAAACCGTGCTGCTGAATGCGCTGCTACGGGACAAGGACGGCAATGCGGTCAAGCCGCAACCGGTGAGCGTCGAAGTGCGCCGCCCGGACGAGCAGGTCAGCCGCAAATTCGTGTGGGATGCCGACGCGTCCGGCCTCTATCAATACGCGCTGCAGCTGGCTGGCGAGGCGCCGACCGGGCGCTGGCAATTGGTGTTCGACCTGGGCGATGGAAAACCGCAGCTGTATGAATTCCTCGTCGAAGACTTCCTGCCCGAGCGCCTGGCGCTGGAACTCAAGGGCAGCGACACGGCCTTGAGCCCGGCGGATAACCCGACCATCCACGTCAACGGCCGCTACCTCTACGGTGCGCCGGCGTCCGGCAATCGGGTCAGCGGCCAGGTGTATGTGCGCCCGCTGCGCGAAGCGGTCAAGTCGCTGCCGGGCTATCAGTTCGGCTCCGTCACCGAAGAAGAGCTGAGCCAGGATTTCGAGCTGGACGAAAGCGTACTCGACGCCAAGGGCCAGGAAGAACTGACTCTGGAAAGCAAATGGGCCGACGCCAAGTCGCCGCTGCAACTGATCGTGCAAGCCAGCCTGCAAGAGTCGGGCGGGCGGCCGATCACCCGGCGCCTGGTGCAGCCGATCTGGCCGGCCGAGCAACTGCCGGGCCTGCGCGGGCTGTTTGACGGCAAGGAAACCAATGGCGATGGCCCGGCGGAATTCGAAGTGCTGGTGGCCAACCAGGAGGGGCAAAAGCTTGCGGCGCAAAACCTCAAGGTGCGCCTGGTGCGCGAGCGCCGCGACTACTACTGGAACTATTCGGAGAGTGATGGCTGGAGTTACCACTTCAACGAGAAATTCCTCAACCTTGACGAACAGAGCCTGAACATCAAAGCCGGCGACACGGCCAAAGTCAGCTTCCAGGTGGAGTGGGGCCCGTACCGCGTTGAGGTCGAAGACCCGCAGACCGGTCTGGTCAGCAGCCTGCGCTTCTGGGCCGGCTACCAGGCCCAGGACAACACCGAAGGTGGCGCCGTGCGGCCGGACCAGATCAAGCTTGCGCTGGATAAACCGGCGTATGGCGACGGCGATACCGCCACTGTCACCGTTACGCCACCCGCTGCCGGCAAGGGCTATCTGCTGGTGGAATCCGCCGAAGGGCCGTTATGGTGGCAGGAAATCGATGTGCCGGCCGAGGGCAAAAGCTTCGCCGTGAAGCTGGACCCGAAATGGTCGCGCCATGACCTGTACGTGAGCGCCTTGGTGATCCGCCCCGGCGAGCGCAAAGCCAATATCACCCCCAAACGTGCGGTGGGCCTGCTGCATCTGCCATTGGATCGTACCCAGCGCAAACTGAGCCTAACCCTCACCGCGCCGGAAAAAATGCGCCCCAAACAACCGTTGACGGTGAAGGTCACCGCCAAAAATGCCGATGGCAGCGTGCCCAAACAGGTGCATGTGCTGGTGGCGGCGGTGGACGTGGGCATCCTTAATATCACCGAATACCCCACGCCAGACCCGTACTCCAGCCTGTTCGGTCGCAAGGCCTACGGCGTGGACCAGTTCGATATCTACGGCCAGTTGATCGAAGCCGGGCAGGGCCGTCTGGCCAGCCTGGCCTTCGGCGGTGACGCGGCGCTGGCCAAGGGCGGCAAGCGCCCGGACACCAGCGTGACTATCGTGGCCTTGCAGAGCGCGTCGGTGACCTTGAACGAGCAGGGCGAGGGCGAAGTCAGCGTCAATATCCCCGACTTCAACGGTGAGTTGCGCCTGATGGCCCAGGCCTGGAGCGATGATCGCTACGGCATGGCCGAGGGCAAGACGGTGATCGCCGCGCCGCTGATTGCCGAGCTGTCGGCGCCGCGTTTCCTCGCCGGTGGTGACCAGACCACGCTGGCGCTGGACCTGTCCAACCTGTCGGGCAAGGCGCAGAAACTTGATGTGCAACTGAGTGCCGAAGGGCAACTGGAGTTGGTCAACGGCGGCCTACAAACCGTTGAGCTTAAGCAAGGCCAGCGCACCACGCTGCGTATCCCGGTAAAAGCCTGGGGCGGTTTGGGCCAGGGCCAAGTCAAGGTCACCGTGAATGGCCTGGACCTGCCGGGTGAAAACCTGCCGCCGTTCAGCCGTGAATGGACCCTGGGCGTGCGCCCGGCGTATCCGGCGTTGCTCAAGCATTACCGCGCAGTACTGAAAAACGAGCCGTGGAGCCTGCCTGCCGGCACCCTGGAGCAGTTCGATGCCTCGGGGCGTCAGGCGTTGCTCAGCCTGTCGAGCCGGCCACCGCTGAACCTCGGCGCGCAGATCAGCGCGCTCAAGGCCTACCCCTACGGCTGCCTGGAGCAAACCGCCAGCGGCCTGTACCCATCACTCTATGCCGACGATGCCTTGCTCAAGCGCCTGAGCATCAAGGGCGAGCCGGATGCCGAGCGTAAACGCAAGATCGAGCTGGGCATCGAGCGCCTGCTGGGCATGCAGCGCTACAACGGCAGCTTTGGTTTGTGGGGCGCCGATGGCGAAGAGGAATACTGGCTGACGGCGTATGTCACCGACTTCCTGCTGCGGGCCCGCGACCAGGGGTTTGCCGTGCCGCCTGAAGCCTTGAAGAAAGCCAGCGAGCGCCTGTTGCGGTATGTGCAGGAGCGCAACCTGATCGAAGTCGACTACAGCGACAACGCCGACCACACCCGCTTTGCCGTGCAGGCCTACGCCGGCATGGTACTGGCGCGCAGTCAGCAGGCGCCGTTGGGCGCGTTGCGCAGTATTTTCGAACGACGCAGCGATGCGCGCTCAGGCTTGCCGCTGGTGCAGTTGGCCATCGCGCTGCAGAAGATGGGTGACCAGCCGCGTGCCGATCAAGCCTTGCTCGCCGGCTTGGCAGCGCAGCGCAAGGCCAATGAGTGGCTGGCCGACTACGGCAGCCCGCTGCGTGACCAGGCGATGATCCTGGCGCTGCTCGAAGAAAACGACTTGGCCAAGGGCAAGCGTGAGGAGCGGTTGTTCACGCTGTCGGATCAGTTGGCGGCCAGCCCGTACTTGTCGACCCAGGAGCGTAATTCGCTGTTCCTCGCCGGGCGCCTGGGGTTCGCGCAGCCTGAGGCGAACTGGCAAGTGTCGCTCACCGGCAGCGGCGGCGTGCATGAGTTGAATAATCAACAGTCGAGCCTGGAGCTGGAGGGCAAGTTGCTGTCCAGCGACCTGGCCTTGAGCAATCAGGGGGACACGCCGGTTTACCAGCAACTGACGATTTCGGGTTACCCACAAGTGCCGCCGGCTGCGGGGGGCGATAACCTGAGTATCCGCCGCGAGTACCTGGGCATGAACGGTCAGCCGTTGAACCTGCGTAACCTCAACAGCGGCGACCTGGTGCTGGTGCATCTGGCGGTCAGCGCCAAGCAGCGTGTACCTGACGCCCTGGTGGTGGATTTGCTGCCGGCGGGCCTGGAGCTGGAAAACCAGAACCTGGCGCAAAGTGCCGCCAGCCTGGAAAACGCCAGCAGCCAAGTCAAGGAGTGGCGCGAGTCGATGCAGAACGCATCGCTCAAGCATCAGGAGTTCCGGGATGACCGGTACGTGGCAGCGATGAATCTGCAGGGCGATGGCACCACGCACCTGCTGTATCTGGCGCGGGCGGTGACACCGGGGACCTACCGCGTACCGCCGCCGCAGGTGGAGTCGATGTATCGGCCGAACTGGCAGGCGGTGGGCGAGACTCCGGCGGACCTGGTGATCAAGGGCCGTTGAATGGAGGTAAATGTGGGAGGGGCTTGCTCCCGAAGGCGGTGTATCAGTATCAGATGGGCTGACTGATCCAGCGCTTTCGGGAGCAAGCCCCTCCCACAGGGATTTGCGGTGCTTGTGGGTTAGTGGACAACCCAGCTCAGGAGCCACAGGCCGAGCATCAGCCAGATAACGCCGATGATGATCGACGCCCGCATGAAGGCGCGCACGGCCGAGTACAGGAAGAGCAAGCCGACGATCAGGGTGAGGATGCTGATGATCGAAGTGTCCATGCCCAGCGCCCTGGACATGCCGTCGACAAAGTCGCCGCCGGCGTTGGACAGCAGATTGAACAGCCCGCTGAAGAACTCGACGATGTAGTGGATGATCAGGCCGAGTGCGTGACCCAGCCACCCGAAAAAGTCTGCTTGCATAGGTGTGTCTCGATGAATAAGTGGACGAAATTGCCAGCACTGAGCCTTTGGTCGTTTATCAACAAGGCGAGTTCCCTTGAAGCATAGAGGTTTCGCCGCTTGAGTTTACGTTTAGTTGCCCGCTGGACCCTGGCGAGCCTGTTGCTGGTGATTGCCCTGCTGTGGCTGGCCGATCGCCTCTGGCCCTTGCCCCTGCCCAAGGACGACTTGGCGCGGGTGGTGCTGGCCGAGGATGGCACGCCGTTGTGGCGGTTTGCCGATGCCAACGGTGTCTGGCGTTATCCGGTGCAAACCAGCGAAGTGTCGCCGTATTACCTCGATGCACTGCTCACCTACGAAGACCGCTGGTTTTATCAGCACCCCGGGGTGAACCCGCTGGCGCTGGCGCGGGCGACGTGGCAGAACCTTACGGGCGCACGGGTGGTGTCCGGCGGCAGCACTTTGTCGATGCAGGTGGCACGTTTGCTCGACCCGCATTCGCGGACGTTCCATGGCAAGCTGCGCCAATTGTGGCGCACGGCGCAGTTGGAGTGGCACCTGTCCAAGGAGCAGATCCTCAACCTGTACCTGAACCGCGCCCCGTTCGGCGGCACTTTGCAGGGCGTGGCGGCCGCCAGTTGGGCGTATTTGGGCAAGTCGCCGGCACAACTGACCCACGCTGAAGCCGCCTTGCTCGCCGTATTGCCGCAGGCGCCCAGCCGCTTGCGGCCGGATCGCCACCCGCAACGTGCCCAGGACGCACGCGACAAGGTGCTGCGCCGCCTCGCCGAGTTCCAGGTGTGGCCGCAAGCCGCCGTCGATGAAGCCCTCGAAGAACCGCTGCTGCTCGCCCCACGGCTGGAGCCCAGCCTTGCACCCTTGCTGGCCCGCCGTCTGAACCGCCCGGACAGCCCGCCGCTGATCCGCACCACCCTGGATGCCACCCTGCAACGCCGTCTCGAAGACCTGCTGCTGGGCTGGCGCGCACGCCTGCCGGAACACACCTCCGCCGCTATCCTGGTGGTGGAAGAGGAGAGCATGGCGGTGCGCGCTTACCTGGGGTCGGTGGATATCAATGACGCCAAGCGCTTTGGCCACGTGGACATGGTCAGTGCGCTGCGTTCGCCGGGCTCCACCTTGAAACCCTTCCTGTACGGCATGGCGTTGGACGACGGCTTGATTCATTCCGAATCGCTGCTGCAGGACGTGCCCCGGCGTTATGGCGATTACCGGCCGGGCAACTTCTCCATGGGCTTTACCGGCGCGGTGTCGGCGAGTACGGCGCTGTCGAGTTCGCTGAACTTGCCGGCGGTGCAGTTGCTGGAAGCCTACGGGCCCAAGCGCTTCGCCGCGCAGATGCGCATCGGCGGCGTGCCGTTGAGTTTGCCGGCGTTGGCCGAACCCAACCTGGCGCTGATCCTGGGCGGCGCTGGTAGTCGCCTGGAGGATCTGGTCAGCGGTTACAGCGCCTTCGCTCGGGACGGCAGGTCGGCCACTATTCGATTACAGCCGGACGATACGCTTAAGGAACGGCCATTACTGTCGCCAGGGTCCGCCTGGATTGTGCGACGCATCCTCAGTGGCCAGGCACGCCCCGATCGCGACCCGCGTGCCGAGTTGGTACAGCGCCCGGTGCTGGCCTGGAAAACCGGCACCAGCTATGGGTTTCGCGATGCCTGGGCGATCGGCGTGGGGCCGCGTTACCTGATCGGCGTGTGGATCGGTCGGCCGGACGGCACGCCGGTGCCGGGGCAGTTCGGCCTGGCCTCGGCGGCGCCCTTGATGTTGCAGGTGCACGATGTACTGACCAACCGTGACAGCCAGCGCGGCATCAGCGCTCCCGTCAAGCCGGTGCCGGCCAATGTCGGTGTGGCGGCCATCTGCTGGCCGCTGGGCCAGCCCATCAGCCGCTCCGACCCCAATTGCCGGCGCCAGCGCTTTGCCTGGACGCTGGACCACACCACGCCGCCGACCTTGCAGGCGCTGGATCAACCGTTGAGCGTGGGCTTGATGGAAAACATCTGGGTCAACGCCAAGGGCCTGCGGGTTGACGCCCACTGCCCTGGCGCCGAGCCCAGGAGCATCGCCCTGTGGCCCGCGCCCCTGGAGCCCTGGTTGCCAAGGGTGGAGCGCCGTGAAGCGCGCATACCGGCCGCTGACCCCGATTGCCCACCACCGGCGCTCGCGGCGTCGTCGCTACTGTCGATCGTTGGCGTGCGCGAAGGCGACCAACTGCGCTTGCCGGCCGCCAGCCAACAAGCCCTGCATTTGAAACTCTCCGCCCTGGGCGGCAGCGGCCGGCGTTGGTGGTTCCTCAACGGCGCGCCCTTGGGCGACAGCGCCAACCAGGAATTCATCAACGCCAGCTTCGAGCACCTGGGCCGCTACCAACTCAGCGTCCTCGACGAAGCCGGCCAAACCGCCCGCCTCGAATTCAGCATCGTCGACTAACCCACTAACTGTGGCGAGCGGGCTTGCCCGCGTTGGGCCGCAAAGCGGCCCCATCCCGCCTACCCAGTAGTGTCAAACTGAATTCGTCGTATGATTTTGGCCCCGCTTCGCATCCCAACACGGGCAAGCCCGCTCCCCACAGGGATTCACTTGCCATAACGCCCGATCCCCCCGAAGCTATACGCCTTCAGGAGCCCCCGCATGAACCTCGAACACCTTACCGAACGCCTCCACCGCATCCGCGATAACAACCAATGGAAGCAGTTCCACAGCCCGAAAAACCTGACCATGGCCGCCAGCGTGGAAATGGCCGAACTGGTGGAAATCTTCCAATGGCTGACCGAAGACCAATCCCGTCAGTTGCCCGCCGATAAACTTGCCCATGCCGGGCAGGAAGTCGGCGACATTGTGCTGTACCTGCTGTTGCTGTGCAGTGAACTGGGCCTGGACATGAACGAGGTGGTGCGGGCGAAGCTGGCCGACAGCGAGCGGCGGTTTGCCCATGAGTGACCGTCATTTCGACCAGTTGGCCACGCGCTTCGCCGAAAAAATCTACGGCGGCGCAAAAGGCGCGATTCGCCTGGCGGTGCTCCAGGCCGACCTGACCGAAGCGTTGCCTGCGCGGCCTTTGCGCGTGCTGGATATCGGCGCGGGCCTGGGGCATATGTCGCTGTGGCTGGCCGAGCGTGGCCATCAGGTGACCCTGGCCGAGCCCGCCGAGCCGATGCTCGAAGGGGCGCGCCAACGCTTCGCCGACGCCGGGCAGACGGCAACGTTTATCCATGCGCCCTGGCAAGACCTGCTCGGCCAGCTTACCGAGCCCTATGACCTGGTGCTCTGCCACGCCGTGCTGGAATGGCTGGCCGAACCGCACGCGATCCTGCCAGTGCTGCACCAGCTCACGGTGCCCGGTGGTTGGCTGTCGCTGGCGTTTTACAACCGCGATGCGCTGATTTATCGCAACCTGCTCAAAGGCCACTTCCGCAAAATGCGCAAGAACGACATGGCCGGCGAAAAGCAGAGCCTGACCCCGCAACAACCGCTCGACCCACGGGAGTTGGCGGCGCAACTTGAGGGGCTGTGGCAGGTCGAAAGCCAAAGTGGCGTGCGGGTTTTTCACGACTATATGCCGGTGGAATTCCAGGCCCGCGCTGATTTGCAGGACCTTGTAGAGATGGAACTCGCTCACCGTCGTCACCCAAGCTTTGCCGGGCTTGGACGTTATTTGCACTGGATCTGCCGTCCGGTTTAAGCGGCCCAGTCTGCGGAGGTCGAAATGCGTCGTCTCTGTTTGATCCTGTTGTCCCTCGGGTTGGGTGCTTGCTCCAGCCCCAACCCTTACGTGGCCGCTTCCGCCCCGATTCCACCGGCGCCGGCCCAGGCTGCCACGACCTTTGATGCCAGCGCCTACCCGGCCCCGGTGCGCGACTATGGCGCTTATCGCAACTGGGCCTGGCGCAACGGCCAGTTGCCGGCCGGCACAGCCTGGGCGGACTCGGCGCAAATTGCCGAAGCCGTCAGCGGCGCCCTCGACCAGCGCGGCCTGCGCCCCTTGCATGACAACCGTCCGGCGGACGTGTTGGTGAGCGCGGATGTGCGTCTGGAGAAGCGCCTCAAGCAAGTCCAGGATGACTACGGCTATGGTTACGGCGGTTATAACCGCTACGGCAATGGCTATGGCATGTACAACTCGGTGCCGGTCGTGCGCACCTATGAAGTTCAAGTGGTGGTGGTTCGCGTCAACCTGTTCGATGCCCGTACCGGTCAGCCGGTGTGGAGTGCCAGTGCAGAAACCGGCAGCCAGGGAAGCCTCAGCGAGCGGGGAGATGCTTTGCGCCAGGCGGTGCAAAAGGCAATGACCGCCTACCCGCCCAGTTAACAGCTATTCTCATTTCAAGCGCAGTTCGCTCTTTGGAGAACAACCATGTTTCGTCGTATCGCCATGCTTGCTTTTGTTGTGCTGCTGGGCGGCTGCCAGAACGCCCAGGTCAACCACGATTTTGACGCCAGCCGGGGCTTCGGCGCCTACCGCAGTTGGGCCTGGACAGACCCGGCGCTGCAATATCGCCCCGATGACCCGCGGATCAAGAGCGACCTCACCGAACAACGCATCCGCCAGGCGGTTGGCGAGCAACTCGACCAGCGCGGCCTGCGTCCGGCAGCGGCCGGCACCAAGGCTGATCTCAGGGTGCAGGCTTACCTGATTGTCGAAGACCGCCAGCAACAAGTCACCACCAACTACGGCGGTGCGTGGGGCGGCCCGTGGAACGGCTACTGGGGTGCGCCGATGTACAACGAAACCCGCAACATCACCTACAAAGTGGCGACCATCCAGATCGACCTGCTCGACGGCAAGGACGGCAAGCTGGTGTGGCGCGGCAGCGACGAACAGATGATGGCCACCTCGCCCAACCCGCAGGACCGCGACAAGGCCATCCGCGCCACGGTCACCCGCGTGCTCTCCAGCTACCCACCGCACTAAAACCACCCCTCCCCCTGTGGGAGCGGGCTTGCTCGCGAAAGCGGTGTATCAGTTAAAAAATAGCCTAACTGACAAACCGCTTTCGCGAGCAAGCCCGCTCCCACTTTGTTTTGTGGCCAGCGCACACCTCAAGCCTTGTCTACACTCCACACCATCAACGGAGAGTAAGTGCTAAGGAGTGCCTCGATGTCTCCCCGACTTGGTTGCAGGCAACGTGGCGCGATTGGCCTGATGGCGGTGAGCATCCTGGCTGTGGCGCTGGTATTCATGCTGCTGGCAGTGGACGGCGGTCGCGTGTACCTGGAGAAGCGCAAACTGCAGTCCATCGCCGATACCTCGGCACTGGAAGCCGCCGGCCGTGGCGGCTTGTGCGGCTCCTTCACCACCGCCAACGACTACGCCACTCAGAATGCCTCACGCAACGGCTTCACCGTAGTCGCCGGCGACAATAGCCGTGGCCTGACGGTGACCTGCGGCGCCTTGACCACCAATGCCGGCAATATTCGCGTGTTCACCGCCGACGCCACTAAAAGCGAAGCCGTACGGGTCGTGGCGACTAACAAGGTGATGACCAGCATTGCCGCGGGCCTCTGGAATATATTCAGCGGCGCTCCGACGTTCACCCAGATGACCTTGAGTGCAACCGCCGTCGCCGCGTATGCGCCGCCGGTGGCGCAACTGACGATTCGCAGTAGCCTGGCGTCGGTCGACTCCAGCCAATCTCCCGTACTGAACTTCGCCATCGGCAGTTTGCTCGGCGGCAACCTGTCGATCACGGCGGGCGGCTGGAATGGCATCTTGCAGACCAATGTGAATCTGCTCGGCTATCTGGACCAGTTGGCAATCAACTTGGACGTGACGGCGGGGGACTACACCACGCTGTTAAATACCGCCGCTTCGGCTACCGACCTGATCAATGCAGCGGTGACGCTGTTGCAAAAAAACGGCTCGGCGGTGCAGGCAGTGGTCAATGACGTGCTGACAATCAAGGCCATCGCGCCCAATGCCAAGGTGTTGACGGTGGGGAGCTTGCTGAATGTCGCGACGGGCACGCCGACGGCCGCGCTGAATTCCACCGTGCAGCTGTTTCAACTGCTGGAGGCGGTGGCGCAGTTGTCCAATAACAAGAGCGCGGTGAATGTGGCGACTAACGTGAGTGTTCCGGGTTTGGGCAGTGTTTCGATCCAGACCAAAGTCATCGAACCGCCGCAGCTGTCGACGATTGGCAACCCCGCTTTGGCCAAGGCCGGGCTGTCCAACAACCCGCAAACCGATCAGATTTTTGTGCGCACTGCGCAGATCAGAACCCTGGTGATTGTTCAGGCGCCTGTGCTCAAGGCAGTCTCGGGTGTTGCTTCGATACTGACCGGGTTGGCGACGCCGGTGTCGAAGGTGGTCGGTGGTTTGCTGAACCTGAATCTCCCGGCGGTGGTCGGCGGCGTCTTGTGCCTGGTGGCCTGTAATGTCGCTGACGTTGATATCACTCAATCCTTGTCGATCTACATTGAGGCGGCCAGTGCGGAGGCCCGTGTGATGGACTTCAGTTGTGTTACACCAGCGACCAAATCGTTGACGGTAAAGGCCACCACCTCCTTGGCCACCTTGGGCGTTGGCTATGTCGAACCGGTTTCCGCGTTTTCTTCATTGGCGCCAGTCAGCGTGCAGCCGGTCAGGCTGATCGACTTTGGCCAGCGTTATTGCATCGTGCTGACGCTGTTATGTGGCAACCGCACCGCCGGGGTCGGCGGCGGCTTGTACTTGAGAGCGATGTCGCCCGTGGGGCAACAAACCAGCTCCATGCTGTTTTCACCTGTGGCCGAAATGAACGCCTTGCCGACCTATCAGAGCCCACCCATTAGCGCCAATATCGTCACCAGCCTGGGTGCCACCCTGAGCGGTTTGCAGGTCACCTACACCCCTCCCAGCGGCAGCACACCGAATAACCCGACAACCACGGTCACCACCGCGCTGACTAGCGTGATCAGTACGGTCGTCAGCCTTCTCCATGATGTACTGGGACCGGTACTCGACCCTATCGTCAACACGCTGCTTGGGGCCTTGGGCATCAACCTGGGCAACGCCCAGGTCGGTGCCAACCTTACCTGCCATTTGGGGCGCGCCTATCTGGTGATCTAAACCACCGGCAGTTCTACACAAAACCGCGCGCCTTCCTCACCATTGGTGACGCTTAACCGTCCGCCCATGTTTTCCACAATCCCATAGCTCACCGACAACCCCAACCCGGTCCCCACGCCAATCGGCTTGGTGGTGAAAAACGGTTCGAAAATCCGCTCCAGCAAGCGTGGGTCAATCCCACCGCCGTTATCCTCCACCCAGATCCGCACGTGCCGGCTGTCGTGTTCGCAATGTACGGCGATCCAGGGGCGAAACGCCGCAGCCTTTTCGCGTTTGCTCAGCAGCGCATCGCGGGCGTTGACCATCAGGTTGATCAACACCTGCTCGAGCTGATCGACATGCCCTTTGACCTGCACCACGGCGTCCGCAGGCGTGATGCGCAGTTCCACGCCTTTGCCGCGCAGGCCCTCGCTGAGCAGCGACAAGGTGCCTTCCACCGCCTGCGCAGGGTCGAACGGCTGCTGTTCGACTTCCGAACGCCGGCCGAACACCCGCATATGGTCCACCACCCGCGCCGCGCGCTGGACCTGGGTGTCGATGCGCTGGAGTTTTTCGGTGAGGTAGTCGATCTGCGCATCGCCGTTGCTCAAGCGCTTGAGCACATTGACGATGGCCATGCGCATCACGTTCAGTGGCTGGTTGATCTCATGGGCCAGGCCCGTGGCCATTTCGCCGAGGGTGGCCATCTTGGCGCTTTGGGTCAGTTGCTGCTGGGAGCGCCGGACTTCGGTGTTGTCACGGCCCACCGCTTGCACTTCCACCAATGCGCCGTGTTCATCAAACACCCCGCGGTCCGACCACACCCACCAGGCATGTTCGCGCCCCGGCAGTTGCAGGCTGATTTCGGCGGTGCTGACCGGGAACTCCGGGGTCAGTTGGCTGATGCGCTGCACAAACGCCTGGCGCTGTTCATCCGACAGCCAATCACCCAGGTGCAGCCCCGGCAGTTGCGCAGGCAGGCACTCCAGGTAGTTGGCCAGCGGCGTGTTGCCGAAGGTAAGGGTCAGGTCGGGGCGGTAGCGGCAGATCATCGCCGGGGAGTCTTCCACCAGCATGCGGTAGCGCTCTTCGCTTTGTTTGATCTGTTCGGCGGCCAGGGTCGCGTCGGTCACATCCAGCCACAACCCCACAGCTTCCACCGGCAGGCCGAGGTCATCGCGCAGCAGCTTGGCTTCGTCCAGCAGCCAATGGTACTGGCCTTGTTTGTCGCGCAGGCGGTAGCGGCTGCGCACGTTACCCTCGCGCAACAGTTGGCGGGTGCGCTCGAAGTACAGGTCGCGGTCGTCGGGGTGGATGAGCGCCGCCAGGCTCTCGTGGTTGCACTCGGCCAGGGTCCAGCCGAGCAGCGGCAGCAGGCTGTCGCTGAAAAACGCCGAGTGCAGGGCGCCGCCGACATAGCGCTGCACGTAGATCACCGCCGGTGAACTGGCGATCAGGTTATCCAGCCGAGCATGAGCGGCGGCGGCTTGCAGTTGCCGGTTTTTGATGTCGCTGATGTCGAGCATGAAACCGACCCAGCGCCGATTGTCGCCAGCGCCCAATACTTGGCCTTGCACGCGATACCAGAGGGGGTTGTGATCAGCGTCATGGCGTTGCAGGCGTACGCTGGTCAACAGGGGTTTGCCCAAGGCTTGCAGGTCGTGCAGGCGGCTGTTGAGTTCCTGACGGTCGGCGGGGTGGATCAGCTCCAGCCAGAGGCCCAGCGCCTGGCGGGTCGGGCCGTCTTCCAGGCTGAGGCTTTGCCGTAGCTGGGGGCGAGTTGAATCTCTTGGGTGGCGGGCAGCAGCTCCCACCAGCCGGTGCCGAGCAAACCTTGCAGGGCTTCCACGCGCTCCAGTTGTTGATGGTTGCGTTGCTCGCGCAGGCGGCTCAGCAAGGGGGCGGCGAGGGCGGCGGTGAGGTTCAGCCAGTCGCGTTCGCTGGTGTGTGGCTGGCCACTGTACAGGCCGCAGAGCAACCAGGCGGCGACGCCCTGGCCGTCACGGTAGGGCACCAGAAAACCCTCGGCGTTGCCAAACACGCTGTGCAGGCGCGGGTTGTCGCCGCGGCCCTGAGCCAGGCTCAACGGTGCGATACCGTTGGCGCTGTCCAGGCTGGTGCCCAAGTGCTGGCCGGGCTGCCACAAGGCCGGGGCGTCGTGGGCGGCGTACTGGCTGTAGATGCGCCAGCCTTGATCTTCTTCATCGAGCAGTGCGAGCGCGACACAGGGGATTCGCCAGCGCTGGGCCAGGCTACGCAGTTGCTCATTGAACACCTCGGGCAAGCGGTACAGGCTGCAGACCCGCAACTGCTCGCTCATCTGGCAGGCCAGTTGGTGGTTCTGTTCGCGGTGCTCGGCCAGTTGCCGGCCGGCGAGCAGGTCGCCGACGTCCAGCACGCGCAGGCTCCAGGTGTCACCGTCGGGCTCGACCCAGCCGCGGGTGTGCAGGACCTGGCCGGCGATGCCCTGTAAGTCCAGGTCCAGGTTTTGGTGTTGCCAGTCGGCTGGGCTGCCTTCGATGCTCAGGGCGCTGTTGGCGCACAGCAACTCGCGCAGCGGCGTGCCGCTCTCGTGTGCCGCCAGTTGGGAGCGCAGGGTGCCGCTGATGTGCAGGACGTGGCCTTGATGGTCCAACTGCAGATGCAGCCCCGGCACGGGCGCGGTGGACGGTTCGAGGGCCAGGGCACCGGTGCGGCCCAGCAGGCGCCCGAAGAGGTTATCCCCCGAGGTCAAAACTGCAGGCTCGAACGGGCGGAAAGGGTCGCCGGTAGGCTCGGCACAGTGCCGACGCCCGGTAACACCAATGCCGGGAACACCGAGTAGAGGTTGCTGGTGGGATAGTTGATCGCGACGGTCAGCGTGGTGCCGGTGTAGGTGGCGCTGATGTAGCTGTTCGAAAATTGGAAACTCGCAGGGATCCAGTTCAACTGCGCCGCAACGGCGTCCTTGGCGCGTTGCGTGAGTTGGGTGGAGTACGCGGTGCCTGCGGTAACCGGGTCCACGGCCATGGCCTGGCGCACCGCTTCGGCTGCCGCCTGGTTGAAGGACTGCATCAACAGCAGCGGCAAGCTATAGCTGATCAACCCATAGAACACTGCAAAAAAGATCGCGAAGACCAGGGCGAACTCGATCGCCGCAGCACCTTTTTGCTTTCTAGGGAGGCCTGTTTTCATGACTGCGTCTACCCTGACGGCTACTACTTGATATCAGCATAGAATCATTCAGCGAAAAGGGATGTTTTTTACGTGATGCATGGCGTGTTGGTAATGCTCTGGCTGGGGCTCTGTGCACTGCAGGATATGCGTCAACGGCAAATCGCCAATGGGTTGACCCTGGGCGTGGGGCTGCTGGCGTTGCTGTATTTGCTGTGGGTCGGCGCCACGTGGCTGGGCGCGCCTGCCACAGAGGGCGGCTGGGCCTTCGCCCTGGCGCTGCTGCTGACTCTGCCGGGCTACGTGCTGGGCCGCTTTGGTGCGGGGGATGTGAAGCTGGTAGCTGCCCTGGCGCTGGCCACTACGCTGGAGGCTTTATTGTGGTCGCTGATCGGTGCCGCAGTGGCCCAGGGGGGTGGTTACTTGTTCGTCAATGGCTTAGCACACGTCGTGGTAGTGCAGTTGATAACGCGTCAACAAAACAGCCTTTTGCTCCGTTTTTTTTGACAGGTTTTACGCTGTATTTCTTGTGGATCCACTAGTCGCTCAAGGCCTCTATCGCTATGTACATAGTCGTAAAGTAGGTCTACGTTTATTGAGTGGATGTGTAGGATTCTTCGTCAAAAGGGATAGGTCAATCTTTTGGCTTGCCAGGCATGGAGAAGCGAGTGAACAAGCTAACATCAGCTGTAAAAGTGCTCGTGGTCGACGATCAACCGTTGATCGTGGAAGAACTCTGCGAATTCCTCGAAAGCAGTGGCTACCGCTGCGTCCCTAGTGAGTCCAGCCGACACGCCTTGCAGCGTTTCAGCGAGGACGCCGAAATCGGCCTGGTGCTGTGTGACCTGCACATGCCCGACATGGACGGTATCGAACTGGTGCAGGCCATGCAGAAGGTGGCGGGCAAGCAGCGGGCGTTCGAGTCGATCATGCTCACTGGGCGTGCCGACAAGCAGGACGTGATCAAGGCGCTGCGTGCGGGCATCTCGGATTACTACCAGAAGCCGATCAACCTCGACGAATTGCTCGAGGGCCTGCAACGCCAGGAGGCGGCACTCGAAGAGCGGCAGAAAGAACTGCAGCTGGGGCATCTGAACCAGCGGCTGCAGTACCTTTCCGAATCCATCAACGACCTGTATCAGGACCTCGACAAAGTGCGCCGCGGCCCAGCCGGCTTGGCCGACGATATCGAGCCGGTGGCCGAGGAGGCCGGGTCGCTGGAAATTCCGACGATTTTCAACCAGCTGTCCCCACGCCAGCTGGATGTTGCACGCCTGGTGGGCAAGGGCCAGACCAACTACCAGATCGCCTGTGAACTGGGGATCACCGAGAACACGGTCAAGCTGTACGTGTCCCAGGTGTTGCGCCTGACCCATATGCATAACCGCACTCAACTGGCGTTGGCGTTGTCGCCGAGCACCTCGGCGATGCGCCAGCGGGTGACCGCGCACTGACGGGCGTTATTGACTCTTTGCACCTTGGGATGAGCCGCCGGCGTTCGATTCATAGAACTCCGGGATCGGATGCTTGTTGCTGTCCAACCAGCGCTGCATGGCCTGCTCCCGTTCAGCGGGGGTGGTCTTTTGTGGTGTGGGTGATGCTGCACTGCCATTGACCTGCAATGACATCCAGTTTTCTGTTTCGGCCTGTTGTGGGGACGATGGCCCCGGTTCGATGGCCCAGGCGCTCAACGGCAGCAGCGCCAGGCAAACAAGAGTGTGGGCTTTCATCACTCGCTCCTTACTTGATGGTCACTGGCAGCGTATCGCTGACCGCCGCTACTTTGCGCGCCCTGGCGTTTGCACCCTTGAGTTTTGCGGCGCGTGCCTGGGCCTCGGTGACCTGCTCGGGGCTCAGGCCCAACTGGCCGGTCACTTTGGCCGCCTGCCCCCAGTCATCCTGATAGATCAGCAAGGTCACCAGGTTGACGGCGGCCAACGGGTCGTCCTGTTTAAGCTCGATGGCCGTCATGAACTCAAAGCGTGCGTCTTCCAGGCGCAATTGGTTGAGGTACACCACGCCCAGGTCGTTACGCACTTTTTCGTCGGTGGGCGCCAGGCGCGCCGCCCGTTGCATATGGGCCATCGCCAGGGCGTTGTCGCCCTTGGCCGCCGCCAGTTGCCCCAGGCCATGCTCGCCTTCGGCGGTCATGCAGGTGCCCAGCAGGCTGCGGTACAGCGGCTCGGCTTCGGTGCGCCCGAGCAAGCGATAGTTGCGGGCTATGCGCTGGCGCACCTGGGGCAAACTGTCTGGAAGGCTCTGCAGGTTGGCCAGGCTGGCGTGCAGTTTGCCTTCGTTGGCCAGGTCATCGGAGAGGTTGAGCGCCAGTTCCTGATCCGAGCTTGGCTTGGCGCAACTGCCGGGGGCGGTCAACGCCGCCCAGGGGGATTGGCCATTCGTGGCGCAGCCGCCGAGCATCAGCAGGGCCAGGCCGGTAATCAGTGCTTTCATCAACATCTCCTCAAAAGTGGCTCAATGCGCGGGCAATGCCGATAAAGGCCGGGCCGCCCAGCACGATCAGCAAGGCTGGAAACAGGAACACCATCATCACTACCGACATCTTGGCCGACATTTTCGAGATGTATTCCTGCAGGCGGGTCAGGCGCCGGTCATCCAGCAGTTGCTTGAGCGCCAGCAAGGATTTCATCGCGCCGCCGCCCTGCTGGATCAATTGCTGGAGGATGACGCAGGTGTCGGTGAACTCATCCACTTCAAGCACGCGAACGGTCTTGCCCAGCTCCTCGCTCAGCTCCAGTCCGGAATCGACCCGCGCCAGGATCAGGCGCAACTCATGGGTGAGGTTGGGCAGCAATTGCTGTGCTTCGTTGCCCAGCACGCGCAGTGACTGTTCCACCGCCATGCCGGACTCGAACAGGATCCGCAGCAGTGGAATGAAGGTTGAGATTTCTTTGGCGATGCGCTGCTGCCGATGTTTGGCGGCTGCCGCCAGCACACGTTTTGGCAGCAGGTAGCCGATACCCAGCGCAAGCACCGGGGCGATCCAGGCAGGCGTGACCTGCGGGAAGAAAACTTCCTGGCCGAGCACGGTCAGGCCCAGCAGCACGAAGGGCACGCCAATCTGGCACGCGGCAAACAGCGAGCGTTGGCTTGCCTTGCGCCAGCCCACCCGGTTAAGCAGGACCTGGGTCTCGTTATCCAGGCTGACCGAGCGCTGGGCCAGGGTGCTTGCGCCCAATTGGCGCATGAAGCTGCCGAGTTTGTCCTCGGCGGCCATCCGCCCTTGCAAACGCTCGGCGACCCGTCGATCGCGGCGGCGGCGCTCCAGCAAATGACCGCCGACCAAGATGGCGGCGGCGAGCAACACCAGGGCGCACGCCAGCAGCACCATCTCAGATACTCCTCAGCATGCGCCACATGGCAAAAGTGCCCGCCAGGTCCATGGCCGTTGCGCCGAACAGCATGTTGCGCCCGGTTTCATCGTTCCACATGGTCATCAGGTAGCCGGGGTTGACCATGATGAAATAACCCACCATCAGAATCGGCAGCCCGCCCAGCACATACGCGGTCATGCGCGTTTCACCGGTCATGGCCTTGAGTTGGCGGGCGCCTTGTTCCCGCTCGCGAATCATCTTGATCAGGTTTTCCAGCAGTTCGCTGGCGTTGCCGCCGTAGCGATGGTTGACCTTCAGGCCCAGGGCGAACAGGCGAAATTCGTCCTGCTCGTAGAACTCGGCGAAGTCGCTGGCCGAGTCCGGCAGGCTGACCCCCATGCGCACGTTGCGCTGCACACGGCCCATGGCTTCCTTGAGGGGGTTTTCCACACTCTCGATGCCGCCCAATACAGCGTCGGCCAGGGTTCTGCCGGATTTGAGGCTGCGCACGCTGTGGTCGAGCAACTGCGGCAATTGCTCGACCATGCGCCGCACGCGCTGTTGGTAACGCCAGGCGATATACAGGCGCAATACCAGGGGCGGCGCCACTACCATCACCAGCAGGCCCAACCCGTCGGCGATCAGGTAGCCGAGCACGGCGCCAGCCACCCAAGCGCCGATCCACAGGCCCAGGCGATCCGTGGGTTTGCCCAGCCCGGCACGCATAAACATGCGCTCAAGACCGGTCCAGGTGGTGGGCTGTTCCTGTGCCTCGGGTTGACCGTTGCCGAGGCGCTCCAGCACGCGGTTGGTCTGGGCCCTACGCAGGCCGTTATGAAACAGCCAAAGCGACAGGCCGATCATCAGCAGGCAAACAAGCAGCAACAGAGGTCCAGTCATCGGTTGCTCCCTAGAGCGGCAAGGCCGATTCACGGCGCAGTTTGTCGCCGGCCGGGTTGATGGCTTCGCGCAGGAAACCGAAACCGGTGCGCCGGTCCAGCCGGAACAGGGTGTTGGTGACATACACGTCGTCGCGCACGCCGACCACTTCCACCACCTCGCTCACACAGCGGCGGCCATCGGGCATGCGCGTCAGTTGAATGACCACGTCCAGCGCGGCGCAGATCATCTGGCGCAGGGTTTTTTCGGCGATCACGCGGCCGGTCAGGCCCACCAGGGTTTCCAGGCGCAGCAGCGCATCCTGAGCATTGTTGGCGTGCACGGTGCTCATGGAGCCGTCGTGGCCGGTGTTCATCGCCGTCATCACATCGAGCACTTCCACGCCACGGATTTCCCCAAGGATGATGCGGTCCGGGCGCATCCGCAGGGCGTTGCGGATCAGGTCGCTGGAGCGCACCTCACCGTGGCCTTCGGCATTTGGCGGGCGGGTTTCAAGGCGCACCACATGGGGGTGGCCCAGCTGCAATTCGGCGACATCTTCGATGGTCACCAGCCGTTCGTGGGGGTTGATCAGCTGGCTGAGAATATTCAGCAGCGTGGTCTTGCCGGTGCCGGTACCGCCGCTGATCAGGATATTGCAGCGCTTGCCGACCGCCTCCTGGAAGAACTCGAAAATGCTTTGATCGATGGTCTGCATGGCCACCAGGTCGCTGCTCTTGAGCATGTCCTTGCGGAATTTTCGAATCGACAGGCACGGCCCGTCCAAGGCGATCGGCGGGATAATCGCGTTGACTCGGCTACCGTCGGGCAAACGCGCATCCACCATCGGCGAAGACTCATCCAGGCGCCGCCCCAGCGGCGCGAGGATGCGTTGCATCACGCGCTCCACGTGGTGATCGTCGATAAAGCGCAGATCACTCTGGTGCAGCAGGCCGTCGCGCTCGATAAACACCCGGTGCGGCCCGTTGACCAGGATCTCTGTCACCGAGGGGTCACGCAGCAATACTTCCAGGGGGCCGAAACCGGTGAGTTCGTCGACGATCTCCTCGGCCAGGCGCTCCATTTCATAGCGCGAGATCGCCAGGCGCATGCGCGTGATGTATTCGGACACTTTGTCGATGACAAACTGCGCCAGGGACTGGCGCGTGCCTTCGAGCAGGTTCTTACCCGACTCTTCAATGGCGTCGATGATGTAGCGATGCAGCACCAGTTTCAGCCCGTCGTGATCACTGTTGCCGCCGACGCCACGGGCCGGGCTGCCGAAGAGTTTTTCGCCGTTCATCGTCCCGACCCCAGAAAGCGTTCAAACCAGCGCATCGAAGGTTTTTCCAGGCCCTCGGAGCGTTTCGCCAGGCGTTCGCCCAGGGCGCGCACGGCTTGGGACAAGGGTTCGCGTGGCGCCAGGGCGAACAGGGTCTGGCCCTGGTTTTTCACGTTCAGGCGCAGTTCGGCGCTCAGCGGTAGTACGGCGATGCACTCAAGGCCGAAGCTTTTTTCCAGGGCTTCGGTGTCCGGTGCGCAGGCTTTGATGTAGCGGTCCACCACCAGCTTGGCGTGGTCAAGCTTCATGCCTTTGTCGCGCCAGCGGTTGAGCACCGCCAGGTTGCGGCGGCAGTCCAGCACGCTCTGGTCGGTGCACCACAGCAGCTTGTCGCAGTGGCTGACAAAGGTGCGCAGCGCTTCGCTGTCGGGTTGCCCGGTAATGTTCACGACGATGTGCTGGAAGTGTTGGCGCAGCGCGCTGAGCAACATGTACAGCTCGGCGGCGCTGGTCAGTTTGAGCGGTTCGTCACCGGTGGCGTAGGCGAGGATGCGCAGGCCATCCAGAGCCGTGGTGAAGGCGCTGTTGATCAAGGTGGTATCGAGGCGGCGCAAATGCCGCAACGCATCACCGAAATTAAAAGTGCTCTCCAGGCCCAGCAGCGCCAGGCTGTCGCTGCGTGGCAAACCCAGGTCCAGCAGCAGGGTCTGCTGCCCGCTTTTCTGCACCACCAGCGCCAGGTGGGTCGCCAGCATCGCGCCATCGGCGGTGCTTTGGGTGCCGAACAACACCGTCAGGCCACCCAGTTGGGTGTGTGGGGCCACGGTCGGCAGGCGCTTGCTCAGGCGTCGCACCAGGCCCGCCACTTCGCTGGAACGCGAGCCGTACGCGACAAAGTCGCGGGCACCGGCGCGCATCGCGTTGAGCACCAGTTGGTTGTCCATGCCATCGCCCAGGGCGACCACCGCAAGCATTGGCTTGGCCTCCAGCGCACCTTCGATCAGCGCACTCTGGGCCACCACGTTTTCACGGTCCAGGCCTACAAACACCAGGTTGGCGAAGGTGACGTCCACCAGCGCGAGCAACTCGTCCAGGCTGCCACCGCCGGCGCTGACGACTTGGCCCAGAGGCGCGAGGGCACCCTGGAGCCATTCCAGGTCGGTGGTATTGCGGGTAATTGCCAGAAACGTCTGGCTCAGGCTATCGCTCATTGGGAAAGTCCAGTGCGACGGTCGAAATTACCGTTTTCCAGGAAGAACATGCGATACCAGTTCGGGTCATAGTTGCGCAGTTTCTCGCCCGGCAAGGACGGTAACTGGGCATTCGCGGCCAGCGGCTGGACCAGATGCGGCGTGACGATCATCAGCAGTTCTTTTTCCTCGCGGCTGATATTCGTGTCGCGAAAAAACGCACCGAGGACCGGGATATCACCCAGCCCCGGAAACTTGCTGAAGGTGGAACTGTTGTTGGTGCTGATCAGGCCGCTGATCACAAAACTTTCGCCATCGGCCAGTGACACGCTGGTGTCGGTACGCCGTACGGTCAGGGCCGGCACCTGGATGCCCTGGATCACCACCGCGTTGCTGTAGTCCAGTTCGCTGACCTCCGGCGCCACCTTGAGGGTAATGCGGTTGCGGTCGATAACGGTGGGCGTCAGGGTCAGGCGAATACCGAACTCCTTGTACTCGATGGAGATGGTGTCGCTGCCGGCGCTGGGCACCGGGATCGGCACCTCACCGCCCGCCAGGAACGTCGCGCTCTGGCCGCTCATGGCCACCAGGCTCGGGCGCGCCAGGGTATAGGCAAAACCGCTGCGCTCCAGGGCATTGATCAGGGTTTTGACCCGGCCACCGCCGAAGCCGACGTTGAAATTTGTCGCGCTCACCGGCAGTTTGAACACCCCTTCCGAGGGAGAAAGCAGGCTGGGGCTGCCGAGGAAAAAGTTGGTGCCCATGCCCAGGAACTTGGTGCTGGCTTCCTTGAGCTTGGTGCGGCTGACTTCGACAAAGCGGATGTCGGTCTGCACCTGGCTGGGCAATGTCGGGTCTTCGGAGGGGGACAACGACAGGCTGGTCAGCGCCGACGTAGCCTTGCCTTTGACGAACACCATGCTCTGGCGGGGCGTGGTCGAACAGCTGGTCCAGACCAACAGGCTAGTGGTCCCGGGGCCTACACCGGTGAGCAGGAAACTGCGGTCGCCGTTAACCCGCACATCGGCGATTTTCGGATCACCAATCGCCAGGCGGGTAATCGCTACCGGCGATTGCAGATCCTGTTGCAGGCCCTCGCCCACCTCGACCACGGCGGGCAGTTGGCCCAAGGCGCTGCAGTTGCCCGGCGCTGCGAGTGCCAGGCCGACCGGCAGGCTCGACAGCATCAAGGCCCAGGTCATTTGCATGAACAGGGGCGCGTAGCGATGGCTCATTCAAGGCATCCTTGCTCAATTACGGAGTTTATGGGGCCGCCTGGGCGCCGCGAATCACTTCAATGCCACGGCGTACCGGCGCACCGCCGGCCGCCGCGACCTTTTTCGGCGGACCGGTCAGGGCCAGTTGGGTAAATTGGTAGAGGTCACGATTGGCGCTTTGCAGTTTGTCCGGGGCGTCGTTCTCACCGGCCCAGTAGCGGCTGAGCAGTTGCTCGTCGGCACTGCGCACGGCCAGGCGCAAAACCCCGGCTTGAGCTGCGAGCATCAGGCGGCTTAATAACGGTTCCGGAACGGCCAGCACCACCGTGCGTGCAGCGGCCCGACGTTGGGCGGCCAGGGCCCGTTCTTCGGGCGTGGTCGGCGGCGGGACGGCGGGCTTGCCATCATTGGCCAGGCCCAACTGGTCGCCGACGCTGAGCAGGCGCATGGCCGGGAGCACGATCTGGGCCGACTGTTCGCTGTTGCTGGCGTCCTGTCGCAAAAACAGCAGCACATCCACGTAATCGCCGGGGCTCAACTGGCCTGCGGCGCCGATCACCTCGTCCACGGCCACGGCCAGCGCACGTTCGTCGGGGCGGATCATACGGGCGAGCGGGCCGCCGCCGGTGAAGCTTTCCTGGGTGAGCCAGGTGCCGGCGCCGAGGTCGCGCAATGGCATGCGGCCTATGGCTTGGTCCAGCTGAGTCAGGCTGCCGGCGGGCACCGTGCGCAGTTTTTCCACGACGAGGTCGGCAGCGGTGAGCGCAGCGAAAGCGGGAACGTCATGCACCAGGACCACGACCGGTTGGCGGGATGGGTCCTCGACGGCGGCGACGGTGTTTTGAACGGAAACGACAGGTGCTGCAACAGGCTCCGGCTGACGACTCAGCACCAGCCCCCAGTACCCGGCGATCAATGCCCCGATCAGCAACAAGCCGGCCAGGACTATGCTGATACGACTGTTCATGACGGCTCTCCCTTTCCCGTTGCACTACCTGCACGTTAATCCAAACGTGCTAATCCGCAACCTGGCTGTAATGAACATCTAACGATTTGGCTATTTGAAGGTAGCTCAGCTAGGACGAAATGCCATTACCTGACCAAAAATTTACCTGAGCTATAAAAGCAGCCTTTTAACAGGCGGGTGGGTGGCGCCAACGGTGCGACTAATACTTTGTGATTAATTCGTTATTACAGTTGTGAGGGGGCGGTTTGTTGACAATGCTCTAGTGGCACGCTGCGGACATCGTGCTAGAGCCGTACCGGCTTTCAGTGGCGTATTAGGGAGAAGTCTTATGTTCCTTGACCTGATGTTGAAGTTCTATGTTCAGACGCAACTATTCTTCAAGCGCAAAGAGGGCGCCTCCGGGATCGAGTACGCCATTATTGTGGCACTCGTTGCACTGGTTATTATTGGTGCCGGGTCAGGGCTTGGAACCAAAATCGCCGCCATTTTCAACTCCATTTCCACCAAAATGGTCACAGCTACTTGACGTGAAAGTTGTGCTGGCCATGACGATTAACCACTATTTTCAGGTACGGCTATGAGCGCATCTTCTTCGTCTCGCCAACAAATATTATTGGTAGATGACGAAGAGGACGCTCTGATTGAGCTCGCTGAGTCCCTCGGCAATGAGGGATTTGTCTGTTTTACCGCCAACTCCGTCACCTTCGCCCTGCAAGAATTGACACTTCATCCCGATATCGCCCTAGTCATCACGGACCTGCGCATGCCCGAGGAAAGTGGTATTTCCTTGATCAAGCGCCTGCGCGAACACACCTCACGCTCGCACCTGCCGGTGATTGTGATGTCTGGCCATGCCGAAATGGACGACGTCAGCGACATGCTGCGCCTGCAGGTGCTGGACCTGTTTCGCAAGCCGATCTACCTGGTGCGGTTGATCGATACGTTGAACAGCCTTTTTCCTCAGAACGCGCCCACACGCTTCAAGCCTTAAGCGAAAAGTTGAAGCGCTTAGCGTCAACTTGCCGCTTAAAGCTTGTAACGTGCAGCTCTCTTCAGAGCTGATAACTGAAACTCAGCGTATAGCGCGGCCGCCGATCGAAATTGTCCAATGCCACTTCCGACATCGGCTTGGCCGCTTCCAGGGAGATGTTGTAGTACTTGGCGTCGCCAAAGCGCAGGCCGACGGCGGCCGATGACATGTCGTTGCCCTTGACCGGCAGGTCGTTGAACCAGGTCTTGGCGCGGTCGAACACCACATAGGGCTGCAGGATCCGCACCCATTCGCCGGCGCGGTTGTAGCTGTAGTTGACCTCGTAGGCCACGCCCCAGCCCTTGTCGCCCGAGCCTTGGTCATCGGGATAACCACGGCCGAAATTCTGCCCGCCGAAGGTCGCGCGCTCGCTGTCGGGCAGTGTGTCGTCGCTCCAGTACAGCGCGCCGGAAAGCACGCCTTGCCAGTTCTCGAAGAGCTTGTTGCTCTGCACGCCGGACAGGCGCAGGCGGAAAAAATCCAGGTCCGGTTTGAGCCCGCCGAAGTCGGATCGGGTCTTGGCACCCATGCCGTTGGTGCCCTGGTACAGGCCGGCGCTGAGGATGCGCAATTGGGTGGTATCGGCCTTGCGCCAGTCACCCTCGAAGGCAAATGCACGCAGGTCGGTTTCCAGTTCCAGGCGTTGCGCCAGCCCCTCCAGTTTGTAGCGGGTGGTCTGGTCGACGGCGTAGAGGCGGGTGCCGAGGGTCAACGACTCATTGGGCGAGGCGATCAGCGGGTGGCTGAAGCCGACGGAGTAACGGTCGATTGCCTGGTGTGGCTTGAGTTCCAGGCCTTCGCCCAGTTGCAGGCTGGTACTGGGGTCGGCGCGGTAGCGTTCACCTGACAGCACCAGTTGGGTGCCCTCGGCATTAATGAACTGGCTGTAGGCTGCGCGGTAGTAGTGCTCCTTATCGTTGCCGGGCGGGAACAGGCCGCTGACGCTCAGTTGTTCACCCATGGAGGTCCACGAATTGCTGGTGGCGGTCAGCAGTGCTTGCGTACCGCCACGGCTGGCCTGGTTGAGGCTCATGCTGGTGGTGAAGGGTTTGCGACTGGCGGTGATTTGCATAGAGGTGCCGCCATCGGTGGTGCCTGGCGGCGGCACTTGGGCCTGCAAGGTCACACCGGGGATGGCACTCATCAAGGTGGTATAGCGCTCGAAGGTCTTGCGCGTGAGCGGGCGTTCGGCCTGGAGTTTTGCCGCGAGTTTGTCGACGTAGGACGACACCGCACCGATGTCCCCCTGCACCTGGTAATCGCGGATATAACCCTCCACCAGCACCACATGCACCAGGCCGTCTTCGAAGCGTTGTTCCGGCAGGAAGGCGTAGGACAGCAAGTAACCGTCCTCCTGGTAACGCCGGGTGATGCTGCGGGTGGCTTCGATCAGTTGCGCCAGGTTGGTTTCATGGCCAATCAGCGGTTCGAAAGCCTGCGCGGCATCCTTGAGCGGGTAGACCGTACCGCCATCGATCTGCAGTTTGCGAATGGTGACTTTGGTGTCCATCATCAGCGGTTGCGCGGCGGTGGCTGCCGGCGTGGGCAGCTGGGTCTGCGGGGTTGCCGGTCGATAGGCGTCGGCGGGCAGGTTGGGCACCGGCAGGTTGCGGATGGTCTCGTTGCTGTTGAGGAAGCTGGGTAGGGGGTCGGCGTGGGCGTAAGCACTGAGGGTGAGTAACAACAACGGCGTCAAGGCGCGCATAGGACACTCCATGGTCAAAACTGCAGCGGCGTTTCGCAGATTCCCGCCGGGCTCTGGGGGCGCGGTTCGGGTGCTTTCAGGGGTCGATCACTGACCCATAAAAAAGACGAGAGACTTAGTGCGGTCTCTCGTCTCAACCAAGCGTAGGCGCTGTAGGTGAGGCCGTCTAATCGGCCAGGTGCAATTCTATTTTTTGCCGGTGAGGCCACCCAACAGCCCGCCCAGAAGACCACCGTTTGCACTGGCGCCAGCCCCCGCTCCGGCACCCGCAGCCGCACCTGTACCTGCGCCAGCGGCTGCCGAGGCTCCGGCGCCGGCGCCTATGCTCAGGCCGCCGCCGAGTAAGCCGCCACCGGTGTTGGTGCCGCCGGTTACCAGCCCACCGATCGAAGCCACGGTGCCACCCACTGCGCTCACGGTGCCACCCAGGGCGTTAGTGACCGGGTTGGCGTTGGTGCCGCTGATTTTGCCGCCCAGGCTGCCGACGGCGCCGCCTACATTTGTGACCAAGCCGTTGATCGGGGTGCCCAGGCCAGTGGCGCCGCCGATGGTTTGGGTGAGTTTTTGCACGCCGCTGGTGACCGGGTTGAGGCCGCTGCCGATGGGGCCGGTGAGCCCGGCGACCGGCACGCTGGTGAGGGTGCTGGGCGTGCTGCCGCCGATGGCCGCCACAGTGGTGCCGAGTTTGATGCCGGTGATGCCCGCTGCACTGATTACACCATTGGTGCTGCCTGCATCCAGGCCGCTGCCGGCACCGGCAATCACACCACCCAGCAGGCCGCCCAGGTTGCCCAAGCCTGCGGCGCCGCCAATACCTCCACTGCCGCTGCCATTGCCGCCGGTTCCAGGGTCGACATAACCGCTGGCCTTGCCGACCACAGTGCCTACGCCATTGAGCACATTACCCACTGCGCCGGTTACAGGGTTGCCGGTGCCGCCGGCGTCGGCGACTTTATCGCCCAGGCCGTCGACGGTAGCGCCGACTTTTTCCAGCAGGCCACCGACCGGGGAATCCAGGCCGGTGGCATTGCCGACTTTACCGGTGGTTTTTTCCACCAGGGACACCACGGGCACCAGCACTCTGGCGCCCACGGTGTCGGTAACCGAGCCCAATGGCCCGGTGGTGCTGGCAGTGCTCAGGGTGTCGCCGAGCATGGTTACGGCTTTGCCGACCTTGCCCACGACATTCCCTACCAAGGGGGCGGCACCGCTGACTACGGGCACTTGCCCCAGCAGTGTCGCCACATTCTGACCGGTAGTGCTTACGCCAGTGCCCAGGTCGGCTACGCCGTTAGCCACGCCGGCGACGGTTTTGCCCAGGGCATTACTGTCGGTACCCAGGGTGCCCAGGCCATCCGACACGCCGGTGCCGATGCTGCCTACCGCTGTGCCGAGAGAGGTCACCAGGCCATCTGCGGTGTCGCCAATAATTGGCAGGCTGCCGAGGGTGGTGCCCAGGCTTCTGACGGTAACGCCCACGCCGGTGACGGTATCGCCGAGGGTGTCCGCCACCGTGGCGGTAACCAGTGGGGAATTGGTCGTGCCAGGGTTGGTTCCAGGATCAGTGCCTGGGTTGGTGCCAGGGTTAGTGCCGGGGTCGGTTCCGCCACCCGTGCCACCCGTGCCGCCACTGCCGGTACCCCCGCCGCCGGCGGCAGTATCAGTGGAAGAAGAACCACCGCTGTGATGCCCACCACCACCGCTGCTGCAGCCGCCGAGCGTCATTGCTATTGCCAGGGCCAGCGCGGTACTTGCTTTCCAAAACACTACTTGAGTTTTCATGATTGAGTTCCTTGCACCTGTACAACCTTGGTTGTCTTCAAACGCTCACTATTTCTAGGGATAGCGATGCATTTGTCCGTGGGGCTATAACAAACCCAGGTGCTGTTACCCTCAATGCTCTACTTGGTATTAACAACTTATATACGGGCGAGGTGTACCGTTTAAGGGACTAATACCAAGGGTATATGGGGAGGATGTATCAAGATGTAAATATTTTAAAAATCAATTAGTTGAATGAAAAAGCGGACATTAAAAACGTCCGCTATAACTTACGTGTGTATATACAATTAATCAGGCGATCGGCTGCCACTTGCCCACCATATGTTCAATATCGCCGGTGCCTTTTAATAGCAACTCACCGCTGGAACCGGCCGCGCTGGCCAGTAAAGTCACTTCACTGGGCAGGCGTACGGGCTTCTTGAATTCCACCTCTATTTCGATATTTGCCGCAGGCAAGTGCTCGCTCAAGGCAGCGAGGGTGCGTGCCTTGTTCCACAGCCCATGGGCAATGGCCTGGGGGAAACCGAACAGTTTGGCGGTGAGGGCGCTGAGGTGGATCGGGTTGTAGTCACCGGAAACCCGCGCATACCGCCGGCCGATATCGGCGGGGGCTTTCCAGCGGGTCACTTCGCTGACCTGGGTGGGGCCGGGCTGTATGTCCTCCGTGGCTTCGCCTTGCAGCTTCACGCCACGGCAGAGCATACGGCTTTCGGCTTCCCACAGCAGGCCGAGGGAATCTTCGACGGTGGTCACCAGCTCAAAGGTCGCGCCCTTGGGATGAGGCTTGAGGTTTTGCGCGTGGACGCCGATGAACAGCTCGCTGACACCGCCCAGCGGCCTATGAATGCGCAGGCGGTTGCTCAGGTGAATCAACCCCAGCAGCGGGAAGGGGAACGAGTTGGCGGTGAGCAACTGCATCTGCAAACCGAACGCCAGGATGTGCGGGTAAGTCGCTGGCAGCACGGCGCTGTCGGTAAACCCGCAGACCTTGCGATACGCCGCGACCGCCTTGGGGTCGACGCTCACCCGGCAGCGCAAGCCCTGCTCGGGCAAGCTGCTGCCGGTGATCTTGCGCTTGAGCGCGGCGCGCCAATACAGCGGCGCAAGAAGTGGAGTGCTGCCCAGTGTCTGCCATTGCATGCTTACGCTCCCAAGAGACTTTGCCCACACACCCGCAGCGCTTGCCCGCTGACCGCACCGGAACCTGGCTGGCCGAGCCAGGCCACGGCTTCGGCGACGTCTTGCGGCAAGCCGCCCTGGCCCAGGGAACTCATACGCCGCCCGGCCTCACGCAGGGCGAACGGAATATGCGCGGTCATCTGGGTTTCGATAAAGCCCGGGGCCACGGCGTTGATGCTGATGCCGCGCTCCTTGAGCAGCGGCGCCCACGCCTCGGCCAGGCCGATCAGCCCGGCCTTGCTGGCGGCATAGTTGGTTTGCCCACGGTTGCCCGCAATCCCGCTGATAGAGGCCAGCACAATGATGCGTGCGTTGTCATGCAGGGTGCCGCCGTCGAGCAGCGCCTTGGTCAGCACTTGCGGCGCATTGAGGTTGACCGCCAGCACCGCGTCCCAGTATTCCGGGGTCATGTTGGCCAGGGTTTTGTCGCGGGTTATCCCGGCGTTGTGCACCAGAATGTCGAGGCCGTCGGGCAGGTGTTCGATCAACTGGCCGGCAGCGTCTTCGGCGCAGATATCCAGTAGCACGCTCCGCGCACCCAGGCGTGCGGCCAGGGCTTCGAGGTCGGCCTTGGCCTGGGGCACGTCGAGCAGGATCACCTCGGCGCCGTCGCGGGCCAGGGTTTCTGCGATGGACGCGCCAATGCCACGGGCGGCGCCGGTGACCAGTGCCTTGCGCCCGGCCAGCGGGCGAGTCCAGTCCTCGACCGGCGTGGCGCAAGCCTGCAGGCGAATAACCTGGCCAGAGATATAGGCGCTTTTGGGCGACAGGAAAAACCGCAACGCACCTTCCAACTGCTCCTCGGCACCTTCGCCCACGTAGAGCAATTGCAGGACGCCACCGTTGCGCAGCTCCTTGGCCAGCGAGCGGCTGAAGCCTTCGAGGGCACGCTGGGCGCTGGCGGCGAACGGATCGCTGAGGCTTTCCGGCGCACGGCCGAGGATGACCAGGTGGGCGCTGTGGTCCAGGTTTTTCAGCAACGGCTGGAAGAATTCGCGCAGTTGCTTGAGCGGGTCGGTGTGCTGCAAGTCGCTGGCATCAAACACCACCGCCTTGAGCTTGGGGCCGTGGCCGGGAATCCAGGTCGATTTCTCGTCGCCGTAGCTATAAATGGCGTCCGTGAGTTTGTTGGCAAACACCTGCACCTTGGCCGCCAGCGCGCCGCCGCCGAGCAACAATGCACCCTCAACCGGGCGCAGGCGCCCGGCCTGCCAGCGTTCCAGGCGTACCGGTGACGGCAGGCCAATGGCGGCGACCAGGCGTTGGCCGAGGCTTGAGTTGGCGAAGTCGATATAACGGTCAGACATGGAACGCTCTCCGAAGGCTGGGGTTCAAAGGGTTGACCACCCCGGGGCGGTAGTCGTTCGATCAGCCTAGGCTAGTCTGAGAGACTCACCCCACAACTGACAGGGAGCTTTTCATGACTCAATTGCGCCGTGTAGCGATCATTGGCGGTAACCGCATTCCATTCGCCCGCTCCAATGGCCCGTATGCCACGGCGAGCAACCAGGCGATGCTGACCGCCGCCCTTGAGGGCCTGATCGAGCGCTACAACCTGCACGGCCTGCGCATGGGCGAGGTGGCTGCCGGGGCGGTACTCAAGCACTCTCGCGACTTCAACCTCACCCGCGAATGCGTGCTGGGCTCGCGCCTGTCGCCGCAAACCCCGGCCTATGACATTCAGCAAGCCTGCGGCACCGGGCTGGAAGCGGCGTTGCTGGTGGCCAACAAGATTGCCCTGGGGCAGATTGAGTGTGGAATTGCCGGCGGGGTGGACACCACCTCCGACGCACCGATCGGTGTGAATGAAGGGCTGCGCAAGCTCCTGCTGCAGGCCAACCGCAGCAAATCCATGGCGGATAAATTAAAACTCCTGTTACAACTTCGTCCGCATCACCTCAAGCCCGAACTGCCGCGCAATGGCGAACCGCGCACTGGCTTGTCCATGGGCCAGCATTGCGAATTGATGGCGCAAACCTGGCAGATCCCCCGCGCCGAGCAAGACCAACTTGCCCTGCAAAGCCACCAGAACCTGGCCGCCGCCTACGCCGAAGGCTGGCACGACGATTTGCTCACGCCGTTTCTGGGCCTGACCCGCGACAACAACCTGCGCCCCGACCTGACCCTGGAAAAACTCGCCGCGCTCAAGCCCGCGTTCGAGCGCAGCGAAAAAGGCACGCTCACCGCTGGCAACTCCACGCCGCTCACGGATGGTGCATCCCTGGTGCTGCTCGGCAGTGAGGCTTGGGCCAAGGAGCGTGGCTTGCCGATCCTCGCCTACCTGCGCGACGGCGAAGCGGCGGCTGTCGACTTCGTCAACGGCGCCGAGGGCCTGTTGATGGCGCCGGTGTATGCCGTGCCGCGTTTGCTGGCCAGGAATGGTCTGACGCTGCAGGACTTCGATTACTACGAGATCCACGAAGCCTTCGCTGCGCAGGTGTTGTGCACGCTCAAAGCCTGGGAAGACCCGGAATATTGCAAGACCCGCCTGGGGTTGGACGCGCCGCTGGGTTCAATCGACCGCAGCCGGCTCAACGTCAAGGGCAGTTCATTGGCCGCCGGGCACCCCTTTGCCGCCACCGGTGGGCGGATTGTCGCCAACCTGGCTAAATTGCTGGATGCGGCGGGCAAAGGCCGAGGGTTGATTTCGATCTGCGCCGCCGGTGGCCAAGGCGTCACCGCGATCATTGAGCGTTGATTGCGTCAAAACTGGCATATTGGATGCATTCTTGAGTGGTCAGAGGTCGGTAGCCTCTCCCACCGGCGAGCCGATTGCCGTATAACGAGTGCCATACGCGTATTTGGTAATAAAGGACCCACAATAAAAGCTGATGAAGACTCCTAAACGCATTGAACCCCTGATCGAAGACGGTCTGGTCGACGAAGTGCTGCGCCCACTCATGAGTGGTAAAGAAGCAGCTGTTTATGTGGTGCGCTGCGGCAACGAATTGCGTTGCGCCAAGGTTTACAAGGAGGCGAATAAACGAAGTTTTCGTCAAGCGTCCGAATACCAGGAAGGCCGCAAGGTCCGCAACAGCCGGCAGGCCCGGGCCATGGCCAAGGGCTCCAAGTTCGGCAAGAAAGAAACCGAAGATGCCTGGCAGAACGCTGAAGTGGCGGCGCTGTTCCGCCTGGCCGGTGCGGGCGTTCGCGTGCCCCAGCCGTACGACTTCCTTGAGGGCGTGCTGTTGATGGAGCTGGTGGCCGACGAGTACGGCGATGCGGCGCCGCGTCTGAACGACGTGACGCTGGAGCCGGACCAGGCCCGCGAATATCACGCCTTCCTGATTTCCCAGATCGTGCTGATGCTGTGTACCGGCCTGGTGCACGGTGACTTGTCCGAGTTCAACGTGCTCTTGACCCCGACCGGCCCGGTGATCATCGACTTGCCGCAGGCGGTAGACGCGGCGGGCAACAACCACGCGTTCAGCATGCTGGAGCGGGATGTGGGCAACATGGCTTCCTATTTCGGGCGCTTTGCCCCGGAGTTGAAGAAGACCAAGTACGCCAAGGAAATGTGGGCGCTGTACGAAGCCGGCACCTTGCACCCGGCCAGCGTTTTGACCGGTGAGTTCGACGAGCCGGAAGAACTGGCGGATGTCGGCGGCGTGATCCGCGAAATCGAAGCGGCGCGGCTGGATGAAGAGCGTCGCCAGGCGATTAGGGCGGCAGATGATGCGCCGCCGAGCAAAGTACCGGATGAGCCACCGCCACCGCCGTGGATGCAATAATTTCCGGGTAGATGAAGATCAAAAATGTGGCAGCGGGCTTGCTCGCGAAGGCGCAGTGTCAGGCGATACATGTATTGGCTGGTACACCGCATTCGCGAGCAAGCCCGCTCCCACATTTGGTTGTGTATCTATTTAGTTAGATTTTATCTCTCGCAACAACCGCCCGACGCCAACTCCTTGAGAATCGGACAATCCGGCCGATGGTCACCCTGGCAGTGTTCCACCAGGTCCTGCAACGTATCGCGCAGTTGCCCCAGCTCCAGAATCTTCTGATTCAACTCATCTATATGCTGGCGCGCCAAGGCTTTTACATCGGCGCTGGCCCGCCCCCGGTCCTGCCACAGGGTCAGCAACTTGCCGACTTCCTCCAGGGAAAACCCCAAGTCCCGCGAACGCTTGATAAAGGCCAGGGTGTGCAGATCCTCTGCAGCATAAATGCGGTAGCCGCTGTCGGTGCGATGGGCGGCTTGCAACAGGCCGATGGACTCGTAGTAACGAATCATCTTTGCGCTCAGCCCGCTCTGGCGGGCGGCTTGGCCGATATTCATGGATGTTGATCCTCCAAGCGCTGCGGTTTCCAGGTTTTCAACAGTAAAGCATTGCTGACCACGCTGACGCTGGACAAGGCCATTGCCGCCCCCGCGAGCACCGGGTTGAGCAGGCCGAACGCCGCCAGGGGGATGCCGATCACGTTATACACAAAGGCCCAGAACAGGTTCTGGCGGATTTTAGCGTAGGTCTTGCGGCTGATCTCCAGCGCCGCCGGCACCAGGCGCGGGTCGCCGCGCATCAGGGTGATCCCGGCCGCATGCATCGCCACGTCGGTGCCGCCGCCCATGGCGATGCCGATATCGGCAGCGGCCAGGGCCGGGGCGTCGTTGATGCCGTCGCCGACCATCGCCACCACCGCGGTTTTTTTCAGCTCGACGACGGTGGCGGCTTTTTCGGCGGGCAGCACTTCGGCGTGCATATCGTCGATACCCAGTGCCTCGGCGACCACACGGGCGCTGCCGCGATTATCGCCAGTCAGCAAATGGCTGCTGATGTGTTGCGCCTTGAGTTGCTGCACGGCTTGCAACGCGCCGGCTTTGAGGGTGTCGCCAAAGGCGAACAGCCCCAGCACGCGTGGCTGCGGGCCCTGCTCGATCAGCCACGACAAGGTGCGGCCTTCGGCCTCCCAGGCGGTGGCGGAGTCGGCCAGGTCACCTGCACTCAAGCCGCTTTCTTCAAGCATCCGGCGGTTGCCGAGGGCCAGTTGCCGGCCCTCCAGGGTGCCGGCGATGCCGCGCCCGGTCAGGGCTTGGCTGGCACTTACATCCGCCACCGCCAGGTCCTGCTCGTGGCAGGCGTCCAGCACGGCCTTGGCCAGCGGGTGTTCGCTGCCGCGCTGCAAGGCGCCGGCTTGCTGCAGTAGCAAGGTTTCATTGCCATCCACCGCCGTCAGATGGGCGATTTTCGGCGCGCCGCAGGTGAGGGTACCGGTCTTGTCGAACACCACGGCGCTCACCGCATGGGCACGCTCCAGGGCTTCAGCGTCCTTGATCAGGATGCCGTAGCGCGCAGCGACGCCGGTGCCCGCCATGATCGCCGTCGGCGTGGCCAGGCCCAGGGCGCACGGGCAGGCAATCACCAGCACCGCGACCGCATTGATGATCGCTGTCTCAACGGGAGCACCGTACAGCCACCAGCCCAGCAGCGTGATCAGGGCCAGCACCAGCACCGCCGGTACAAACACCTGGCTGACTTTATCCACCAGTTTCTGGATCGGGGCCTTGGCGGCCTGGGCGTCTTCCACCAGGCGAATGATCCGCGCCAGGACGCTTTCGGCGCCCAGGGCGAGGGTGCGCACCAGCAGGCGGCCTTCGCCGTTAATGGCGCCACCGGTGACGCTGTCGCCCGGTTGTTTCGGCACCGGCAGGCTTTCACCGCTGATCAGAGCTTCATCGGCCTGGCTCTGGCCTTCCACCACTTCGCCGTCCACCGGGAAGCGTTCGCCGGGCTTGACCAGCACCAGGTCGCCGCGTTTCAACGCAGTGATCGCAACCTCTTCTTCGCGACCGTCCAGCACCCGGATCGCCCGCTCCGGGCGCAATGCCTCCAGGGCGCGGATCGCGCTGGCGGTCTGGCGTTTGGCGCGGCTCTCCAGGTACTTGCCGAGCAATACCAGGGCAATCACCACGGCCGAGGCTTCGAAATACAGGTGTGGCGCCATACCGGGGTGGGCGGTGAGCCATTCGTAAATACTCAGGCCGTAACCGGCGCTGGTGCCGATGGCCACGAGCAGGTCCATATTGCCGGCGCCGGCGCGCACGGCTTTCCAGGCGGCGATATAGAAGCGCGCACCGAAGATGAACTGCACCGGTGTGGCCAGGGCGAATTGCACCCAGGCAGGCAGCATCCAATGCAGGCCGAAGGGTTCTACCAGCATC
The DNA here is from genome assembly GCA_028869255.1 of Pseudomonas poae. Classification (NCBI taxonomy): domain Bacteria; kingdom Pseudomonadati; phylum Pseudomonadota; class Gammaproteobacteria; order Pseudomonadales; family Pseudomonadaceae; genus Pseudomonas; species Pseudomonas poae. Next base: position 5,077,044 of record CP110972.1, on the reverse strand, counting down.
GGCAGCACCAGGGGCAGCGCCAGTGCGATCGCCAATAGCAACGCCCAGCGCTCGCGGTGCAGGCGTTGGGCTTGATTGGCATCGGTGACGGTTTCGCTTTGGGGCAGGGTGGCGGTGTAGCCGGCCTTGTCGACGGCGGCGATCAGCACCCCGGGGTCCATCTGGCCGAGGACTTCGACATGGGCGCGCTCATTGGCCAGGTTGACGGTGACGCTTTGCACCCCCGGCACTTTGCCCAGCGCGCGCTCGACACGCCCGGCGCAGCTGGCGCAGGTCATGCCGCCGATGGGCAAGTCAAAGGTGGTGGATCCATTCATGGGGCAGTCCTCCAGGAGAAGTTGCCCCTAGGATCAACCTTGACCTGTGGGGAAGGTCAAGCGCGTTTAATATCCCAGTGCCGCGCCTTTGAGGTACATACCGTCCGGACCTTGCGCGATACGCAACTTGCGTACGTCACCGGCCTTCAATGTGATGTTCTGCGCCGGGGGCGCGAGCATGCCCGGCAGGCAGCCCGGCGACTGGCCTGGCAGGAGCTTCAGACGCAGCGACACGTTACCGGCTGGCAGGTTGAACGAAGTGGACTCCTCCTGGAACAGGCGTCCGGCGAGTTGGTCCTGGATGTACAGGCCGATTTCGCAGGTGGTGGGCACTTCCAGGCGTTCCCTGGAAATAATCAGCACCGCATAGTCTTGATCGGCACTGGCCGAGGGCGCAACGGCAGACAAGCTCATCAGGCCGACAAGGCCAAAAAACGACCAGCGCATGGCGAATGCTCCGTGGTGTGAATCAAAGATGGGTCAAGCTTGGCCGAGGCCGCCGCCGAATACCAGCCCGGCAGATATTCTCGGAACTTGACCTTGCCATCGTGGCAAGGTCGAGACTGGGCTCAACCTCAACCAAGGAGTCATGTGATGCAAGTATTCAGTGTAGAAGGAATGACCTGCGGCCATTGCGTTCGGGCTGTCACCCAGGCGGTGCAGAGCCAGGACCCGGCGGCCAGTGTGAAGGTCGACCTGGCGGCAAACGAGGTGAGCGTCGAGAGCCGCCTGTCTGCCGAACAGGTGATCAGCCTGATCAGCGAAGAAGGCTACAGCGCCAAGCTCGCCTGATCCCTACAAATAGTTAGCGAGCTATCGTGTTCATCGCACCCAAGCGCGGCTAGACTGTCGGGCTGCCGACACACTTGGGTGCCTGATGAACCTACGCATAATCCTGATTCTGGGTGCCTTGAGCGCCTTCGCGCCGCTGGCGATCGATTTTTACCTGCCGGGCTTTCCGGCCATGGCCACGGCGTTTGCTACCGACGAAAAACATATCCAGCTGACCCTGGCGGTGTATTTCGGCGGCCTGGCCATTGGCCAATTGATCTACGGCCCGCTGGCGGACCGCTTTGGTCGGCGTGGCCCGCTGCTCAGCGGGGTCACGCTGTTTACCCTGGCGTCTTTCGCGTGCGCCTTTGCGCCGTCCCTGGAATGGCTGATCGGCGCACGCTTCGTGCAGGCCCTGGGCGGTTGCGCTGGCATGGTGATTTCGCGTGCAGTGGTCAGCGACAAATGTGATGCGGTGGGCTCGGCCAAAGTGTTTTCCCAGCTGATGCTGGTCACCGGCCTGGCGCCGATCCTCGCGCCGCTGGCCGGTGGGTTGATGGTGGGCCTGTGGGGCTGGCAGTCGATTTTCCTGGCGTTGTCGATCTTCAGTGTGATGGCCGCTGTCGCGGTGGCGGTCGGTTTGCCGGAAACTTTTCCGGCCCATCAGCCGCGCCAGCCCTTGTCCGGGTCGCTGCGTCGCTACGGCGCGCTGTTGTCGGACCGGGTCTACCTCGGTTACGCCCTCACCGGTGGCATCTCGATCGCCGGGATGTTTGCCTACATCGCCGGTTCGCCTTTCGTGTTCATCAAGCTGTATGGCGTGCCCGCCGAGCATTACGGCTGGGTGTTCGGCTCGAATGCCGCAGGCTTTATTTTGATGGCCCAGGTGAATGCGCGATTGCTTTCCAAACGCGGCCCGGCGTTTTTGCTGTCGCGTACGGTCTGGCTGTACATGCTGGCGGCGCTCACGCTGCTGGGCATCGCGGCCTTGCGCACCGACGCGCTATGGCCATTGCTGGTGCCGCTGTTTATCTGCATCGCAAGCTTAGGCTGCATTCTGCCCAACACCTCGGCCTGCGCCATGGCCGGGCAGGGCGCACGGGCCGGCAGCGCTTCGGCCTTGCTGGGTTGCATCCAGTTCGGTGTGGCGGCGGGGGCGGCGTCATTGGTGGGCGTATTGCACGACGGCACGGCCATGCCGATGGCGATAGTCATCAGCTTGTGCGGTGTATTGGCGGTGACAATTGCGATGTCGACCCAGCGCCTGCAACGGGCGAGGGCCGCGCAGGCGCAGGTCTGAAGTGCGGGTCAGCCAGCGGCGGAGCGTTGCTGGCTGAGCGGAAAGCGGTGGGGTGCGCGGATACGGGCTTGCAGGGTGTCGGCAAAGGCGCGGGCCTCGGCTTCACTGCGGAACGTGAACGCATCGCCGTCGAGACGAACCTGCCATTTATTGCCGGGGGATTTTGCTAACGCTTTTATCAGGATTTTCATTGCTGACTTCCTCACGTAAAAGAATCGTGGCAAAGGCGGCCAATATAAACCCGAATACGCTTACAGATATGACAAAGATCAACTCTCTGACTAGCGGTGTCGTCCATTACTCACAGGAATAACGGACGACCCTTACAGCGTTTTTTAGAACCCTTCCAACACGATCTTGCCCTTGGCCTTGCCGCTCTCCAGCAGCGTGTGGGCGCGGCGCAGGTTTTCTGCGTTGATCACACCGAAGTGCTCGCCCACCGTGGTTTTCAAGGTGCCGGCGTCGATCAGTTCGGCCACGCGGTTGAGCAGGTTGTGCTGCTCGATCATGTCCGGGGTCTCGAACATCGAGCGGGTGTACATGAACTCCCAATGCAGCGACAGGCTCTTGCGCTTGAGTTTGCTCACATCCAGCGCCTTGGGGTCGTCGATCAACGCCAGTTTGCCCTGGGGCTGCAGCGCTTCCACCAGTTGATCCAGGTGCCCGTCGGTCTGGGTCAGGCTGGCGACGTGGGTCACGTGAGCGATGCCGGCGCGTTTGAGTTCTTCACTCAAGGGTTGGCTGTGGTCGATCACCAGATCGGCGCCGAGTGCCTTGACCCACTCCTGGGTTTCCGGGCGTGAGGCAGTGCCGATGACGTTGAGCGCGGTGAGTTGGCTGGCCAATTGGGTGAGGATCGAACCCACGCCGCCGGCAGCGCCGACGATCAGCAGGCTCTGGCCCTCGTCGTCTTTACCCTCACGCACTTGCAGGCGCTCGAACAGCAACTCCCAGGCGGTGATGGCGGTCAACGGCAGGGCGGCGGCTTCGGCAAAACCCAAACTCTTGGGCATGTGGCCGACGATGCGCTCGTCCACTGTGTGCAGTTCGCTGTTGCCGCCCGGGCGTACCAGGGAACCGGCGTAGAACACCTTGTCACCGGCCTTGAACAGCGTCACTTCGCTGCCGACAGCCTTGACCACCCCGGCCACATCCCAGCCCAGCACCTTGGCGGCGCCGTTTTCCGGGGCGACGTTCTGGCGCACTTTGGTGTCCACCGGGTTCACCGAGATGGCTTTGACTTCCACCAGCAGGTCACGCGGGCCGGCTACCGGCGCCGGCAGTTCGATGTCTTGCAGGGATTTTGGATCATTGATCGGCAGTGAGGCGTAGTAGGCAATGGCTTTCATGGGGGCTCCGGAAAATGGGCGGTGATCAGGCGAGAAATTTCAGGCGCTTGAGTTCGAAGTGTTCGATTACGTCAGCCGCCTTGGCGCGGAAACTCTGGATATGCGCGCTCTGGTCGTGGTCGGCCAGGGCGGCGTCATCGGCCCAGCGTTCAAGCATGTAGAAGGTTTCGGGGTGTTGCAGGTCCTGGTGCAGGTCGTACTGCTCGCAGCCGGCTTCCAGGCGGGTGGGTTCCAGCAGGCCGCGCAGCAGGGTTTCCAGGGTGGCCTGTTGGCCGGGTTTGGCGATCAGCGTGGCAATGACGTTAAAGGCAGTGGGCATATTCAACTCCAGACACGTGATGAACGGGATGGGCAGATAATTGGCTATTTCCCCCGAAGATAAAAGCCGCTAAAACAGCAGTCTGTTTCAATAAATTTTTGATAATGGATGGGCTGGATGCTGCGTTTCGATGATTTGCAGTTGTTTGTACGCGCCGCAGACCTGGGCAGCCTGTCGGCCGCCGCACGGGTCATGGACCTCTCACCGGCGGTGGCCAGTGCCGCCTTGAAGCGCATCGAGCAGCAACTCGGCACGCGCTTGCTGGCCCGTTCCACCCGTAGCCTGCGCCTGACTGCCGAAGGTGAAGGCTTCCTCGAATATGCACGCGCTGCGTTGAGCTCGCTGGATGAAGGGCGACGCTTATTGGCCAGTGGCCAGGATCATGTCAGCGGCGTGCTGCAACTGTCGGCGCCCTCGGATTTTGGGCGTAACCAGCTGTTGCCGTGGCTCGATGAGTTCCAGCGTGAGTACCCGCAACTCACCGTGCGTCTGCTGTTGGGCGACCGGATTGCCGACCTGTTCCGCCAGCCGGTGGACATTGCGCTGCGCTACGGCGAGCCGGAGGACTCCAGCCTGATCGCGCTGCCCGTCGCGCCGCAGAATGTGCGAGTGTTGTGCGCGGCGCCCAGCTACCTGGCGCGCCACGGCGAACCCCGGCATCTGGAGCAACTGGCCCAGCACAATTGCCTGCTGTACATGCTCGGCAGCCGGGTGCATGACCATTGGAGTTTCCATGACGGCAAGCGCGAGGTCAGCCTGACGGTCAGCGGCGACCGCTTCAGCGACGATGCCGATGTGGTGCGGCGCTGGGCGGTGGCGGGTGTGGGCATCGCCTACAAGTCCTGGCTGGATGTGAGCACCGACGTGCTGGCCGGGCGCTTGCGTTTGATCCTGCCGGAGCTGCGTGGCGAACGTACGCCGCTGAATCTGTTGTGCGCGCATCGCGCACAACTGAGTAAACCCATCAACCTGCTGCGGGAAATGCTCGTGTCGCGTTGCGCGACGTTGACGGCTCAACTACCGGAACGTTTGAGCGCGGGGTAACAGCCTCCATAAAAGTAAGAAAATTCACTCAGACCCTGTCCCTATCTGCGCTGTCAGACGCTGCGGAACGGCGGCGCTGTGCCCCTATACTTTGGTTCCGACCGCAGCAGATAAATGATTTAACAAGGAGTGAATACATGGAAGCAGCACCTTGCATTAGTCAGATCGCCAGCTTGCTCGCCGAGCCCAAACGCACCGCCATGCTGTGGGCACTGATGGACGGCTCGGCCAAGCCGTCGCAAGAGCTGGCGACGCTCGCCGGGTTGTCCGCAGCCTCCGCGAATGCGCACCTGGCGCGGCTGACCGCAGGTGGCTTGCTGCGGGTGGAGACGCGTCGCGGCAAACGGTTGTTTCGCGTGGCGGCGGCGGATGTCAGCGCCGCCATCGATGCCCTGGCTACGACCACCATGGCCAGCACGGCACGCAATATGCCGGGCGCTTTGGCGCCGGCTCTGGCCGCGCCGCCGTTATTGCGCCGTGCCCGCTGGTGCCATGGGCATCTGGGCGGCGAAGTGGCGGCGCAACTGTATCAACGCATGGTGCAAGCGGGATGGATCGAGCGCCACGAGCAACGCACCGATGTCACGCTCAAGGGCACCCAGCACTTCGCCAGCCTGGGGATTTTCACCCAGGCACTGGCGTCGCCGCTGGTGTGCGACTGTTTCGACTGGAGCCAGCAACAACCGCACCTGGGCGGTGCCTTGGGGGCGGGTTTGTTGCGTCTGTTTTTGCAGTCGAACTGGATCAGCGCGGTCAACGAGTCGCGTGCGTTGCTGGTCAGCGACACCGGGTTATCCGAAATTGCCCGGCTGGCTGCGCCGCAACGGCGCTGATCCGGATTTTTTCCTGTAGGCGCGTCGTTCAGAGTTCAAGTCAGGTCGCATTCAGCAATAACCCGCAAAAACCATGACGCACACTCACTCCGGGGATTTTTCACACAGGGGGTGCGGCATGGGTATGCAAGGCTATAGCGCAGCGGAACGGCTGGAACGGTTGCCCATCAGCGGTTACCACCGAATCATCTTTATCATCATCGCGTTGGCGTTTTTCTTCGATTCCATGGACCTGGCGATGATGACCTTCCTGTTGGGCTCGATCAAAACCGAGTTCGGCCTGAGTACGGCCCAGGCCGGGTTGCTGGCCAGCTCGAGTTTTTTCGGCATGGTGGTGGGCGCGTCGTTATCCGGGATGCTGGCCGATCGTTTCGGGCGCAAGCCGGTGTTCCAGTGGAGCATCGTGTTATGGGGCATCGCCAGCTACTTGTGTTCCACGGCGCAGACGGTGGAGACGCTGACGTTGTTTCGCATTCTGCTGGGCATTGGCATGGGCATGGAGTTTCCGATTGCGCAGTCAATGCTCTCGGAGTTGATTCCGGCCAAAAGGCGCGGGCGTTATATCGCCTTGATGGACGGTTTCTGGCCGTTGGGTTTTCTGGCGGCGGGTGTGCTGTCGTACTTCCTGCTGCCGGTGATTGGCTGGCGCGACATCTTCCTGGTGTTGGCGGTGCCGGCGGTGTTTGTGCTGGCGATCCGGTTTTTTATCCCGGAGTCGCCACGCTGGCTGGAGCAGGCGGGGCGGCACGAGGCGGCGGACAAGGTGTTGCTGGGCATCGAGCAAAAAGTGCGCGACTCCCTGGGCCGTAGCGACCTGCCCGAGCCGATCGGTCTGCCACGGGTAGAGAGCACGCCGGGGAATTTCTTTTCGGCGTTTCAGCAATTGTGGTCGGCGCAGTATCGCCAACGCACGATGATGATCTGGAGCGTGTGGTTCTTTGCCTTGCTCGGCTTTTACGGGCTTACCTCGTGGTTGAGCGCCTTGCTGCAGCAGTCGGGGTTTGCCGTGACCCAATCGGTGTATTACACGGTGATCATTTCCCTGGGTGGGATCCCCGGCTTTTTGATGGCGGCCTGGCTGGTGGAGCGTTGGGGGCGTAAACCGGTGTGCGTCGTGACGCTGCTGGGCGGCGGGGTGATGGCGTTTGTGTATGGGCAAAGCGCGGTATTTGGCGGCAATGTGGGGCTGCTGATTACTTCGGGGCTGTTGATGCAGTTCTTTCTGTTTGGCATGTGGGCGGTGCTGTACACCTACACACCGGAGCTGTATCCCACCTCGGCACGGGCGACCGGGTCCGGGTTTGCCTCGGCGATTGGCCGGGTCGGCTCGCTGCTGGGGCCTTTGGTGACCGGGCTGGTGTTCCCGATAACCGGGCAGGGCGGGGTGTTTGCCTTGGGCGCACTGTGTTTTGCGGTGGCGGCGCTGGTGGTGTGGGTGTTCGGGATGGAGACGAAGGGCAAGACGCTGGAAGAACTCACCGAAATCTAAAGGTCGGAGAGGTCAATGTGGGAGCGGGCTTGCTCGCGAATGCAGTGTGTCAGTCGATGCAAAAATTGACTGATCCACCGATTTCGCGAGCAAGCCCGCTCCCACATTTGGTCTGCATTCAATCAGTGGTTGCCGGTTATGGCTTTACCAGCCGCGCATCCAGGCTGTTCTGCGCCAGGCGTTTGGCCTGGTCCTGGGTCATGCCCAGGCTGGTGTACAGCGCGTGGAAGTTCTCGGTGACATAACCGCCGAAGTACGCCGGGTCATCCGAGTTCACCGTAACTTTCACGCCACGCTCAAGCATGTCGAGGATGTTGTGCTGGGCCATGTCGTCGAACACGCACAGTTTGGTGTTGGACAGCGGGCACACGGTGAGCGGGATCTGCTCGTCGATGATCCGTTGCATCAGTCGCTCGTCTTCGATGGCGCGCACGCCATGGTCGATGCGCTGGATTTTCAACAGGTCGATGGCTTCCCAGATGTACTCGGGCGGGCCTTCTTCACCGGCGTGGGCCACGGTCAGGAAGCCTTCGTGACGGGCACGGTCGAACACGCGCTGGAACTTGCTCGGCGGGTGACCCATTTCCGAACTGTCCAGGCCCACGGCCACGAACGCATCACGGAACGGCAGCGCCTGGTCGAGGGTTTTCTCGGCTTCGGCTTCGCTCAAGTGGCGCAGGAAGCTCAGGATCAGGCCGCTGGTGATGCCCAGTTGCTGCTCGCCATCTTTGAGTGCGGCCGCGATGCCGTTGAGCACCACTTCGAACGGCACGCCACGGTCGGTGTGGGTTTGCGGGTCGAAGAAGGGTTCGGTGTGGATCACGTTCTGTGCTTTGCAGCGCAGCAGGTAGGCCCAGGTCAGGTCGTAGAAGTCCTGGGAAGTGCGCAGTACGTCGGCGCCCTTGTAATACAGGTCGAGAAACTCTTGCAGGTTGTTGAAGGCGTAGGCCTTGCGCAGGGTTTCGACGTCGTTCCACGGCAGCGCAATCTTGTTGCGCTCGGCCAGGGCGAACAGCAGCTCAGGCTCCAGCGAGCCTTCCAGGTGCAGGTGCAGTTCAGCCTTGGGCAGGGCGTTGAGCCAATCGTACATTTTCTAAATTCTCATCAGGTGCAATGGCGGCATTCTACAGGTCATGGCCGAAATAATCGGCAAAACCTGACCGGCAGGAGAGTATTGGTTTTATTCGCGCAAGGGCGGCGTGAACTAAGGTGTAACGAAACGTTAGCGGCTTGGCGCAGTCTGTACCCCATCAATGACTGATTTGCCGTACTAAAAGGCCCGGAATGCTCACATCCCTCAAGCAAGAAAAATTCATGTTGCTGGCGCTGATTGCCGCCATCGCCGCCTACCCGCTGGAGCACTGGATGCTGCACAGTGGGCAAATGGTGGCGCTGCTGGCCGGCGTGGTGCTGATCGGCTTTATCGTGGTGGCCTCGATGCGCGTGGCGCACCATGCCGAGCAACTCGCGGAAAAGGTTGGCGACCCCTACGGCACCATGATCCTGACCCTCGCCGCCGTGCTGGTGGAAGTGGTGATCCTGGCGATCATGATGAGCAACGAGCCCTCGCCGACCTTGGTGCGCGACACCATCTACTCGGCGGTAATGCTCGATATCAACGGCATCCTCGGCCTCGCCGCGTTGATGGGCGGCATCAAACATGGCGAACAGTCCTACAACGACGATTCGGCGCGCACCTACAGTGTGATGATTCTCACCGCCATGGGCGTGTCGATGGTGGTGCCGGAATTTATCCCCGAAGCCGACTGGAAAATTTACTCGGCCTTCACCATCGGCGCGATGGTGGTGCTCTACACCTTGTTCCTGAGAATGCAGGTGGGGCCGCACAGTTATTTCTTCAGCTACAGCTACCCGGAAAAACGCCGCAAAAAACAGCCGGAAGAACAGCAGGAGCCGCCGGTCAACCTGGCATTCTCCATCGGCACTCTGGTGTTCGGGGTGATTGTGATCGGCGCACTCGCCGAGGTGATGTCCAAGACCCTCGACCTGGGCCTGGAAGGCACGGGCGCACCGCCGGTGATCACTGCGATTGTGGTCGCAGCCATTTCGGCGGCCCCGGAAATTCTGACGGCGTTGCGCGCAGCCTTGGCCAACCGCATGCAGTCGGTGGTGAATATCGCACTCGGTGCGTCGCTGTCGACGGTGATCCTGACAGTGCCGGTGATGGAGGCCATGGCGCTCTACACCGGCCAGCCGTTCCAGATGGCGATGACCCCGGTGCAGACCGTTATGGTGTTTATCACGTTGATTGTCAGTGCGATCAACCTCAATGATGGCGAAACCAACGCCATCGAAGGGATGACCCATTTTGTGCTGTTTGCGACGTTTATCATGCTTTCGCTGCTGGGGTTGTAACCTTTCCTGAGTACACCCCTGATCAAATGTGGGAGCTGGCTTGCCTGCGATAGCATCACCTCGGTGCAACTGAAAGACCGAGGTGCCTGCATCGCGGGCAAGCCCGGCTCCCACATTTGATCTGCGCCTGGCTTAGATCCCGCTGATCAGCGCCCGCGCCGCCTGGCTGTGATCGGCAATCAGGCCCTTCAGATCCAGGCCCTCGACCTGTCCGTCGATCACCCGCCATTTGCCGCCGACCATCACCCGGTCCGCCCGGTCGGCGCCGCACAGCAGCAGCGCCGAAATCGGATCGTGGCTGCCGGAGAAGCGCAGCTCATCGAGTTTGAACAACGCCAGGTCGGCTTGTTTGCCGACGGCCAGTTCGCCGATGTCGCTACGGCCAAGTAACTGCGCCGAACCTTTTGTCGCCCAACCCAACACCAGCCCTGGGGTGATCTTCTCTGCTCCGTAACGCAGGCGCTGGATGTACAACGCCTGGCGTGTTTCCAGGATCATGTTCGACGCATCGTTGGACGCCGAACCGTCCACGCCCAGGCCAATCGGCGCCCCGGCGGCAAGCAGGTCCAGGGTTGGGCAGATGCCGGACGCCAGGCGCATGTTCGAGCTGGGGCAATGGCAGATACCGGTGCCGGCGGCGCCCAGGCGTGCGATTTCGTCCGGGTTGAAGTGAATGCCATGCGCCAGCCAGGTGCGCGGGCCAAGCCAGCCGACGCTGTCGAGGTAGTCCACCGTGCGCAGGCCGAAACGCTGCAGGCAGAAGTCTTCTTCGTCGAGGGTTTCCGCCAGGTGAGTGTGCAGGCGCACATCAAGGCTGTCGGCCAGTTCGGCGCTGGCTTGCATGATTTGTGGAGTGACCGAAAACGGCGAGCAAGGCGCCAGGGCAATCTGGATCTGCGCGCCGTCGCCGCGTTGGTGGTACTCGCGGATCAGGCGCTGGCTGTCGTCGAGGATGACTTGGCCTTGTTGCACGGTCTGTTGCGGCGGCAGGCCACCGTCGGCCTCGCCCAGGCTCATGGAGCCGCGGGTGAGCATGGCGCGCATGCCCAGTTCGCGCACGCTTTCTACTTGTACATCAATGGCCTGCTCCAGGCCGTCGGGGAACAGGTAGTGATGGTCGGCTGCTGTGGTGCAGCCCGAGAGCAGCAATTCGGCCAGCGCGACTTTGCTGGCCAGCGCAAGTTTTTCCGGGGTAAGCCGTGCCCAGACCGGGTACAGGGTTTTCAACCACGGGAACAGCGGTTGATTGACCACCGGCGCCCAGGCGCGGGTCAGGGTTTGGTAGAAATGGTGATGGGTGTTGATCAGCCCCGGCAGGATCACATGTTCGCGGGCGTCGAACACTTGCCCGCAGGGCACGGCGGGCTCTTTGCCCCAGCCCAGCACTTCGGTGATCACGCCGTCTTGCAGCACCAGGCCACCACGGGCGTCGAGGCCATTGGCGGTGAAAATCGCGAGGGGGTTTTTTAACCAGATACGGGTCGCAGGCATTGGCCGGCTCCTCTGAATGATGGGTTCAGGTTTGCCAGCTCAGTGTTGCCCTGTCTGCTGATCCAGGGTCGCCGGGGAGGGCGAGCGGCTAGATTACGTGTAGTTGGAGTTCTGGTCTACCTGTAGGAAAGCGCTGCTCTTGAGGTCATCGCGGGCAAGCCCGCTCCTACAGGGTTGGGTTTACCAGGCGATGGTGTCGCCTTTGTAGTCGATGAAGTGATGGCCGCCCTTGCCGGTGTAGGCGTTCACCTGGTCGACCAGGCCGCGCACGCTGGTCTCGACGTCGATATGCGCGTTTTCACCGCCCATGTCGGTCTTCACCCAGCCCGGGTGCAATGACAATACGGTGGGCTTGCGGTCACCAAGTTGCGTGATAAAGCTGTTGGTCATGGAGTTGAGCGCAGCTTTGCTGGCCTTGTACAGCGCCAGGTCCGAACCGTCGGGGATGGTCACACTGCCCAATACCGAGCTCATGAAGGCCAGCACGCCGCTGTCTTTGCGGATCTGCCCGACAAACCGCTGGGCCAGGTTGATCGGCGCCACAGCATTGGTGAAGAACAGTTGGCCGACTTCCGCCAGGGTGGCGTGGCCAGGCTCCTGATTGGCCGGGCCTTTGACGCCGGCGTTGACGAACAGCAGGTCGAAGGTGCGGTCCTTGAGGCGTTGGCTCAGGGCGATCACGGCTTGCTGATCGTCCATGTCGAGCTTCTCGATCTGCACCGGGCCCACGGCTTTCAGGGCATCGGCCTTGCCTGGGTCGCGCACGGTGGCGGTCACATCCCAGCCGTCCTGGAGCAGTTGCTTGACCAGGCCAAGGCCCAGCCCGCGTGAAGCGCCGATAATCAGTGCGGTTTTTGGCGTAGACATGAAAGGCTTCCTTTAGAGTCGCAAGCGTGAGTAGTTTCAGCGTTGTAGCAGGATACGTCCACGGCTGAGGTCGGCGAGTTGTGTTTGCAGGGTGTCGATATGGGCTTGGCCCAAGGCCAGTTGCAGCTCGACGCCGTTGGCGGTGAAGGTTTCTTCGACCACCAGCCCGCCCAGTTCAGCGACGCGCAGTTTGACCAGGTTCAACTCGGAAAATCCACAGGCACACCTCAGGGGCACGCGGCTGATCAGCTCGATTCGCTCGGCGGTTTGCAGGCATTTATTCGCGCCACCACCGTACGCACGTGCAAGGCCGCCGGTGCCCAGCTGGATGCCGCCATACCAGCGAATCACCAATACGGCGACCTGATCAAACCCTTGCGCCTCGATGGCCGCAAGGATCGGCCGCCCGGCGGTGCCGCCGGGTTCGCCGTCATCATTGCTGCGGTATTGATCGGCCAGCTTCCAGGCCCAGCAGTTATGCGTGGCGTTCAAGTCGCTGTGCTGCTCGAAAAACGCCTGGGCTTCCTGCGGGCTGGTGATCGGAGCGGCGAGGGTGATAAAGCGGCTTTTGCGTATTTCTTCGCGAAACTCGCACAGACCGGTAAGCGTGAAAGGCATAAGTCCCGTCTTCAGTAGGCCGGCTTGACGCCACAGCCCTTGAGAATGATGTGGATCAGGTTGGTGCCGGCGTCTTCCATGTCCTGCTTGGTCAGCTTGGTGCGACCGGTGACGCGGCAGATCTGGGTGGCGAAGTCGGCATAGTGCTGGGTACTGCCCCACAGCAGGAAGATCAGGTGCACCGGGTCGACCGGGTCCATTTTGCCGGCGTCGATCCAGGCTTGGAACACGGCGGCCCGGCCGCTGAACCAGGCACGGTAGTCCTGGCTGAAGTATTCGGTCAGGCATTCGCCGCCACTGATGATCTCCATGGCAAAGATCCGCGAAGCCTGGAGCTGGCGCCGCGAGAACTCCATCTTGGTGCGAATGTAGCGGGTAAGCGCCACCGCCGGGTCGTCATCGGCGGTCAGGGCGTTGAAGGTACTGTCCCACAACTCCAGGATATTGCTGAGCACCGCGATATACAGGCCCAGCTTATTGGTGAAGTAGTAGTGCAAGTTGGCCTTCGGCAGCCCGGCGCTGGCTGCAATGGTGTTCATGCTGGTGCCTTTGTAGCCATGGCGCGCGAATTCATCTTCAGCCGCCTGGAGAATCGCTTGTTCGTTCTTTTGCCGAATGCGGCTGGCGGGTTTACCGGCGGGGTTGCTGTGGGCAGGAACTTCGAGGCTCATGGAGGTTTCCGTGCTGATCGATGATGGCGACGTGTGCACAGATAACCCACCCTCAAGCCTCAGACAAGTCCTGATGCAATAAAACCGTCAAAGCGGTTCCAGCGTGTCGCTTTCCGACGTGCGGTTTGCGGCAGTGGCGCTCGCTTTGGTTTCCGGCAACAAGAGGCACAACACGATGGCCGTGAGCCCGCCGCTGGTGATAGCCGAGTCGAACAGGTTCTGCACCAAGGTTGGCATCAGATGCAGCAGGTTCGGTTGGGCGGCGATGCCCAGGCCGACGCCAAACGAAGTCGCGATGATCAGCATGCTGCGACGGTCCAGCGGGGCCTGGGCGAGGATGCGCACGCCGGCGGCGGCCACACTGCCGAACATCACCAGGGTCGCGCCACCCAACACCGGTTTGGGGATTTGCTGCAGCACCGCGCCAATCAGCGGAAACAAACCGAGGCAAAACAGCACGACGCCGATATATAAGCCGACGTAACGGCTGGCCACGCCGGTGAGTTGGATCACGCCGTTGTTCTGCGCGAAGGTGGTGTTGGGGAATGCGCTGAACGTGGCGGCGATCATGCAACTGACCCCATCGCCCAATACGCCGCCTTTGAGTCGGCTTATATAAGAAGGGCCGCTGATAGGTTGGCGGGCGATCATGCAGTTGGCGGTCAGGTCGCCCACGGTTTCGATACTGCTGATCAGATAAATCAGCGCGATCGGCAGGAACGCGCTCCAGTCGAAGTTGAAACCGAAGCGAAACGGGATCGGTAGGCTGACCCACGGCAAGTCGGGCAAGGCCTGCGGTACCAGTTTGCCGCTGAACCACGCCGCCAGGCTGCCCACGGCCAGTCCGATGATGATCGCCGACAGGCGCACCCACGGCGTATTCGAGCGATTGAGCAGGATGATCGTGAGCACCACGAACAGGCCCAGCGCCAGGTTGGTCGGCGCGCCGAAGTCCGTTGCGTTGAATCCGCCGCCGAGGTCGGTGATGCCCACTTTGATCAGGCTGATGCCGATCAGTGTAATCACGATCCCGGTCACCAACGGCGTGATGACTCGGCGGAGTTGCCCAATAAAACGGCTCAGTACGATTTGCACCGCAGCACCGAAAAAGCACACACCGAAGATCATCGCCATGATGTCTTCCGGGCTACCGCCACGTTGCTTCACCAGAAACCCCGCCGACAACACTGCGCCGAGAAACGCAAAGCTGGTGCCTTGCAGGCAGATCATGCCGGCGCCGATGCCAAATGGCCTACGTGCCTGGATGAACGTGCCTACGCCGGAGACCATCAGCGCCATGCTGATGAGGTAGGGCAGGTAGGCCGCAAGGCCCAGGGTGGAGCCGATAATCAGCGGCGGTGTGATGATGCCGACGAAAGCCGCCAGCACATGTTGCAGGGCGGCCAACAGTGCGGGTGCGGGTTTGGGCCGGTCGTTGAGGCCGTAGATCAGGTCGCTGGGGCTGGAGGATTCTGGTGGCATGGCGGGCAAACTCACGGCGGACAGTTCAAGGTCCTTGCACGCTTGCAAAAAGCTGTCCAGGTGCTCAGCTTTTTGCGTAAGGCCCGAGTTAGCGGGTTGCCGCCAGGCTTTCGAGGAAGCTTTCCAGCACCAAATGAGGGCGACGGCCCTTGCGCGTGACCGATGCGAGGCTTAAATCGTAAAAGCGCGTAGCCGATTTCAGCGCACGCAGTCGGCCCTGTTGCACCCACAGGCTGGCGTAGTGATCAGGCAGGTAGCCGATGTAGCGGCCGGTAAGGATCAGGAACGCCATGCCTTCGCGGTCCGGAAGCGCTGGCGGTGCAGTTGAGCGCCTGGTAGTGGGCCTGGATCTCGGCGGGCAAGCGGAATGTCGGGGCAATCGCATCCTGGGTGTCGATGCGCGTGTCGTCCAATTGCTTGTCGTCGGCATAAAACAGCGGGTGGCCCACCGCGCAGTAGAGCAGCGAGCGCTCGCTGTACAACGGCTGGTACTCCAGGCCCGAGAGGGCGCTGGCCTGGGGCACCACGCCCACATGCAGACGGCCGTCGAGTACGCCTTGCTCGACCTCATTGGGAGCAATCATGCGAATCTGGATCTGCACGTCGGGGCCACGTTCCTTCAACTGGGCCAGCGCATGGGTGATGCGCATATGGGGCAGGGTGACGAGGTTGTCGGTGAGGCCGATGATCAACTCGCCACGCAAATGCTGGTGCAGGCCGTTGACCTCGGTGCGGAAACTTTCCAGCGCACTTAATAGCTGCAGTGCCGACTGGTAGACCTCGCGGCCTTCTTCGGTCAGGGAGAACCCGGCGCGCCCGCGTTGGCACAGCCTTAATCCGAGGCGTTGTTCCAGGTCGCTCATTTGCTGGCTGATGGCCGAGCGCCCGATGCCGAGCACGGTCTCGGCCGCCGAGAAGCCGCCGCACTCCACCACGCTGCGAAAGATGCGCAGCAGGCGGATATCGAAGTCGCTGACTTGGGCCAGGGGATCGGGTCGGCGGCTGCTCATAGTTTAGTGAAGCCCTGACTGAAGGTTAGAAGAGTTGAATTTCACCGACTTTATCCCCGTGGCAATTTAGCTGCAACAACGCTTTTTCAATCCCGACGCTGCCTTTTGCCCTGCGAGGTTTTGCTGATGAACATGCCCGAAAACGCCCCATCGTCCCTGGCCAGCCAACTGAAGTTGGATGCGCACTGGATGCCCTACACCGCCAACCGTAACTTCCAGCGTGACCCGCGCTTGATCGTGGCCGCCGAGGGCAGCTGGCTGACCGATGACAAGGGCCGCAAGGTGTACGACTCGTTGTCGGGCCTGTGGACGTGCGGCGCCGGGCACACGCGTAAGGAAATTCAGGAGGCGGTATCCAAGCAACTGGGCACCCTGGACTACTCCCCGGGCTTCCAATACGGTCATCCTTTGTCCTTCCAACTGGCGGAAAAGATCACCGATCTGACCCCGGGTAACCTGAACCATGTGTTCTTCACCGACTCCGGCTCCGAGTGCGCCGATACGGCAGTGAAGATGGTGCGAGCGTACTGGCGCCTGAAAGGCCAGGCGACCAAGACCAAAATGATCGGCCGCGCCCGTGGTTATCACGGTGTGAACATCGCCGGCACTAGCCTTGGTGGTGTGAACGGCAACCGTAAGCTGTTTGGCCAAGGGTTGATGGATGTTGACCATTTGCCGCACACCCTGCTGGCGAGCAATGCCTTCTCCCGTGGCATGCCGGAGCAGGGCGGTATCGCTTTGGCCGATGAGTTGCTCAAACTGATTGAATTGCACGACGCGTCTAACATCGCGGCGGTCTTTGTAGAGCCGATGGCCGGTTCCGCCGGCGTGCTGGTGCCGCCGCAGGGTTACCTCAAGCGTCTGCGTGAGATCTGCGACCAGCACAACATCCTGTTGGTGTTCGACGAAGTGATCACCGGTTTTGGCCGTACCGGCTCGATGTTCGGCGCCGACAGCTTCGGTGTGACCCCGGACCTGATGTGTATCGCCAAACAAGTCACCAACGGCGCGATCCCGATGGGCGCGGTGATTGCCAGCAGCGAGATCTATCAGACCTTCATGAACCAGGCGACGCCGGAATACGCAGTGGAATTCCCCCACGGCTAC